>JAWVFI010000068.1:0-74007 GCA_033856235.1 Blastocatellia bacterium | reverse complement strand
GTGCAGGCAGTTCCGCCGTCGCCGACACCGACTCCCACGCCGGCCACCAGTGTCATCATCAACGAAGTAGATGTCGATCAGACCGGCACAGACACATTGGAATTTGTGGAGCTTTACGATGGCGGGGCTGGCAATACTTCTCTGACAGGATTGGTCGTCGTCTTCTTCAACGGCAGCAACGATCTTTCGTACGCTGCTTTTGATCTTGATGGCTTTACAACTAATGCTGGAGGTTACTTCACGATTGGGAATAGCGCAGTGCCCGGCGTCGATGTGACTTTCGCGAACGGCACTTTGCAGAATGGCGCGGATGCGATTGCCCTCTATCGGGCCAATGCCTCCGACTTTGGGACCGGCACCGCCGTCACGACGGCGAACCTCCAGGATGCACTCGTGTACGACACGGGACAGGCCGACGATGCCGGGTTGTTGGTCCTGCTGAACGCGGGACAGCCGCAGGTGGATGAAAGTGGGGCCGGCGACAGCACCACCGTTTCGATGCAGCGGTGTCCGGATGGCTCCGGCGGCGCGCGCAACACGGCGAGCTATGCTCTGCACGCGCCCACTTCTGATAGTCAGAACGTGTGTCCGGCGCCCACGCCTACACCAACTCCCACGCCGACGCCGACGCCAACACCCACAGCTTCGCCGACCCCCACGCCGACGCCATCTCCGACGCCGACACCGACACCTACGGCAAGTCCGACGCCGACTCCGCCGGTGGTAATTAGCGAGTTTCGAACTCGAGGTCCGGGCGGAGCGAATGATGAGTTCGTAGAGATCTATAACAACAGCGATAGCAGCATCGACATCAGTGGCTGGAAGATTCGAGGCTCAAACAGCACCGGCACCATCAGCACGCGGCTGACGATTAATGCCAGCACGACTTTGCCGGCTCGGTCCCATTTCCTGGCGACGAATTCCGGCGCCTACAGTGGTTCAGTTCCCGGCGATCAGACGTATGCCAGCGGCATCACCAACGACGGGGGCATCGCCATTACCCTCGCGGACGATTCCGTGATTGATCAGGTTGGTATGAGCGCCGGATCGGCATTCAAAGAAGGCACTGTCCTGACCCCGCAAGCGTCGGACAGCAACCTGGGTTATGAACGAAAGCCTGGAGGATTGCTGGGAAGTACTCAGGATACGAACGACAATGCCAATGACTTTCAATCGATAACCAGTGACCCGCAGAACCTGAGCAGTCCACCGACACCAGGGGCGTCACCAACACCAACGCCTACTGCAACTCCGACACCAACTCCGACGCCGACGCCAATACCTACTCCGACGCCGTCACCTTCGCCGACGCCCACCCCGCTTAGTAAGGTTGTGATCAGCCAGGTGTATGGCGGCGGCGGAAACGCCGGGTCCACCTACACGAATGATTTCATCGAACTCTTCAACAGCGGCAATCAAACGGTGAACTTAACGGGCTGGTCTGTGCAGGTCGCAGCCGCCACGGGGACGACTTGGTCCGTAACGAATCTCACTGCCATCTCAATTGCGCCCGGGCAATACTACTTAATTCAGGAAGCGGCGGGCGCGGGTGGTACCACTGCGCTGCCCACGCCTGACGCGACCGGCAGCATTGCCATGTCAGCAACAGCCAGCAAGGTCGCACTTGTGAACACGACCGTGGCCCTTACGGGCGCCTGCCCCACCGGCGCGAGCATCATTGATTTTGTCGGGTACGGGACCACCGCAAACTGCTTCGAAGGAGCCGGCCCCACGCCCGCGCCCAGCAACACTACCGCTGTCTTGCGCGCCGGTAATGGATGCACGGACACCAACGTAAACTCGGCAGATTTCACGACTGGTGCACCGACGCCACGAAACACCAGTAGTCCGCTCAACGTCTGTTCTGGTGGGTCGGAAACGACGCTCGCTCAGGCAAACCGGATTTGGTGGGGAGAACTGGTGACTTCCTTAATCAGGGCCGGGCTACCAAACCTTTTTTCTGTCTAATTTCGGCTGGGCGGCCCGAGGAAGGCTCTCTGAGATCGGCGAAGGTCTTACTCAAAATCCTGCCGGAGTTCAAGTATTTTTCATATAAAACCTGGGCCAACGAAAAAGGATCACTGAGCCAGGCTCAATGATCCTTTTGTTAGTTAGCGTGAAGTTCTGTGCGTTACTGTCCTGGCGGCGGTGGAGGCGGCGGTGCTCCGTGACCCATTGGTCCACCTGGTCCACCGGGCCCACCCGGACCATGCATCGGACCACCTGGTCCATGCGGGCCGCCGGGGCCGCCCATGCCTTTGTGCATCTCGAGCGCTTTGGTGCGCTGCTCCGGGGTTAGCAAGGCAAACATTTTGGTGTGGGCGCGAATGTGCTCGACCATTTGATCGGCCATGATCTGCCCGGCCTGACTGGTCAACGCGCGAATCTGGGTTTCGTCGAACTGACCGTTAGCCGTGGCGGCTTCGATCTGTTTGTGGATTTCTTCGATCTTTCCCTGTGAAGGTTCGGTCGCTGCGCGCTCTGCGTCCATGATCGCTTTGACTTGCGTCTTCTGCGCATCCGTCAGGTTCAGGGCGCGCGACATATGCTCCATCATGTCGCCCGGCCCGCCCTCCCGCGGATGCCCGGGGCCTCCCTGGGCCACCGCAAAAACCGTCGCTGCGATAACCAACGCCGCAACTCCGGCCAGCACTAAGATTCGATTTTTCATTCGTAAACTCTCCTTCTGGAATTGAAAGCCGACGCGATGGCCCCGGCCTGATTTCGATACTCACACCTTATACGCTTCTTTGTCCCGCTGCGCCGTAAAGGTTTGTAAAGTTTTGTCAACGCACCTATTACACTTCTTTACAGGCTGCACTCGGGGGATGGGCTACAATGTCTTGTTTGTTTGATCGACAGATCGAAGCAAGGTAGAAAGCGAGCAACATTCGCGGCTTCGCCGCAGCACAGTGCTGTAAGACTGAGGCGTAGCCTTCAAAAAGATTCATGGCTGAACGGAAAGGCAAGCCTTTCCGCACTGTGCCGCGGCAGAGCCGCAACCAGCCCGCCTATGTATCGAGTTTAATGGACCAGATTCTAATTATTGATGACGACGTCGCCCTTTGCGAACTGGTGACGGAATACCTGGAACCTTTGGGCTTCGCCGTTGAAGCTGTGCACGAGGGCAGCGCCGGCGCCGAACGCGCTCTCGCCGGCGTGCATGCGCTGGTGGTGTTGGATGTGATGCTGCCCGGACTGAATGGCTTTGAAGTCCTGAAGCGAATTCGGGCCCACTCGCAGGTTCCCGTGCTGATGCTCACCGCGCGCGGCGATGACATCGATCGCATCGTCGGCCTGGAGATAGGCGCAGACGATTACCTGCCCAAGCCCTTTAACCCGCGAGAACTTTCAGCGCGCATCCGCGCCATCCTGCGGCGCGCCCAGCCCGATCAGAGCGGCAGCGAGGCGCGCCCCCTGGCGGTTGGAGATGTGGAAATTGAGAGTGGCGCCCGCGTGGTGCGGCGCTCCGGCGAAGAGGTGGATCTGACTTCAGTCGAATATGACCTGCTGGAAAGATTACTGCGCTCCGCCGGCCGCATCGTCACGCGCGAAGAGTTGTCTAAAGACGTTTTAGGACGCAACTCCTCGCCTTACGATCGCAGCATCGATATGCATATCAGTAACCTGCGCAAAAAACTGGGAGCGCAACTGGATCAGGGCGAACGCATCAAGACGGTGCGCGGCGTGGGCTACATTTATGCGTACTCTGATCAAGGACGGGGAGAATAAATTCTTGCCGCGCACTCTGTTTCTAAAAATCTTTATCTGGTTCTTTCTGGCTTTGATTGTCGTCGCCGGGATGACCTTCGTGGTTGGCGACGTGAAGCGACATCATGAGCACCCCGATCCACCCATGCGGGGACCGGCGGAGATCGCGATTGCTGCGTATGGCCAGACCGCGGCGGAGATCTACGAGCGCGAAGGCCGAAATTCACTCGCGGCGTACATGGACCAGATGCAGCGAGGGAGCGGTCTGTCCGGTGTGCTCTTCGGACCGCAGTTTGAAGAGTTGAGCGGCCGCCGCACGCCCCCGGGCGCTCGTGAATTGGCCGAGCGAGTGGCACAGACGCAGGACACCCAGGTTTCTTTCCAGTCACATCCGCCCTTGATGGGCCGGCCGGTGACGGCCTCGGGGGGCGGCCACTATGTATTAGTGGCCGAGCTCCAGCCGCACATGGTGCCGCCGCCTTTAGCGCATCATGTGTTTCATTTGTTCGCAGTGTTTCTGATTGGCGGCCTCTTTTGTTATTGGCTGGCGCGATACCTCGCGGCCCCGGTAACCAAACTGCGCGCCGCCACTCGCGAGTTGGCCCGTGGCAACCTCTCGGCCCGAGTCGGGCCTTCATTGGGTAAGCGCCGCGATGAGCTGGCGTCACTTGCGGAAGACTTCGACTTAATGGCTGAGAAGATCGAATCCCTACTAAATTCCCAGCGGCGCTTGCTGGGCGACATCTCGCACGAATTGCGCTCGCCTCTCGCCCGTCTGAACGTGGCTTTGGAATTGGCGCGGCAACGCTCCGGCCCCGAGGCCATCAGCGCGCTCGAACGGATTCAGCGAGAAGCTGAGAACCTGAACGAAATGATCGGACAACTGTTGGCGATCACGCGGTTGGAGAACACTCAGGAGGTAAGGAAAACAGAAGTAGATCTGGCGCAACTGGTACGCCAGATTGCCGATGATGCTGATTTCGAAGCCCGCAGCCGCCGGCGCACGGTGCACGTCAATAACTGTGATCCCTGTATGACGGCCGGCAACGAGGACTTGCTGCGCCGCGCGATCGAAAATGTCATTCGCAATGCCGTGCAATACACCGCGCCGGAGACTGAAGTGCAAATCGATCTTCGCTGTGAACCAGATCCAGCCAAGCCCGAGAACCAACTCGCCGTGATCGCCGTCCGCGATCACGGGACCGGAGTTCCGGAGTCAGCGCTTAAGGAAATCTTCCGCCCCTTCTATCGCGTTGAGGACGCGCGCGATCGCGAATCGGGCGGCGCCGGCCTGGGCCTGGCGATCGCCGAACGCTCGGTCCGTTTGCATGGGGGTAACATTGTGGCTGCGAACGCTGTTGACGGGGGGCTGCTGGTGACCATATCCTTGCCCACCTCGAAGCCGGTCTAAATGTGATCTATGCCGTTGGGTTGCAACGGGTTCTGCGCCAGGCTTTGCTTGAGACTGAGACGATCTCTTCTTTAGCATTGCTTAGTTGTGAACCGACAGTAAACCCCAGGCGATCTCCAAGGACCCGCTTTGATTCGTGTCACTTCGTGAAATTCGTGTGATTTGTGAATCGTATGCTGAAGAATCTGAATCACACGGTACACGAAACACCACTAAGCACACTAAAGAACACGAAATTGGCGTTTTGTGGAATCTCCATCTCAGCTGTCACTCCGAAAGATGAAATTCAAACTCACGACCCTGCTTCTAATTTTTGCGACCTGCGCTCCGCTGGCCTCTCCGCAAATAATTAATCAGCGACAAACCGCTGCTCAAGTAAAGGCTGAGTTCAGCCACGCCTGGTCCGGGTATAAGCAATACGCCTGGGGCCATGACGACCTGAAGCCTCTGAGCAAGACGTATCACGACTGGTACGAGCAGCCGCTGCTGATGACGCCGATCGATGCCCTCGACACAATGATCCTGATGGGTCTGAAAGACGAGGCGGCGAGCACGAAGAAATACATCCTCGAGAATCTTTCTTTTGACAAAGACATTTACGTTCAGAACTTCGAAGTGACAATTCGCTTACTGGGCGGGCTGCTTTCCAGTTATCAGCTGACTGGTGACAAACGGCTGCTGGCGTTGGCTGAAGATTTGGGAAACAGGCTGATGCCCGTCTTCGAATCGCACACCGGCCTGCCCTACCGTTACGTGAATCTCAAAACCGGAAAGGTCCGCGGGGATGTGACGAACCCTGCAGAGGCCGGCACGCTTTTGATCGAGTTCGGCACGCTCAGCAAACTCACCCGTCGTCCCATCTTCTACGGAAAAGCGAAGCGCGCTCTGGTGGAAATTTACAAACGTCGGTCGGCGATTGGCCTGGTCGGCACCTGGATCAATGTCGAGACAGGAAAATGGACCGATACCGACAGCCATATCAGCGGCGCCATCGACAGTTATTACGAATACCTTTTGAAGTGCTGGCGATTGTTTGACGATCAGGATTGCCGGCGGATGTGGCAAGCGAGCATCGTGGCGATTAACAAATATCTCGCTGATGATATCTTCCGCGTGCCTAAGGGTTTTGGCGGCGCAGCTCCTCAGCGAGAACTATGGTATGGCCACGCTGATATGAATACTGGAACACGCACGAGTACCACCTACGGCGCACTTGATTCTTTCTTCCCTGCCCTGCTTGTGCTGTCAGGTGATTTCAAACGCGCACAGGAACTGCAAGCCTCGTCATTCAACATGTGGAATAAGCATGGAATCGAGCCGGAAGAACTCGATTACAAGAAGATGGAAGTGGTATCACCCGGATACCCTTTGCGGCCGGAGATTATTGAATCGACTTACTATCTTTATCAGGCCGCCAGGAAGGAACAGGCTGGTTCACTCAGACGTGAGCGCCGTTATCGCGCCAAAATTGCCGCGGTGCTCGCGGCTGACACTGCGGAAGTTTATGCTCGTGCCGGCAGTTTGATGTTTGCGGATTTCGTCAAACACTGCCGCACCGAAGCAGGCTATGCGGCGTTGAAGAGTGTGATCACCAAAGAAAAGTCCGATTCCATGCAAAGCTTCCTGTTCGCCGAGACATTCAAATACTTTTACCTGCTGTTCGCGCCGCCCCGAACTTTGAACTTCGACAAAGTGATCTTCAACACCGAGGCACATCCGATTAGAAGGACGTGGTAGATGATCTTTGGAGTGCGCTGACCTGTCAGCGCTTTGGTCGGTCGCGACCTGTCGCGACTCTTTGTATAGTGCCTTCCGCAAAGGAAGGCGGCGTCAAGCGCCGCCGGCGAAAGCGGCGACAGGTCGCCGCACTCCAAAGGGACGCGTCATAGTTCGTCGCAATTCGCTGTTAGAACCCAAGTGAGGAGACAACAAATGCCAGCCAGCACACCAGAAGAAATCTACCCGCTTTTTTCAGAATACTTTGCCGCTGCCGATCTGGACTCGCTCATCACTCTCTATGAGCCGGGCGCGACCCTGGTGCCGCAGCCGGGCGTAGTGGTCAGGGGACATGCCGCCATTCGCGAAGCCTTCGCCGCCTTTCTCGCGCTTAAAGGCGAATTCAAAATCCAAAAGCCCACCGTTTTCCAGGCGGGGGACGTGGCTCTCTTGTTTGCTCGTTGGACTTTGAAAGGCACCGATCCCGGTGGCAACGCTGTCGAGATGGCAGGCCAGACCTCCGACGTCATCCGTAAAGAGGACAACGGCGCGTGGTTGTTTGTGATCGATAATCCCAATGGCGTCGCTAGTGTGACTCAACCTTAAATACCGTTTAGAGACGGGCCTGCCCGCCTTCCTATAACCGAAAGAAAAAAGCGGGCCGTAGCCCGCCTCTAAACGAATCAAATGTTTTGACTGGCTATCTCACTACGCCGGTCAGCGGACTGGATGCACTGGCGTATAAACGTTTCGGCATTCGCCCGGCGAGGTACGCTAGTCTTCCGGCTTCCACCGCGAGTTTCATGGCCCGGGCCATCCCCACCGAATCTGCAGCTTCGGCGATCGCGGTGTTCATCAACACACCATCCGCCCCCAGCTCCATCGCAATAGCCGCGTCGCTTGCGGTGCCGACTCCTGCATCGACGATGATCGTGGCGTCCGGCAACTGCTCGCGCATGATGCGCAGGTTGGCCGGGTTCTGCACTCCCAGTCCCGATCCGATTGGCGCCGCCAGCGGCATCACGGCTTCACACCCGGCATCCAAAAGTTTTTTCGCCATGATCAGGTCGTCAGTAAAGTAAGGCAGCACGGTAAAACCTTCACGCACAAGGATCCGCGCCGCCTCTAACGTCTGCTCATTGTCGGGAAACAACGTCGTCTGATCGCCGATCACCTCGAGTTTGATCAATTCCGTGTTGAGGGCTTCGCGCGCCAGGCGGGCTGTGCGTACGGCTTCGTCTGCCGTGTAACAACCCGCGGTGTTCGGCAGAATTTGCAGAGCGGGATCGAGATGATCGAGAAATGACTCGGTGCTGCGATCCAGCGGTACGCGTCTGACCGCGACGGTCACCATTTCCGCGCCCGAGGCCTGATGCGCAGCCTTCATTCCCTCATGACTGCGGTACTTGCCCGTTCCGATAATCAGCCGCGAGGTAAAGGTGTTCCGCCCCAGACGAAACGCACCGGTCTTCAATTCTGTTGATTCGACTACTGAAGTGCTCATGCTTGTAAAACTTCCTAAGGATTTCTTTTAACTGTACACCCAACGGCGCGGTGGGTGAAATAAGGCTGTTATTACTGGGAGCGC
Organism: Blastocatellia bacterium; assembly: GCA_033856235.1. Taxonomy (GTDB): domain Bacteria; phylum Acidobacteriota; class Blastocatellia; order Pyrinomonadales; family Pyrinomonadaceae; genus DASXRU01. Next base: position 65,581 of record JAWVFI010000068.1, on the reverse strand, counting down.
GGGCGTCCCGCCCGCAACTGAGCGCGAAGCGCGAAATACTCGTTTAAGGACTGAGCGCGCTACGCACGCTGTTGCGGGCGGGACGCCCGCGCTCCCAGTAATAACTCGACCTATTCATTGATACTCGACCAAAACCAAAACTCGACCTTCACTCTCTGCTCTTTGCCACCACTTCCGCCGCCGACGAAATGAACTATCTCAATCCGATCGCCGGCGGCGATCCTGGCGGCAGGCCAATCGGCACGTCGCACGACTGCTTTGTTAAGCTCAATTGCCACCCGTTCCGGCGCCAGCGCGAGTTCCCTGACCAGATCGCTCAGCCTGATCTCTTCGTCCACCTCGCGGGCTTCGCCGTTCACTTCAATGCGCACCCGGGCTCCTTCATGTTGGCAGAATGATGCGGCGCAGTTCTGCCTTTTCGCCGCTGTGATCCGCACGCACCAGAATCGCCCCGCGTCCGGTTGTAAACCTGGGGAGGGCGGCGAACATGATCGCGATGCCGTCCTTATCGGTTTTCGCAAAAGTCGAAACCGGGCGAAAAGTTGTCCCCAGGGTTTTCAGGACCACATGCGCGTCCGGCACCGGCCCCTGGACGTCGAGCGTGCCGCGACTGACCCGCACTCGCAAAGTCGCAAATTGTCCGCCGCGGAGTTCTCGCTCTTCCAACAAATTTACGCGCAGCATCGCGGTCGCCGCCGCACTCGCTGCCAACGGCGTGTCCGGAATGACCTCGGCAAAAAGATCGAGCGGACGAGTCGGGGTTTCGTCCGTGAAGTCCTGAGACAACGCAGCCGGAGCGGCCTCCTGATCCGGCACCACCACGCGTGTTGGTGGCGCGGCATCTTTTTGGCCCATGCGCTTCAGATCTTCGATTCGGCCGCCATGGATGGCCGCGCAGATCAGTTTGTGCTGACGTGATAGACGCTCGACGAGGGCGCTTTCGTCAAAGCCTGCGGCGATCAAATCATCGTATGGAGAGCGCTTGCTGGCGAGAATTTCGCCGCCGGTATAAACGAGCGACAGAATCAAAGGGCTGGCAAGACCCTTGTCCTCCGTCTGCACGTGATAGACAACTCCATCGTGTTCGACGTCCGTATTGAATCCGGTAATCACGTGTGTTCAGATCGAGCTCGTAGCCGTAACCGATAGGGTCTTCAACGCATGTTTTCGTGAGGTCCGGCGAAACAGTAACACACGAATTTTCAGCCGGTCAATTGTGCTGGAAGTCGGGGCTTTTGTAGAAAGTAGAGGTGCTTGACACCCTCTATTTGATGGCATAGGATGACTTTGTACAATGATTCTCAAGCAGTTGCGAAGGTAATTTCGCCCGCAGATTATGTGGGCGCAGCTAGTCATGCGCGGTAGCTTACTGGGGGATTGCGATTAGTTTATGCGGTTTGACCTTACTGCCTATCTTCCGATACTCCTGATCTTCGTGGTGGCGGTCGGATTCGCCGTGACGAACATCCTTATCTCTCGAGTAGTCGGGCAGCGCAAAGCTACGCGCACTAAACTGATGCCCTACGAATGCGGCAAGGATCCGGTTGGCTCGGCGCGCGAACGCTTCTCGGTGAAGTTCTACCTGGTCGCGATGCTGTTCATCCTCTTCGATATTGAAGTCATTTTCCTGATTCCCTGGGCGGTGGTGTTTAAAACTTTGTCCGCTCCCCAGTACGGGTTGCGCACCCTGCTGTACACCGAAATGATGTTGTTTGTGGCCCTGTTGCTGGCGGGTTATGTCTACGTCCTGAAGAAAGGCGCGTTTGATTGGGGCGAAAGAGCGCGCCGGGAAGCAGAAGCCGAGGCCCACTTGCTGGCCCAGGCAGATCAGCGTAAGGCGCAGATCCGAACAGCCGCGTAGAAATATGGGACTGGAAAACATTATTGCCGAAGCATTGCCCGAAGTGCTGACTACGCGGTTGGATTCGCTGATCAACTGGGCGCGCAAATCTTCGCTGTGGCCGGCAACTTTTGGACTTGCCTGCTGTGCCATTGAGATGATGAACGCCACCAGCTCGCGAAATGATTTGGCCCGTTTCGGCGCCGAGGTCTTTCGGGCTTCCCCGCGGCAGGCAGACGTGATGATCGTCTCCGGTCGCGTCTCGCGTAAGATGGCGCCCGTTTTGCGCCGCATCTATGACCAGATGCCCGAACCAAAGTGGGTCATCTCCATGGGAGCTTGCGCCACTTCAGGCGGGGTGTTTGATAATTACGCCATTGTTCAAGGCGTAGATAAGATTGTTCCGGTTGATGTTTACATCCCGGGCTGTCCGCCGCGGCCGGAGATGCTTATTCACGCGGTGATGATGCTGCAGGACAAGGTTGGAAAAGAGTCCGCCAGAGATCGCCGGGACATTCCGGCGGCCGAGGCGATCGAAGCCGTCCCCCCGGGCACTCTGCCCAGTGGTTCACCCAAAGGCCAGGCCGAACCCATGGAGCGCCCCTACGCTCATGCGTCGAAACACGAGCGCCGGCGTTCTTTCTGAAAACGATCCAGACGACGATCGAGTGATTCGGAACAACTATTAATGCCGAACGAAACTGAGCCCCGCGCCGATGTCACGTCCGACATGACGCCAGAGCTACCAGCCGCGCCGTCACCCCCAGTGGCGGCGTTGCAGCGTGATCATCCCGATTGGATTTTCCAGGTGATCAATGCTTTTGGCGAAACGACCATCATCGTACCGCGCGAGCATATCGTCGCCGCTTGCACCTATCTCAAGACAACCCCGGAGCTGGAATTCAATTTTCTGGCGGACCTGTGCGGCGTCGATCGCGGTCCGGAAGAAGAGCCGCGTTTCGAAGTCAACTATCACCTCTTCTCCGTGACCAGGCTGCACCGGGTGAGGCTAAAAGTTCTGCTGGATGACGACGAGGTAAACGTACCTACCGTGACCGGAGTTTGGCGCACGGCCAACTGGCACGAGCGCGAAACATTCGATTTGCTGGGAATTGTTTTCACCGGCCATCCTGATCTGCGGCGCATCCTGATGCCGGAAGATTCCGAAGGACATCCGCTGCGTAAAGACTTTCCGTTGCGTGGGTACGAGCCGTACAGCCTGACTTAAGATGTAATGCAAACTTTAGTTTGCGAGCGCGGCTCGTTCGCAACTTAAAGCTTGCGTTTACTAAAGAGCTAAAAAAGATGAGTGCTTCGACCGTAAATCTGCCGCCGCAATTCGAGATTGTCGATCGTCCCCTGGACACACAGATGACGATCTCGATGGGGCCGCAGCATCCTTCGACGCACGGTGTTTTGCGCCTCGAACTCGTGCTGGACGGCGAGATGGTTGTTAGGACCATCCCGGACATCGGCTATCTCCACACTGGGATGGAGAAGCTGTTCGAATATAAGAAGTACCAACAGGGCATCGTCATCACCGACCGAATGGATTACCTGAATCCACTGGGAAATAACCTCGCGTACGTGATGGCGGTTGAGAAGCTGTTGGGTTTGGAAATTCCGGAGCGGGCGCAAACCATTCGCGTCTTGATGTGCGAACTGCAGCGCATTGCTTCCCATCTGGTTTGGCTAGGCACGCACGCGCTGGACATCGGGGCAATGACAGTCTTCTTTTACTGTTTCCGCGAGCGCGAGAAGATTCTTAATTTGATCGAAGCGGCGTCCGGCGGCAGATTAACTCCTTCTTACTTTCGCATCGGCGGCCTGATGATGGATTTGCCTGCAGGATTTGAGCGCCGCGTCAAGCAGTTTACCGATGCCTTTCCCGGTGCCGCCGATGAATTCGATTCCCTGCTGACCGGCAACATGATTTTTCAGAAGCGGACGCAGAACGTCGGTCGCATCTCGGCGGAAGACGCGATCGATTGGGGCTTGTCCGGGCCGTCGTTGCGCGGGAGCGGCGTAAAGCTCGACCTCCGGCGCGCCAATCCGTACTGCGACTACGAAAAATACGACTTCGATGTCCCCATCGAGTATGACGGCGACGTTTGGGCGCGTTACAAAGTGCGCATGCGCGAGATGCGCGAGTCGCACAAAATCGTGCTGCAGGCCTTGTCCCGCTTGCGCCCTGGTCCGGTAAAGGCAGATGCGCCGAAAGTAGTTTTACCCGATCGCGAAGCGATGAAGACGCACATGGACGCGCTGATTCATCACTTTCTGATTGTCGCCGAAGGGTTTGACGTGCCGGCGGGCGAGGTCTATCAAGCGATCGAAGCGTCCAAAGGCGAACTCGGCGTGTACATAAAATCGGATGGTGGCCCGAAACCGGCGCGCGTGCATTTCCGCGGACCGAGCTTCGTGAATCTTTCCGCCCTTCCGCTGATGGCGGAGGGAGCAATGGTCGCCGATATCGTCGCCATCATAGGATCATTGGATATTGTGTTAGGGGAAATCGATCGGTAGTTAGTTGTCGTGGTTAGTTGTCAGTTGTGGTCTTAGGTTTTTGGTCTTTGGTCATTCGCGGTTTGCGGGGAAAAGGTTCTGGAAACTAGGACAAAGACCCAAGACCAAAGACCAAAGACCGCAACTGGCAACTAACCACTGACAACCGACAGAATCCTAATGAGTCAACAACCCATTAAGATCGTTCCACTTTCCCAGCCGGTGCAAATGCCGGATGAGATGGCAACGTTTTCGCCGGAGGTGGAAGCGGAAATCGACAATCACCTGGCGAAATATCCGGTGATGCGCTCGGCGATTTTGCCGTTGATGTTCATAGTCCAGCGAGAGCGCGGTTATCTGGATCCGGCGGGAGTCTTGTACCTGGCCAAACGTCTGAACCTGCGTATCACGGATATCTGGGAAGTCGCGACCTTCTACTCGATGATCAATACCGGGCCGGTCGGGAAGTACCATATCCAGATTTGCAAAACGCTCTCCTGCAAAATCATGGGCGAGCCGAAGATTACGGAGCACGTCTGTAACAAACTAGGAATCAAGCCTGGCGAGACTACCGCCGATGGGCGTTTCACGGTTTCGCTGGTGGAGTGCCTGGGATCGTGCGGTACCGCTCCCATGTTTCAGATCGGGTTTGACTATCACGAGGACCTGACGCCGCAGAAGGTGGATCAGATTTTGGATGCGCTGCCCTGAACTAATTGCTTGGCGGCGGACGTCCGCCCGCCGACATAGAGGTAGAGCTTTACCGGGGACGGCGGGCATTGGCCCCGCCGCTAAACAGAAAATGAAAAAACTCTATTTCAGCTTCGTCGTGATAATAACCTGCGGGATTCTGACTCAAGCGCAGGAAGCCGGCAATCGCATCTACGACCGTTCGCAGGCCCGGAGCGACAAAGCCAGCAACGGCATCGTAACTACAACCGAAAATAAAGACCTGGTGCCAGTTCAGCACATTGAGGCCTACGTTTTGCTGAATGCGCCGGCCGACGAGTTCATCGCCGTTTTTGGCGTCTCCCAGGAAGGGACGGACGCGCAGCAGAGCAATGCAAAGGCCAACGCGCTAATTGAGAATTTTATGGCCGCCGCGGGACGTCTGGGCGTTAAGCGCGAAGACATCTACGTGGACTTCATTACCCAAAACCGAATCTACAATTTTATTCCTGAGAGCGCCGGCACCATTCGCGAGAAGCTCACGGGCTTCGAAACCAAAAAGACTATTGCCGTTCGCTACAAGGATCCGGCCTTGCTCGAGAAGCTACTCGCTGCCGCCGCCCAGAATTCGATCTTCGATCTAATTAAGGTGGATTACATTATTAAAGACATGGCGGGGATTCGGGCGCGGTTGCTTGAGCAGGCCAGTCAAATCATCCGGCAGAAGGAAGACAACTACAATCGCTTGCTCAATCTGAAGCTGAAGCGTACCGCGGTCGCCACTGAGCGATACGAAACCAACTACCCTGGCGAGCTCTATCGCAGCTATACCGCTTTTGAATCCGGCTCGGTCGACAACAATTACTCGTCGTCCTCGGCGCGCGTGATTCGCGAACGCAAGAGTAGCAGCGCCTTCCTGGATCCCTTGGATAGCAGCATGTTCGACGCGGTCATCAATCCCCTGGGCGTAGAGCCGATGGTCCAGTGCACGCTCTATCTGAAGTTGAGGTACGGCTTAGCGCCCTGAACTTCGGTTAGCTCGTTTGGTTTTGAGTATAGGCAATTATAACGTGTCGGACTGATGTGGTACGACGCCGGCGGCTAAGGTGAATCCAATTTGTAGATTGTTGGCTTGAAGCACTAATGCGATGGTTCCCGATCTTATCTCTGGGCCTGGCTCTGATTGCATGCCATGGGCCAACTTTCACTGTTCCGTCAGCGGGAATGGAGCCGACAATTAGAATGGGTGATCGGATACGGATGGATAAGAGCTACTACTCGAATCACCGGCCTCAACGGTTTGACATTATTGCTGTACGAACGCCGCTTTTTCGGACGAATACGAACACTGAAACGGTATTAGTAAAACGGGTCATCGCGTTTGGGAATGAAGTCGTCGAAATAAAGCATGGCGTGGTCTTCATCAATGGGAGTAAGTTGGAAGAACCCTATACGCCCATTCTGGCGGTCCACGAATTTGGACCTGTGACCATTCCTAACGGTGAATATTTTCTGCTCGGCGATAATCGGCCTGAGAGCTCAGACAGCCGATTTTGGAAACCACCAACGATTAAGGACGCAGATATCGTCGCGAAGGTAACAGATATTATTCACCACTAGGACTAATAGATCGTTTAATGCGAATAGAAGCAATTGGATGTGAACCACTTCTGCTGGCGAGGTTCGGTCTCGAAAACTCGCACCGCCTGGAAGTGTACCGGCAGCATGGCGGTTACGAAGCCCTGAAGAAGGTCGTAACTTCCATGACTCCCGACGACGTCATCAACGAAGTGAAGAAGTCTTCGTTGCGCGGCCGCGGTGGCGCCGGCTTTCCCACTGGGATGAAGTGGAGCTTCGTGCCCAAGGATTCGCCAAAGCCCAAGTATGTCGTTTCCAACGCCGATGAGTCGGAGCCTGGCACCTTCAAGGATCGTTACCTCCTGGAACGTGATCCGCACCTGCACCTGGAAGGCATGCTGATAGCGGCTTATGCCCTGGGGTCAAAGGCCGGGTACATCTACACCCGCGGCGAGTATCGCTATCTGATCGACATCATGGATGGCGCCATCGCTGAAGCGCGCGCGGCGGGGTTGATTGGCAAAAACATTTTCGGCTCTGAATTCTCGTGCGACGTTTTCACGCACACGGGCGCCGGCGCCTACATCTGCGGCGAAGAGACGGCGCTGCTGAGTTCACTCGAAGGATTACGCGGACATCCCCGGATGAAACCTCCCTTCCCTGCTGTCGCCGGCCTCTATGCCTGCCCGACAGTGGTGAACAACGTCGAAACGTTCTGCGCCGTGCCATGGATCATTAACAACGGCGGCGAGGCTTATCAAAAACTGGGAACGGAAAAGAGCGGCGGCACCAAACTCTGGTCCGTTTCGGGCCACGTCAATCGCCCCGGCGTCTATGAATTGCCGATGGGCTATGACATGGAGAAGTTCATCTTCGAGGATTGCGGCGGTATTCGTGACGGCAAAAAATTGAAAGCAGTGATTCCCGGCGGCTCCAGCGTGTACATCATGCGGGCCGAAGACATCATTGGGAAGAACGTGAAGATGGACTACGAAGGCCTGGTGGCGGCCGGCTCAATGGTTGGTTCCGGTGGATTCATCGTCATGGACGAAACCGTTGATGTCTTTGCGTCCACCATGAACCTGACGGAATTCTACAAACACGAGTCATGCGGCTGGTGCACTCCCTGCCGTGAAGGCACGGACTGGCTCGTTAAGATTTTCCGGCGCATCGCGAACGGTGACGGCCGGCCCGGGGACGCGCAGTTGATGCTGGATCTCTGCGACAACATCGAAGGCAAGTCGTTTTGTCCCCTGGGCGACGCAGCGGCGTGGCCGATCCAATCGGCGATTAAGAGGTTTCCGGAGGATTTCAAGAAGCACCTGGTGGGAAATGGTGACGGCGACAAGCCAATCGCGGTTTAGTGTCCGCCGACCGCCAGCAGATGGTGGCGGGCCCATGAGGTCAGTACCACCACGCGGTAGCGGGTGGGTCGCTCGTCCTTGACGGAAAACTAGATCGCGCGAAACTTCAGGTTCCAGCTAACTACTGCTGAGGCGAAAAATGCTGCGGGCGACCCACCCGCTACCGCGTGGTGGTACTGACCTCATGAGATCGCTTGTTGGAGTTAGGGAAGCACTCAAGCTGCATCGCGACCTGAGCTGGGTGCAAACGCGTTTCGAGTTATGACAGAAGAGGAATACAAACGACTGCGGGGAATACAGGAAGGCATCGCTCAGCAGCTGGAGTCTCTTTCAACCCGAGCTCATGATGCTGAGAAACGATTCGCGCCAATTGAGAAGGGCATTGCTGATTTACTAACCTCAGTTAGGAAAAGAATTAGCGATAGGGACGGCGGGCAGCTTCCGCCTCTAAACAATTCATGAGTTCAGAACTAATCAAAGTAACCATCAACGCCAAAGACTTTCAGGTGGCGAAAGGCGCGCGCCTGATCGACGTCTGCCGCGAAAATGAGTACGACATTCCCTCGTTCTGTTACTACGCCGACCTGGCCCTGCAGGCTTCATGTCGCATGTGCCTGGTGCGGATCGAGAAAATGCCGAAGCTGCAGACTTCCTGCACGATCATCTGCACCGACGGCATGATCGTTACGACCCAAAGCGAAGAGATCGAAAAGGCGCAGCGCGCCATGATGGAGTTTCTGCTGGCGAACCATCCGCTGGATTGTCCGGTCTGCGATCGCGGTGGTGAGTGCGAGCTACAGGAGATGGCCTTTGATTGGGGTGGTCTGGAAGAGCGGTTTACCGAAAAGAAGAACGCGCGGCCGGAAAAGTATCTTTCGCCGATGGTGGCTAACGATCCGCAACGCTGCATTTTGTGCAAGCGTTGCACCCGCGTCTGTGATGAGTGGATGGGCGAGGACGCGATCGAAGCCGGCGGCCGCGGCGCCAACACGGTCATCGGCACTTACGGCGGATGGCTCGATTGTTCGCAGTGCGGCAACTGCATCGAAGTCTGTCCCACCGGCACCTTGCTCGACGGAACCTATCGCCACCAGGCGCGGCCGTGGGAACTGAGCCAGACGATTTCCACCTGCACGTATTGTTCAGACGGTTGTCAGATGTCGCTGGGCTCGCGCAGCGGCGAGCTGATGCGCATCGTCGCGCGAGATCGGCATGTCAACGGTTTGAATGGCGAGTTTCTTTGCATCAAAGGGCGTTTCGGCCATCCCTTCGTCAATCATGAAGCCCGCATTCGCACCCCTCTGATTCGCTACAAGAAAAATGGTCGCTTAATTCCCGCAACCTGGGACGAAGCCATCAGCTTTGCGAGCGCGAAGCTAAAGCAGGTCAACGAAGAGCACGGCGGCGCCGCAATCGGCGTGGTGGGCAGTCCGCGGCTTACAAACGAAGCTCTCTATTGCCTGCGCAAATTCGCCGCCGAAGCAATTGGCACTGAAAATTACGCGGCGACCGATGCGTTCAGCCTGGCGCCTTTTTTCCAAAATCTCGGTGGCCCGCTGGCAACCCATCGCGACATCCGGTACGCCAGGACGATCCTGTTGCTGGGTGGCGAGCCGGAAGAGTTGCAGCCGCTGACCGGCAAGCAGATTCGCCAGGCGGTACGCAACGGCGGCGCGAAACTGATCATCGTCAACACCGTTCCGATTCGCTTGCGTGAGCAGGCGGCGCAGTTTGTGCATATTAGGCCCGGCTCCGGAGAGGCAGCAATCCTGGCCCTGACCAGCGACGCCGATGACAAAATGGTCGCGCGCAAATGTGGAGTCGAGGTAGCCGAGCTGGTCGCCTTACGCGACGCGCTTAAAGCGACCGAGGGCGATCTGGTCATCATGCTCGGCGGTGAATTAAGTACCGCGGCCCAGGCCATCGTCGCGCAACTTCCAAATGCTTTTGCTCAGGAAGGACGCCGCGTGCTGTTGCATCCCTTGCCGCTTTACAACAACAGCGTGGGCGCCCAGGACATGGGAATGATGAGCGGCGCGAGTTCGGCAACGCAGTTGCTCGACAGCGCTGGCGGCGATCTTCGTGCCATGTATGTCGCCGGCAGCTTCCTGCCGGAACATCTGGACGGACGCGAAGCGGCGCTGGGGAAGTTAGACGTGCTGATTGTGCAGGAGCTTTTTGAAACTGAGACCACTGCATTCGCCGACGTAGTATTCCCGGCAGCATCGTTCTCCGAAGTGGACGGCACGTTTACGAATAACGACGGCTACGTGCAGCGAGTGCGGCAATCGATTCCACCCGTGCACCAGGCAAAGGCTGACTGGATGATCACGGCCCAGGTCGCCAAAGAGCTCGGCGCCGATTTCGGATTTCAGATGTCGGCCAGCGCGGTTTTCAAGGAAATCGCCGACCGTGTGCCGGCCTACTCCGGATTGCGCTATCCGCTGTTGAAGGATGAAAGCAAACCGGTTCAGGTGAAACACGCCATTGCACCGAAACGGGATCTGGCAGCGGAACTTGAAACATTGCGCCAGGCGGCGGAACAGTTGGATGAGACAGCGCTTAAGTTCAGCGAGACCCCCAAGGTTGGTCACGAGCTTTTCAAAATTGGGACGCTAACGGACAAGGTAGCGCAGTTTCATCTGCTGGCCGCCGGGAATCCGGAACCGGAGACGGTTAGGATTTCCCCGCTCTATCAGATAACTGTGGATGGGAGGAAAGCAGTAAACAGTGAACCGTGAACCGTAAACAGAGAAGAGCGCCGGGATAATGCTCTCTTCGATTCACGGTTCGCAATTAACGTCCATGGTTCATTGTTAGCGCGCGAGGTGTTCTCTGTTTACTGTGTAGTGGGTCAGTTTGAAAATCTCATTAGCACCGCACTTCAGTGCGGTGATCTTGGGTGAGAGATGATCTCGCGATCCGTTTCCACGGTTTACATGGGAGAGTCCGTTGGAAACGGTTAAGCATGAAGGTTCGTCCATAAACACCTGACTGAAGTCAGGTCCTAGTGAGATTTCAAACCGACCCACTACTGTTTACTGTTTACTGTTCACTAGCTTCATGGATCTAAACAACCCAATTGTTCACACGGTTCTGCTGCTGGTCGCGATCACTGTCGCGTTCCTAACCATCATGCTGCTCTGCGCGTTCACAGTGCTGGCGGAGCGTCGCGTGCTGGGCTTCCTGCAGGGGCGTCTGGGCCCCAATCGGGTTGGGCCGGGCGGCATCCTGCAACCCTTCGCAGACTTTATTAAGACAATGGTCAAGGAGGATTTGGTTCCGGACCAGTCAACCAAATTTGTGTTTTTGCTGGCCCCAATGGTCGCGATTATCACCGCGATCATGGCGCTCATCGTTTACCCTTTCGGCCCTACCATCACGCTCCCGTATCTGGGCACATTTCCGCTGGTAATCGCGCGGTTCGATGTGGCTTTGCTTTACGTGCTGGGTGTTACGTCAGTGGGCGTCTACGGGATCGCGCTCGCCGGCTGGTCTTCGAATAACAAATACAGCCTGATGGGCGGGCTGCGTGCTTCGGCGCAAATGATTTCTTACGAACTCTCGCTGGGCATGTCGCTTATCGGCGTGGTCATCATGGCCGGGACGCTGGATATCTACAGCATCGTGGTGCAGCAGTCCGGCTGGGCGGGTTTGCATTGGAACATTCTGTACCAACCCCTGGGATTCATAATTTATTTGATTTCAGCCATCGCGGAAACCAACCGGGTGCCTTTCGACTTGCCGGAAGCGGAAACCGAACTGGTCGCCGGCTTCCACACTGAGTACAGCTCGATCAAGTTTCTGCTGTTCTTCAACGCCGAATACATCAACATGATTACCGTGTCGATGCTGGCGACGACGTTATTTCTGGGTGGCTGGAACGGACCGGGCGTAGCTCAGTTCCCGATTCTGGGAGTCTTTTATTTCTTCGCCAAGATCTTGTTTTTCCTGTTTCTATACATTTGGTTGCGCGGAACTTTGCCGCGGTTCCGTTTCGATCAGCTGATGAATTTTGGCTGGAAGTTTTTACTGCCCCTGGCGATATTCAACATCGTGCTGACCGCGACGTTAACGATGTTCGGATGGGTGTGATGGAGCCGGGTAAATGGTGAATGGTCAATAGTAAATGGAATAACGACAACGCGATCCGCAGGATCTGCTATTTACCATTTACTATTCACTCGTGATTTGCCATTTACTAAGAAACCAATGATCGCAGTTATCTTCATTCTCTTTGCCGGAATGGCCATCGGCTGTGCGGTGTCCGTCGTGGTGCAGCGTCACCCGCTGTATGGGGCCATGTCGCTGGTGGGGGTTTTCGTCTCGCTGGCAGGGCTTTATGTCACGCTGGCGGCGCCTTTCATCGCTGCCGTGCAGGTGATTGTCTATGCGGGCGCCATCATGGTTCTGGTAGTTTTCGTAATCATGCTCCTGAATGTGGAGCAGGAAGAGAGGCGCCGGCCGCGGCTCCCCTTTCTGGTGGGCGCGGCCGTGACCCTGGCCGGGGTCTTGTTCGCGGAAGCCGCCTTCATCCTTTATTTTGTGCAGGCCACGCCGGTTAAGCCTCGTGATCCTGCCTCGGACGTTGGCCTGACGTTCTCGATCGGGTCAGAACTTTTTACCAGGTACCTGCTGCCTTTTGAAATCACTTCCCTTCTGTTGTTAATGGCCATCGTCGGCGCGATGACCCTCGCACGAACTGGCGGACTGCTGTCCGCAAACACGGGCGTCGTACCCGGGGCACAGGTGCTGGCGCCTGACGTACTTGATCCCAAGCCGTCGCCAGGAGCGCAGCCAATAGTCACCAATACCAGCGACGAAGCGGCGCGGGTGCTGGGAATTGCTGACGTGCCCCGCCGGCGCGACGAGAATTAACTATGGAACCACAACTTTCATGGTATCTGGCGCTCTCCGCGGTGCTGTTCACAATTGGCGCGGCGGGGGTGCTCATCAAGCGCAACGTGATCTCGATGTTCATGTGCATTGAGTTGATGCTGAACGCTGTGAACCTGACATTCGTGGCCTTCTCCAGTTTCTTTCACGACGTCACCGGCCAGCTATTCGTGTTCATTGTCATGACCGTGGCGGCAGCGGAGGCCGCGGTGGGATTGGGAATCATCATCACCGTATTCCGTAACCGCGAATCGCTGAATGTTGACGAAGCCAATATTTTGAAACTGTAGAGAGTGGCCACGGCTCTGCCGCCTGATGTGCGGCAAGGCTATGCCTTTCCGAGGATGTTGAAAATTCAGGAGGCCTATGCCTCGGGTGGAGGCGCAGCCTCCAAAGCAGGATAGCGGGTCGAAAGGCCGCAGGCCTGCCGCACATCAGGCGGCAGAGCCGCGAGGCCTGAATTTTTCTTAGATCGCCAATGCCAAGACACCTTCTCAGCGTAATCATCTTCGCGCCGCTGCTGGGCGCGGCCATCAACTGGTTATTCGTGGGCCGCCGCCTGCGGAACGAAAGGGTCATCGGGCTGGTTGCCTGCGCGTCTGTTGGTCTCTCTACCATCATCGCTTTCTTTCTGGCGTTCAAATCCGATGGCGCCCTGGTGGCGGAAACACCGGTCATGGACCACCTGTGGACGTGGATTCAGGTGGGAAACTTTCGCGCTGACTTCGGCCTGGCAATGGACCGCCTGAGCGGCATCTATGCGCTCTTCATCACCTTCGTCGGCCTCTTGATTCACATCTTTGCCACCGGCTACATGAAGGGCGACCCAGGTTACTACCGCTTCTTCGCATATTTGAATCTCTTTATGTTCGCGATGCTCACCCTGATCCTCGCGGACAATTTCCTGCTGATGTTTGTCGGCTGGGAAGGCGTGGGGCTTTGCTCCTACCTGCTAATTGGGTTCTATCTGGATCGGGCCGAAGCGGCGCCCGCCGCGAAAAAGGCCTTCATCGCCAACCGCGTCGGTGACTGGGGTTTCGTGCTGGGCATCATGCTGATCTTTTTCATGACTGGAACGATCAGCTTCTTTGCCAAGCCGGATATGGGAGTTGCCAGCGCCCTCCAGTTGATCGGCAACATGGCGCCGGACGCATTCAGCTGGAGAGCGATTTTCGTTAGCGGGGGCAGCATCACTGCCATTGCCATACTGCTTTTCATTGGCGCCACCGGCAAGAGCGCGCAAATACCTCTGTTCGTCTGGCTGCCGGACGCGATGGCGGGGCCGACTCCTGTTTCGGCCTTGATTCACGCAGCCACGATGGTCACAGCCGGCGTTTACATGGTGGTCCGCTGCTCCGCGATTTTCACGCACGCGCCCGCTGCCATGTTCGTGATGGCGATCATCGGCGCAGCCACCGCGCTGTTCGCCGCGACAATCGGCCTCGCCCAGAATGACATCAAGAAGGTCCTGGCTTACTCCACTATTTCGCAACTCGGTTACATGTTTCTGGCTTGCGGCGTGGGAGCTTTCGGCGCAGCAATCTTCCACGTCATGACGCATGCCTTCTTCAAGGCCCAACTCTTCCTCGGCTCTGGTTCAGTGATTCACGGCATGCATCACGAACAGGACATGCGGCGAATGGGCGGCCTGCGTAAGTACATGCCGATCACCTGGCTCACGATGTGTGCCGGCTGGCTGGCGATTTGTGGCGTTCCGATCTTTGCCGGGTTCTTTTCCAAAGACGAAATCCTCTGGAAGACCTGGAGCGCGGCGGGGATTCCACCGGGTTGGGGCAAAGCCTTGTGGGTTGTGGGAGCGATTACGGCCTTGCTGACTGCAGTTTATATGACGCGTCTGATGGTGATGACGTTCTGGGGCACGGAACGGTTCCGGGAACGCGCGGCCGAGAACGTTCATGAGGCCGAACACCACTCCGAACACCCCGCGCATGAGCCGCACGAATCGCCGCTTTCGATGACGATCCCTTTAATCGTGCTGGCAGTGTTATCTACGGTGGGAGGATTGGTCGGCGTTCCTTACGCGCTGAGTTCGCTTACCGGCGGACATCCTGAGAACTACTTTGAGCGCACGCTCGAGCCGGCGATCAGCCACAACCAGGAATCCGAGGTCGCTGGTGAACCACACGGTGGTGACGTCGAATGGCTGTCACCGAAGCCGCAGCGGGTCGATGGTGCTCCCGCGTTCTCACATGGCGACGAGAGGCAGGGAAGCAGCGAGGCTGTTCACGATCCACACGAGATTTCGCAGGAACGTCTGTTTGCCCTTGTTTCCGTGTTAATTGCGCTCGGCGGAATTGGCCTCGGCTGGTTCATGTTTGAAAGGCAGCCGCTGCGGCATATGCCGCGCCTGCTCGAAAACAAGTACTACGTCGATGAGGTTTACGACGCCGCGGTAATCAATCCGATTCATGTAGTGTCGCGCGAAGGGCTTTGGAAGATCTTCGACGTCGGCGTCATCGATGGACTGGTAAATGGCCTGGGTCGCCTGGTGGCGGATGTCGGCGCCATTGTCCGCCACATGCAAAGCGGATTTTTGCGCGCCTATGCGGCAATCATCCTCTTGGGTGCGCTGCTGGTTATCGGTTACTTCGCGTACGCGGGGATCCCATTGGTCCGATAGCCATGCAACAATACCTGCTCACAATTTTGATTCTGCTGCCAGTTATCGGAGCTTTGGCCCTGGCCGGGTATCGATTTGTGCGCGGCGAACGGCCAGATGACTATCGCTGGATCGCCCTCGTAGTTTCCCTGGTCGTGTTTGCACTCTCGTTGTATCTGATCAGCGGCGCCGGCGGAAATACGGCTGACTTCCGCTGGCAACAGGATGTTTCGTGGATAGCCGCCATCGGGGCGCACTATCACGTTGGGGTTGATGGCATCAGCTTGTGGCTGGTGTTGCTGACGACGTTGCTGTTGCCGATTTCGATTCTTTCGAGCTGGACGGCGGTGCGCAAGCGCGAACTCAGCTACTACATCTTTCTGCTGCTGCTGGAATCAGCGATGATCGGGGTCTTCGTTTCGCTTGATCTGCTGCTCTTCTACCTCTTCTTCGAAGCCTCCCTGGTGCCGATGTTCTTCCTGATCGGTATTTGGGGCGGCGAGCGCAGGATTTACGCGGCGGTGAAGTTTTTCATCTATACAGCGGTCGGCAGCCTGCTGATGCTGGTGGGCATCATTGCGCTCTATTTCCTTTACGGCTCTTTCGACTATGTCACCATCGTGGCGGCGATGAAGGTTGCGCCCCAGATTCTGTCCGCCCGCGCGGAGATGTGGTTGTTTTTGGCCTTCGCCCTCGCCTTCTGCATCAAGGTCCCGCTCTTCCCTTTTCATACCTGGTTGCCGGACGCGCACACCGAAGCGCCCACCGCGGGCTCAGTCATCCTGGCCGGCGTTTTGTTGAAGATGGGGACCTATGGTTTGTTGCGGTTCAATTTTGGCCTTTTCCCAAATGCCTCGCGCCAATTCGCCTGGCTGATGATCACGCTGGCTGTAATCGGGATCATTTACGGAGCTCTGGTGGCGATGGTCCAGCCGGACGTGAAACGCCTGGTGGCTTATTCTTCCGTCAGTCACATGGGTTTTGTCGTCCTCGGTCTATTTTCATTTACCGAATCCGGCATGCAGGGTGCGCTTTACCAGATGCTCAACCATGGCGTATCTACCGGCGCACTTTTCCTCTGCGTCGGGATGATTTATGAACGGCGCCACACCCGCATGATTAAGGACTTCGGCGGACTGGCCCGGCCGATGCCCTGGTTCTCGGCGTTGTTCGTCTTTGCCTCCCTTTCGTCGATTGGCTTGCCGTTCCTGAATGGGTTCGTGGGTGAGTTTCTGATCATGCTGGGGGCCTGGACTTCGCTGGTGATTAGTCACACCTGGATCGTGACCGGACTTGCAGCCACTGGCGTCATCTGGGCGGCAGTTTATATGTTGTGGATGCTGCAGCGCGTAGTCTTCGGTACTACGACCAGCGAAGCGAACGCTCGGCTGCGCGATCTAAACGCGCGCGAAGTGCTGTTGCTGGCGCCGCTGCTTATCTTGATGCTTTTTATGGGTGTCTATCCGCGGCCGTTCCTGGCCCGGGCGAGCCAAAGCATTCAAGCCGTGCGCGCCCGGGTGCTCCCTCGGGAGGCCGGCGGCTCGTACGAAGTCAACAATCCCCCCGAGCAGCGTGAGGGCCGGCCCACCGCGGTGGAGAATTTAGTCGTCCCTCCGAATCTGAAACCGGCTGCCAACGTTTCAAAGAAAGAGGTCGGCCGTAACGTGATGAAGTTTTTTGCAATAACTCTGTTGCTTTGTGCGTTTGTTTCCGGATCCGCACAGCGCGTTGGTCCACGGCTGCCGCTGATCGTGGCGAGCGACCCGGTAATCAGGCTGCACGGGATCGATGGGCAAACCTACGACGTCGAACAGATGCGCGGCAATATAGTGCTGGTGTCATTCGGGGCCACCTGGTGCACGCCGTGCAGCGCCGAACTGAACGCCCTGGAAGAACTGAAACGCGAGTATAAGGACAAGCCCATCAAGTTTTTCTGGGTCAGCATTGAACGGGCTGATGACATTTCAGATAAGGATCTGCAGAAGTATGCGCGCACTCGGAGGCTTTCCTTTCCGGTGCTCCGCGATCCAACGCAAACGGCTTTCGGCCAGTTTACCAAGCGCGTCCGTTTGCCTTTGATCGTGTTCTACGACAAGGAAGGCCGGCTGGATGCGCCAATCCACTTCGGCATGGCTGCGCCGGAAGTCTACAAAAGCCGGATGCGCGAACGTTTGAACAAACTGCTGTAGGCTCCGCGGCGGTTGATTGAATAACTGATGATACCTTTCTTTCCAGCATTGCAATCGATGACGCCTGACGTCAATTTCTCGCTGATCATGCCCGAGATGATTGTCGGTATTGCCGGTGTCCTGGTCATGCTGGTGGATGCTTTCGCGCGCCCGCGCCAGCGCTGGCTTACCGGTACGCTGTCGTTTATGGCCCTCGTGGCCGCAGCCTTTGCTTGCGTGTATTTGGGAATGTCCACTGGACCGCGCACCGCATTCAACGGAATGATCGTGCTGGACGAGTTGCGCCTGGGCTTTACCTTCATCTTTCTGCTGGTTTCAGCCCTGACGATTCTGATTTCGATGGTCTGGGTCGATCAGGAAAAATTGCCGGCCGGCGAGTTCCATTCGCTCTTGCTGTTTGCGACGTGCGGCATGATGTTGATGGCCTCGGGCGGCGACCTGGTTATTATCTTCCTGGGACTGGAAATCCTGTCGATCGCCACCTATGTCATGGCCGGCTTTCGCCGCACCGACGTGCGCTCGAACGAATCGTCGATGAAGTATTTCATCCTCGGCTCGTTCTCTTCGGCCTTCCTGCTCTACGGCATCGCTTTGATTTACGGTGCCACCGCCACCGACGCCGGGCTCGCCGGCACCACCAACATCGCGGAGATAGCCACGCGGGCGAGTCAATCCCTGTATCCGACCTTGCTGTTCGCCGGCGCGGCGATGATGCTGGTGGGATTCGGTTTCAAGATTGCCACCGCGCCTTTCCACGTGTGGACGCCGGATGTTTATGAAGGCGCACCCACGCCAGTCACGGCTTTCATGGCAACGGGATCCAAGGCGGCAGGATTTGCTTCGTTCCTGCGCGTGTTTTTGATCGCCTTCCCCGTCGCTGCGGTTACGGCGAGCACCGCCGGCTACGCCCACCAGGCATGGATGGCTACCCTGGTCGTGCTGGCGATCGCGACCATGACGATCGGGAATGTGGTGGCCATCGCCCAGGACAACGTAAAGCGCATGCTGGCCTACTCGTCAATCGCCCACGCCGGGTACGCCCTCGTGGGGTTTGTCGCGGCCGGCGCGGGGACTGATCTGGAGCAGAGAAATGCCGGCGTGGCAGCCGTGATCTTCTATCTACTGACCTACGCCCTGATGACGCTCGGCGCTTTTGCCATCGTCACGCTAATCGCGCGCGCTGGTGACCGGCGCACGGAGGTTGAAGACTACAACGGAATCGGATTCATCGCTCCGGGTCTCGCTTTTGCCCTGTCGTTGTTCCTGCTCAGTTTACTGGGAATGCCCCTGACGGCGGGCTTCATGGGAAAAATTGCTGTGTTTCGCGCCGCTATCGATCGCGGCTACGTGGGTCTGGTCGTTATCGGCGTTATCAACACGGCTATTTCCGCATACTATTACCTGCGTTTGATTATCGTCATGTTCTTCCGCGAACGGCTGACGCCATGGAGCGCGCCAAGAATCCCCATCAGTCTCGCCCTCGTGATATTCATCGTAGTCATCGGGGTCTTGTATCTCGGTATTTTTCCCGGGCGCGTACTCGATGCGCTGCAAACCAAACCCGCCATTTCAGTGTCGCAGCGCTGATGTTGGAATAATTCAATTCCTCATGCCCTCGCCAGCTAAAGTAAATTCTGCGACTGCCCAATCCGCGCAGGACATCAAAGCTCGATTGGGGACCGCTTGGATCCCGGAGATTTACCGCGAACGAATCCTCAAGATGCGCACCCGGTCTTATCAGCTCGGGCCCCTGGGGAAAACCAGCAACGTCGAAATTCAACATACACTGCTGGGCATCGAGCTGAAGCTGGGCCGTCGCCGCCTCTTGTGTCCAGATTTGGCAACAGCCCGCTACCTGGCAGTATTCGCGCGTGCCGGGTGCGCGGCCGTCGCGGTGCCTTATGACATTAGCCGGATCTCGCATCTTGCGGACGAACTCGATTCGTCATGGCATCGAATGTTGCTGATGGTGGACCAGGTGGCCCCAAATCGGACCGCGGCGAACCGGACGCGTCTGCAACGTTGGTTAATTGCGGAAGTTCGGGACGAGATTGCGGCAGCCGGCGCCGGATCTGTCACGCAACTGTTCAACCAGAACACAAAACAGCGGAGTGCATGATAGAATAAACGAGAACATGACTCAGGAACTTCAGGAGATTCACTCGAACGAAATGCAGAACCTCGACGCGCCCGACGCACTGCCCTTCCCTTTCAACCAGCGAAACTTCTGTCGCTATGAACCGATCGAGAAGCAGATCGAAGAGGCCCGCGTTCTGATAGTGGACGACCTCCTGCGTCACGAAGATGATCTTTCCGACGTGGCGCGCCGTGCCTGGGGAGTCGATGTGGCCTCCCATCTCAATCGTGAGCGGCAGATAGCAACGCTCGCCCTGCAAAACATCGTCAGCAACGTGGGACGGCTGGTCAAAATTCCGCATACACGAATCGCTCATGTGTCCGCGGTGGCGGAAGCCGTACAGGAGTTTCGCCCCGACGCCATCGTGCTCAGCGGCACGCTGCGCGACTTTGACTATTACAATCCTGAGATTCTCAGCGTCTTCGGAGAATTTATCCGGGGGACCCGGATTCCGACTCTGGGCATCTGTGGCGGACATCAGCTAATCGGTCTCAGCTTCGGCGCCGAGGTGGTGACGCTAAGCAATCAGCCGCAACATGAGCAACGCGACAATCGCCCCATCGAATACCAGTACCGCTTCATCCGCATCACGCAGCCGGACGATCCAATTTTTCGCGGCATGAACGATCCTCGTTCAGACCTCTGGCAGGACTATACGAAGGAAGGGCGCATTCTGCGGGTCTGGCAAAACCATGGGCTGCAGCTCGACCACGTTCCCGAAGGCTTCAAATTGCTGGCCACGTCATACCTCTGCCGCAATCAAATGATGGTGAAACGCGATCAGGAGCAGTTGATCTACACCGTGCAGTTCCATCTCGAGAAGTCGTTTGAGGATTGGCACCGCAGCCGCACGCGCTGGGAGCACCAAAACGAATCGCGCGATGGCCGCATTCTATTTGAGAACTTTCTGATCGAAGCCCAGGCTCACTCTGCTCGTGAGACCTGAGGAAAGGTGATCCCATTACCGCCCCCCGCCGGCTCCTGCTTTTCCTGGCCGCGTTAGGCCTGCTGCTTAATGCCCAGTCCTGTTCTGACAAATCCAAAAAGCAAAGTACCGATCCGCAGCCTCGCGCGGCGAAAGCCTCTGCGAACATCCTTGAAGACTATCTAAAAACCGAGTTTCCCGCGGCCAACGGCTTTGATTTCGCCGTTGGCGACGCTGACGGCAAAGGGCCGTACCAGGAAAAGACTACCGGGCGGACCTACCCTGGCTGGTACGTCGCCGTTCCCTTCGCGAAGAAGTACAGCTACGGGATCCACACTGCCGAAGATTGGAGCGGCCTCGGCGCCGCTGAAGCCGATCTGGGCCAGGACGTTCACAGCGTCGCCGCGGGCCGGGTTGCCTTCGCCGACTTTTGCGGCAAGTTGTGGGGTAATGTGGTCATGATCGACCATCTTTTCTACGAGAATAATGAAAAGAAAAAGATCCGCTCGCTTTATGCTCATTTGCATGAAATCAAAGTCCGCTCTGGTGACATCGTGCAACGACGGCAGGTGATTGGCACCGTGGGACAGGATCCCGACAAACTGTTTGCGCCGCACCTGCACCTTGAATTGCGCTGGGACACATCCTTGAGTGCCACCTTCTGGCCTTCATCTAATGGTAAGGATCTCGCCTGGATTAAGGAAAACTACGCCGCCCCCACACCCTTCATCAATTCACACCGCCGCGTGCCGGTTCCGCAAGGCGAAGCGACCCTCGTGATGGTCGACCAGGCCACCTACAAAATGCGGCTCTATCAAAGCGGGAAGTTCGCAGGTGAATACGATGTGAGTTTTGGGCAAGGTCAGGGCGCCAAGCAGGTCCAGGGCGACAACAAGACCCCGACCGGCATGTACTTCGTGACGCAAAAACATGCGGGCAAGTTTGAGGGGCCATACGGCGCTTACTTCGGTGGCTACTGGATCAAGATTAATTATCCGAATGCATTTGATGCTGAGCGCGGAAAGACTGACGGGCTAATCACGCCCGCGCAGCAAGCCGCCATCGCGAAGCAGTGGAAGCTGCGCGCTCCAACGCTGGAGAACACCCGCCTGGGTGGCGGTATCGGATTTCATGGTTGGATTCGGGAATGGGATAACGAAGGCCCCAGACATCTCTCATGGGGTTGTGTGGTGATGCACCCCCACGACATTAGCAAACTATACGAACAGATTCCGGAAGGTTCGATGGTGGTAATTTTCTGAAACGCTGCCCGTACGTCGTGGCTGTGCCGGACGGCTTTGCACAAAAAGTCTCCTGTAATTCGAAGCAAGCAAGTGACAATACCCAAACCGGCCTTGATTCTGTCCTTGGAAAAATCGTTTGAAGATTGGCATCGCAGCCGCACCCGCGGGGAGCAACCAGAACGAATCGCGCGATGGCCGCATCGAGCGGGCCTATCGTTCTTCTTCGGCAGGGCTGACCACTACACGCTGACCGGTGCTGACATCAAGTACTCGCGCCGCCGAAGCCGCCGGCGCCGCAATCTCTAGAAACCCCGCACTGCCCCAAATCGCAAACACCTCTTCACTCTGATCAGCGCCTGCTTCGGCAAAGAACGTTTGAAATGAATGAATCTCTCTGCCCTTTATCGAAAGCTGCAGGCCGTTGGCCACCATCTCATCAGTCACCTGCTCTTTTGTGAGGTTAGTCACGCAGTTGCCAAAACGATCTATGTGAATGACGCGCGCATGGATCAATCCGTCTACAGCCCGAACCGGCGAGAGCGGTTCCAGCCGCACCCAATCAGATATTTCAGGACCAAAACGCGACGGTTCCACACCGTTTGCCAGGGCTGCCGCTACCGGCGCGAATATGTCCCGGCCGTGAAAGGTTGCGCTTACCGGTTGGCGGAAGAACTCCTGGGATTGAATGTGGAAGACCTGCTCGGGCGGATCGAGCTCCCAGAGATAGCTGAAGATGCCGTTGTCCGGCCCGACGAAGAATTGACCGGCGGCTGTGGCGAGTATCGGGCGTCGCGCGGAACCCACGCCGGGATCGACTACGGCAATATGCACAGTCTGAGCGGGAAAGGATTTGTAGACAGCCAGCAGAGTGAACGCTCCCGCCGCAATATCCTGGGGAGGCACCTCATGTGTGATATCGACAATTTGAGCGTCGCGACAGAGCGAAAGGATTGTGCCCTTTAAGGCGCCGACAAAGTAATCGGCGTTGCCGAAGTCAGTCAGCAGTGTGATTACTGGTCGCGGCATACTTGTAGGGGCGGCACTCCGTGGCCCCCTTCTCAGTTGCTAGATAATATTTGATTACGAAGGGGGTGGCCAGGGACGGCCACCCCTACGACTCAACCGATAGTCGCTTCGCGACCGGTACGGATCTTCAGCTCCTGGCCCTGGCGAAGGTAAATGTCTTCGCCTTCGTCGGTGATGACGCCCGCGGTGCCGATGCCGGCGCCGATGGCCGCGCCGATGGCCGCCCCGTGACCACCGCCGGCGATAGCGCCGATGATTGCGCCGATGCCGGTGGCCGCGCCGACTTTGGTGACATCGCTCCTGGTAGTGCTGTCGCCGCGCACGCCGCCTTCGGAATCAACTCCGCCCACGCCCTTGCTGGTATTGGTCGGCACGACTTCGATGACCTGGGCACTTAAGTTGGCCCAGCGATTATCCGGTAGCCGAATCTGTTCAAAAGTAAGTTGCAGTTGCGCATTTCCCTTCACTCGACCCGCTCGTTTGACCTGAGTCACCCGGCCGTCGAGGATTGCGCCCTCGAACTCACCGGGTTCGATCACCCGAGCCTGAAACCGATCGCCACGCTGGGTGGCGTCGGTCGAGAGATTGGTGAGCAACTCTACGCGCATTACCGTGTCACGAGGAATTGTGACTGCGCTTCCCTGACGGGAATTGATTTGGGCATTCGCCTGCGGCGTATTCACCTGCGCGTTGCCAACCTGGGAATTGCTAGTGCCGCCGGTCACGGGATCGTCGTTATCGTCAACTGCCGCGGTGGTCGCGGCGCTTCCTCGTCTGGTCAATGAATCGGGAATGGTTGAATCAAAACCGCGGCGATCAAATCCGGAGTTGTATCCCGCCTCGAAGCCCTGTTGATAACCCTCGTGATAATCCTCGATTGATCCGTAGGTCGACGCGTAATTGCGATTGCCCGAGACAAACTCTTCCTTGCTGCGAAAGTCCCGCGTAGCGTTCTGTGCCTGGTCCTGGAACCCGGAGGCGTAACCGTCGGAATAGCCCGTGCGATACCCGCGCTGCAGCGCGCCAGTACCTGCCTGGGTCTGCGCCTGCGTTTGTGCGTGCGCCTCGGTAACTGCCAGGCCGCCCGGCGCCGCCAGCGCGAGCAAAGCCAGCGACAACATCAAAAAGTTTCTCATCTGCCTCATCGGAATTTCCTTTCGTAAAACGCGCCCAACATTCAGTTCAGCCTTCTTTGCCACGCTTCTCATATTAACTCGAACCGGGCGATGCCCACACTCCGTCCTTAACTCGTCTCCCACTACAACTTCTATGCCGCTTGACGCTCCTTACAACGCACCCTAGACTCAAACCGGAAAACACGGAAAACGATGGTGTTGGGGGCCTTAGCGGCACTCCAGATGGAGCATGAGATGCCGTTTTGGGGTGAACGGTTGGCGCGGGGAGGTATCGGGTGTCGGTTACGATCAGGCTGCCCAAGACCGCCTTGATCCGTGTCACTTCGTGGGTTTCGTGAATTTCGTGAATGGCGCTGAGTAATCGTAGTATACGATTCACGAAATCGCCATTTACGCAAAAGGGATCAAGGAAGGGTGCCGGGTGCCAGGGCAAACCAGACTCGAAACGTGAGCCCGAAACCCGGCACCCGGCTACCCGGCACCCTACTAACATGACCACAGTTCGTAGAATTTACCTGGATCACAGCGCGACCACGCCGGTTGATCCCCGGGTGGTAGAAGCGATGTTGCCCTATCTGACTGAGAGGTTGGGCAATCCCTCCAGCGTGCACTTCTTTGGTCAGCAGGCGCGAGCCGCAGTGGATGCAGCCCGCCGCGAAGTCGCGCGGATGATCGGGGCGCGACCTAATGAAGTCGTCTTCCTCTCCGGAGCCACGGAAGCGAATAATCTCGCCGTTCGCGGGCTGTGCGAGGCCGCCGAGCCCCACGGGCGGCACATAATAACTTCCGCAATTGAACACTCGTCTCTGCGCGGTATCTGTGCGGCGCTTGAGCATCGCGGTTGGTCAATTACTCGCTTACCGGTCTATGAAGATGGGATTGTTCGCGTCGATGATGTTCGCGCGGCGCTGCGAAAGGACACTGTCCTCATCTCCATCATGATGGCGAACAACGAAATCGGCACTGTGCAACCAATCGCTGAGATCGGGGCCATGATTCGCGAAGAGCGGGCCCGCAGTCATCGACATCTCTGGTATCACACCGACGTCGTCCAGGCCGCTGGACGAATGCCAATCGATGTCGAATCAATTGGATGCGATCTGCTGTCGCTGTCCGCCCACAAGATGTATGGACCAAAAGGGATTGGAGCTCTCTACGCGCGACGAGGCGTCCGGCTGACGCCGCAGATCGTCGGTGGCCATCAGGAACGCGAGCGTCGCGCGGGAACCGAAGCCGTGCCCGCCATCGTCGCCTTTGGCAGAGCTGCTCAATTGGCTGTCGCTGAGATGCATGGGAGAAACCAGCAGGCGCGCCGCCTGCGCGATCGCTTCGAAGCGGAAGTGACAACCAAAATTCCGGACATAGTTCTAAATGGTCATCGCGAACATCGCCTGCCGCACATCTCGAACATCTCTTTCCGTTTCATAGAAGGCGAAGGCCTGCTAATTAATTTAGATATGCAAGGCGTCGCCGTGTCCACCGGCTCGGCCTGTTCTTCCGGAACCCTCGAACCGTCGCCGGTGATTCGCGCCTTAGGACACAGCGAAGAAAAAGCACGAGGCGCTATCCGTTTCAGTTTCGGCAAAGACAACTGCGACGAGGACGTGGATTATGTGATTGAAGTTTTGGCGCGCGTAGTCGCAAACTTGCGCCACCTCTCGCCGCTCGCCCGCGAAGCCCAAGCGGCTATCTGAATCACGTGGCTTATTCTGAAACCTTTAAAGACCACATCGCGAATCCGCGTCGCGCCGGCTATCTGGATGACGTCAACGCCGGCGCTGAACAGACCAATCCCGTCTGCGGTGACCGCTTGCAACTCTCGCTGCGCATCAAAGAAGGCAGGATCGAAGCCGCGCGCTTTCTGGCGTACGGTTGCGCGCCGACGCTGGCTTGCGGTTCAGTTCTCGCTGAAATGATTGAGGGAATGAGCTGCGCCGAGGCCGCAGCTTTGACGCGGCAGGAGATTTTACAAATCCTGGGTGGCTTGCCATCGCGAAAGCAACACGCCGCTGCCCTCGCGATTGAGGTCTTGCGGACCGCGTTGGAACCGTCAAGCTCTTCACTGGGACCGCCGGCGTCCCGCCCGCAATGAGCGCGCCAGCGCGAAAAAAACCAATCGGTACTTAACATTTGAAAGAAATCTTCGCGCGTGGCCGCGCGTTTGCGGGCGGGACGCCCGCGGTCCCAGTGAAGAGCTTGAGTCAATAGACGAGGAGGCCAAGAGCTTCAGGGCTCGATACTCATCTTGGTAATACTGGTCAGTGGGGTTCGTTCTACCTTGCCGCTTTTGAGCATGACGATAATCTGGCCGTTGTCCACAACTACGCGCCGCACGGTACTCATCGGCCGCTCAATTCTGGTTCCATCTTTGGTCTCAATGATCAAACGCGGCCCAGTCTCGATTTGCGTCTCACCCGCGCTCGGAAGTTGGGTTGGCTGACCAGGCTCATCAGGCTTCGCCGTCTCTGCAGGCTTTTCTCCACCTTCGGGCGCCGTGGTTTCCGTAGGCTTGGCCTTGGCCTGTGATGATGGCTTCGGACGACTCGGCCGCGGGTTGCGTCGATTGGGTGCGCGATTGCGCGAAGTCCTCGCTGGCTTCGGAGCTTCGGGTTCAGTTGACGGCGCAGCAACTTCAGCCGGTTGCTCGGCTGCTTTCTCTTCGACCACCGGGGCGGGCTCGTTGATTCGTGCGCCAACCGCGGAAACGCGCCGGCCCTTCTTGCCTGAGGACGAATCCGCAGGGGTCTCTTCCGGTGAAGTTGCATTCTCAACG
The DNA here is from genome assembly GCA_033856235.1 of Blastocatellia bacterium. Taxonomy (GTDB): domain Bacteria; phylum Acidobacteriota; class Blastocatellia; order Pyrinomonadales; family Pyrinomonadaceae; genus DASXRU01. Next base: position 38,679 of record JAWVFI010000068.1, on the reverse strand, counting down.
CCCGCAATCTCTCCGCTGAAAGGTTCGAACGAGCCGCCAAATTGGATGCGGTAGCTGCCGGGTTCATCGTTTGGACTCCGGCCTTCAACGCGGAGTATCAAGTCCTGACGCTCGCGCAGGTAGATGCTCTTCGACGTTCTGCTGACCGTGTCACCGGCGAACAAACTGATCTTGACCAGCGGCCTGAAGCCCGCGGCCGTGAAAACGTCAACGTCTCCATTCAGGTTCTTGCTGTCAACCGAAATTGCCAGATCACCGGGCGTGCCGGTGAAGATGTAGAAGTGCCGGGTCAGGCGCGGGTCGCCGAGATCTCTGACTGCGATGGTTGCACTTATATCCGCGGCGCGAACCGGAGTAGGCAATTCCTGCTCCGATGACTGGCCCAGCGAACTGGCAAAACTCAGCAACACAAAGGCAGACACCAGCAGCGCGCCGGAGACAGTCCGGAAGCACCGGATGACGAATAAAGCAAAGACTTTTGTCATGGCAGCTCGGTGGCCTAAACACACTGGAGAAATGATCTTACTGCGCCCGGCGACGGCGGGCCCTTTTGAATGTGCCAAGAGTATCAGATTTGAGGGAAGAACCGAAAATTTCGGTTCCAGGGTGACTTCCGGAATGCGGGCGAGGAGAAGTCAAATCGAACCTAAAGGACGCGCGCTGGGCTTACAAAATAAGTCGGGTAGCTACGTCACGATACGGCTTTTCACAGAAAGTCTCCGGCAGCTTCAACGCAAACAAGTGACCCTGCCTAAAAGCGGCGTTGATTCGTGTGAGTTCGTGGGTTTCGTGTATCGTGCGCTGACGAATCGCAGTGATACGATTCACGAAAGCACACTAAGAACACTAAAGAACACAAAATCGGAGTTTTTGTGCAAAGCCTCACGCTCCAGAAGGCTTTCGAGACCGCAGGTTTTCATTCAGCCTTAGCCGCACCTTCTGTCTGCAGGCGCTCCTGCAGCACAAACTTTCCGCCCGGCTCGATCCTGATCATGACGATTGGTTTTACGGCGTCGCGGTTCTCATTGAATGTTACCGTTCCCGTGACGCCAGGAAAGCCTTTGGTTGCCGCCAGGGCATCGCGAATTGCGGCGCCTTCCAGCGAGCCGGCGCGCCTAATTGCGTCAAACATGATGTGGGCCGCATCGTAACCGGTGGCGGCCAGCGCATCGGGCACCGTTCCATACCGCGCTTGGTAAGCGCTCACAAATCTCTGCACTCGCGGATCGGGATCGTCCGGTGAATAGTGGTTGGTGAAGTACGAGCCATCCAGTGCGGCGCCGCCGATCTGGTAAAGACTTGGCGAGTTCCATCCGTCGCCGCCCACGAGAGGAACGCTCAGGCCCTTGTCCCGGGCCTGTTTCGCAATCAGTCCTACATCGCCATAGTATCCGGGAACGAAAATCACTTCCGGGTTTGCGCCCTTGATGGAAGTAATCTGCGCGTTGAAATCCTGATCACCTGCCTGGTATGACTGCGTAATAACGATCTGGCCGCCCAGCTTCACATAGGCATCGGTGATCGTCTTTTCCAATCCCGTCGAATAATCGTTGCGGCGATCGATCAGCAAGGCCGCGCGTTTTGCGTTCAGCCGCACTGCGGCGAACTGGGACATGGCCGGGCCTTGGACGGTATCAATAAAGCAACTACGAAAAATATAGTCGCCTTTCTTTGTGACATCGGGATTGGTTGAAGAAGGCGTAAGCATTGGAACTTTTGCGTTCTGCGCGATAGGAGCTGCCGCGAGCGTCCTCGAACTCCCGACCTCGCCGATAATGGCGTGGACGCCGTCCTGGGAGACAAATTTGGTAACGATGTTGGCTGCCTCAGTCGCGTCGGAGCGGTCATCCTGCAACAGGAGTTCGATCTGTTTGCCGTTGATTCCGCCATCCTTGTTCACTTCATCAGTGGCCATCCGAATTGCGTTTGACGAAGAAATGCCGAAGTTGGCCGTGTCGCCGGTCATGGACATGAGCAACCCAATCCTGACAGTATTGCCTCCGGTACCAGTGTTGTCCCCAGTGCGACACGAGCCGCAGGCGAAAGTGTTTGCTAAACAGATTGCGACCAGCAGTGTCTTAAATTTTCTCATGATCGTTCCTTGGAGTTAGGTTTAGGCTCCGAGCGAGTGTTTCTAATCTGCGCTTTGCACAAAACTGTTTCGTGTTCTTTAGTGTGGTTAGTGTGATTTCGTGAACCGATTCTTCAGCCCACGATTCACGAAATTCACGAATTACGCGAATCAAAACAGGTCCTGGAGATCGTCACGGTACTCACTGCTCAGCCCCTAGTCTCCGTTCCGTCAATCTTTTCGCGAACGGCACTAAGAGAAACAGCGACACCGCTCCCAACAACGTAACCAATCCAAGTGATCCGAATAGTCTGAAGAGCGTGTGACCGTCGTCCTGGTAAAAACCGGCCGCCCACCCCGCCAGATAACTGCCAATCGATGCTGCCAGGAACCACACTCCCATCATCAAACCGACCATTCGCGCCGGCGAAAGTTTGGTCACCGTGCTTAGTCCGACCGGGCTCAAGCAAAGCTCGCCGATCGTGTGGATGAAATAGACCGCAATCAGCCAAAGCGGGCTTACTTTGCCGGCCCCGATCCATAACGAAGCGATTGCCATGACAAACATCCCAGCGCTCACAAACAACAATCCAAAGGTGAACTTGACCGGGCTTGAGGGTTGGCGCCGTCCCATCCGCAGCCAGATCATTGAAAACACCGGGGCCAGCGCAAGGATGAAAATGGAGTTAACCGATTGAAACCAGCTTGAGGGAAACGACAGACCGTGTAAGTCCGTCGACGTCTGCCGTTCCGCAAAGAGGTTGAAGCTGGATCCTGACTGCTCAAATGCGGTCCAGAAAAGAATCGCGAAGAAGCAAAGCAGCACCACCACCCCGAGGCGGCTTTTGTCCTCGCTGGTGAGCTTTGGAATTAGTGCCGGCGCTTCTCCGACCTGGGCCTTTGTCTGTTTTTGTGGACGTCCACCCACGTGGGCCAGGCGCTTGCGATGTAACACGTATTGACTTAAGCCGAGCGTCATTCCCACGCCGGCCGTGGCGAACCCCAGGTGCCAATCGATACGCTGGCCGATGTAGCCGCAGATCAGCGGCGCGATCATCCCTCCCAGGTTGATGCCCATATAGAAGATGGAAAACCCACTGTCGCGCCGGGGGTCGTCGTCACGGTACAGCTTTCCCACCATCACCGAGATGTTGGGCTTCAACAGGCCAGTGCCGATAACGATCAGAAAGATTCCGAGATAGAAACTGGGAGGCCACGCTTGCAGGGCCATCGAAAAATGTCCGCAGGCGATAATGATTCCGCCCAGCAAAACAGCCAGACGAGCTCCAAAGAAGCGATCGGCCAACAGCCCGCCAAAGATGTTCGTGAAATAGACCGCGCCGGTGTACATGCCGTAGATGCGGGTCGCCTTTGATACCCCGAAGCCCAACCCACCGCCGGCTGCAGGCGCCACCATGTACAGCACCAGCAACGCACGCATTCCGTAGTAGCTGAACCGTTCCCACATTTCGGTCAGGAAAAGCGTCGTCAATCCCGCGGGATGCCCGCCGATGCCGGACCGGTCGTCGCTCTTGGTGACGAGAGATGGTTCACGCCTCTCGACTGATCTCGAAACCCCGACGGGTTCGGATCGCGAATCGGAATCAACGCGCATGGTTGCTTGTTCCTCCGGGGCGCAAGATACCTGCCGGACGAAGACGAGTAATGAAAGGATCCCGAAATATTAAGGAAGGACTTGGGAAAGATTGGTGAAAGCCTGAGAATTGGAGCTATGATGTGCCTGGCTTTACACAAATACTCCGATTTCGTGGTCTTTAGTGCAGTTAGTGTCGTTTCGTGAATCGTGTGCCTCAGAATCCTCAGCGGACGATTCATTAGCTACATGAAACTCAGGAAGGGACACGAATCAGCGCATCAACTCCGACTGGGATATGTCTAAACCGCTACACCAAACATATTTTTTTGATGAGTTCCGGCTCGACCTGACGCGTGGCTGCCTGTTGCGCGGCGAGGACGAGCTCAAACTGCGCCCGCAGTCGTTTGAGGTTCTGAAGCATCTTGTCGAGAACAACGGACGCCTGATCTCCAAAGAGGAATTGATCCGGGCAGTTTGGGGTGACACCGCGGTCACAGATGACTCCCTCGTCCAATGCCTAAAGGATATCCGGCACAAGCTCGGCGACGAAGCTCAGCAGATCATAAGAACGGTCCCCAAGCGAGGATACATTTTCGCCCGGGAAACAAATGAAGAAGGGGCAATCTCAGACCGCTCCGACGCGAGATTTACTCAGGGTTCGCGCAGTGCCTCGGGCATGGACACATTTGAAGAATGGATGCGGGGGCCGGGTAAAGCAGTAACCGCGGTCCTATGTCTTTGCGTGCTGGCTACGTTGGCTTTGTCCATAGCCCTTTTCTTTTGGCGCACCAATCAAGCCAAGTCTGCAGCTTCACTAGCTCAATTGGTCGTGATTCTAATTGCCCTCGCCCACTCATTCCTGATGCGCCGGCCAAGAGGTCTGGGCGCAATTGCTCGAGAAAAAGAGGAGGAAATCAAAAAGGCCGGTTATGAAAATCTTTCTGATTTTGAGAGAGATAAAGACGATCCGCGACGGGCGCTGGCCCAGTACACAAAATATTGGCGCTGGCTGCTCCTTTCGTGGATCTGTCTTTATGCTTTCCTCGCCGTCACCGGATTCAAAGGCCTGGAGGTGGACAATCTCATCAATCAGGGACAGCGGACCCTGGGTTTTACCCTGAGCCTGTTCAATACGCTCTTCAATAACTGGAACACGTTGATGATCTTTCTTTGTTTCTATGTTCTTAATAAAAGGACAGAGGACGAAGCTGAGAATCGCAACATCGTGGACACTCCTTTGATCGGCATATTTTTCTTCCTCGTAGTGGTCACTCTCTTCGCGTTCTTGTTTGTCCTGCCACTGGATCCGGCGTTGATACCAAAAGGCGCAAGTGTGGCGAGCGGTATTGCCGGCGCGATTGCCATGGCCCTCTTCGTTGGGCGTCTGCAAAGTAAGTTTCTTGGACCGCGTCCCTGGTTGCTCATCGCTCTCTATTCCTACACCGCGATTCAGCCGCTGTTTCTGTATCTCGAAAAGACGACCGTCTGGACCGTGCTGCTGATAGACCTCGCCCTCATTTTGAAATGCCTGCTGTACCTCTACGTGTCCTGGCTATTTCACTCCGGCAGGTTGTTGTTCTACTTCGTGCGGATTAGGAGAACTTATCGTGCGGTAGGCACGCAGTGGCAGGCGTTTCGGAAGCTGCTGGATCAGGAGAGCTAGAAAACGTTGGAGCGATATCGTCAATGCGCGGTTCAGGCGTTTAGAGTACAAGCTTTAGCTTGCCGTTTCCGCAAAACCGCAAACTAAAGTTTGTACTCTGAACACCTGTAGCGGGAGCATCGTGAAAATTCGTGGAGGGTGCGCTTAGAACCGGAGCGAGACACTCCACGAATTCACGGTAAGTCACTGCACGTCTTTGGAATTCAGGATCAGCCAGTCCTCATTCTCCACGTACTTGTCTTGCTCCAGGTCATAACGCTTCGGAATTTGCTGGTTGAGCTGTTCCAGGTACGGCAACAACGGCCGTTGCGGCGGATACTTCTCTTCGCGCTCGTCCAGGGCGCTGTGTTTCCATGAAGGAAAATCTTTGAAGTATGGAGCAAAGCCAAAGCCATCGAAAAAGTAATGAGCATTCAACAGGGCCATGTACCACAAGCTGGGAATGCCCTTTTCGTTGACCTTCAGCGACGATTGTTCTACCAGGCTATCCAGCAACTTCGCCCCGGCATCATCCTTGTTCTTGGCAAAGTGCTGCTTCAATTCGTCCAGCGCTGGGAAGACAATGGGCGGGCTGACAAACAGCACCGGTTTGTATTGCAACGTTGCCATGACGATTTCATGGACGGTGCCGACGCTGTAAACATTTGTGGGACAGTAGGAGATGGTAAAGTCCGTGGTGTCCACCATGCGTAGATCGATATGCAGTGTGGGCCAGAACGCGTCGCAGATCCGGGCGCGCAACTTGTCGCCGCTCGGTGAACTGTCATAGGTCCACTTGTCCCTGGCCGAGCTGGTCAGCTCATCCTCCTTTCCATACTCAGGCATGCCGATGACCGTCGGCTTGTTCCACGGATCGTACACGGTGGTGCCCATTTTTTTCAGGAACTGGCCCACGCGATTACGCCAGCCATTGTTCTTCTCTTCGACACGCGAGGCGACAAAGTCCATCGGCCCCGAAAGATAAACACGGGCATCGCTGAGCACGTTCACTTTCTGGCTCATGATTTTCCGGCGTGCAGTCAGGGCCTGCTCGCTGGACATGACCGGGGGCGCTTGTCTAGTTTCCTTACCGTTAGCGGAACTCTTTTTCGCAGCTGACTCCTTGAGGATCTTTTTGCTCATAGTTGCTCCAGGTTTGGTATTGATTTTGTAACGCAAACGGTTAGGTTGCGCCCTTTGAATACCATTCATTCATCGCAAACTAACCGTTTGCGTTACTGACGCCTACTTCCTGGCGGTTACTGTTTTCTTGCCGCCCATCCGCGCCCACTCATCCGATACTAACTGGCGAATGCGGCCGAACTCGTCGCGTACTGCCGCATGGTAGTTGGCATAGGCGTCGCGACACTCGGTCCAGGCAGAGACAGCAGCGTCATTGTTCTTTTGTGCCAGGCTTTGCAGGGTTTTATCCTGAGCCGCCTCAGCGCTTTTCTTAAGCTCAAGCAGACGGACCTTCAACTGCAACAAGGCCTCGCCATCTTTACCACCCTCCTGCGAGCGGTCGGCCAGGAACTGCAGCCAGCCATCAACTTTCGCGTGCGACTCGTAGATGCGATTGACCACCGCGAGGTAAGGATCTACCGAAGCGCTGCGTTGCTCCTGCAGATTTTCATCCGACTTGATTGCGTGTTCGCTGCGCAGCACGCGTTCAGTCTCAGCAGTCCAAAAGGCAGTCGCCGGATTAAGGCCATCCTGCGCCGCATCGTAAGTGGTGCCGCTGATAATCTGGAAAATCTGCGAGACTTCGATGGAGCCCGCCTGACCCAGCAAGATGCTCGCGTCGCGCGCCAACCGCTCGCATTCCATGAATTCGTGCCACGAGAGCAGCGAGGTCACGCCATTCCCTTCCCGAGGGTGCGGCGGGAAATCATTGTCGCGGGCACCCAGCAGCACCCAGTTCTGTTTGTGCCGCGTGTCGGTAAGAAGCGAATGCATGCCGAGACGTTTTGCCTCTGCGATCATGAACTTGATTTTAGAGAAGGGAGTGATGATCGCCCGGGCATTTCGGTTCGGGTCGCGATTGTCGACGAACGCGGACCAGGGTTCAACAATGCCAATCGGCATCAGGCACATCCCCCGTGAAATTGCGGGATTGGTCTGGATTTGATTCCAAACCGCTTCCGCGGTCGTGGCGTCGAGCGTCAGCCACATCCCCATCTTCAGAATGTCCACCGAAAGCGTCGTCATGACTGACTGGATGCGTTGCAGCGCCGTCGACGACGTGTACATCGGATCAACTGGCCGCGCGTCGATAATAATGACGCCTTTCTCATCTGCATAGCGGGTCAGGTCATTCATCTCCGCATAGTCAAAATACTCGTGAATACCCGGCATCCAGGTATCCTCAACGTCATCGATCACCGCGAGGTATTTCAGACTTAACTCAGCTCCCAGATCGATGGCCCCCCGCATCGCAATCGTTCTGGCTTTCTCATCGAGTGTGCGATCAACGTTATAGAAAAGCGCCAAACGCTGCTCCAGGGGTTTTTGTTTGTCCGGCGGCAGAGTCGGCAGACTCGTTTCGTGGGCTTTCAGGACCTCGGGAGACTTGAGAACGTTTCGCGCGAATTCTCCGGCAACCTTCGGGTCCAGACCGGAAATATCGATCACCGCGTCGATTTGGTAACGGCCACCGTTGCGTTGCAATTGCAGCACGATCGCGGGCACCGCGATACTGAGGTCTCCCTTTGCCGGTGCCATTGGGGTGAGGCCCGGACGGACAGGTTTGAGATCGGTGTAGTTATCCGGCTGTGGAAAAGCGCGAATGGGAATCGAGTGCTGCTCTTCGGAGATATTCGAGCTCGACATGATGCCGGAAGCGAACAGCCGGCTGGCTAGCGAAAGCAGCGGCGGAATAGGGGAAACTGCCTGCCCGGGCACGATCAGTTCCCCATCCAGGCCAAAGGAAACGTTGGTCGTCTTTAACGCTTGAGCTTCGGGCGAAAGTGCGATTCCCATGGTGTAGAAATAGCCGGCATCGCTATCGCTCGCGCTGACGAAGTGAAACGCTCCAGCCGGCGCGGAGTCAACCTTCTGCAGGCGTCGCAGGCCGTAAGGCGGAAGGGGATATTTCCCCGATCGCGCAATCGCCTCCCAACCCAAGGCCAAGGCCACTTTGGCCCGGTCCGATAGTCTGATCCGGAACTCCATGAATGGCGATGGCGCTTTCAGCAAAGCGTCATGCGTGGCGCGCGCGGCCCGAATCGCGCACATCCCGAGTTGGCCCAGCGCGCTCTCCAGGCCAATGACGTCTTCGCTGTGGGTAATAGTTGCTTCGCGCGCGGGAATCTCACCGCGATTCTGCAATGCAACCTCGCGCAGGATCATAGGAATCGTGCTCGGCGAAAGGGCGCCCGCGTCCAGCGCCTTCAACATGTTCTTTTCCGTTTCGTCCGTGATGTCCACGGGCACGTCTACGACAGGATTTTTGAGAATCGGATTTTTGCCGCGGGCCCCCGGCGGGATGGGAGACAGAACCAGCTCGTCATTCAACAGCCGATCGACAAAGATCGAACGGCGTCGCTCTTCCCTTTTCCCCTTGTTATCAGGATCTGCGGTGTAGGCCTTCTCCTCAATGGGAAAGCGTTGTGACGTGCTCATATTGCGCCTCCTTATGGCGTATGGTTTGAACGATGAAGATAGTCCCGGGTAATGAGTTACCGGAACGAGATTGTTTCTTTAACCGAGAGTGAGGCAGTCCGCGGTCAGTTTGAGGTCGAGTACCTCAGCAAGGCAGTCGCGGTAATTCCAAACGCTTACTCCGTAATGTCGTTATGGCCTCCCCAGTATATTTCCGCCAGCAGAAGGTTATTCTCAGAGGTCCAACCGAACGGTTTGTGCTCGGTATCATTACCCATGGACCAGCGGGCGCCCGGCCCCAGCTTGACGGGGGTCTTGTCTCCTTCCGGCTGTCCCAGCTCCACCACTCCGGGGTACTGCTGCATAAATCCCCCGAGCGTCATTCCCTCTTCAAACAGATCGTCGGCATTTTCATCTGCCGCCAGGTACTCGCCATAGTGGCCTTCCAGGCAGACAGTGGCCTCGCCTTTCGTATGTTTGTGTTTGGGAAACACTACGCGCTCGCCCGGAGCCCCGGTAGCCAGCAGGATGGCCACCGACTCCTCGGTCTCCTGGTTCTTTTCCAGGATGATCATATCGTTGTGGCAACCAACCGAGATCGCGGTCAGCTCTTTATGATTGTCGATAAATTCTTTGTAAACCCGCCGGCGGGCGGCGACTTCGATTTGATGAATAGGCGAAAAAATTCGGAACATGATTGTGTTTATTCCTCCAACGCGAACGGCCTCGCCAGGATTTTGCGAAGGGTCAAAGAGAGGTTCAGGAACTCAGTACTCTTTGGGAAAAAGGCCGGAGTCGAAAACAGCCTGACCGTACCGCACTGACTAGTCTGACAAAAAGGAGCGTGAGAATCTGACAAAGATCCGGCGCCCATGAGATTAGCGAAGACCATGCCGAGTGAAATCGACGGCAAGATATACCTTTCAACCCGCGCTGTCAATTGACGTTTTGTTACCTGCAAGAGGGACTGCGATTACCATTGACAGCAACCGCCGCATGGGTTTATTGTGCGCCTGCTCGAACAGGCTTCTTCACGCGTTGACAACGTTTCCTTGCATCCGAAACGCGGACCATTGTTCCTTACAACATCACGCTTTGCCTCAAGGAAAAAGTCCTGCGCCTGAATTATCGCGGCATTTTTCAAATTGTTTTCATTACGTCAACGGTGCACGCCTTCCACAGGAACCAGATGCAGATTAGGCGTGAAGAGCGCGTAATTGAGTTTAACTCTTCGAGGGGAGCGAGATCTCTATGTATAAACGACCCGGAATTGATTCAGAGCAGCCCGACTTCATGCTGTTCATTAAACTGAATCTTCCTTTCAATGATCGGGAACAGGCGACAGCGGTCCTGCGGGCCATCGGCGAGGTCGACCGGCAAAAGACCGACCCCGAACGTGCACATGGCGAGTTCTACAATGCCGATGGCTCACTAAGCGCCAAGAGATTGGCGGTGCGCGACCACCGGCTGAATTTGCTGGTCGGCTTCAGCCTCCGATTCTTTGCCGGACCTATCGGTGAGAGGCCGGAGTATGAAGCTATTCCTAACTTTCCCCCTGGTGGAAGTTTTACTGCCCGCCCGTCAACGCGGTTTGATATGAAGAACCGCAAGATTCCGATGTATCTCAGGACCATGAATGCGGACGGCGACAAGCTGCACGTTAAGAAGCGACTGGCGCGGGACAACGGCGGCAAGGAACCGACTGATCCAGAGGTGGACGCAGCTTATCGCAAGTGGCTGGCCGAATCTGAATCAGATCTGCTGCTGCTGATTGAGTCGAACAACCGCTTCCTGACCGTTGATTTCTGGGACGCGATCCGCAAAGCCATAGAGCCTTTCAAGGTCGAGGTGGTCAGCCTTCACGACGCATTCAATCGAGGCGATCGAAGAGATCATATTGGCTACTACGACGGCTTGAGCAATCTTGACGACAAGATGGCGAACGATCCGGGCTACTATCGACGGAAGATTTACCTGCCACACCCGGCGCCGCCTTTTCCGGGAGAGTCCACCGAAGCCAGAGATGATCCGCACTATGACGGCGGCACCTATATGGTCCATCGAAAGTACATCGAACATCTGGACAAGTGGAATTCCGATAAATTCAAAGTCAAAGACTTTGACGGGAACACCTATCACGGTGAAGAGGCGCGCGCTCATTCCATCGGACGCGATCGTGAGACGGGCCGGGTGATCAGCCGGTTTCACGGCAAGATCGTAGAAAAGGAGCCGGACTCTTCAGACACCGACCTGATGTTTTACGAAGCGCACGGCCACAAAGCCCGCGGCGCAACGCCTTCACCTTTCTGTGGTCCCTTCCCGCCACTCGATGCCGGGCAGAGTAATGTCTTTCATATTCAGGACATCCGCATTCGTCGCCGGGGAGCGAACTATTGCGAGATGGACAAGACCACCGGGCAGGTTACTTACGGAATCAATTTTCTTTGCTTCCAAAACAACATCCAACAGACGGGTTTTGAGTTCATCAATAACATCTGGCTGCTGAATCCGTGTTTCCTGCGGAACACTGACGGGCTGTTTGATCCCGACGCCGGAATAGTTGAACCGATTGAAGGATGTTATTACTTTGTTCCGCCGGAGCATCGTGAGTTTGCCGGCGATATCTTCTTCAAATAAAGCGTGCTCTGGAGGGCGCCACGATGACGGCAGCAAACATCTCGACGTTTGGCATGGTCGCTTTTGAGCAGGGTAGCTATGTCCGCAAATCCGGCTCGACGAATTGGAAGGTCCAGCCAGTGCCGGGTTTTGGCCTGCCGGTAGGGCCGCCGGTAGGAATGGTCAGGATTATTTTTGACGCGCCAATCGCGGTGCCTTACACCCTACTCGCCTCTGCTCACACCAGTCCCTCGGCGCCAATGCTTACTGTGAACACCGGCAAAATGGACAAGGACGGTTTTGTGGTCCTGGTCTTCGACCCGGTTACGGGCGACCGCACGCTGCAGAACGGGAATTTTTCTTTCGCTGTTTTGGAGAGTGAGTGAGAATCGCGCCGCGGCTGAAATAATCCTCGGAAGTTTTCCAAGCCGCGAGCGACGGCGCGAATCCTGGGTTGGTGAAGCTTTTGTTTCTTAGGGTTTCCGGAGGATGGCTGGCGGCCTATAAGCTAGTCGGTCGCGGGAGGACGAAAGACGGGCTTCCGGTTAAAGACCCTTTCCCAAATCTCCACGAAACGTGCTTGGGCTGCATCGTCTCTAAAATTTACCTGGAGAGTTTTGTGACGAAAGGCCGCGAAACCCAATTGGCCCGCTTTCTCCAGGTAGAACTCCCAGCGAACCTGAACACCGGGAAGTCCGTAAGTCTCCCACGCCAACCTCATATCCACGGACGATGTTTCGCGGTGGCGAAATTCCTGAAAGCGAAGGCCGACGTCCGCCCCACCGCAAAACCCCTTGGTGATTTCCCAATCAACATCCCGGGTCACGCTCTCGATCACCGGGCTTGACCTATCGACCGCGGCATCGATGACCGAGGCGAACAACCCATCAAAGAAGCTGCCGGGACCGGCCACACTGCACAGTGCGTTCATATCGAAGGTGTCGGGCTCATCCGGCAAACCTGCAGCGACTGTCAGCCACTTGTCTGTCATGGGAGATCCTCTGGCATGCGCGGTTGTGATCCAGATCTTTGATCGTAGAGCCTGCGGTAGAAGGCCGAGCTCTCTTCACAATATCTGCAACCCTTTTGTAGCACCAGCAGGAGAGTGGATCCCTGAGCCCAGTTGATGCCTGGAACAGAGATTTTGGTGCCAACCTTTGATAGCCGGGTTGAATCCCGGCGCATCGCCACTTCCGGTCAACACGCCGATTCGTTTTACTTCACGCAGCAAAAAAGAAAAACACTACTTAGTCTCTGCCAACTCCCAACGCGTCCGCGACGCGATTTATGTAGTTAAACCACGATGCGATCAGCGTTATTTGCAGAATGCCACGGTCATCAAAACCGACCGCACGCAATCGCTCGTGATCCTGCCGATTAATACCAGTCGCATCTCGCGTCACTTGTGCCACATAGTCCAGCATCGTCCTGTCCTGCTCAGAAATGGGCGCGGCCCGGTAGTCCTCCTGCAGCGCCTTCACCAGGTCTTCGTCCAAAGTCACGCGACGCAGAAACTCTGCGTGTGATTCGATTCAATAATGACAACGATTGGCGACTGAAACCACCGTCGTGATCATTTCATGCTGCCGCCTGGATAGTGGCAAATCAGGCGACATCAGGGCGCCAAACGTGGCAAAGGCATGATGCAGCGCCTCAGGAATCAGGCTGTGCGAAGCGACGATGCTGGAGGATTGTCCATCAGAGGTTGGATGGATAGGGTCGGCATATTCGATTGGGTAAAGCTCACGCTGCGCTTCCATCGCGCGACGCACCTGCTCGTCGATTGCTGGTGAAATGGTCTTAATCCAGGTCATGGAAATTTCTCCGGGTGCGTTAATTCCGCAACTCTGAGCCGTGTGACTTTCAGCGCGGACGAAGGCGGACGCCAGTTTGAATTGCCTGCGCGGTGCCGCCATCAGTCATTGTCAAGAGCTGTGGCTTTTGCCCAAAGGCATTTATCACAAAGGCAAACTTTCGGGGTCCTGGTTTGTAGTCTCCTTCGGGCGCGCTTAGCGAAATGAAGTAACCCTGGCCAGCTCGCCTGGCTCTGACATTGGTTCGGCGAAAGTTCCCCTGCTTGTATGCAGGACTAACGCCATCGTCCTCGTACAAAACCGTTGAAGCAGAACCAGTGCTGTCCGGATAAACATGAAATGTGATGGGGTCCAGAGGCTTTTCCCCTACGTATTTCATCGCTGGCCCCATTGGGATGATCGCTCCGGCGCGCACGAACATCGGCACAGTTTCCAGCGGAGCCCCGAACGCGATCATCGTCCCACCTTCGTATTTTTTGTTTGTCCAGTAGTCGTACCACACGCCCTTTGGGAGGTAAACCAAACGCCGTGTGACATCGGGTTTGACGATTGGGGCGACCAGTAGATCGTCTCCAATCATGAACTCGTCATCGAGATTGTAGGTATTGGGATCATCCTGGTAGTTGAGTACCAGAGGGCGAAACAACGGCACGCCCGCGCGATGAGCTTCTTCCAGGGTGGTATAAAGAAAAGGCAGCAACTCGTAACGCAATTTCAGATACTTGCGAATGATGTCTTCGTAGTATTTCCCGAAGCGCCACGGCTCCTGATCGTAACCATCGATTACTTTATGATTCCGGCAAAACGGCGCCAGGAAACTTACCTGATAAGCGCGGACCAGCAACTCACCATTGGCGCGACCGATGAATCCGCCGACATCACTGCCGACAAAAGGCTCACCGGACAAACCCAACGTGGTGAACATCGGGATGTTAAGTTGCAGCGCCTCCCACGTGCTGTTGGTGTCGCCAGTCCACATGGTCGAGTATCTCTGAATTCCGGCATAACCGGCCCGCGTGATTACGTAGGGCCGCTGATTAGGTCGCAGCCGCTCAAGGCCTTCGTAGGTTGCCCGGGCCATCAGGAGGGCAAACACGTTGCGATTTTTCGCATGTGTTGATTTTTCGCCTTGATCGTAACTGACGACATCGATCTGGTTCTTGCCGGTTTGATCGACGAAGTCCGCCGGCTCGTTCATGTCGTTCCAAATTCCCACTACGCCATTGTCTGTGTAGGCTCGATGCAGACTGCCCCACCATTCGCGCGCAGCCGGAAGGGTGTAATCCACAAAGACACTGTCCCCGGGCCAGACTTTGGGAATAAACAAGTCGCCATTCCGGCGCCGCTGAAAGTAGTTCTTTTCCAGACCCGCATCCAAAACGTAGTAGCGCTGCTGCTGCGATTCGAGTTCCGGAGTGATTGAGGTGATCTGACCTGCACCCTTCGCGCTTGGCTGATACTTGACTCCGGGGTCGACGATCGCGATGAGCTTGACTCCCTGTTTGCCGAGTTCCGCGCTCAGTGTTTTAGGATTCTGAAAACGCTCGCGGTCCCAGGTGAACACGCGATACTCCTGCATGTAATCAATGTCCAGATGAATTACATCCAGTGGCAAGTCCCGTTTGCGATACTCGCTGACAACTTCCTCGACCATCTTGTCCGGGTAGTAGCTCCAGCGACTCTGTTGGTTGCCGAGGGCCCACAGCGGCGGCAGCGGCATGTGACCGGTGAGGTCTGCGTAACGATTAAGGACCTTCTTTATCGACGGACCGTAGAAGAAGTAGTAGTTAAGTTCGCCACCCTCAGCGCCAAACCACACCCGTCGCTGCGACGACTTACCGAAATCAAAGTAGCTGCGGTAGCTATTGTCGAAAAAGATTCCGTAGGCGGTGCCATTCTGCAGCCCTGTATAAAAAGGGATGGTCTGATAAATCGGATCTTTGCCTTCGGTATAGCCGGGCGTGTCGGAATTCCAGTTTACGAATGAGTTGCGACGCTTATCCAGCCGTGCGGCTTTTTCTCCCAATCCGTAGAAGTGTTCATCGAAACCAAGTTTCTTCGCCGCCGCGACGAAAGTTCCGGCCTTAGGATCGAACATCATTTCCTTCAGCAATCCCCTGGCATCGTAAGCCATGGGCTGCTCGTCGGCGTTGATAGTGGCATGCGTCTGGGCGTCGCGAAATTCAATTAGCAGCGGGGAGCGATGAACCACAATTTCGATCTCGTCAGTCGTGATCAAAACAGCATCCTTCGTTTCGGATAGCTGCCAACGCGGGGTCGGCCAGTTAGTTTTAGCTATGGCCCAGGAATGATCCTTCGCGGGGATTGACCTGGTGAAGGATGCGCGCACGCGCACGAGGTCGGAGGCGAGGAGGGTCACCTGGACCTCAGATTTGTCCTGGCAGTTGAAGACAACTGCATTTTCGGATCTTGTAAAACCGGCGACCGGGCCGATCTTTTCCAGCCTGGTGATGTCTTGTGACCTGCTCGTTGCGCCTAGTACCAGGAGGCAAAAGAGGATAGCGAACCCTTGTTTCATATCAGCTTCTCTGCGGATGAGCGGGAGCAAGGCCTTGCCGCTTTTCAAAATTCTTGTTTCGCGTTCGTTCGGGTAGCTTAGAGTGATTTCGGGGGTCGTATAGCTTTGAATCCTAAGCAGACGGTCCACGAAGTACACGGAAACTGGCGAACCAACACGAACGACACGGCCCAGTCCCTAATCACCAAATGCGAGCCGCGCGGCACCCAGCAACCCCGCATCGTCACCGCATTCGGCGCGCACGATTTTCACGCGCGCGGCCAGTAGCGGGAAAGCGCGCTCCGCCACCTGTTGATGCATGTGCTTTTCAAACAGATCCCAGCCGTTTACTACGCCGCCGCCAATCACAATCATTTCCGGGTTGATGATATTGATCAAATTTGCTAATCCAATTCCCAGGTAGACGCCCATGCGGCGGAAGACTTCCAGGGCAAGGTCATCGCCGTTAAGACCTGCGTCGTAAATGGTTTCCGCGGTCAAATCCGCGCCCGGCCGCAGCACGGAATTCGGGTGTCGCGGACTGGCTTCACGAGTCATGCGCACGATCGCCGTCGCGGAAGCATATACCTCCAGACAGCCACGACTGCCGCAGCCGCAAGCCACGCCACCGAAAGGATCCACACACATGTGTCCGATCTCTGCCGCCGCGCCATCCGCGCCGCGCCAAAGTTTTCCCTCCAGAATTATCCCGCCGCCGACACCGGTGCCCAGAGTTACGCATACGATGGTGCGATGCCCACGTCCAGCGCCTAGCCACATCTCGCCGACGGCTGCGGCGTTGGCGTCGTTCTCCAGAATCGCAGGTCGGCTTAGTTCATTGGCCAAAGCCCCCGTCAGATGAAAGCCGTCAAGGCAAGGAACGTTTGGCGCCTTCACCACGATGCCTTCGTCAACGTTGACTGTTCCAGGCACGACAATAGAGACCGCCTTGATAGCCCAGGCTGCGTTTCCTGCCTCAATCTTCTGCTTCTCGCACTCGCGCACGGCCTGCACCAGCGTACGCACAATCTCACCAGCGCTTTTCGCCGTGTTTTGTTTGAGGCGAAAATTAATTCGTCCCGTTTGATCGACGGTAGCGGCGCGAAGATGCGTGCCTCCGAGGTCGGCGGCGAATACGAAGCCGGCGCCGGCGGGCGCCCTTGCGCTGTTAGTTGGATCGGTCATTTTTCCTTTTCCGATTCTGGAGATAACGGGCGGCAACAATCCGCGGGGTTTCGATATTTTGCCGGCGGCTGATATTGGTTGCCAGACGAATGAATTGCGCCATGGACCACGCCAGCGGAGTAGCCGAGCCGGTCCCTTCACCAAAACGAAGTTCGGGCCGTGGACTCTCGTTACGATCCCAAACCTGTTCGGGAATCATCATTCCGTCGTTTGCAAAGGCCATCATTGCGTCCAGTCGTTTTCGCGCGGCAGCCAGGTCTCCGCGCGCTACGTCGTATTCGCCTCTTTCGCCAGTGAGCAGCGTCCAGAGCCGTCCCACTCCGGTGCGGCCGTCGTAATTACCGCCGTCCGTTCTTTCTCCATAAGCGTCGTGATTGTAGCGGTACCAACCAGAGCCGCCCTTGGTATCGACCTTGATCAGCCTGTCTATGATGCCGAGGGATCTGACAATCAGGGGATCGCTCGCGGGTTTGATCCCCAGTCGCACTAACTCCAGGAACCCGGCATCGACGATCTCGCGTTCATCGTATAGGCCACCGCCGCTGTTTATTTCCAGCCCTGCTGCGTCGTTCGGATCATCGTTTTCCGTTATGCGCAAATAATAGCCGGCCTGCGCGTGAGGCCCGCGGGAGGTTGAGGTCCAACGTTCCAGCGATTGCACCCATTCGTCAGCCTTGTTCAGATATTTGTCGCTTGCGGCTTTGTCGCGGTTGATACCGGCGATGCGCGCTGCACAAACCAGGCCCGCGATTTCCGCGGCGATGGTAGACGGCGAGTAACCCGATTTTTCTTCCCATCGATCCTGACCAGTATATGGACCGTTGCGAAGGATGAAATCCGCGGCCGGCTTGACGTGTTGCAGCCAGGTAGCCTCGTCGGTCCGCTGCAACTGGTAAGCGAGTATGAGTGGAAACGCCACTTGGTCCATCTGCAAGCCGCCGCCAATCGCATGACCATCGACCCAGGAATTCTGCGGGAAACTGCCATCCGCTTTTTGTTGCACCTTGAAGAGATAATCAAGCGCGCGATTGGCGCTACTGCGATCCCCCAGGGCCAGAAACGCTGTCGCTACGTGATAGAGATCGCGCGACCAGACAGCATGATAGCCGCTGATCGTCGGCTCGTTGGCGTTTGGCCCGCCACCCCAGGGAATTGAGGGCGAAGCGACCATTGCGCCGCGATAAGTCTTGTCTTCGAGGGCCTTCAAGACCATGGCCGCCATGTCGAACTGCCGCTGGTATTTTGCTTCAACGCGCCGTAATCGTTTGAGATAGGAGTGCCAGCCCGCTTCGTATTCCCGCCGCGCGCGCGTAAATCCTTTCGCCAATGAAGCCCGCGCGTTGAGCACGGCTTCGCCGGGCGTCTTGCCAAAGGACAACGCCAGCGTGCAGTGACGGACAAGGTTTCCGCTCCAACCTTGAAAGCCCTTCAATGCCGCTACCTGGACTACATTGCCATTGTCCGCGCGCCGATACGACGTAAAGCCCGAGCGATTCCAATTCCTTTTCAACTCAGTGAGGCCATCACTAGAGCCAAGATAGCCGTTCGAGATCTCCAGATCCGCCTCCCGATCCGACGGTTTTAGTGTGTCCCTGAGCCACTCGTCCGGATAGGCAAATCCCGAACTTGAAATCAGCGCCGAAGCCTTATCGCCATCAACAGCCAAAAGCGCATCGCCCTCGGTCCAGGCAGAGTCGTGCATGCCGCTGTTATTGAGCGAGGGATCGTAATACACATACACGTTGTTCGCCTCTCGACTGGCAACCTCAATTTGGATCAAGACCGTGTTGCGCTGCGGATCGGTAACGTAGGTTTTCGTGATTGTGTAATACCCACTCCTCGCGGTGTTGATTTGTCGAAATGTCAGAGCCTGTGGATCGAGTACTTCCAGGCGATGAATCATATCTTCGCTTTCAGTTTCCACTTTGCCGCCAACCACGATCAGCTGCAGCGTCTGAACGTTGGGAACATCGAGCCGCGGATAATAGACCTCCGTCATCACACCATTGTTCAGCGTAAACCAGACCTTCGACGCAATCGTGTTGGACGTGCCAAACCCATTCTTCGCCGCGCTGGGCCAATGCGCGTCGCGCCCGGGAGCGCCCGGTGCGAGTCGATTAGAAGTCTGCCCGAACAGAGCTATGCTGGTTAGCAACGTTATTGTCGAAATGGCAATTGATCGAAACATGATTAAGCTGCTCACCTTAACGAGCGGCGAAACACTCGATATCCCCAGGCCTCGAGCGAAATCGCGGGAAGGCCAACTGCGCGTTTCCTTGCGGCTGGTGTCGGCGCCGGAGCATCGGGAGGCAACGGCTGGCCAACCTCGGGAGTAACATCCACAAAAGCTGACGTGGTACCCACTTCAATTGACCCGAAGAACGGTCGATTCGTGAGATTGATTGTTACCAGCACTTCTTCATCTTCTGCACGTCGCAGGAACGTCAAGATACGCCCCTCATCAGAATTCCGCAGCCACACCAGCGAGCCGCGTCTGAGCGCATTGCTCGAACGCCGCAGCGCCATCATTTGTTTGTAGAAACGCGGAAACTCGGGACGTCTTTCGGCGATGGACCAGAAGATTGGCAGCTTCTCGAACAGTGCCGGCGCACCCGATTCCGTCGTATCGCCAACTTCCATGCCGTTATAAATCAGCGGCACCCCATCGAGCGTTAACATCAGGGCCGATGCCGCCAGCGCGGCCGGTTCTCCAAACCTCGCTATGGCGCGACGCTCGTCGTGATTGTCAGAGAAACGCAGGTGCAGGGAACCGCGGGGAAATTCGTTGAACTCGTTTTCCCATTCCGAGCGCAAATCGGAGGCGCGGCCGCGTCCCTGCAATACCTTGGTCAAGGCGCTATGGAGCGGCCACGAATAATCAAAGTCGAAAGCTTTGATCAACAACTCGGGCTTGTGGCCTTCCGCCAGCATGGCGATGTCGGGTTTGATCTTCTCCAACTCCGCGCGCGCGTTTTCCCAGAAATCGGTGGGCACTTCTTCAGCGACGTCACAACGAAAACCATCAAGGTCGAACTCGCGCAGCCAATACTTCAGCATGTCTGTCATGTATTGTCGGAGCCGCGAGTTTGAGTAATTCAGCTCCGCGACGTCGCTCCAATCATGCGGAAAGGTGATGTGGCCGGCGGCATCGTGTTCGTAATAATCCGGCCACTTCATCATCACGCTGTCCCAGGAAGTGTGATTCGCCACGATGTCGATGATCACCTTCATACCGCGCCGGTGCGCTTCGGCAATCAACTTTTTGAAATCTTCTTTGGTGCCGTAATCAGGATTGATGCCGAAGTAATCGCGGACGGCGTAAGGGCTGCCAATAGTGCCCTTCTTCTTTTCCTGGCCGATGGGATGGATGGGCATTAGCCAGAGTATGGTTACGCCCAGCTCTTTAAGATCGTCGAGCCGTGCGGTAATGCCATTGAAGTTTCCCTGAGGCGAGAACGCGCGCGGGTAGATTTCATAGACAACGCCCTCGCGCACCCAGGCGCGCGTCGGCCGCGCTGTTTCCTTCGAGACGTCGCGACCTGATTGTTGCGTGGCGATTCCCTGACAGCCGAAGACGGCCAGAAAAACCGCAAGAAGAAGAGTCCTGCCCGTTTGACCTGCTCTTTTTCGCAACTTCATCGATGTCTCCATTAATTCACACCCGTACTCGCAGGAGCCGACCTGCCAAAACCCCGAGAAGCGGGCTTAAAAACGAGGCTGCTCTGCCGAACTCACTCCCTGTCAATCAACCCCGTGCTGGGCACCGGTTGCGCTGTTCCAGTCGTAGTCAGTAGCTCGTGTTCGTCGGCACGCAGCACGCTACGGATCGGAACGGGTTTCTGTGTATCGTCCACTATGAAGACAGATAGCGCCGCCACCAGAAGGCTCGCCCCGCCGATCATCACTATGCGGACTGGATTTTCACCGATGACGTTGTTAATAAGCGGCGGCATGATGAACGACATGACGACCTGTGGAATCACAATGAACAGGTTGAAGACACCCATATAGATTCCCATACGCATCGGCGGCACGGCAGTAGAGAGCATCACGTAAGGCATGGAGAGGATCGAGGCCCAGGCAATGCCAACGCCGGCCATTGAGAGCCAGAACCCATATTTGTTCTGAATGAAGTACACGGAAAGAAGACCGAGGCCACCGCAGAAAAGTGCGATGGCATGAACGGTCTTACGGCTCGTCGCTTTTGCAAAGGCGGGCAGCAGAAAGGCTATCGCAAAACAAACAATGTTATAGACGGCAAAGCAAAGTCCGCCCCACTCCGTTCCTTCCTTGAATCCCCGCGCGCTGGCGTCGGACGCCCCGAAAGCCTGTCGCGCGACGGCCAGGCCGAAAAACTGCCACATGCACGGCAGCGCGAACCACGTGAAAAACTGGACGACTGCGAGTTGCTTCATCGTCTTAGGCATTTCCCTGACCGATGAAAAAATCTCCCGAAAGCCACCGAGCACTCCGCTGCTCTCGCGCTTCATCCGCTCAAATTCGGCAATGTCCTCGGGCGGATATTCTTTGGTAGTGGTTACCGTCCATACTACCGCCAGAAGAAAAACGACGGCGCCAATCTTGAAGGCGTACTCCGTCGTCACCGGGATGCCGCTCGCCAGTACACCCGTCACGCCGACTGCAGTGAGGAGAATAGGCAATGCATTAGCGAGTGTCTGGCCTATACCGATGAAAAAGCTTTGCATCACAAAGCCGAGCGTCCGTTGTTCCTCGGGCAGTTTATCGGCGACGAAGGCCCGGAACGGTTCCATGGTGATGTTGATACTGGCATCGAGCACCCAGAGTAGTCCGGCCGCCATCCAGATCGCGCCGGAGTTAGGCATGAAGAAGAGCCCGACACTTGCGACGACTGCACCGACAAGAAAGAAAGGACGGCGACGTCCGAAGCGGTTCCAGGTCCGGTCACTCATTGAGCCGATTATGGGCTGGACGATGAGGCCCGTGATGGGACCAGCAAGCCACAGATAAGGAAGCGTGCTCTCTTCAGCCCCCAGGTACTTGTAGATCGGGCTCATGTTGGCGATTTGCAGCCCCCAGCCAAATTGGATGCCGAGGAATCCAAAGCTCATGTTCCATATCTGCCAAAAGCTTAAGCGTGGTTTTTGCATTTGTAGTCCTCCATGGAACGCCGTGAATCAGCCGTCTTCGTTTCGGCTATGCCGCCTGATGTGCGGAAGGTCTATGACCTTCCGGCACGCACGCTATTTCTCTGGGACTACGCCCTTGAAATTCTCAAATCAAGGGCGCAGCCCTGGTTATCGCCAGCTTCTCGGCAGGTCATAGACCTTCCGCACATCAGGCGGCACAGCCGGAAGTGCAGCCGCCGTCTCTCTTCTATACTTCTCTATCGTGCGTAGATGTTGATATCTTCCAGTACTACATTCCGATCGAGGGACAGCGCATACATTAGCGTGCGCGCCAGGTTGGCTACATGAATGAAACCCTCGCGCGGCGTTTGCTCTCTGCCGGTGTTTTCCACATCGACCAGTCCGGGACAAAAGTTGAAGACGCGAATATTCGCGCCAATCTTGCGCACGTGATCGCGTAGAGCCTCCGCGTAACCCAATAGACCAAACTTCGACGCGCAATACGAAGGCACGTCGGCGTAGCCATGTTTGCCGGCCTGCGACGAAACGTTCACGATATCGCCGAAATCATTGGCGCGCATGTGTGGCAGGACGGCGCGAACCAACTGCATTACGCCACGCAGGTTCGTCTCCATGACCGTGTCCCAACCTTCATCCGTGACCTCTTCCACAGTCTCCGGTACCGCCAGACCAGAGTTGTTGACCAGCACATCGATTGTTTGCCAACGCTCAAATACATGGCCGGCCAGGTCGTCGATCTGCGGGCGCTTGCGGATGTCGAATTCATACGGAAAGACCCGTTCTGAACCAGACCTTGAATTTATCTCGTCCGCCGCACGGCGCAAAACATCCTTTCGCCGCGAAGCAATAACCACTTTGGCGCCTGCGCCCGCGAGTGCCTCGGTGAAAGCGCGGCCAATTCCGCTGCCGCCGCCAGTGACGATGGCGACCTGTTCGGAAAAAGGTTTGTTCTTTATCCCCATTGATAATTGTGGCTCTAGCTGCGAGATGCTCTAAGTCCGATTCTTCGCGGCTTTGCCGCCGCACAGTGCGGTAAGGCTCTGCCTTACCGCACTGTCACTGAATGATTCTTCTGAGACGCTGCCTCAGTCCTACGAGAGGCACAGCCTTTGGTAACACTCAAAAAAAGGCCCGGCCGGAAAGGCGCAGCGGTTCCGCACTGTGCGGCGGCAAAGCCGCAAACCGCGTCGACGTTCAAAGACGCTGGCGCGGTACGAACAACGAAGCGGAACGTGGCGGCAACGTTGTTTTTACCTTTCCGGTGCTGATTCGAACCCCAGTCAATTGGCCAAGTCTATCGACCAGTAAAACGCCATCTCCAAGACCCGTTGGTTTGACATCAACTTCAAAATTCGCGGACTTTGTATCATTGTTAATTACGATGATGGCGACTTCGCTCCCTATTTTCCGTGCATAAGCATACTGCTGCTCCGAGACATGCAGGTTTATCAGCTGGCCTCGTCCCAGTGGCGCCAGCTCGGTATGCAAACGCGTCAGGGTGCGGATGTACTGGAACAAATCTTCCTCTTCCCTGGTGCGTCCCTGCTGCGAGAACGCATTTCGTTTGTCGCCGGCGAAACCTCCGGGGAAATCGCCACGCGTGGTGGGCTCGTCGGCGCCAGTCATCGCGATTTCATCGCCGTAGTAGAGCTGCGGGACGCCGCGCGTGGTGAGCACAAATGCGTTCGCCAATTTCAGACCTGCGATAGTCGCACCCTTTTCACTCATGAAGCGGCCATCGTCGTGTCCGCCCAGCAGCGCTACCAGAATCGCCGAGTTGTTATAAAGATAGTCCTTCGCCAGCGTCTTCGGAATTTCATCAAGGCCCTGCCCTTCGGCGAACGCGTGCCGAATCGAATAAAAAAGCGGGAAGTCGAGCAGTGAATCGAGCCCGGAATCCACGCCATCAAAACGCGTTCGCCCTCCCTGGAAAAAGGAAGTATGGACCACGTCGCCGTCCTTCACCTCGCCCACCACTTTGAGATTTGGAAACTCCTTTTTTAAAGCCGCGTTCCAGTCACGCCAGAAAGTGTTTGGCACATATTGCCATGTATCCATACGAATGCCGTCGAGGCCCGTGGTGCCGATCCACCACAGGCTGTTTTGAATCAGATAACGAGCAACCTCTGGATCGTTTTGATTAAGATCGGGCAGAAAGTCGAGGAACCAACCTTCCATGGTTTCGCGTTTCAATCGTTCCACCGGGCGCGCGTCGTGCAGCACCCAGGTTTGAAAGACGTTTTTCAGATGATTGGCTTTAGTGCCATTGAACCACGTCGGCGTGGGCGGATCGTCGACCCAGGGGTGATAAGGTCCGGTGTGATTAACTACCTCGTCCTGGATGATCTTGATACCTGAGCGATGCGCCGCATCAACTAACTCGCGCAATTTTGCCAGCGTGCCGAAGTGTTCCTCGACGCCGTAAAAGTCCTGGGGGTTATAACCATGAAATCCGGTGCTTGGTTTATCGTCCTTTAATTCGATTTGGTTCGGACGATCATAGTTGTCATACCAGGGAGTAAGCCACACCGCAGTGACGCCAAGATCCTTCAGATAGGGCAGGCGATCAATCACGCCCTGAAGATCGCCGCCGTGGTAATAGAACTTATTCTTGCGGTCGTAGATACCCTGCGATTGTGGCGGGTTGTTGTTAGACGGATCGCCATCGCTGAAGCGGTCGATCATGGCCAGGTACATCACATCAGCGGGGGAAAAACCTTGGAAACGGCCGGAACGATTTAGCGGCGGGAGAATTTCAAAGGCCGCCTGTGCGAACGAAAAAGATGACGCCTTTTCCCGTGTCGTAATTATCAGCTGGCGCGGGCCGGGCCTTGCACGCGGCGCGATAGCGACGTCAACGAATAAATATGTTCCCAGTTCGTTAACTGTGGGTTGTCCAACCACACGCCAGCCCGAGCCGATGGCCTGTACCTGCGCGCCTTTGAAATCTCGGCCACGAATTAATAGTCTGACTGGAATAACCGAGCTCCCGGCCCACCAGCTTGGCGGCTCGACTTTGAGTACCTTCGGCGCAGATTGTGCTACGCAAAAAGGTGCTCCAATGAATAGAACCACAATTGGCGCAACAATGAATTTAAGCGCAAAGGGCGCGAAGGTTCGCGCAAAGTTCGCAAAGCTGAAAGTTCCCTTTGCGTTTCTTTGCGAGATCGCTTTGCATACTTTGCATTTAATCAGCACCGTTGATTCTCCTCACGTGATCTCGGCCATACAACTCAGTCAATGCTCGCAAACGCGTGGCGAGTTTGCTCGTCAGCGCGCCCGGCTGAAACCGCCACGACCAATTGCCTTCAGTGCTGTTGGGAAGATTCATGCGCGCTTCGGTGCCCAGGCCCAGCACATCCTGCAAAGGAACAACCGCCGTATTCGCGACCGATGCCTGCACGGCGCGAATGAAGTCCCAGTGAATCTCTTTGCCAGCGGTGTTCAAATAGTTCAGGCAAAACGTGCGTTCGCGCTCGATCTGTTTTGCAGTTCTCGTCGAGCCTCCGCCGGCGACGCTGCGAAACCAGCCGACAGTTGTGTCGTTGTCGTGTGTGCCGGTGTAGGCTGCGACGTTCGGCGCGTAGTTGTGTGGGAGATCAATATTCTTCGTATCGCTGCCAAAGCCAAACTGCAAAATTCGCATGCCGGGAAAACCGAACTCCTCGCGCAGGGCGACCACGTCGGGCGTAATCACGCCGAGGTCTTCGGCGATAATCGGCAACTCGCCCAGCGCCTTGCGGATCGCGGCGAATAATTCCCTTCCCGGCGCCTCCACCCACTCGCCGCGCTCGGCGGTCTTATCACCGCCCGGAATTTCCCAACACGCCGCAAAGCCGCGAAAGTGATCGACTCGCACAATATCAACCACCTTGAGCGTGGCCCGCACTCGCTCAATCCACCACTTGAATCCATCGTCCAGCATTCGCTCCCAGTTGTAGAGGGGATTGCCCCAGAGCTGGCCGGTCGTGCTGAAGTAGTCAGGCGGAACACCGGCGACCACCAGCGGAGTTCCATTTTTGTCCAACTTAAACTCTTCGGGATTGGTCCAGACATCGGCCGAGTCGTGGGCGACGAAAATCGGCAGGTCACCGACCACTTGGATGCCGCGCTCGTTGCAGTAATTCTTCAGAGCAAACCACTGGCGAAAAAAGAGGAACTGATAAAACATCTGCGCTTCAACCTGGTCCCGCAACTCCTCGCGAGCGCGCGCCAGCGCCGCGGGCGTGCGGCGTACCAATCCCGGCTCCCAATGATTCCAGGCGATGCCGCCGTGGGCATCTTTCAGCGCGCGAAACAACGCATAGTCTTCCAGCCAGTCGGCGTGTTGCTGAGCGAAGGTTTCAAAAGCACTTCGCAGAACTGTGTCCGTAGTCCGCTTGTAACGCTCGTAAGCTTTCCACAACAGATCGTCTTTCAGAGCATGCGCCTGGGCAAAGTCCACGGCTTCGCTCGCCAGTGAAGTCAGGGATGGCAAGTCAGACCGCGAGAGTAGTGCTTCGGTGATCAACTGCTCGGGGCTGATGAGCAGAGTGTTGCCGGCGAAAGCCGAGTAGCACGCATATGGCGAATCGCCGTAACCGGTTGGTCCGAGGGGCAAGACTTGCCAAAGACTTTGACCGCTACCCTCCAGGAAATCGGCAAAGGCATACGCTTCCGGTCCGAGATCGCCAATGCCGAAGGGCCCCGGCAATGAAGTCGGATGAAGGAGAGTGCCGCTGGATCTCGGGAAGATCATTTTAATTCTTCAAGTCCCTGGTCAGAGAAAGATGTCATGGCAGCCAAGCGAAACTGATACCCTGCCTTTCACGCTGGGTATCGCGGCTGTGCCGTCTGAGGTGCGGTGGTGGCTGCGCCCCACCGTACTCGCCTTCTTAACATCTGGGCTGCGCCCAAAATCTGGGCAAAGCCCCAAGGATTTAGTGACGATCCTCGGAAGGTCAGAGACCTTCCGCACATCAGACGGCACAGCCGCGAACTAGCGCACCACAAGGGCCGATGCCGAAGTTTTAGCCAGAGACAGGGTTGCGCTGCCATTCGTGACGCGACTGCTGCCGGACACTCCAATCAGATTCATCACGTCGACCCCACGTCTCAACCCCATGGCGCCCGCAGGCACCGTTACTGTCTTCTCTTTATCGGCACGATTGATCGCTATAACTACCGTCTCATTCTTATCCTGACGCGCAAACACGTAGGCATCGTCGTCATAAAAGAGATCGATTAGACGCCCCTGCCTGATGGCCGAATGTTCAGATCTCAGCCTTATCCATGAACGCGTCCACTCATACATCTGCTGTTCTTTAGGCCTCCGCCCCTCCGCCGTGAAAGCTGAGCGCGCGTCACCGGGGAACCCTCCGGGAAAGTCGCGGCGGTTGTCCGGATCTTCCTTCCCTTCCATGGCAATCTCTTCGCCGGAATAGAGTTGCGGTATGCCACGGACGCTGAGCGTGAACGCGATGTGCATCATGGCGCCTTCAAGTGTCGCGCCTTCGAGCGACATGAAACGGGGCGTGTCGTGATTGTTTGTCAGGGTCGTGATTCCTAACGGATTAGGGTAGAGCGCGTCGTATTTCATCTGATCGCGAAGCGCCCGCATCGGCACTTTATTCGTAAACGCCAGCAGCGAAGTGTTCCAGAGCGCAAAATCGAAAACCGAATCAAGCCTGGTGTCCACGCCATCCCAGCCGGTGTGGCCGCCGATAAAGAAAGCGGTTTGCGCTGCATCGCGTTCGAACACTTCTCCTACCATCCACATCTTCGGATACTGGCGATGCAAGGCACTAGACAAGTCACGGATGAATGGGCGGGGCATGTATTGGATCGTGTCCTGGCGAATCGCGTCGAGCCCGGTCATGCCGATCCACCAAAGTGAGTTTTGTATCTCGTACCGCGCCACTTCCGGCTCTTCCTGGTTCAGGTCCGGCAGGTCGTCGCTGAACCAGCCGTCAAGCGTGTTGCGGAATTCGTCGTGATTGCCGTGAGGCGAAAGCAACACACTATTTCTAAACGTGTTGACGTCGTGCTGCGCGAGCGTGCCATGAAACCAATTGTCGAGCGGTGGATCCTTTACCCAAGGATGCTCAGAACCCACGTGATTGGCCACCTGATCCTGAATGACCTTCAAACCCAACGCATGCGCTTTCTCGACTAGCTCGCGAAGCGTCGCCATATCGCCAAAGCGATCCTCTACCGCGTAATAATCAATAGCGTGATAGCCGTGATAGTAAGTATTTGGACACCAGGACTTGCCGCAGTTATTCACTCCGTTCCAGTTGTCATACCAGGGAGTCAGCCACAGGGCGGTCACCCCGAGTTCTTTGAAGTAGGGAAGCTTATTGATAACACCGCGCAGATCGCCGCCATGATAAGCACGCGGGTTCTTTCGATCATTCGCGGCAGCGGGAGCATCAACGGGCGCGTTGTTCGACTGATCCCCGTCGGCGAAGCGATCGGTCATGATCAGGTAAATCACGTCATCAGTGGTGACGCCCTGAAAATGTCTGTGGGAGGCTAAAGGCGCTTCAATACTGAAGGGAATCGTCGTGCTTCCCTGCGGGGTAATCAATTTCAACGGATAGGAGCCAGGTCGCGCCGCCGGACTGATCCTGACGTTCACAAAAAGATAAGTCCCGTTGGGGTTGACGCGCGCATCAGAAGATTGCGTCGCCGGGTTGGTTGCGATCACGCGGGCGCCGGCGAGGTTCCTCCCGCGCACCAGCAATCGCGCCGGATTAATCGTGTGGCCACTCCACCATGACGGCGGTTCTACTTTGATTACTGAGGGAAGATTAGCTGGTGAACCTGGAGCCGACTGTCCCCTCTGATGTGCTGCAGGGCCGTGCCCTTGCGGAGAGCGCCGATTCTCATCCGAGCTACGCGCCAAAGGGCATAGCCCGGCGCAAAGCAGCAACAAGACGGTGGGGCAGAGCCACCATCGCACATTCGAGGGTAAAGTCCAGGTGAAGGTGGTTAATCGAGGAATTGAACGTCCCCAGAAGGCCATTGCACAAACGAACGCAAAGGACTCGCTCTCAGCGATACTTTGCGGATTGGCTTGGCGCACTTTGCGTTTAGCTCTTCCTTTCTGACTGGCGAAAACGGCGCATGCGATCCACCAGCAGATTGATTTCAGTTTTGGTCAGTTTCTTGCCAAACGCCGGCATGCCCCCTTTGCCTCGAGCAACTATCGATCTTAGGGAACGCGTGCCGGTAATACCGGAATTCTTTTTCCACCATTCAAGATCCGTTAAGTCTGGTGTCTGATAGGTGTGTCCCGCCGGAGTATCGCCGCGGCCATCCGCTCCGTGACATCGCGCACAGTTCTTATTGAACAGCTCGTCAACCTTCCTCGCACCGGACGTATGCCGTTGGAACGCGCCGCGCGCGCTCCCAATGGGTATCAACCAAACAACAAGGCCCAGGCATACAACTACGCCGAACTTAGCAACCGCCTTCAAATAACAACTCATTTCCGAGGGTATCCGATTCCTTTTTCTATTCCTCTGCCTATTGTCCCGCCAGAGTCAAATCGTGAACATGCCAGTAGACGCTCTCGTTACTCATTTCCGGGTGCTTTCGCAGGAACGTGTTAGCCAGTGGCGTTGCCGACGGATCATCCTTGAGATCGGCAAACATCTTAGCGTGACGTCTGGCCTCATCCGTCATTCCCAGCTTACGGAAAACAAGCATTAGGTTGTAATGGCCGCCCAGGTCTTCTGGATCGATCTGCAGGATCTTTTCATAACACTCGCGCGCTCCCGGGTAATCGCGTTTGATCTTGCATAACTCCCCGAGTTGCTGCAAAGACATCCGATCGCGCGGGAAGGCCGCCAGGACGCGGCGTAGATTTGTTTCTGCTTCGCTGAGTTGACCGCGTTTGATAAAGACACGGGCCTGTTGAAAAAGAGCACGCATATTCTCCGGATTAGCCTTAACTACCGCAGCGAGTAACCGCGCCGCCTGTTCATATTGATCAAGCTCGATCAAGCCGATGGCCTGGTTTACCTCAGCCGTCGAACGGTATTTCTCATCGAGAGCCGCAGCGTGAATAAAAGCATCAATCGCCAGGGGATATTGCCTCTGGTCCATGAGCGCGATGCCGTAATTGTTCCAGCGCCTCCAATCGGGCATTGCTCCCTTAGGGATGGCGCTGGTAGCCAGAGGAGCATTCTCCCCAACTCGCATTACATATTCGGCTGTCGCCAGCGTCACAATGGGGTAATCCACGGACTTGCCCAGAGAGTAGTCGCTAAACACGCGTGTGAAGCGGCGGTATCGCAACCGCGCGGTCATCCGCAAGGAAGCTGGCCCGGCGTTTAACGAGGCAGGCACCCGAAATTGGTAGCGCGCCACATCGGAGCGACCCGATTGAATGAGGTTATTCTGAGCAAAGACGCGCGTGCGCCAGATGTGATGCTTGTCGTTATAGGTGCCGTCGGCCTTCACCAGGTAGGTCTTGTAGTTGTGCGCCGACTCATCCAGATAGCCGTTCGGTTTGATGAATCCGGAATGATAAAGTGTCTTGCCGCTTTCATCTTTCACTTCGAACTCGATGTAGGCTTCGTAGAAGTCTCGCAGCTCGGGCGGGAAGGAATGGCCGATATTCTTGTTTGTGATGACCACTTCCGCGCTCACGCGATCGCCGGCGCCAAGCTTGAAGCTGCTGCGATTGAGCGGCGCAATGAATTCTTCCGTACCCATGCCCGATGACTTTCGCCTGAGCGCAAATATATCAATCCCCAGGGCATCGTTTTCCAGAAACTTAGTAACTGCGTCAATCTGTTCCGGCCACTTATAAAAGAAAGGGATGGCTGTATTGGCGGCCGGCCAGCGATGCGAAGCGAGTTTTCCCTGCTTTGCCGAAACATCAAACAACGGCGCGGCCTCGCGTTTCATGTGGCACGAGTTGCAGGTTTCTTTGTCGCGGACGTAGTAGGGATGCGGGGATTCCTTGGAAAACGAAGACATCTGATATTCGTCGGCGACCGCAAACGCTCGCAAGAACTTGTAGTCATTAAGTTCGCGCGGCACCTGCGACTTATGGCAAGCACCACAAAACTCGGCCGTCTTTAGCAGCGGGCGCATCATCGCCCGTCGATGGGAAGGAATATCGTCCAGGACTTGCTGGTCCTTGACGTCGATCAGGCGTGTGCCATCTTCCTTTACCAGGAGGGCGGGTTCACCCATCACGTAGCCGCCGATACCCTGACTTGTGGCCGCTTGAATGGAGTGGCAAGCAATACAGGAAACTCCATCTTCGTCGAAGGGGCGTTTAACTTTCGAGCTCTTTGTAAGCGCACCCGAAAAAAGGGCGGCGGGGTTGTGGCAGGATTCGCAGTGGCGCGTGAACTCAATTCCCTTCTGCGATTGCAGGTCCTTAACATTCTTCTGATAGAACGGTTCCCGAAAAGCGTTGCCGTGGGCCGACTGCCGCCACTGCGCGTGGGCATCGGTGTGACACGCGCCGCAGCGAGCTGAGGGGATGAATTTGTCGCCAGGAATGAACGTCCCCGTTGCGGACGTGGCATTGCCAGGGGCGAAGGGATTTGGACCAAACTTGAAGTCGTAGTTTTTGGAAATCTCCTCGCTGTAATTGATGGAGGCGGTCGGCTCACTCAAGTCAGCAGTGGCCCCGCGCGCGGCAAGGAAAGCAACAGCGGCAAACAATCCTCCAACAACGACGAGGCAGCGCCAGATCTGAAGTTTATTTACCATTCTCAGAAGATGCCCGTATCTTTCGTTCACAAACGTTTTCCTGAATGCGATCAAGCCAACGCTATAGACAATCTAGTCTCGCGGCGCCTCGGGTTGTTTGGTCTCGCCTGACACAGCGGGAGGAAGCGGCGGCAGGGCTTCGGTCGCGTTCGCTGGTCCAGCCTTTACCGTCATCCCCAAAGGCGTAGCCGTGTGTCGACTAGCTTCATCCAACTGCTTGAACGCCGCTAACTCCTCATCGGCCTCAGCTTTTCTGCGAAGACGAGAGTAAGCCAAAAAGAGCTGATAATGGACGCCGGGATCTTTCTTGTTCAGCTCAGCACCGCGACGCAGAAGCGGCACCGCTTCGTCATACTTTTTCAACTTCACGAGCAAGCGGCCCAGATCGTGGTAGGCCGGAAAGCCATCAGCGTTAAGCGCGATGGCACGCCGCAGCAAGCGTTCGGCTTCCTGGTTTTCACCGCGCTGGCTCGCGATGTAGCCAAGATTTCCCAGCACATCGGAGTTGTTGGGCTCTAAACGAAGGGCCTGGCGAAAGGCTGCTACGGCCTGATCGTACTGGCCCTCGGCCCGGCCTGTGTAACCGAGGAGAAAGTAGAGATTAGCGTTCTCGGGAAAACGCTCGAGTGCCAGCGTAAAAACTTCGCGCGCCCGTTCATAGCGTTGCCCCCGCACATTAGCCACGCCGAGGCGCAAAAAATAAACGAGCCGGCTCCTGTCTTGCTCCAGCGCCTGCTCGTAAAACGGGATCGATTTCTCTGCCAACTGTTTCTTGAGCAGTTCTTCGCCAATCATGAAGTTGGCTTCGGGGAAAACCGGCCGCAACTCGAGTGCTTTAGTCCAATAGATTAAGGCTGCTTTCGTGTCTTCCCGGGCGGACGCTATCAGCCCAAGCCGATAATACGGGTCAGCCTCAGTGGGCGCGATGGCGGCAGCCGAGGACAAAGCTTGAACCGCATCATCGAACCGATCAAGGTTGTAAAGCGCAAGTCCTAAGTTGTACAGCACCTCGTAAGTCTGCGGCCGCAATTCATTGGTACGCTGAAACAGCCTTTCGGCTTCAGCGTATTCATGCGCCTCTGCCAAACTCAAAGCCAGTGTAAAAAGCGTCCTGGGCTCATTGCCCGCTACCTGCTCAACGCTGCGAGAGAGATCCAAAGCTTCTCTGCGCCGGCCGGAATGCACGTAGGCGTTGAGCAAAGTAAGCCGCAGAGCGGCATCGGCAACCGGTCGCGATTCGGGTTTTCCCGGCGTAATTCCGGCAGCCTTCTCAAGCAATGGAATAGCGCGTTGGTATTCTCCGCGCGCGGCGTAAAGAGCTCCGAGGTTATGAACTGCGGTGGCATGCTGCGGATCCATTCGCAAGACTACTTCAAACTTTTGAATGGCTTCGGATGCTCGATCCGTTCGGGCCAATAACACGCCCAGATTTGATAATGCAGTCACGGAATTTGGTTTCAATCGGAGCGCCGCATGGTATTCACGTTCAGCCTCCGCGCTCAAACCGCGCTGGTCAAGTACAACGCCCAGCAAAGTATGCGCCTCCGCGTTACGTGGATTTACCGCAACTATCTTTCGAGCGGCCGCCTCCGCTTCTTCAAGTCGGCCCGACTGCAGGAGCCTGGCAGCTTCCGCAAGTTCGGCGGCTTGACTGTTGCCAGCCGTAATTTGTTTGCCGGCTTTCGCAGTCCCCGATCGCGACGACTGCGCGTTAAGCCGCGGCGCTGCAATCAAAATCGCAACTCCCGCTCCGGCTAGAAGAACTAACGGCCCCGCCAGTCGGTACCGGCCACTTGTAGTTGAAAACCGCATCGCTTAATCAAACCGGTTTCACGGAGCGCTCTCCATGGCCGTGAGAAACTTTTCTTCGTCGCCCGGCGTAACGCTGATAAGTTTCCGCGCTATTGCGGTAATGCCCTGGGCAGCGCCGCGTTTACCGGAGATGAAACCTACGCGAACCCGATAACCAGCGGGCATATTTTCGTCTCGCCACCAAAACTGTTCCAGCTTGTTTGTCCCCGTAAAACCTATCGTATATCGATCGTCATAACGCTGCCCTCCCAAAGCCTCACCGATGCTGCTTGAGGCGGGCAGGCGGAGGGAATCGATGGGAACCGGCCCGGCATAAACCAATAGAATCTCCCTAACCCTCTTGCCCCCGGCAAAGACGATCTGCACCTCTCCCTCCTTGAGACCTTTATAGAGCACTCGAATGTCTTTATTGTCCTTGCCTTCATTTCGCTTGGCGTCCGGTTTTTCCTGTCCTTCCTTCCGGCCGGAATTGTCGAAAATGGTCTTCAATGCCGTGGGTACGTCCATGCCTATCCTGACACCCAGAATGTTGTCCTCATGCTGTGGGCCGCCAATACTTTGCGTAACCGGAGCTTCGGCAGACACTGTCAGCCCCAAGGTCCCCAGCATCAACCCTATTGCAAGCGTGAACGCGATTTGGCGAGCGATGGAACACCTCGAGGTTGTCAGATTAATCTGGCCTGCCATTCTGCACCTTATTTTGATCGAGGGCTGCGCTGCTTGTCCTCGCACCGGCGAGTCCCCGTAAAGTAAATGAGTGGCGGGTAGCAAACATCACCCGCCACTCGATCACTCCGGCATGCACCGCCACTCCTGGTTAGAAGATCAGCTTGAGCGAAAACTCCATCTGGCGTCGCCGCTGCTCGCTGCTATCGCGGCCAAAGTCTCCCGCGTTATTTATGTCGCCGTTGGGAGATGAACGGTTGACCCGGTTCAGCACATTATAGGCGGAGAAACGAAACTGGACGTTGAAGGCTTCGCTAATCCAACGGATCGGGAAGTTTTTGAAGAGCGATGAATCCCAGTAAAACTGTGGCCGGCCGCGGAAGACATTGCGACCCAGCGAACCAATATGGGGGCCACCCGGGTCGCTTGCGAACACGGGTGTTGTCGCGCATCTGAACGCTGCGCGGTTCAGCTCTAATCCCTGCCCCTCCTGGGCCGCTGTCGGACTCGGATCACCGATCAGATCGACGCGGCCGCCATTACAGGTAACATTGAACACCGGACCGCTTTGCCAGGTGACGATGTTATTGAACTGGAAACCACCGACAAAGAAATCAACGGCTTTCGGCATGCCGGTTCCGAAACGCCGGGTGCGACCGATCGGAAGATCCCAAACATTCGAGAACGTTAAGCGGTGCCTTACATCTGTATCTGAACTGCCGCGATCAAGCTGCGGTCTGAGGGGATCGTCAGGACCGCAATCTCGGGCGCTGGCGCCGTTAGAACAAATACCGCCGGGCGAATCATCGATCCCATGGGCCCAGGTATAGGCGGCCAGGATAGACAAGCCCTTGTTAAATCGCTTCTCGAGCTTGCTTTGCATCGAGTTATAACTCGACTTACCCCGGTAACGAGTGGCGGTGATTGCGCCAATACCGGTGACTTCACGCGAGCCCGGCCCGCCTTCGTCATTTCCAGTGCCGATATTCTGCAACACCAGCAGATTCCGGCCTCTTGAGCCGACGAAGGCAAGCTCGGCGAGCCAACCCGACCTAAATTCATCTTGCACCGTCAGATTAAACTGGTGATACATCTCGTCGGCACGATTCGGATCGTTGAACAGGATCAGACCGCCGCTAGTGGGCGCCGCAAAACTCGAGCCAGGCGCGGCTACTGTAAAGGGCGCTGTCGGAACACCGTTATCAAAAGGATAGCGAGTGCGGAACACGGTCGGACAACCACTCGGATTAGTAATGGGAGTACATGCGTAGCTGGCTGCGCCGGTACCGGGATTGGCCGTAAGAGGCTGCGCCGCGCTGACGTCGGTGGCGTAGAGCAAGCCATAGCCGCCGCGAATAACTACTGTCTTATCATCCTTCAGGCCGCTCCATGCGAACCCTATGCGTGGTCCAAAATTGTTCGTGTCCGTATTCGCCAAATCGCGTCCACCTAGGGCGCCGTCCCCGGCCATCTGGATCGTCTTGTTCGCCGGAACAAAGTTGCTCTGGCGGTCATAACGCTCCGTGGGAGCGGTAAAGATGTCATAACGCAAACCGAGATTGAGGGTTAGATTGGGATTAACTTTCCAGTCATCCTGGACGAAGAAGGCGATCTCTTTGCTTGACTGGAAGTAGGGACCACCCGGGTCACCGCGGCCCACAAACCCCGGCTGGTAGCCGAGCAGGAAATTGGCGAGCGAGGAACCCGTGTCATTCGGGCCAATCCCGTTATAGTTGCCGGAAACGAAACCGCTATCGGTCGTACCATATTGATAGTTGCCTTTGGTGCCGCCGTTGCGACCACCGTCGTAGTTGCTGTTTTGGCGAACCCGGTAGTCGACGCCAAACTTGAAAGAAGAGTTTCCTTTCACGACTGTTACCGCATCGGCGAAGTTAAAATTATTAGAAAGGAAATAGAATGGGCCGCCGTCCCCGGTAAACTCAGTCGCCCGATCAGTTCCCGTTAATTCATCCACGATTCCCACCAAAACGATACCGCTGCTAGTTGGACCGAGATTGATATTCGGCGCCCCGAGCGCTGCGGAAATATTGGAATTGAACCCGCCGGCGCCGTTGACGCCGGTATTGAAGATGCCAATCTGAACGCGGGTCACGCCAAAGCGCGCGTCATTAACCACGCTGGGCGAGAAGACGTGTGTGTCGCCCATGGTGAAGCCCCTGGAGTTGCCAAACTCATCGCCCGCTGAAGGCCCCGCCGGGAGATCGTTGTTGGTGGGTGAACTGCCCAGCGGAAAAAAGTTATCGCGCGACCGTGCTGTTTCCGATTTGCTATACCGTCCGAAGAAATTGTTGTTCTTATGCAGGCGGTGATCGATGCGGATGTCATAGCTATCGACCACGGCATGTTCCTTGCGGTTGGTCGCATAGTTGCGCCCCGCGCCGGGAAGATTCGGCAGCGGGAAAGCATTTATATAGTTACGCCCAAACCCCGAGAAGGCGCCGCAGCTGGGACAGTTCCGAAGATCGTTGCCCGGGATGGGCGTCCCATTGGGAGCGAAGATCGTTCCGATAGGAGCGTTCACTGTGCCGCCCGAAGCCAGCCGGTAAGCTCGCGTTGTGCCTGGCCGGAGCAACTCGCCAAAGTCGCCCACGCGCATCCTGGCAGTCGGCACGGGAACAGCGTTTGGATCGCCCGTGCCCCCAAAGATTGGCGTGGTGTTTCGTTGGCCGTTTCCAGAGAAGAAGAAGAAAGAACGGTTACGCCCGTCATAAAGCGAAGAGCCTCCCTCGCCGGGCTTGGGCAAAAAAATCGGCCCCCCGATGGTGCCATAGTAGTTATGCGTTACGTAATTTGGCGGAAACAGGGTTCCGTCATCAAACTTGGCCGCGGACGCGCTCCAAAAGTGGCCCTGATAAATCTCTCCAACTGTCCCGTGAACAGAATTGCCGCCGGACTTGAAAGTGGCTGAGATGATTCCGCCGCCGGCGCGTCCCGATTCGGCTGAAGGGACGCTGGTTTCAATTTTGAACTCAGCGATGGCATCTGGATTCGGATAGATAGCGATCTGGCCAAACTGCGACTCGTTGTTATCAACGCCATCGAGGGTGAAATTATTGTTGGTAGCTCGGGCCCCGTTGACAACCAGAACCGATCCACCCGATTCGCGGAAGCGCGTAGCCTCAGTATTATTTTGTCCCCCACCGCCGTTCACGAAGTTGCCACCGCCACCCAGTAGTCCGAGATTTGGACGAGTAACGCCTGGCGACAGCGCCGCCAGCAAAGTGAAGTTTCTTTGCGAAATCGGTAAATCCGTAACCTGCTTGCCGGTGATTATGTCGCCACGAACACTTGTCTCACTCTCAACGAGAGGCGCCGCCTCAGCGGCGACAGTTACAACTCCGCTGCCACCAGTTACGGTGCTGAACTTTATGTCGAGGGGCAGACGTGAATTCGTCTCGACCTCTACGCCTTCAAAAGACACCGTTTGAAAACCTGCCGAGTCCGCCGTTACGTTATACTTTCCCGGCTCCAGGTTCGTTACCGTATAGGTGCCCTCGCCGCCAGTTTCAGCGGTGCGCACCTCCCCGTTCTTCGCGTTGGTGACTTTAATTTGCGCATTCACCACCAAAGCATCGTTAGGGTCCTTGACGGTGCCGACAATCGTCCCCTTGTTGCTTTGTGCCAGGGCCGCACCCACGTTAATCAGCACAAGCAGCAAAACAAAAAGGGTTCTTTTGGCGAATGGTGGCTTTCTCATGATCTCGTCCTCGCAGGCGTCAGAAGGGAGAATACGCATTTCCAACCGACACCTCGGTTATGAAATGCGAACTCTGAAATATTCGACTGTGGCAAAGGTCAAGCCGTACTGCGTGGCTTTGGCCGTAAACAATGACAGGGTGTGAAAACGCTGTTTGGAAACGGTTTCGACAGTTTGTTGTCTAAGCGAACTAAGTATTTAATACAGTTTAGCAGCCCTGTCAACTTTTTTCAGGCCACCAGCAAGAAAATTTATTGAATGAGCTGGGGGCTGAGATTGACTGAGTCGCTCGGTCCTCTTGCGGGCGCCAAAGAAGCTGTGGTTCAGGCGGCAAACGCGGCGGCAAACTTAGTCGCTAGAACTAGACTGAGCGCCCCTCGAACTGTCGGCTTTTCTCCCAGCGTTGAAGGCAGGATTCTGGCTGACGGAAGCCCGCGGCGAACGCTATGTTCGATCGTTTCCCGCAACGCGCCTTCCACCAGCGGCCAGGCACGCGCTATCTCTCCACCCACGACAACAGCTTCGGGACTGAAGCCAACCACAAGATTGGAAATACCCACTCCCAGGCAACGAGCAGTGTCGACCAGCGCGGCT
>JAWVFI010000067.1:0-7618 GCA_033856235.1 Blastocatellia bacterium | reverse complement strand
GGAGACAACGTGCAGATGGAGATCGAGCTGATTGCACCGATCGCCATGGAGAAGGGTTTGCGCTTCGCCATTCGCGAAGGCGGCCGCACGGTGGGAGCCGGCACGGTTTCCGACATCGTGGAATAGTTAGTGGTCCGACAAACTTCAGTTTGTCGTGGTCTCGGGGTGATAAGTCAGTAGACGACAAACTGAAGTTTGTCGGACATGAGACAAACAAATGCTGAATGAAAAAATCAGAATCAGGCTGAAAGCTTACGATCATCGCGTACTCGATCAGTCGACCTCGGAAATCGTCGAAACGGCCAAGCGCACCGGGGCGCGGGTTGCCGGCCCGATACCGCTTCCCACTTTGAAAAACAAGTGGACGGTGTTGCGCTCGCCGCACGTGGACAAGAAGTCGCGCGAACAGTTTGAGATCAGAACGCACAAGCGCCTGATGGACATTCTGGATCCCACCCCGCAAACCGTCGACGCCCTGATGAAGCTGGATCTACCGGCGGGCGTGGACGTGGAAATCAAAGCATTCGGCAGAAGTTAAGGCAGGCTCTTGAGGTGAATGATGATTAACGGAATCATCGGTAAAAAAGTTGGCATGACGCAGTTGTTTGCCGCCGACGGCACGGTTACTCCGGTAACTGTGATCAAGGCCGGTCCCTGCGTCGTGGTGCAAAAGAAATCAGCCGCCGGGCCGGATGGCTACGACGCGGTACAACTGGGCCTGGTTGAAGATCGCCCGGTCAAGCTGAAACGGGTCAACAAGCCTATGCGCGGGCACTTCGAAAAGACCGGCGGGGGTATTCCGCCGACGCGCGTGCTCAAGGAATTCCGTTTAGAGACGGCAGCTGAGCAGAATGTCGGCGACACCGTTCTGGTGGACTTGTTTGCCGATGGCGACCTGATTGACGTGGTAGGCAAATCGAAGGGCCGTGGTTTCGCCGGCACTGTAAAGCGCCACAATTTTAATCGCGGACCGGAGTCGCACGGTTCGATGAATGTGCGCGCGCCGGGTTCGATTGGCGCTTCGGCGTATCCGTCGCGGGTGGTTAAAGGAATGCGGTCGTCGGGTCACATGGGCGATGTGCGCGTGACTATCAAAGGCCTGACTGTAGCGCGTGTGGATTTGGAAAATAATCTGTTGCTGGTGCGCGGCGCTGTGCCGGGGCCGTCGGGCAGCGTAGTGATCGTAAAGAAGGCTGCGAGGCAGAAAAAATAGTCTGAGGTTGGGGTTTTGAGTTCTCAGGTTTCTTTCGGAAATTTGAGATTTGAAATCTAAGATCTGAGAGTTGAACGGAGTGAGCTATGCCTACCGTTAAGGTGCGCGATCTGAAAAACAAGGAAGTCGGCGACCTGGAGTTGTCTGACGTGGTGTTTGGCGCGAAGTTGAACGAATCGCTGATTCATGCGGCGGTGCGGAACTTTCAGGCCAACGCGCGCGCCGGGACCTCGGCGACCAAGACTCGCGGCGATGTTTCCGGATCCGGGAAAAAGCTTTGGAAGCAAAAAGGCACGGGCCGCGCCCGGATTGCCAGTTTGCGATCGCCTTTGTGGAAGGGTGGCGGCAATGTTCACGGACCGCAACCGCGCGACTGGTCCTACAACTTTCCCCGCAAGATGAAACAGGGCGCATTGCGATCGGCATTGTCGGAGCGTCTGCGCGAAGGCAATCTGGTCGTGCTGGACGAATGGAAACTGGAGCAGCCGAAAACTAAAGACTTCCTTTCGTTGCTGGGCGATCTGGAGCTGGCCGGAAAGACATTGATTGTTGACTCGCTGGAGAACACCAACCTGGTGCTGGCCTCGCGGAACGTGAAGCGGACCAAGATAGTCAACAGCTATGGATTGAACATCTACGATTTGCTGTATCACGAGAAACTGGTATTGACGCGCGCGGCCGCCGCAGAGCTCGCTGAGCTGCTTAGTCCGGAAGCGAAAAAGACCGCGCCGAAATCCGACGCGGAGCCTGAGGCTGAGCCGGCGGACGCCACCGTGGAAAAGAAGCCACAGCGGGCACCGCGCAAGAAAAAGGAGGCGGCATAAACGATGAGAACGATTTGGGACATCATCCGCTCGCCTGTGATTACGGAAAAGGCGCTGGTGGCAAAAGAGGAAAGTCAGGACGGGCGCCAGCTGTTGACGTTTCGCGTGGATCGTCACGCCACGAAGCCCGAGATCAAGTCCGCCGTCGAGTCGATTTTTGAAGTGAAGGTCGAGCAGGTGCACACGATCAATTACATGGGCAAGATGGCGCGCCGCGGCCGGTTCGAAGGACGGCGACCCGCCTGGAAAAAGGCGTACGTGACGCTGAAAAAGGGCGAGAAGCCTGTCGATTACGGCGAAAGCATTTAGGAATTTCGGATTTCGGAATTCGGATTGCGGCAGTCGCGAGGTGGTTGTTAAACCCGCAATTCGAAATTCGAAATTCGCAATCGAAAAGTTATGGGAATTAAGAAGCTAACACCCACATCGCCGGCTCGCCGGTACCAGACTTATCTGACGCGTGATGAGTTAACCTCTGGCGCGCGCCCGGAAAAGTCTCTGCTGGAGCCGAAGACGCGAATCTCGGGGCGCAATGCGGATGGACGCATCACGGTGCGGCGTCGCGGCGGCGGTCACAAGCGTTTCTACCGCATCATCGATTTCAAGCGAGACAAGGCCGGAGTGCCGGGACGCGTGACGCAGATCGAATACGATCCCAATCGCTCCGCGCATATCGCCCTCGTGACCTACCTCGATGGCGAAAAGCGTTACATCATTGCGCCGATCGGTCTGGAAGTTGGAAAGACGGTGATGAGTGGCGCCGAGGCGGACATCCTGCCGGGCAACGCTTTGCCGATTAGAAATATTCCTCTGGGCACGCAGATTCATAACATTGAGCTGCGTCCGGGAAAGGGCGGCCAGATGGCGCGTTCGGCAGGGGCTTTCGCGCAGTTGGTGGCCAAAGAAGGCGATTACGCGCAGTTGCGCATGCCGTCCGGTGAAGTTCGTAAAGTTCCGGTGGTTTGCATGGCGACCGTTGGCCAGGTGGGCAATGCCGAGCACGAGAACGTTTCGCTCGGTAAAGCCGGACGCTCGCGCTGGAAGGGCATCAGGCCTCACGTGCGCGGTGTGGCTATGAATCCGGTAGATCACCCGCACGGAGGTGGCGAAGGCAAAACTTCTGGCGGTAGAAATCCAGTGACGCCCTGGGGCCAACCGACGCGTGGCTATAAGACGCGCAGCAATAAGCGCACGCAAAAGATGATCGTGCGTGATCGCAGAGTGAAATAGATTTCGGAATGCGAAATGCGGATTTCGGATTAGCGGCTGGGAATATTGCGTTTGGTTCTTAAGCAAACGATTGTTTTGAATTCTTGGTTTTGATTTTTCTGGTTCTGAGATTTGAGATCTCAGATTTGAAATAGTGGAATCGGAGTAACACATGGCGCGTTCAGTAAAAAAAGGCGCATTCGTCGATAAGCATCTGGCCGCGGTAGTGGACCGCATCCGTGCGGGGGCCGCGCGTCCGCCGGCGATCAAAACCTGGTCGCGGCGTTCGACGATTACGCCGGACATGGTGGGATTGACCTTCGGTGTGCATAACGGCAAGCGCCACTTGCCGATCTACGTCACTGAAAACATGGTCGGACATAAGCTGGGCGAATTCGCTCCGACCCGAACCTTTAAAGCCCATTCGGGAACGAAGGCTGAGAAGACAGCGAAAGTAGCGCCTAAGGCGTAAGAAGTTTCGAGTTTCGAGTTGCGCGTTTCGAGTTAATCACGAACTCGAAACTCAAAACTCGAAACTCGAAACTCGAGGAAACGAGAATGGAAGCGAGAGCAAGCGCAAAGTATCTACGCGGGTCGGCCCAAAAGGCGCGACTGGTGGTTGATATGATCCGCGGGAAAAATGTGGGCCAGGCGTTGGCGATTCTTAAGTATTCGAACAAGCGCGCCGGCAAGGGTATTGAAAAGTGCGTTCGCTCGGCGATTGCCAACGCGAACGAGGCGGCCGAGAAGGCGAACATCTCGATCGATCCTGACGATCTGTGGGTCAAGACGGCGTTCGTGGATCGCGGGCCGACCAAGAACCGGCGGCGCGTTCGACCAGCTCCGCAGGGCCGGGCCTTTCGCGAGCGGCGGCACTTCTGCCACATAACGATTTTGCTTTCCAGCGACGACAAGCTGGCGGCTAAACAGGCCAAGGGCAACGGAAAGACCGACGACGGCAAGAAAGCGGCGGCCCCGGTTGAAAGTAAGGGCCGCAAACGCGGTGGTGCGGCTTCGGCGCCGAGAGCCAAGCGATTAGCGCCTGCTGCCAAAGAAGAAGCGAAAGCTGATTCGAAGGTAGCCGAGAAAAAGACCGCCGGCGAGAAACCGGCTAACAAGGCTGCGACGCCGTTGAAGGCCGACGCCAAAAACGAATCGAACGAGTAGCGCGCTTATTTGAACGGAGATAATTGTGGGACAGAAAGTTCACCCGTACGGATTTCGCCTTGGCTATAACAAGGACTGGCACTCGCATTGGTTTGCCAAAAAGCAATACGGCGAGTTTCTGATCGAAGACCTGAGGCTGAAGCGGGATCTGAAGCAGCGCTTTACCGGCGCCGGGGTTTCGCATGTTGACGTCGAGCGCGCTGCGAACCGTCTGAAGATCATTATCTACACCTCGCGTCCGGGAATTATCATCGGCCGCAAGGGCGCTGAGATTGACAAGCTGAAGAGCGATCTTTCCGAGAAGACTGGCCGCGAGGTCCTGGTTTCGATTCAGGAGATTCATAAGCCGGAACTGAATGCGCAGTTGCAGGCGGAAAAAATCGCCGCCCAGCTCGAGAAGCGCATTGCGTTTCGTCGGGCGATGCGCAAGGCCGTAGAAGAGTCGCTGCGTTTTGGGGCCCAGGGAATCAAGGTGAAGGTCGGCGGCCGGTTGAATGGCGCTGAGATTGCGCGGAGTGAATGGCATTTGCAGGGCCAGTTGCCGCTGCATACTTTGCGGGCCGATATCGATTACGGTTTGGCCGAAGCGCATACCACCTTCGGAATCATCGGCGTCAAAGTTTGGATCTATCGGGGGGCGATTCTGGATGCGCGAGCAGCTATGGCCCGCGGCACCGGTTCCGATCCCATCAACGATCCGCGCGCC
This sequence comes from Blastocatellia bacterium, assembly GCA_033856235.1. GTDB lineage: Bacteria > Acidobacteriota > Blastocatellia > Pyrinomonadales > Pyrinomonadaceae > DASXRU01. The sequence goes on along the minus strand of JAWVFI010000067.1, from coordinate 2,499 downwards.
GAACAGCGGGAGCGGCGGCCACGAACGCGACGCGAACGCGAAGGTGGCGAAGGTCGCGAGCGCGGTGATGGCCGGCGGCCGAGGGGAGAGAACAGAGGCTAGGTCGTAAACCGTAAACCGTGAACCGGCGAATACCTGTTCACTGTTTACTGTTTCCGGTTCACGAGGTTTTCATTATGTTGATGCCGAAAAAAGTTAAGCACCGGAAGCAGATGCGCGGACGCATGACCGGGGCGGCCCATCGGGGCAGTGAGATAAGTTTTGGCGAGTATGGGCTGAAGTGTTTAGAGCCCGCCTGGATTACTGACCGCCAGATTGAGGCAGCGCGCATTGCCATGACCCGGCACATCAAGCGCGGCGGCAAGGTCTGGATTCGCATGTTCCCCGATAAACCGGTGACCAAAAAGCCGGCGGAAACGCGCATGGGCAAAGGAAAAGGCGCGCCTGAGTATTGGGTCGCGGTGGTGAAACCCGGCCGCATTATTTACGAGATCGAAGGCGTTGATGAGAAGACAGCGCGTGAGGCGATGCGCCTGGCCGCCCAGAAGCTCCCGATCAAGACCAGGTTCGTCACCCGAGCAGATCAAGAAGGAGGCGCAATCTAATCATGAAGCGTCGCGAAGAGGTAGATAAGCTGCACGAGATGACGGAAGAAGATCTGCATGGCGAAGCAGCGCGCCTGAAAGAATCGCTCTTCAGGTTGAATTTTAAACTGGCGCTGGGGGAAGTGGACGCCGTGAAGCGCATCCGCGAGGAAAAGAAGTCCCTGGCCCGCATTAAGACAATTGTCGGCCAGCGTCAAAGACAGGCCACTAAGTAGTTTCTGATTCGAACGCGGCCGTCGAGCCGTTTGTGATTAAAAATGGCACTTGAGAACGAAACAGATTTGCAGCCGGACGCGCCCCAGGCGGAAGTAGCCGGCGCCGCGGACACTGCCGGCGAAGTGAAAGCAGCAAAGCGCGGCCGCCGCTCGCAGAAAGTGGGCATCGTCAGCTCCGATAAGATGCAGAGCACGGTGGTGGTACGGGTTGATCGCCTGGTGCGACACCAGAAGTATCGGCGCTATGTTTGGCGCACTTCTAAGTTCATGGCCCACGATGACAAGGGCGCAACCATCGGAGATAAGGTGCGGATTGTGGAAACGCGCCCCCTGTCGGCGCGGAAACGCTGGCGGGTAATTGAAATTGTGCAGAAGGCAGCGAAGTAGATTTCGGAATTCGGAATTTCGGAATTCGGATTTAGAAAAAAAAGAAATCCGCAATCCGAAATTCGCAATTCGAAATGGGGTTAACCAATGATTCAAATGCAAACCTCTTTGGAGGTGGCTGACAATTCGGGAGCGCGTCGCGTCGAGATGATCATGCCGATTGGCGGATCGACGGGCAAGATTGCGGCCCTGGGCGACCGCATAAAAGTCACCGTGAAAGAGGCTTCGCCGGACGGCACAATCAAGAAAGGGACCGTGCAGGATGCGGTCATTGTGCGCACCCGCAAGGAAGTGCGACGCAAGGACGGAACCTACATCCGGTTCGATCAGAACGCCGCGGTGCTTATAAAAGAAGACGGAACGCCGATCGGGACCCGGGTCTTCGGTCCGGTCGCGCGCGAACTGCGCGATCGGAATTTTATGAAGATAGTGTCGTTGGCGCCGGAGGTTATTTAAGTGGCTATGGGAACTAAGGGAACCAAACGCGTCAGGATTCGCAAGAACGATCAGGTGGCAGTGATCGCCGGCCGTGATAAGGGCAAGCGCGGTCGCGTGCTTGACGTTTCGCCGGCCACCAGCAAGGTCAAGGTTGAAGGCGCCGGCATGATCAAGCGTCATCAGAAGGCCAATCCCCAGGGAAATCGCGGCGGCGGCATCATCGAGAAAGAGGCATGGATCCATATCTCGAATGTGCAGCTGATCGATCCGCAGTCGGGCAAGCCCGGGCGAGTGCGATACCAGTTGGAAGGCGACGGGACCAAAACCAGAGTGGCCGCGGGCAGCGGGCACTCGATAGAGAAGTGAGGAAGACGTTAACCGTAAACAGTAAACCGTAAACAGTAGCGAGAGGCTTCACGGTTTACAGTTCGCGGTTTTCGGTTCACGGTTTACGAGGTAAAGATGGCAGCCAGGTTAAAAGAGCGTTACCAAAAAGAGATTGCGCCGGCGATCGCCAAAGAGTTCGACATTAAGAACCCGATGGCCGTGCCGCGTTTGCAGAAGATTGTCCTGAACATGGGCATGGGCGAAGCAGTGGCCAACGCCAAGATTCTGGATACGGCCGTTGACGAGTTGCGCGCCATTACCGGTCAAAAACCTGTAATTACGAAGGCCAAGAAGTCGATCGCCAGCTTCAAGTTGCGCCAGGCCATGCCCATTGGAGTGGCGGTGACGTTGCGCGGCGATCGGATGTATGAGTTTCTCGACCGGCTGGTGTCAATTGCGCTGCCGCGCGTCAGGGATTTTCGCGGAGTTTCTCCCAAGGCGTTTGACGGGCGGGGGAACTACACGAT
>JAWVFI010000066.1:0-19223 GCA_033856235.1 Blastocatellia bacterium | reverse complement strand
TGACAGCTCCCCCCGGTTTCCCAGTCGCTCCAGCACCTGATGAGCCTGAGCTCTCGTCCACCACTACGCCTGCAGAAATGGCCCGCGCTCGACCCGACCTGACCACCGGTGAATTGAAGTTGCCGGTGGAGTAGGGTCCCTCTCAGTAGATTTCCCAGCATGCTTCCATCTCATCCTGCTCGAAAGCAGCTATTGCTTCCGCATGATTGCGCAGTCGACTTTCGATTGCGTCAGTGGGTTGATTGCCGCAACGTAGCCAGATCAGTTTCGGGGGCTGCCGTACAGCGCAGCCATGTCGGCGAAATCAGCATCCTGTGAAACAAGAACGAAGCTGTTCGCCTTTGCATACTCCCAAATTGCTCGGTCAGGAGACTCTGCCATTCCAAGCAATCGTATTTGGTTGGATTCAGGAAAAAGGTCGGCCAATCGGTGGCAAAGTTTGAAGCTTAGGTTCTGATCGAACAGAAGCTTCATATAGTAGCGGTCACCAGTCTACGCTCACGGTCCGCGGCATAGGCAAGGCAGGCGCGAATGTCTGCTTCCGTAAGTTCCGGATAGTCGCTGATGATTTCTTCATGAGTCAGTCCTGCCGCAAGCCAACCAAGCACGTCTGCAACCGCAATACGCATCCCGCGAATGCAGGGCCGTCCGCCGCGTTTGCCCGGCTCGATTGTGATGACGTCTTGATAGTTCATCGGTGGGTTACTTTACCACACCGCTCACGGCTTGAGCAGCACACCTCCGCGGTCTATGCCCAACTAATTTGGGCTGTTCAAAAATGAGTGAGACGCTCTTGAAGTGTGATTGTAGCTTTATTGCTAGGTTATCCGAGATAGTGTTCTCATGCCAATGCAGCGGGTAGACCTTATCTATCTCGCCTTGAAGTGCGGCTTCCAGGAAGGCTTCAAATCTCAGGACATGCATTTCGCTCTCGACTAGCATTTTCAGTTTGGGGACCGATTGACTCGTCCCTCCTGTTCCATTAACTCAATGAACCGTTGAAAGTGATGCTCGGCGTCGTGCGGGCCGGGGGCAGCCTCCGGGTGGTACTGCACTGAGATGATGGGCAACTCTTTGTGACGCATGCCTTCGACACATTGATCATTGAGGTTTATGTGCGTTACTTCAACCTCGGGCGGCAGGCTGCCGGACAGGACGGCAAACCCGTGATTGTGGGAAGTGATCTCCACACCGCCCGATTGCAAGTCTTTAACCGGTTGATTCCCACCACGATGTCCAAACGTCAGCTTAAAGGTTTCGCCGCCCAGCGCACGACCCAGCAGTTGGTGCCCGAAACAGATGCCAAACGTCGGCTTGCCGGACTGTGCGATGTGCCGGACTTCTTCAACTTCCTTTGTCATCGAGGCCGGATCGCCCGGACCGTTCGAAAGGAAAATGCCATGAGGATTGAGCGCCAGAACCTCAACCGCCGAAGTTGAAGACGGCACGACGGTCACGCGACAGCCGGCGCGCGCCAGCTCCCGTAACGAATTCATCTTCACGCCGTAGTCGTAACAGACCACGTGAAAGCGTTCCGCGCCGTCCGCGGAGACTTCGTAAATCTCTTTGGTAGTAACCACACTGGCCAGCTCGCGATTCTCCATTGATGGCGAATTGCTGGCCTTCTCAATTACCTTCGCCTCGTCGATTTCGATCGTAGACAGGCAGGCGCGCATCGCCCCCTTATCGCGAATGTGGCGCACCAGGGCGCGAGTGTCGATGCCTTCGATCGCCGGAATGTTCCAGCGTTGCAGGTAAGCCTCTAGCGTTTCTTCTGCGCGCCAGTTGGACGCCATGCGACTGGCTTCGCGCACCACGAAACCTTCGACCCAGGGACGCGCCGATTCGGCATCCGCGGCATTCACGCCGTAGTTGCCAATCAATGGATACGTCATACAAACGATTTGTCCCGCGTAGGAAGGATCGGTGAGAACTTCCTGGTAGCCGCTCATTGAGGTATTGAAGACCATCTCGCCGCAAACTTCGCCCGCAGCAGCCCATGAGCGGCCGCGAAATACGCGACCATCTTCGAGCGCCAGGATTGCTGGTTGGTTGTTTCTGCGCGGCATATTTATCTAGTGCCTAAAGTCCAACGTCCAGGGTCCAACGAGTCCCCACCTAAACGGACTTTGGACTTTGGGCCGGTGTATCAGACTTGCGACCTCAGAAACTGCTGGGCTTCATTCAGCCAGCGCTTTTCAGTTCGGTATTTATACGCTGGCGCTGTCTTGACGGCTTCAATACACGCTTGCATCGAACTGGCGGCCTCGTGGCGATGGCCCAATCCTGCATGTGCTCGTCCCATCATATACAAGCCTTCGGGATCCATCTGGCGCATATCCAGAAATCGTTCGAGGGCCTCTCGCGCGTCGTCAAACTGGCCGGCCGCGATGTAGGTGGCCCCAATCTCGCGCCAGATTTCATGTTGCGCGTGCGTTTGGTCGCGCGTAACTACTTGCTCAAAAGCGGCAATCGCATCGGCCCAGCGATTTTGGGCCCGGGCAATTCGTCCCAGTTGGTAATGTGCATCCACTTCGTCGGCATCAATGTGCACGGCGCGTTCAAACCGCTCGCGTGCCTGGTCTAATTCCCCGCGCTGCTGGTGGATCAACCCGAGGTTGTAGTGCGCCGAGGCGTCCGCGGGATTCAGCGTCGCCGCCTCCAGATTGCGTTTGAAGTTCGCCCGCGCCTGATGGGACCTGGTCACTTCACCAAAATAGCCGCGGAGCAAAAAGAAAAGCATCAACAACAGAAAAGGCGATCCGATGACCGTATGGAACAATTGATAAGAGATGGCCCACAGCGGAAAGCTGACGACGAACCCGAGCGTGACGACGGCTAAACTGCGGAACAGTGAAGCCCGGAAGACAGCAGAAACGGCGAGCCAGGTTGCCGCCGCAAAGAGGGACAGCTTGATTTCGAGGAAAAGTATCTGCGCAATCGTAGCGGGAGTATAGAAAGCATTTAACTGCGTCAGAAACGCTTCGGACATCCCCATTGAGCGAGCCATCTCCATTGTCTGAGGATTGCTCTGCGTCATGTCGGCGACATACTGCGCCTGTATCCCGGTGAAATGCAGAAAGGTCGCAACCAGGATTGCGCCCAGATTGGCGGCGATGAACCCATAAAACACAGCCGAAGCGAGCGAGACATACTCCTGCCGAATGACTATGCCAAACGTGCCGCGCCGGTCAAAGACGTTTGCCATGAAGGCCAGCACCGGAACCAGCAACACCGCCACCGGCAACAACGATCCCGCACTATGAAAAAGAATCCCCACCAAAGCCACCGGACCGGGCCGCAGACCGCCGTTCCCAGAGTACCAGGTGGAGAGGACGCCATAAGCGACCTGGGAAATGAAGGCGCAGGCGATTAGCGGCGCGAGTGACCCGCGATCGCGCACTTCACGCATTCCGCGCAGCGGCGCGTAGAAAATCATCGCAATCAGTCGCGGCCAGTAGCCATGAATCGTTCTTTTCTCAGAGTGGTTAACGCTTTGCGAGCCAAACGCTGAAGTTCTCAGCCCTGGCGGCACTAACTTGTTCAAGTGTCTCTCCGTTTGTCCTCGTAAGCTCACGGCTCATTTTCCAGACTCAGTGGCGATGGCGTGTATTGCGGTCGATAACTGGAGGGCGGCGGAATGGCTGCATAATGGGCATCGTGGGAAATAACGCTGAGCCGGGTCAGCGGCCAGTAACGAAATAGCGCTTTTCCGTAAATGTACTTCTTGGGAACCAGGCCCCAGCTCCGCGAATCGCTGGAATTGTCCCGATTATCCCCCAGCACAAAGTAGTAATTTGCCCGCACTTGCAGGGCGGGCTTGCTCCCGTGCGCCACGTTCAGCTGCGAATCCAGATAGGTTTCATCAAGCTCCTGCCCGTTAACGCGCACGCGTCCTTCATGCATTTCCACGATGTCGCCCGGAAGGCCAATCACGCGCTTGATATAACTCTTCGAGGGATCGTCCGGAAACCAGAAGACTACGATGTCGCCCCGCGAGATCCGAGGCATCCAACGATATTCATCGTAATAGATGAGCTTGTTAACAAAGATTCGCTCCCCATCATGAAGGTGGGGCAGCATGGAGGTGCCTTCGACCTTGACCGGCTGGATGACAAAAACCACCGCCAGCGCCGCCACCATCAGCGCAAAGATCAGATCGCGGAGCAGTAATCGGCCCTCGCTCCAGAGGTGACGCCGGGCTACGTCCCGCGGCCGGTATATCTCGATATCCGGATCGTCGTTAGGATGAATGCTGCCGAATGGCGGTACGCGTTTGTTTCGGTTTCCAAACATAGTATGTGGACGATGGACGACTGACCATGGACGATGCCCGGCGGCGCCTGGTTCATCGTCTATCGTCCGTCGTCTGCGGTCTCGTTTGTCCATCGTCGCTCGCGTGCTTAACCTTTGTCAACGCAAGGGCTCCGGTTCGCTTTCCGCTCCATATGCTTGACAGTCTCTGGTCGGGTTCCTATCATCGCATCCTCTGAAATACCGCGCCGTAAGTAACTCGGAATTCACAAGATAACTGGATGGAGGGCAGCAGTCGTGATCAAACTAGACATAATTAACCGTGTGGCCGATCGCACGGGCGTGCCCAAGATGAAGGCCGAGCAGGCGGTCGATGCTCTCTTCCATTCCATGAAAGAAGCGCTCACTCGCGGCGAGCGTATTGAATTGCGCGGCTTCGGCGTGTTTGTCGTCAAACCTCGGAAACGCGGCGTGGGCCGCAACCCCCGCACTGGGGAAGAAGTAGCGATTCCCTCCGGGAAGACCATCCGCTTTAAGCCCGGAAAGGAACTACAGGCTCATGAAGGCGACGAACCGATGGCGCCGGAAACCGATACCGTACCGGAAACTGATGCCGGCTTTTAGCCTCTCGTCTGTTAAGCATTAGCCACCCTCAATAGATTTAACTGCCACAAGTATTCAGCTTATTGACCTCGGATCTCTATCTCTGCATGTCACAAGTAACCGAGACAGTTCCGTCATTCGTTAAACTTGCACGGCCCCTCAGAATGCAGCGATTGGCCCGTCCTACCTTGCGCGAGTGGCTTCAACACCTCGCACTGTTAGCGCTAACGGTGGTTACGACTACCATCGCGGGCATCATGCTGATCACGCCGGGGGGAGAACCGGATGTCAGAGCTCCCGAAGGTCTGATCGGCTACCTGCTGTTTCTGCCCCAGTACTATCTAGCGGCGGTCGCTCAGCTCGTGCTGCACGCGCTCCGGGATCCGGCAGTGCTAACTCAGGGAATTCTGTTCTCTGCGGCGCTGTTGGCAATCCTGGCGAGCCACGAAGCCGGACACTACATCGCCTGCCGCCGTTATGGCGTCGCGGCGACGCTGCCATACTTCTTGCCGGCGCCACCATTGTTCCTCGCCGGGACGTTCGGCGCTTTCATAAAAATCAAAGCTCCCATTCCTTCCCGCCGCGCATTGTTCGACATCGGGCTGGCTGGTCCCCTGGCGGGATTCGCCGTGGCCTTGCCGATTTCCATAGCCGGCATCGCCAGCCTCCAGAGCATTTCCCCGATAACCGGGCCGGGCATTACCTTCAACGACCCGTTGCTGTTTCGTTTACTGGCGCTGGCCTTCCACGTAGATCTCGCAAATACTGCGCCGAACCCTTTCTACATGGCTGCCTGGATTGGTTTGCTGGTTACTGCCTTGAACCTTATGCCAGTGAGTCAACTCGACGGTGGTCATGGAACGTTCGCGCTCTTTGGACCACGGGCCCACAAACTAGTTGGACGGGCCGCCTTTATTATCATGGCAATGCTGGCGGTGCTCGGCTGGATCTGGCACGGGAGCCCCAGCGGATTTCTTTACGCGGTGCTCTTAGGCGTCATGCTGCGCGTGCGTCATCCACAGCCGCAACAGATCGAGCCTTTGGGCCGCGCTCGCCTGGCCATCGCCGTAATCACATTGCTGGTTTTCGTCCTGTCGTTCTGGCCCTTTCCGATTACGATTACCTGACACGTTACGCTCACGCCTGCGGGCTGCCTCTGGTTTAAGTTATACTTTTCGGTCTTAATCAGGTGCACTACTACGCCCCCATGTCCGAGGCCAATTCAAATTTGAAGGAACGCGTGCGCGCGTTTTGGCAGGAACATCCCTGCGGCACGAAATTCAGCGACGCGGCGCCCGGCACGCGTCTCTTCTTTGAAAGAGTTGCGGCGCATCGTTACGCCACCGAATGGCACATTCCCGAAGCCGCAGACTTTGCCGGGGCGCGAGGTAAACGAGTATTGGAGATTGGATGCGGGCTGGGTACCGACGGAATCCAGTTCGCGCGCGCGGGAGCGGACTACACGGGCATGGATTTGACTGAGGCAGCGATCGACCTGGCGCGACGCAATTTTGAGTTTCAGCAATTACCGGGAACGTTTCGTACTGCTGACGCCGAGCAGCTGGATTTTCCCGACGAATCATTCGACCTGGTCTATTCGCATGGAGTGCTGCACCACACGCCGGACACGGCGCAAGCGGTGCGCGAAGTCCACCGCGTGTTGCGGCCAGGCGGCCGGGCAACTGTAATGCTCTATCATCGCGACTCGTACAATTATCGTGTCGGGATTCAAATGCTGCGACGTGCCGGCACACACCTGCTAAGGCGAGAAACGGGCTTGAAGTTTATTCACCTCGTGACTGGCGAGCCGGTGGAATCACTACGCGAACATGCGCACCTGCTGCGGCAGGAGCGGGAGAGCTATCTGGCGGCGGATGAGTTTTTGAATCAAAACACTGACGGCGCTGGTAATCCCCTGGCGCGCGTGTACACTCGCGCCGAGGCGCTGGCGCTCTTCCGAGACTTTTCCCAGGTAGAGTTGCGCACATATTTCCTGCATAAGCGCTGGTTGCCTCTGATTGGCGCCGCACTGCCCCGAGGTTTGGAATCCAAACTGGCATCACGCTGGGGCTGGCATCTGTGGATCTACGCGACGAAATAGCGATTGAGTAACGCGGCACGTAGGTTCGACAAACTTCAGTTTGTCGTTTCCAGTTGAGTAGGTGATTCAACTCTGCGGTGCGAGATGGTGATGCTCTTGGATTCGCCCCAGAGGGGCGAGATGTTTATAGCCTGCGGTCATGCTATTAGGCCCGCGCTCCGTAGGAGCGCAACACCTTGCCAGGCTGGGCGGCTGGAAAAACATTCCGCTCCTCACGGAGCTAAGAGAATCTGAGTAGGATGATTTGTTGCTATAAACATTTCGCTCCTCCGGAGCGAAGCGCAGTTCAACGTTGCACTTGAGACTTGAATTCACCTATCACACAGCATCGACAAACTGAAGTTCGTCGGACTCAGGTCAAATGCGAAATATCTTAATCACAGGCGGAGCGGGATTCATCGGGTCACATCTGGTGGATCGGATGCTGGGCGAAGGTGACTGGCAGGTTACTGTCGTTGATGACTTCAACGACTTCTACGATCCGGAGATTAAGCACAAGAACATTAGCGCGCACCTGTCCCATCCAAACTTCAGGTTGGTCGAAGCGGACATACGCGATCGCAACGCTTTGACGAACGTATTTGCGGGCGGCAACTTTGATTGCATCGTTCATCTGGCAGCGCGGGCCGGGGTGCGGCCATCCTTACAGCAGCCGGCGCTGTACGCCGAAACCAACATCAACGGCACGCTGAACCTGTTGGAGCTGGCGCACGAACACCGGATCAAACAATTCGTCTTCGGGTCATCATCGTCGGTTTATGGCATCAACGCGAGAGTTCCCTTCAGTGAAGAGGACCACGTACGGCAACCGATATCGCCTTACGCCGCCACTAAAGGCGCCGGCGAGCTTCTCTGTCATACCTATTCGCATCTCTATGATCTGCGCTGCGTCTGCCTGCGTTTCTTCACGGTCTATGGCGCGCGCCAGCGGCCCGATCTGGCGATTCACAAATTCGCGAAGTTGATCAGCGAAGGCCGGCCCATCCCCATCTTCGGTGATGGCACCACCCGGCGCGATTACACCTACATCGACGACATCATCGCCGGCGTGCGGGCCGCTATCGATTACCAGGCGAGCGAGTATGAAGTCATTAACCTGGGCGAGTCGCGCACAGTAGAATTGAACGAGCTGATCTCGCTGCTGGAAGGCGAGTTGGGACAAGAAGCAATTATCGACCGCCAGCCGCTACAGCCCGGCGATGTGCCCCAGACGTTTGCGGACATTACAAAAGCGCGCCAGCTGCTCGGCTACAATCCGCAGACGCCGATCGAGGACGGCATCCGAGAATTCATTCAATGGTTCCGGAAGAAGTAGGGTAAGTTGCCAGTCATCACGCCCCGAACGCTATCAAGGCGAAAGAAACCACTACTCTTTGCGCTCTACCTTTTAATCCTGGCCATACTGTTCGTGTCGGCCGCTGAGGTCGCGGTCCGGCTCAAAGGTTACGAACCGTTGCACCAGCCGGACGTTGCAGTAAGAGTTGAGCCCGGGGGTAAATTTTATCAATCACATCCGACTCTCGGTTACACGCATATCCCGGGGAAATACACCGTGTTTTTCTGGGACACGTCATACACGGCAACTCATCTGCCAAACACCCTGAGGGTGACGCATCCGATTGAAACCTACCATGATTCTCAACCCAAAGAAGAGGTCTGGATTTTCGGGTGCTCGTTCACTCACGGTTGGGGACTGCAGGATGATGAGACGTATCCATGGCTGCTGCAACAACGGCTTCCCGAATATGAAATTGTGAATTTCGGCGTGGGCGGTTACGGTTCCCTGCACTCGTTGATACAATTTCGGGAAGCACTTAATGCAAAAACTCCGCGCGTCGCGGTGCTGGCGTACGCCAACTTTCATGACGAACGGAACACTTTCTCAAGGCAGAGGCAGAAGTGGGTCATTACCGGGAGAAGCCTTGGGCCAATTGCCCAACCATATGCCAGGCTGGATGGGTCAGGTCAGCTGCAATACAAATTTGCAGCCGTCCCCTATACCGAATTTCCTCTTATGCGCTATTCAGCTTTGATCAATTTCCTTGAGACTAAGTACAACCAGCTTGAGATCAACCTACTCCATAGTCACGACGTCTCAAAAGCATTAGTTTTGGAAATGGCGAAAATCGCAAAGGAACACCAAGTCAAGTTCATCGTGGCGGGCATCTTTGCTTCGCCCGAAACACGCGAAATGTTGAACTTTGCCCAAGCGCACGGAATCGCCAATGTTGATATTTCCGTTGATCTAAAGGTGCCCGCCAACCGACTGGTTGACGAACATCCGAGCGCGATTGCCAACCGGCAGTTTGCGGATAAGCTGGAGAGTTTTCTCAGAAGCGGTGTGTTAGGTGCGGAAGCGCGACGATAAGAGGGCTTTGCACAAAGAGTCCCCGCTGCAACTTCGAAGCAAACAAATAACAATCCTAAGACCGGCGTTGATTCGTGTCAGTCCGTGGATTTCGTGTAATTTCGTGAATCGTGCGCTGATGAATCCCGGTGATACGATTCACGAAAGCACACTAAGAACACTAAAGAACACGAAATCGGGGTCTTTGTGCAGAGCGATATGGCAGGCTGTGTGGTGCGCTTAACGGATCATCCTACGGTCGGTCATAACGCTGTTGTCAAGGCTGCGTTACAATGGTCCCCCAGACATTAAGATGACAACCACCGCCAAAGTCCTGCCGGGAACCCTGCCGCGCGAAATGCAGGAGCATACGTATGCCATTACGTATGAAGAGGAGCATAAGCACTGGTGGTTTGTGGGCCGCCGGCAAATCATTGCAGCGTTCGTGGCTGAGATTTGCCGCCAACTCAAACTGGAGCGCCCGCGTATCTTGGATGTCGGTTGCGGCACCGGCGCGAACCTGGAACTCTTGTCCGAGTTTGGTGATGCCGAAGGCGTCGATGTTTCGCCCCAGGCAATTGATTTTTGCCGCTTGCGCGGTCTGAAACAGGTGCACCTCGGCGCTGCCGAACGCTTGCCCAACGAAGACGCCACGTTCGATCTGGTTACTGCGCTGGACGTAGTTGAGCATCTCGACGATGATGTCGGTGGTTTGCGGGAAATGGGCCGGGTGTTGCAACCAGAAGGGCGGCTGCTACTGTTCGTCCCTGCATTTATGTTTCTCTGGGGCGTGCAGGATGACGTCAGCAATCACCGCCGCCGCTATACGCGCGCAGGGCTGCGGCGCGCAGTCGAGGCTGCCGGCTTTCGCATCGAGCGCCTGAGCTACGCGAACCTGATGTTTTTCGCTCCCACGCTGATGGGACGATTGTTGATGCGGGCGACCGGTTGGCGGCCGGCGTCGGAGGCGAACATCAACGTCGCAGCGCTGAATGGAGTGCTGGGCCAAATCCTGGGGGCCGAGCGGCATTTCCTGCGACATGCAAATTTGCCCTTCGGTGTCTCCCTGGTCTGCGTTGCGCGAAAGGCCGATTGAGAACCGTTTAGAGGCGGGCTACCGCCCGCCGCCGTTGACGGAATCCTATCAGGGCGGGCAGTAGCCCGCCTCTAAACTGCTCCAGGGTTTTTATGAGTGTATTGGAAGAACAAATGACCGCCACCGAGATTGGCCTGACTAACACCAGCGTTGTGCCGCCGGAGGTTTCGGTCTTCCTTCCCGTTTTCAACGAAGAGCCTAACCTGCGTCCGCTGCACGTTAAGCTGGACCAGGCGTTAAGTGTGTTGGGCCGCACCACGGAAATCATTTACGTGGACGATGGCTCAACCGATGGCAGTTTGGAAGCCTTGCGCGAAATTGCTGCCGCCGACCCGCGCGTGCGCGTGGTGGCGTTGCGGCGGAACTACGGACAGACAGCGGCGATGGCCGCGGGGATTGACGCCGCTCGCGGTGAGGTTCTGATTCCCATGGACGCGGATATGCAAAACGATCCGGCGGACATCGTGCGGCTGCTGGAAAGAATCGACGCCGGCTATGACGTTGTCTCCGGCTGGCGCAAGCATCGTAAAGACAAAATGATTACGCGCAAGGTGCCTTCGATGCTGGCCAACCGTTTGATTTCCTGGATCGGCGGCGTCCCACTGCATGATTATGGTTGCTCGTTGAAAGCCTATCGTCGCGAATCGCTCCAGGATGTGCAGCTCTACGGCGAAATGCACCGCTTCATTCCAATCTACGCATCATGGTCGGGAGCGCGGGTCACGGAGATTCCGGTAGAGCATCATGCCCGCACGATGGGAAAATCGAAGTATGGCCTATCGCGAACGATCAAAGTCATCTTTGATTTAATGACCATTAAGTTCATGGCGTCATATCAAACGAAACCCCTATATCTCTTTGGCTGGGCGGGCCTGCTGACGTTTGCCGTTTCGGCTCTATCTGCGGTGCTGGCGTTCCTGATGAAGTATGCGCACTGGCCGCACCGGGCTGACTTTGTACAAACGCCTCTGCCCGTAGTGGCCACTGTGATGCTGGTGCTGGGCGTGCAGTTTTTCCTCATGGGATTGCTGGCAGAGATGCTGGTGCGCACTTATCACGAGTCTCAGTCAAAGGCGATCTATACGGTGCGCGAGCGCATTGGATTCTAGACGGAGGAGCAGGAGGCAGGAGCGGTCGGCAGTAAGTTTGGGAACAATTCAAGAGTTTTTCCTGCCCCTGCTCCTGCCGTCTGCTGAGTGATCGATCATGTGCGGAATAACTGGTTGGGCCAATCTTGATACACGCACGCCGCCGCCCGAAGGCGCGGCGGATCTGCTGCACGCGATGTGCGAGCGCATGGTCCATCGCGGCCCGGACTCGGAAGGTTTGCTGGTGCGCGAAGGCGTGGCCCTGGGAATGCGCCGCCTGGCGATCATCGACCTGGTCACCGGCGAACAGCCCACCTTAAATGAAGACGAATCCGTCGCCGTTATCCTCAACGGAGAAATTTACAACTATCGCGAGTTGCGCACCCGCCTGGAGAAGCGGGGCCACAGTTTCCGCAGCACCTCAGATACCGAAGTCCTGCCGCATCTTTATGAAGAGTACGGCACCGGCATGGTGCAACATCTGAATGGCATGTTTGCCTTCGCGCTATGGGATGCGAAACGGCGCCGGCTGTTCATCGCGCGGGACCGTTTTGGCGAAAAGCCCCTCTATTGGGGCATCTTTGATGACACCCTCCTGTTTGCCTCGGAACCCAAAGTACTGTTGGCCCACCCCGCAGTTCGCCCCGGCCTGAACCTGAACGCGCTGCGCCAGTATCTTTCATACGATTACATTCCGGCGCCGCTTTCAATCTATGAAGGCATTAATAAGCTCCCGGCAGCGCACACCTTGACACTGGAGAACGGTCGCGTCGATGTGCAGCGTTACTGGCGTCTGAGTTACCAGACGACAACACCTGTCCCCACCGAGCGGGAAGCTGCTGAGCATCTCGAAGGACTTCTGGCCGATTCGGTAAGTATGCGACTGGTTTCCGACGTGCCCCTGGGCATTCTGCTTTCGGGAGGAGTTGATTCTTCGACCGTCGCGGCGATGGCAGTGCGGGCTTCCTCGGAAGCCGTGAAGACTTTTTCGATCTCGTTTGCGGAATCTTCCTTTGACGAGTCGTCGTACGCGCGCGCGGTGGCAAAGTATCTGGGCACCGATCATCACGAAGAGCGCCTGAGCGCAAATCTGGCCGCCAACCTGGTCAGTGAAATCGGTTCGTGGATGGACGAGCCCTTCAGCGATCCTTCGCTGTTGCCGACATATTTGCTTTCGCGCTTCACCCGCAAACATGTCACGGTGGCACTCGGCGGCGATGGCGGCGACGAGCTCTTTGCCGGCTATCCCATGTACTTGGGCCATCGTTGGGCGGGAGTCTATGCGCGGCTGCCGCGTTTCGTGCGCCGCGGCGTGATTGAGCCGCTGGTAAATGCTTTGCCGGTGAAGACGAAGAACATGTCCTTTGATTACAAGGCGCGGCGTTTTGTGCTGGGCGCGGACTACGAGCAGGTGGCGCGCCATCACATCTGGTTCGGCTCGTTTACTCCTGAGGAACAAAACGCGCTGCTCTCAAGTGAAGTTAGAGATCACAGCGACGGCGACATCTATGGCCACGCGCGCGCGTTGCTGGCCGATTGCGATTCGGACGATGTGGTGGAGCGGATGCAGAGCCTGGATACGCAACTCTATCTTTCCGAAGATATTCTTACCAAAGTTGATCGCGCCAGTATGGCGGTCTCGCTGGAGGTGCGGGCCCCGTTTCTTGATCCCCGCATTGCTGAGTACGCCGCTTCCCTGCCTTCCAGTTACAAACTGCACGGCCGCAAAACAAAATACATTTTGAAACGAGCAGTCGCAGACCTGTTGCCGCCGTTTGTTCTGCGGCGCGGTAAGAAAGGCTTTGGCGTGCCGGTGGCCGAATGGTTAAAGGGAAAGCTCCGGCCGCTGACCCGTGATTTGTTGTCGCCCGAGCGGCTCCGGCGCAGTGGGTTGTTTGATCCGGTGTATGTCGCGCGCCTGCAGAGCGAGCACGAACGCGGCGTAGCCAATCACCGCAAACTGCTTTGGACGCTGCTGATGTTCGAGCTCTGGCACGAAAGCTTTGTTGAAACGCCGCGGCGCATCGAAACGTCTGTGCGCGCCCGGCAGTAGTCAGAACCGCCTGGGGTAGCGGGCGGTTAATCCACCTCTATCACGCAGGCCGTACCGAAACTTCAACCGCCCGCTACCGCAGGCGGTTCTGACAATGCCAATCGATCTTGAACATGCGCATCAGACCCTTTGGGAATGGTGCCGCGCCCGTGATTTTGCCGGCTACGATCCGTTCGACGCGCTGAATAGTCGCCTCTTCCAATCCCTTCCGTTAAAGCATTCGCGCGCGGCCCGTCTGGCCTGGACGCAACTCTGCAAACGGTCTCCGCTCAATCTCCGGCCAATGGCTTTGGTGCCGCTTGGAAAAAATCCCAAAGGGACGGCGCTGTTTGCCCTCGCTGCTTTGGCGGATTTTCGGCGCCTGCGAACTTCAGGAACGGAAGCCGACGCGCGCGCATTGTTGGACGATTTGATTGAAGTTCGCCTGGCGAGCACTAAGAGCGGCGCAACCTGCTGGGGATACGACTTCGACTGGCAGGGCCGCGCCTTTTATGCTCCCCGGGGAACGCCGACTATTGTGCCGACCGCCTTCGCAGCACGGGCCCTGTTGGAAGCGGCCCACGCTTTTGGCGATGACAACTATTTGCAACTAGCCCGCAGTGCCTGTGATTTTATTGTTCACGACCTGAACCGCGCTGACGAAACCGAAGACGAAGTGTGTTTTAGTTATTCACCACTCGATCACACTCGCATCTTCAACGCGAGCTTGCTGGCAGCGGAGACACTTGCCGCGGTTGCCGCCGCGACGAAGGAAAGCGAGCTGTCGGATTGGGCCTGGCGCGCCGCGCGTTATGTCGTCCGCCATCAACGGCCAGACGGCTCATGGGCCTATGGAACGGATGATTACCAATCGTGGGCCGATAACTTTCACACTGCGTTTGTTTTGACTAGCCTGTCGCGAATTATTCGCGCATTTGGCTCGAACCCACCAGCAGGGTTCAGGAGCGGGACTCTAAACGCCGGGGACCTGGAACTCGCCCTTCGGCGTGGTTACGATTTCTGGCGCGCGCGGTTCTTTCTTGCGAACGGGTGGCCCAAATATTACGCTGACAGGCTCTATCCTGTTGATGCTCACGCAGCTGGCGCCGCGATTGCGACCATGTCGGAGCTGCAATGGTTGGATTCAGCCGCACTCGACCTGGCGGGAAAAGTTGCGAGCTGGGCCATCGACAATCTGCGAAGTCGCCAAGGGTTCTTCTACTATCAGCGCCGGCGCTTCTA
The DNA here is from genome assembly GCA_033856235.1 of Blastocatellia bacterium. GTDB lineage: Bacteria > Acidobacteriota > Blastocatellia > Pyrinomonadales > Pyrinomonadaceae > DASXRU01. Next base: position 4,460 of record JAWVFI010000066.1, on the reverse strand, counting down.
CACAATACGCACTCCGTTCATGCGTTGGTCCGAAGCCTGGATGCTTTATGGCTTGTCCAGGCTTTTAGAGGTCACCGGGAAACATGATTAGAACTAGCACTTAGCACGGTTACTCTTAGCTCTTAGCTCTTAGCTCTTAGCTCTTAGCTCTTAGCCCTCTGTCCATTGCCCTTAGCTCGCTAATGCGTATCTGGATCGACCTCGCGAACTCCCCGCACGTGCCTTTCTTCGGCGCCCTGATGCCGGAGTTTATCGCGCGCGGTCATCAGGTGGAGATTACTGCCCGTGATTTCGCGCAGACCGTGGAACTGGCAACCAGCGCCGGAATGTTACCGGCCGTGATTGGCGGACACGGGGGAAAGCGACTGGGCGGCAAGGCCGGCAACCTGCTGGGCCGTGCCGGCGCGCTGGCAAAGTGGGCGCGCGGACGCGGGATCGATATGGCACTCAGTCATAACTCCTACGCCCAAATCGCCGCCGCGGCCGCGCTTGGAATTAAGAGCGTGACCTTGATGGATTACGAGCACCAGCCGGCAAACCATCTCGCCTTCCGGCTGGCGTCACGCGTGATCGTGCCGCGCGCGTTTCCCGCAGCGGAATTGCGGCGCTACGGAGGTGGAACTAAAAAAGTCCGGCGCTATCAGGGAACAAAAGAGGATGTCTATCTGGCGGACTTCGTGCCCGATCTTTCCTTTCCCGAGACGCTGCCCCTGCCCCTCGTCGCGACAGACATTCTAGTCGTAGTTCGCCCCCCCGCTCATGAAGCGCTGTATCATCGCTTTGAAAACGAGTTGTTCGAAGAGTTATTAATACGACTGAGTGCCACCGCCGGTGTTAGAGTCATGCTCCTGGCGCGGACTGAGGCGCAGCGAGGGGAATACGCGGCGCGAGGTTGGTCCAATCTGATCCTGCCGCGAAAAGCCCTGGACGGCGCTAACCTGATCGCCACCGCCGACCTGGTAATCAGCGCCGGGGGCACCATGAATCGCGAAGCCGCGGCCCTGGGTGTTCCCGCAGCCAGCATCTACGCCGGCAAGTGGGCCGCGATTGATGAAGAACTCGTGCGCGAAGGCCGTTTGCTCCGCATCAACTCGCACGCGGAAGTTGAGTCGTTACCACTTGTAAAGAAAGAGGCCGCAAGGCCGCGAAAAGCAACTCACGTGCGGGCAGAAATCGTCAGTCTGATTTTGGAATGATACCGCCCCAATTTTGATGAAGGCTGAGAAAGTCGCAACAACCTTTCCTGACGCCAGCGGTGTTCGCGTGCCGGCGCGCGTGCCCGCGTGGGTAGTGCCCGTCTGCAAAACTTTGCTGGGCTCAGTCGATCTGGTTCTGGCCCTGCTTTCGTTCCTCGCTGCTTTTTATTTTCGTCATCACGCTCCAATCTTCACGAACGCCACGGACGGCAGTTTCACAGTTACCGACGCGTTCAGTCCTTACGCTGCCTTGCTGCCATTCATCGTACTGCTTCGGGTCCTCGGTTTGCGTTATTACGATCTCTACCGGCTGCGCGGCGAATTCTCTTTTGTCGAAGACGCCGTGCGCGTTTTCAAAGCCACTGCCATCTCGTCTTTGCTGATTGTCGCCACCGCGTTCATGTACCGCGGCGTCGTTACCTACCGGACGTTCTCCTACTCCCGCGGCATTTTCCTGCTCGATTTTGTTTTCTTCCTGCTGAGTATCGGTCTGGTGCGCGTGATTGTGCGGCTGGCGCAGACTTACGTCCGCCAGCGTCAGATCAACTTGATCCCCACACTAGTTGTGGGCCGCGGACCGGAAGCGGCGCTTTGTATTAAGGAAATGCGCGAGCGGCCCGAACTCGGCTATCGCGTCATCGGGGTCGTGGAAAACGGAAATCAAAAACACACACACGGCTCAGCCTTCGAGGGCGTTCCCGTTATTGGCGACATCAAGGATTTGCCGGAGGCGATTCGCGCGTCCGGAGCCAACGAAGTAATCATTACCGACCCCAGCGTTCCCGGCGAACTACTCTTCGAAGTGATGATGCAATCGGGGCGCGGCCGCGGTATCGAGTTTCGTATCGCGCCAAGTCTCTTCAACTGCCTGCCCAGCAAAACCGAGATCGATCAGATTGGCGCGATGCCGATGATCAGTTTGTTCCGCTCGCCGCTTTCCGGCATCGCCCGCATTACCAAGCGCACCTTCGATCTGTTGGTCACAATTCTGGCGCTGACAATTCTGGCACCGGTCTGGCTGATAATCGCGTTGCTGATCAAGTTGGATTCTCGCGGGCCGATTTTCTACAAGCAGGAACGTGTCGGTATGGATGGCCGTGTCTTTCTCTTCTACAAATTTCGCAGCATGCGGGTGGGCGCGGACGATGCGGCCCATCGTGAGTTTCAACGCCAATACATCCGCGGCCGGCCGGAAACAAATCTGGGGGACGCAGAACGGCCGGCGTACAAGCTGCAGGGCGATGCGCGCATCACGCGAGTGGGACGTGTCCTGCGCCGGACCAGCCTGGACGAGTTACCGCAACTCTTTAACGTATTGCGCGGTGACATGAGTGTGGTCGGGCCGCGGCCTCCGATTCCCTACGAAGTGGAATCCTACGAGCTGTGGCATCGCAAGCGGCTGGATCTGAAGCCGGGCCTGACCGGACTGTGGCAAGTGTCCGGACGCAATCGGCTGCCGTTTGAAGAGATGGTGCGTTTGGATTTGTATTACATCGAGAACTGGTCGCTGTTACTGGATTTGAAGATCATTCTGCGCACGCTGCCAGTGATGATGCGTGGCGACGATGCTTATTAAAAGTAAAAAGTGGCTTCATAATGGCTGGGCTTGGTGAAATGAGCAAAACGCAAATTGATCGCCTTGGTGATCGGCTGCGGAAGGAAAATATACAAGAAGCAGACTTGCGTCTTCTTGATGTTTATCGACGTTCATTCGCTGAGGCGTATGAAGACGTTGTTGGAAGGATCCGCGACCAACTGGCTCTCGAGCCGACAGGAAGGCCCGCAAAATCTACTACATCAATTTCCGACAAGCTCCGTCGAGAGACCATACGGCTCAGCCAAATGCAGGACATCGCAGGATGCAGAGTTATTGTGCCAAACATCGAATCGCAGGATAAGATTGTTATTCAGCTCAAAGAACTCTTTGAAAGGTCAGAAGTAGACGATCGAAGAGCGCGCCCAAGTCATGGTTATAGGGCCGTTCATGTTATCGTGGATTCCGGTGGAAAACTGATTGAGATCCAGGTTCGCACGGAGCTTCAGCATGCATGGGCCGAACTCTCAGAGAAACTGTCAGATGTCGTAGATGGGGCTATTAAATACGGCGGGGGCAAGAAGGAAGTCGCCTCGCTACTCGCCAGCATATCTGACGCCACGCTTAACTTGGAAACAGCTATTAGGTCAGCGGATATTGATCGAATGATATTAGAATTTCAGCGTGGAACTGACTTATTCAACCAATTACCGAAAGTCATACGTCGTGCGAAAGAGGAAAAAGATGCTCTTCCTAATTGAATATGACAGAGATCAAGGCCGAATAGTAACAATTAGGTCGTTCAAAGATCCCAATGGAGAAAGTGCCGAGGACTCACGGCTTCAACTGGAATTGGATCTCAACATGAAGGGCATCAACAATGAGGTTGTACTGCTCGAAGCCGCAACCGAAGAGGCTCTGCGTCGGACGCACCGCCGGTACTTTGTAGATCTGGCTGAGCTAGCCGCCGCTCCGGCTCACTGATCCGATTACCCTTACGTCACTGCAATTCATACCTCACTCTACTCCCGCCAGCGCCATCTCCAGCAACAAAATCTTCTTAATTCCCTTATAAAACGGCTCGATCTCGCAGTTCTCCGTCAATGCGTGCGCATCGTCGCACGGTCCCGTGCCGGTGGAAATTGACGAGATGCCGGCGCGCAGCGCGGCGCTGGAATTGTTTGATCCGGTATTGGTGATCGGCGGATCGAAGCCCATCACGCGATGGACCGCTTCCGACATGCGAACGAGGTATGAGTCGCGATGGCTGGGGAGCACCGCGGCGGGCGACGTTGAGATGATTTCAGTTTTTGATTCTACTTTCTCACGCGCGGCTTCTTCTGCTAGGATCGTTTGAATCTTTTTTTCCAGATCGGCAATCACCTCGTTGCTGGTCGAACGCAGGTCCAGCGTGAACCACGCGTCCGAAGCTTTGGCGTTCACAACTTCCGACCCGCCCAGCATCCCGATGTTCAGATTTGACGGCGGATTGGTTGGCACTTTCAACTCATAGATGCGCGCGATCGCCCGCGCCAATGGCAGGGTGGCGGAATAGGGTGGTGTGCGCGAGCGCGTGTGCCCACCCGGCCCGATGAAGTGATGACGGTACCAGTTGATGCCGATGCCGGCGTAGGTAAATCCTTCGTAACCACCATCGAGCGCCACGTAGTGATCGACTTTGCCTTTGTTCGCTTGCGCAAACTCCTTCGCGCCGCGCATCGTTGTCTCCT
>JAWVFI010000065.1:0-4727 GCA_033856235.1 Blastocatellia bacterium | reverse complement strand
CATTCGTTCGAAGTTCCGGAAACGCTGCTGGAGCATCAGACAAACCAGAACCTGCAATCGATCGTGCGCAATATGATCGACCGCGGAATGGATCCGCGCAGCCAGGAGTTTGATTGGCAGAAGGCGCGCGACTCCATGAAGGGCCAGTCCGAACGCGACCTGCGTGGTTCCCTGCTGCTGGATCGCATCGCTGATGAAGAGAAAATTGAAGTCAGCGACGACGAGGTTAACACTGAGATAAAGGCCTATGCCGAGGCAACGCGACAGACCGAAGCGCAAGTGCGTAGTGCCTTGACAAAGCAAGGAGGCGAACGTAGCATCGCCGACAGATTGCGCCATCGCAAAGCGCTGCAGTTGTTAGTTGAAAATGCGCGCATCACGGAAGCCGAATGGATCGCTGAAACGCAGACAGACAGCGATAGTGAAAAGGTAGAGGAGTAAGGAACGGATTTTCCATTTGTCACTATCTATATTTCATTTGTCATTGCAGAAACCGGCACAGCGCGTGGTCTCAATGACTAATGAGAAATGACAAACTGGAAAATGTTTTGGGTCGAGCCGCTAATCCAGAAGGACACATTACATGGCATTGGTTCCCATGGTCGTGGAGCAAACGTCGCGCGGCGAACGGGCGTTTGATATTTTTTCCCGGCTTCTGAAAGACAACATCATTTTCCTGGGTACGCCGATCGACGATCAAATCGCCAATCTGATTGTGGCCCAGCTATTATTTTTGGAAGCCGAAGATCCTGAAAAGGACATCAACATCTATATAAATTCTCCGGGCGGATCGATTACCGCCGGAATGGCCGTCTACGACACGATGCAGTTCATCCGCCCCGACGTCACTACGATCTGCGTGGGACAGTGTGCGTCGATGGGCGCGTTGCTGTTAGCGGCTGGAACCAAAGGCAAGCGATTTGCGCTTCCCAATTCCCGAATCCTAATCCACCAGCCATCCGGTGGCACTCAGGGACAGGCTACCGACATCCGCATTCAGGCTGAAGAAATCATTCGTATGCGCGAGCTTACTTCACAGATTATCGCTACTCATACGGGACAGCCTTTCGAACAGGTCGAGCGCGACGTAGAGCGTGATCGCATTATGTCTGCGGCGCAGGCCAAGGACTATGGTTTAATAGACGAAGTGATTGCGCACCGCGAATAGCGGCGCAACCCAGCAGCCCAATCCGCAAATCTTAAAGGGACGCCTATGGTACGACGAACCGATGACACTTTGCGCTGCTCGTTCTGCGGTAAATCGCAGAACGAAGTAAAAAAACTCATTGCCGGCCCCACTGTCTATATTTGCAACGAATGCATAGACATCTGCAATGAGATCATCACCGACGATCAGCAGGCCGAACAGGTCGCGTCGCGGCCGCCCCTGCCCAAGCCCGGCGAGATCAAAAGCTTTCTTGACGAATACGTGATCGGCCAGGATGAAACGAAGAAGCGTCTGGCAGTCGCCGTCTATCAACATTACAAGCGTATCGAACTGGCCCGCCGGCGCAATGAAGTTGAAATTCAGAAATCCAACATTCTGCTCATCGGCCCCACCGGCACCGGCAAGACGCTGCTGGCCCAGACGCTGGCCCGTTTGCTGAGCGTGCCCTTCACGATTGTTGATGCCACGACGCTGACCGAGGCCGGCTACGTTGGCGAAGACGTCGAAAACATTATTCTGAAGCTTTTGCAGGCCGCCAATGGCGACGTGGAGCGCGCGCAGCAAGGCATCATCTACATCGACGAAGTTGACAAAATCTGCCGCAAGGACGAGAACCCTTCGATCACTCGCGACGTTTCCGGTGAAGGCGTGCAGCAGGCGCTGTTGAAAATCCTGGAAGGCACCGTCGCGAACGTGCCGCCCCAGGGTGGCCGCAAACATCCTCATCAGGAGTTTTTCCCGGTAGATACAACTAACATCCTTTTCATTTGCGGCGGAGCGTTCGTGGGTCTGGAGAAAGTGATCGAACGACGTCTGCGCAACAAGTCTCTCGGATTCCACGCCCAAGTAAAGTCGGGTAGCCAGCGGCAGGCGGAAGCGCTCGCCAATGTGCAGCCCGAAGACTTGATCCGCTTTGGCTTGATTCCGGAGTTTGTGGGACGGCTGCCGGTCTGCGGCGTGCTGGAAGAGCTGGACGAAGCCGCTCTCATAAAGATCCTTACCGAACCCAAGAACGCGCTCGTCAAGCAGTATCAGAAGAAATTCGAGTTCGACAACGTGAAGTTGAAATTCACGGAAGACTCACTGAAGTGCGTTGCGCGCCAGGCAGTGGAACGCAAAGTCGGCGCGCGCGGTCTGATGATGATTCTGGAAGAGCTGCTGCTGGAGGCGATGTACACCATGCCTTCGCAAAAGCGCATCAAGGAATTCTGCATCACCAGCGAAATGGTAGAGCGCCGGCGTGCTGTTCCCGGTGAAGGCCTGGCCGGCATTGACGGCGCGGCTGCTTAATATCCCGACCTATCAGGGTGAGAAATAGTGTCCGACCAACCTGCTGTGATCGCGGTTTTTTCTGCTTTTTCCCTTCTCACTATTTATTCAATGAAATTTTGCCGTGCCGGGCATGAGGGTTTTCCTTAGTTCGGCGCCACGCCTTGTTGTTATAAGGATTTATGCGTTACTTTGTGGCACGCTCTGAACAAATAGTTTACAATCCCCATGGGTCAAAAAAGGGCGAGACGGCAGTTGGCGGCTCGCCCTTATTCGCAAGCTTCGAGTCGTCCCCTATTGGGTGTTTATAGGCTTCGTTAATAAAGGCTCCGCGCGAAAGTTCTAAACGAAATTATGGAAGAATATACAGACCGCACTCCCGCAGACGTGGCCCGCTATCCGATGGTGCCCATCCGCGATGTCGTAATCTTTCCGTTTACTAAAGTTGCCTTCAAAATTGGGCGCCCCGGCTCCGTCCGCGCGCTGGAACAGGCGCTGGCGACGGATCGCACAATCTTCCTCGCCACGCAGCACGATGCCACGGTTGATGAACCAACGCCGGATCAGATTTACACGATAGGAACCCTGGGACGTATTCTGCAATCGCAGAAACAAGACAACGGGCAGATCAAAGTAGTTGTCGAGGGTCGCGAACGGGCGACGACCGTGCGCGTGGAAAACAACGGTGGTGCCTTTACCGCCCTCGTGCGTCGCGCTCCCCTCGTTAACGAAGAAGGACCGCGGGTTGATGCACTAGTGCAGAAGATCGGCCAGTTGGTCGAACAGCACTTGCGTCTGGCGCCGGATGCGCAAACCGACGCGCTCCAAACTGCGCTCCGCAATCAGGATCCGTCACATCTTGCTGACGCTCTGGCTTCGCAACTCCGCATTTCCGTCGAAGACAAACAGGGACTGCTGGAAATCTTTTCCACCCAGGCCCGGCTGCAACGGCTGATCGAGCTGTTGGACACGGAACTGGAAAAGAGACAACTCGACCGCACGATCCAGACGCGTGTCAAACGCCAGATGGAGAAGGCGCAAAAAGAGTATTACCTGAACGAACAGATCAAGGCGATACACAAGGAGCTGGGCCGCAAAGACGAAAAAACCGAGCTCGACGAGCTGAAGAAGAAGATCGACGAAGCCGGAATGCCGGAAGAGGCGAAGGAAAAGGCCATGCAGGAGTTGCACCGCCTGGAAGCCATGCCTCCAATGTCGGCCGAAGGGACAGTGTCCCGCACCTACATCGACTGGCTTTTGAGTGTGCCCTGGAAACAGAAGTCCAAAGAAATTCGCGACCTGACCAAGGCTGAGGAAGTTCTCAACGAAGATCATTACGGCCTGGAAAAAATTAAGGACCGCATCCTCGAGTATCTGGCGGTGCGGCAGCTAGTGAAGAACCCGAAAGGCTCGATCCTTTGCTTTGTCGGCCCTCCCGGAGTCGGCAAGACCAGTTTGGGCAAGTCCATCGCGCGCGCCACCGGACGCAAGTTTGTGCGGCTCAGTTTGGGCGGCGTACGGGACGAGGCGGAGATCCGCGGGCATCGCCGCACCTACATCGGCGCCCTACCGGGCCAAATCATTCAAATGATGAAGAAGGCAGGGACAATTAATCCTGTCGTGTTGCTCGACGAAGTGGACAAGTTGGGTTCTGATTTTCGCGGAGACCCGAGTGCTGCCCTGCTGGAAGTTCTGGATCCGGAACAGAACCATATGTTCCAGGACCACTATCTGGATGTGGAGTACGATCTTTCGAAGGTCTTTTTTATCGCCACGGCGAATGTGCTGCACACGATTCCGCCGGCGCTGCAGGATCGCCTGGAAATTCTGCGCCTCTCCGGTTACACCGAGCGAGAGAAACTGGAAATTGCCAAGCGACACTTGGTGGTAAAGCAGGCTGAAGCCAACGGCTTAAAGCCCGAACAGTTGGAATTCGCCGATTCCGGTTTACTGGAGATTATTCGCCACTACACACGTGAATCGGGAGTTCGTAGTCTGGAGCGGGAGATCGGATCCTGCTGTCGCAAGATCGCGCGCAAGTTTGTTTCCGATACTGTCCCTGAAGGCTTCAAGGACGTGATCGATGCCGAACGCGTACAGGAAATGCTGGGGGCCATTAAGTTTCGCCAGCACGGCATTGCCGCCAACAGCGAAGTGGGCCTGGCTACTGGATTGGCCTGGACTGAGGTCGGTGGAGAGGTATTACAAATAGAGGCCACGCTGACCAAGGGTCGCGGTGGCGTCCAACTGACCGGCAAACTGGGCGACGTCATGCAGGAATCCGCTCAAG
>JAWVFI010000064.1:0-4477 GCA_033856235.1 Blastocatellia bacterium | reverse complement strand
GCGATGAGGTGTTTGACGCCTCTTACGGTGACCGAGTCGACGGCATCCATGACCTGGCCGACTCCGGAAAGGGCAAAGACTACGACATTAACTTCCGTGCTTCCGGTCGCTACCTCGTCTGGCGCCTCCAGGGTTCGCCCGCGCCAACGCCGACCCCATCTCCCACTCCGATTCCTACCTCCACTCCTACACCCACTCCTAGCCCGAGTCCAAACCCAACCCCAAGCCCGAGTCCCAGCGCGACTCCCAGTCCTAGTCCCCCGGTGCCGTCGTCACTTGCTTTGGTGTCGTCGGCCTCCACGCTCGCATCGAGTTTGGCTGCTGCGCCGGGAACGAGTGAAGCGCAGATAGTCCCCCTGGTAGGCGCCATCGACAAAGCCTACGCGGTATTTTTTTCAGAGTACGGCAAATTCAGCTCAGTGGACGAAATAGATCGCGAGCTGCGAGTTTCACTCTATTTCACACGTGGGGCCGGAGCCCTCGCTGGGATAGGTGGACACGCCACGGGAATGCAAAATCGCTTGCAGATCGTTGCTTACCATCTCGCGCGCGCCACTGGCCTCATGGCAAATCGCCCCAGCGAACCGTCGCTTGAAGCGCATGCCTTTTCAGTCAGCATCACGCCAGTCATAGGGCCAGCCGACACGCTGTCGAGCGCAAGCTTCGCCCCCGTTCTCGCCCCCGCAAGTATGGGCACAATTCTTGGCGATCCCAACCAGAGTCCACTGGCGGTTCAAACCCTTTCCGCCACTTTGTCTTCGACGGGTGAGTTGCCCTATGAATTAGGCGGAGTGAGCGTGGCAATCGGCGGCCAGGCAGCGCCCTTGATTTCAGTTTCGCCGGCTCGTATTACCTTTTCGGTGCCCGCAAATCTGTCGCTTGGGGAAAAAGAAGTTATTGTCACGCTACAGGAGGGTTATGTCTCGCGGGGGATGATTACAGTTGTGGCGCTAGCACCGGGAATCTTCACAGTAAATGGAAATGGGATGGGCGATGCCGTTGTGCTCAATGCCGCCACGATGATGGGCGGGACTTTCAAGACCACGACGTCCCAGAATTTTGGCACCGATAAGCAAACACGCCTCTTGATATTTACGAGCGGCATTAGTAACGGAGCAGCCAACACGAACGCAATCAACGATGTAAAGCTGGGTACAAGCATCTTTGCAAACCTGGCGGAGTCGGTGGCCGTAGAAGCTCGCACGAGCGATGGTCGAGTGTTCCAGCTTCCGGTTGAGTTTGTCGGTCCATCGGGTAGGAGGGACGGAGTGGATCAGGTGAATGTGCGTTTGATGCGGGAGTTAGAGAATGCCGGGGACGTGGAGCTTACCTTAATCGTTGCCGGCCACCGCAGCAATGCTGCTATGGTCAAAATCATGTGACGCCTCGCGCACATCAATGAAGCGCGAAATGGCACTCGCCGCGAGACAGATGAAGGGGCGATCGGGTTGTAATCCGATCGCCCCAAACTTTGTTTACTGGCAAAGTTACCGTGAGCTAACGCTTGCGACGAATTCGAGACCCGAGGGCCTCTGCATCAAACTGGACCGCCTGCAATCCACCTTGGCCTTGCAGTTAGCCGGTGCGCCTCCATTTGACTGACAGGTACTGCTTCGTTACCCTTTGGCTTCTTTTCCGCTCGGCTCGACCCAAATGACCTACATACTCGGCATTTCTGCCTACTACCATGATTCCGCAGCCTGCCTCGTGCGCGACGGCGAGATCGTAGCCGCCGCTCAGGAAGAACGCTTCACGCGCAAAAAACACGATCATAACTTTCCCAGTAACGCCCTTGATTTTTGTTTGCGCTATGCCGGTATTACCGGAGAGCAGGTTGACCATGTCGCTTTCTATGATAAGCCGCTGCTGAAGTTTGAGCGCCTGTTGGAAACGTACATGGACTATGCGCCCAGCGGGATCAGGTCGTTCATGATGGCCATGCCGCTTTGGTTGCGCGAGAAGCTCTGGATTCGCGAGCAGGTTTCCAAAGAGTGCGGGTACAAAGGAAAGGTTTTGTTTACCGAGCACCACGAATCGCACGCGGCCAGCGCTTTTTTCCCCTCTCCTTTTGAGTCTGCTGCCGTGTTGACCATCGACGGAGTGGGTGAATGGGCCACCAGCAGCTACGGCTATGGCAAGGGAAATGAGTTGCACCTGCTGGGAGAACTGCATTTTCCGCATTCGCTGGGTTTGCTCTATTCGGCCTTCACTTATTACACCGGATTCAAAGTTAATTCGGGTGAATACAAAGTGATGGGATTGGCGCCGTACGGAGAGCCGCGGTACGTAGATAAGATTCTCGGAGAGCTGGTGGATTTGCGTGAAGACGGTTCGTTGCGCCTCAATATGAAGTATTTCAATTACTGCCAGGGCCTGACGATGACCAACTCCAGGTTTGATGAGTTGTTCGAAGGACCAGCGCGCAGACCGGAAGCGTTATTAACTCAAAGGCACATGGATCTGGCACGTTCGATCCAGGAAGTTGTCGAAATCGCGATGCTGCGCATGGCGCGGCACGTTCATAAAGAGACCGGAGAAAAGAACCTCTGCCTGGCAGGTGGCGTAGCGCTTAATTGTGTAGGGAACGGACGTCTGTTGCGTGAAGGGCCATTCGAAAATATTTGGATTCAACCAGCGGCCGGCGATGCGGGAGGCTCCCTCGGGGCGGCGATTTCAGTCTGGTACCAATATCTGGGCAATCCGCGCAATGTTGAAGCCATGTGCGCAGGACGTCAGGACGGCATGAAGGCAGCATACCTGGGCCCAGAATTCACTGGTGACGATATTCAGGATTACCTCGACAGCGTGGGCGCTCGTTATGAGCGACTGAACAGTGCGACCCTGGTTGAAAGTGTGGCGCGATTGCTGGCGGACGAGAAAGTTGTCGGCTGGTTTCAGGGCCGCATGGAATTTGGACCACGAGCCCTTGGTGCGCGCAGCATTATCGCCGATCCGCGCAGCCCGAGAATGCAGTCGCAGATGAACTTGAAGATCAAGTTTCGCGAATCGTTTCGTCCTTTTGCGCCGTCCGTACTTCGCGAAAGGGTTTCGGACTTTTTTGAGATGGATTGTGATTCGCCCTACATGTTGCTGGTCGCGCCAGTCAAAGAGAACCTGCGGCGCGAGATGAAGGCCGAGGAAGAAGCCTTGTTTGGCATTGAGAAGCTAAACGTGCCGCGCTCGACTATTCCTGCGGTCACCCATGTTGACTACACCGCACGGGTGCAAACAGTTCGCCGCGAAGACAACCCGCGCTATTACGATCTGCTCGCCGCGTTCGGCCGGTTGACCGATTGTCCAGTACTGGTAAACACGTCCTTTAATGTGCGCGGCGAACCTATCGTCTGCACTCCCGAGCAGGCTTATACGTGCTTTATGCGGACCGAGATGGATTGCCTCGTGATGGAAGACTTCGTGATTCAAAAGGAGGACCAGCCACAAGGGGCCTTTGTTGACGATTCCGCGTGGCAGGAAGAATTCCAATTGGATTAGAGAAGCGCAATTAGAGCGCGTCTAGTGATTGAGGACTTCAACTGATGAAGAGTGCTGCGAGTTCGGTTACCAACAAACAGGCCAGGAACACGGCCTTGATCGTCTCCGCCGTTCTGCTCTTGATTGCAGGATGGAATTACCATCGGGGCCGCATGACTGTCGTCACGATCCTTGGAGGGGCGGGAGTCGCTTTACTAGTAATTGGCTTGCTGGTTCCTCCCTTAGCTCGGAGGTTTCATGTGTTTTGGATGCAACTCGCCGGCATCCTGGGTTACGTGAACAGCCGGATCCTGTTGTTCTTGCTTTACTATCTCGTAATCACTCCCTATGGCCTGGTCTCTCGATTGGTTGGCCGTGATCCTTTGAACCGGCGAGGTGGCGTCAAAACAAGTTACTGGGTACCACGAAAAACCTCGCGGCAGAGGCGTGAACAGTTTGAGCGTTCGTTTTAAACGGGTATCATCGCAAGCACTTTGATTTGGAAAACGGATAGATGACACTTCTGCGAGAGATATGGTTGTTCTTGCGCGAGCGCAAGAAATTTTGGCTCTTGCCAATAATTATTGTGATGCTGATGTTTGGCGCACTAATGATATTTGCTCAAAGCTCGGCGCTGGCCCCGTTTATTTACACGCTCTTCTAAATATTCTTGCCGATTCCGATCCCGTTGGGCCGGGCCCCCGATTAAGGCGGAAAGTGACTAACCCTCGCTTTTCCCAGCTTTACGGGCCTGCCAACTTGCCTTGTTAGTGCGCTAAATCCAATTCCGCTTACTTCCCTAGGAATATCTGAAGGCTAGTTAGCGCTCGCAGCACACTTCCCTCAAGAAACCCATAATTCCTTTAGAAACCTCACTCCATTAGGTGTTTACCTCCTCAGGCGACATCAAATCGCCGCCGCAGTTTCAAACTCTCGTTAGCGAAGTTGCCCTTGGCAACGAGAGGTCACCGCGAAAAAACCACATGAGTGTCACCCTCGGGCGTAG
>JAWVFI010000063.1:0-11742 GCA_033856235.1 Blastocatellia bacterium | reverse complement strand
CGGGCCAGCCGCGCCGGGGCCGCTCGTATTGGCCCACCAGCTCGGCGGCTATGTGTTGCGCGTCGGCCGCACTGCCGCCATTGCCGCACAGTAGGATCTTCTTGCCGTCCCGGAGCGCATTGCAGATTAGCTCGGCCGCTTCCTCGATCTGCGGCAAGCAGTTGCGGACGACGTCATCGATGACCCGCAGGTGTTCCTGAAACGTCTTTGCTGCCAGGGCGCTTACCTTCGTTTCCGTCATATGGTATGAAATGAACCTGTGAGGCTATTGCCGGCGCTGCTCAAAAACTACAATTTCGTGTTCTTTGGTGTGCTTAGTGTGTTTCGTAACTCGTATGGCTCTGATACCTCAGCACACGATTCACGAAATTACACCAAACCCACGAAGAAGACACGAATCAACGCAGCTTTGCCAAGCCTTCTTCCCCATGCCTGATTACTGGCTGCGCATTCTACACCAGAAAACACGACACCTGCTTGCGCGTTCAGCAACCGCGTTGTAGGCTTTCGTCTTTCTGGAAAACTGTCCGACAAACTTCAGTTTGTCGTGCACTTCTCAAATCCGCAATCGAACCGGCCGCGACAAACTGAAGTTTGTCGGACATGATTACCAATGTCCACGTCTAATCCCACGCCGATGGTGAAACAGTACCGCGAGCTGAAGCAACAGCATCCGGGCACGCTTTTGTTTTTTCGTCTCGGTGACTTCTACGAACTGTTTTTCGACGACGCGATCATCGGCGCGCGCGAGCTGCAGATCACTTTGACCGCGCGGCACAAGGACAGCGGAGATCCGATTCCCATGTGCGGCGTACCACATCACTCCGCGGCGAACTACATTGCCAAACTGGTGCGGAAGGGCCACCGCGTCGCGATCTGCGAACAAACCGAAGACGCTTCCAAAACGAAAAAGCTGGTGCGCCGGGAAGTCGTGCGCATCGTGACTCCCGGCACACCCATCGATCCGCAATTGCTGGAGCCACGCGAATCGGCGTACCTCGCAGCGATTTGCGCCAGCGGTGATAGCGCCGGCTTGGCCCTGCTGGATATTTCAACTGGAGAGTTTCGCGCGACTCAGGCAAGCGGCCAGGATGCGTGGATAAAGATTGTGGCCGATCTGGAATCCTATGCGCCGCGGGAACTTCTCTTCCCCGCTTCACTTGGGCCTCTCGTCAAAAACGGCTTTACGAGTTCACCCAAAACGGCGCCGCTTCCTCTAACCAGCGTCGAAGGCGAATCCAATACTGATGCAACCACAGCCGATCCCGCTCGCGGCTCAGGAGGCGGCAATGAAGTGGTTGACGGCACTACGCACACGCCCCTGGATGATTGGTTGTGGCAGACGGATGATTGCGGTGCTCTTTTGCTGAAGCAGTTCGGCGCGCAATCGCTTGACGGATACGAGTTGAAGGGCAAGGCGGAAGCGATTCGGGCCGCCGGTGCGGCGCTGCGTTATGCGCAGGAAACACAGCGGGCCAATGCCGCGCACATTGCCGACATTGTTTACTTCGAACCGCAGGATCATCTGGTGCTGGACAAGGTCACGGTGCGGAACCTGGAGCTGACCGAAGCTCTGGGTGCCGGCGGTGTAGCGCGTTCGTTGCTGGATGTGATCGATGAAACCGTTACCGGCATGGGGGCGAGGCTGCTGCGATCATGGCTCCTGCGTCCGTCAGTGCGGCGCGGCGAGGTGGAAGCCCGGCACGCGGGCGTGGCCGAACTTCTGAGTTCACAGGTAAAGCGAGATCGTTTACGCACCTTGCTGAAAGAAGTAGCCGACGTCGAACGCCTGGCGGGCAGGCTAAATCTTGGTTCAGCTACGCCTCGAGATTTGAATGCGCTGGAGAGTTCTCTCGATCAAGTTCCGCCAATTCGCCAGACGCTGGCGGGGGCGGAGTCGTCACTGCTGCAGGTCCTGGCTGAGAGCGCGGACGAGCTCGAAGACGTGAGGGCGCTAATCGCAACGGCCATTCAGGACGATCCCCCACCACGTTTGAGCGATGGCGGCGTGATTCGCGCCGGGTATTCGGCGGAGCTGGATGAGCTGCGCGGGATCAGCAGCAATGCCAAGCAAACCATCGCCGCGCTGGAGGCGAATGAGCGCACTCGTTCCGGCATCAGCACGTTGCGGATCCGCTACAACGGTGTGTTCGGCTATTTCATAGAGGTTTCCAAAGCGAATGCTATCCGCGTGCCTGCCGAGTACGAGCGACGCCAGACGCTGGCCAACGCGGAACGCTTCACCACGCCGGAGCTCAAGGATTGGGAAGTGAAGGTCCTGGGCGCCGAGGATCGCATCACGAAGCTCGAGGCGGAGTTGTTCGCAAACGTTTCGCGGCAGGTAGGCAGCGAAACTCAACGCATTCAGGGAACCGCACGAGCAATGGCCTCAATGGATGCGATTGCTTCGCTGGCTGAAACTGCGGCGCGGCGACGTTACGTGCGTCCGACCATGCATGACGGCGACGCGATCGAGATCGTGCAGAGCCGCCACCCGGTGATCGAAGTTTTCAACAATGAGCCTTTCGTTCCCAACAATCTCTATTTGAATAATTCTACCGATCGTCTGTTGATAATCACGGGCCCGAACATGGGCGGCAAGAGCACTGTGCTGCGACAGGCGGCGATCATCTGCATCCTGGCACAGATGGGTTCATTCGTTCCGGCTCAACAAGCAACTTTGCCCCTAATCGATCGCGTCTGGACGCGCGTCGGCGCGTCGGACGATCTGGCGCGCGGCCGTTCGACTTTCATGGTGGAGATGGTGGAAACAGCGGCGATCCTGCACGGGGCCACAGCGCGATCGCTGGTGCTACTGGATGAGATTGGACGCGGCACGGCCACGTTTGATGGACTTTCGATTGCCTGGGCCGTGGCCGAGTACCTGCATGATTCGCCGGAGCATTGTGCGAAGACGCTTTTCGCAACTCACTACCACGAGCTGACTGAGCTGGCGGAAAGATTGGCGGGAGCCCAGAACTATCAGATCACCGCGACCGAGCGCGACGGCGAGGTAGTCTTCCTGCACCGTCTTGAACGAGGACGAGCGTCAAAATCTTACGGCATCGAAGTGGCGCGTCTGGCCGGCATGCCGCCCCCGGCGGTGGCCCGGGCCCGCGATGTGCTGCAAAGGCTGGAGCGTTACGAACTCGATGTGTTTGCTGAAGAGAGTGACGCGCTGGCCGCGGCGGCAATCGCAAGCCAAGCCGGTGAAGATGCTTTAGAAAAAGCAGCAACCCGCGCGGGTCGCCGCCGTGCTGCCGCCCAGGGTTCGCTATTTGATCTTGCCAACCAGCGGTTGCTCGAC
This sequence comes from Blastocatellia bacterium, assembly GCA_033856235.1. Taxonomy (GTDB): domain Bacteria; phylum Acidobacteriota; class Blastocatellia; order Pyrinomonadales; family Pyrinomonadaceae; genus DASXRU01. The sequence continues at coordinate 8,435 of JAWVFI010000063.1, read as the reverse complement.
GAGCTGCGCGCAGCCGAGGTCGATAAACTCTCGCCGGATGAAGCGAAGGCGCTCTTGGCAGAACTGCGGAAGCGAATCGTTTGAGAGGCCTATTTGGAGTGTTCTTCAAGCCCTCTTCAGAGGGCTTCCCCGAAGGGTTCATAGCCCAGCGCTTTTAGCGCTGGGTGAGTCGAGCCCGGCCAGCCCTAGCGCGCTTTAGCGTGCTTACCTATTCTGTGCGTCAACAAAATATCAGCGACGGCTAAAGCCAGCAGGTTAAGCCCGTTCAAACGGGCTAGTAGGGGTAGTTGCGGATGCCGACCAGCCGTAAAACGGCTGGTCTAGTAACCCTTCGGGAAAGCCGCGTGAACGCGGCTATTAAGTTAACGCTTCACCGCACCTTGAAAAATACCACCTGCACGATATGCGTCAGCATGAGCGCAATCATCAGCGCGGTGGAAATCACATGGGGCGGAAGCCAAATCCGGAGCAGGCGGTGAAGCAAAATCAGCGCGTCCAGGCGGCTTAAGGTCACCGAGGTTTCCACTGCCTCCATCAACTGCGCGCGGCGTTCCTTCTCAGTTTCCTGCGCGGTGCGGTCGCTGATTGCGCCCCGGGCAGTTGCCAGCAAGGCCGTCAAGTCCTGACGCGAAAATAATTGCCGCCACGCATACCAGCGCGAGCAAAAGCGCGGTATGACCTTCCTTTCGATTTGCCCTCTGAGACCGTCGTCAGCTTTAGCGCAGATATCTTTCAGGGCCTGCCGTAACTCTTCGCGGCGAAGTAGCAGGTCCTCAATCAGCAGCGGGTTTCCTTCAATGCTGGTGAGGATGCGCGGCGCAATGATATAGCTCGCGACGCCAATCACTCCGGAAATTATGACTGCGAGGAAAGTGAGATACAGCGCGGTCGTCAGCAGGCTGCCGGTATGACGCCCGCCGTGCATCAACAAAACAATCGTCCCGACAACCCCGATGTAAACATGGGCCAGCAGCCAGTAACGCAGCGCGCCGGCGCGGCGGCGGTAGATCTGTTTCCGGAGCGGATAGGTCATCACCGCAGTCACACAAACAAATCCCCCGATGCCGGTCAGCCAACGGAAGGTAAGCCATCTTCCCAGGAGCACCGTGTCAAATCCGTGCCGCAGTAATGTTCTAGCGGCGACCCCGGCAATTATGATCGAGACCAGGATTCCGGCTACATGCCAAATCCTGGCCAGCGGATCGCTGCGATGAATGTTGCGGCCCACTGCGTGGGTCTGGTCGCGGAAAATCAATCCCAACGTCTGATCGATCTCGCCAAAGTACTCGTGCGGATTAACTCGGACGAGAGCACCGGTGGGGCAATTCTCTTCACATGAGTAGGCCTTGCGGCGCGCGCCCTGCGGATTCATTGGAGTCGCTTCACATAGATTGCATTTGATCGCGACCATGTCATCGGCTTCGGTTGCCGTCGAGGGCGCCGGCGACGTTTTCAAGCTAAACGTCCGTTTGAGTTTCGTGAAGAAGTCGATCGGAGGCGGCGCCGGGCTGTTGCGCGGCACCATGGAGATGGCGTCGTACGGACATTGGGTGGCACAGTCAAAACACCCGATGCAGGTATGCGGATCGATGTCCACCTGGCCCTGCGGATCGCGAAAAATTGCTCCCGTGGGACAGCCCGTCAGGCACTCCGGATCTTTGCAGTGCATGCAGACCTGGGGCGACAGCACATGCTGCGTGGCGCTGCCGCCGGGTCGTACCGGGCGCTGAATATGTATGCCGCGCCGCAGCAGGCGCGATTGGCCGTGGACTTTGTGACAAGCGAGCGAACAGTTGCCGCAACGCACGCAAAGATCCATGTCCATCACCAGGAGATTGGCGCCGTCAACAATCCCGGTGCCGATTTCTTCTTCGGTGGCCGCTACAATGCGCAGGTCGGAAAGTGAATCGACCGCCCGCGGCGCGCGATCGTCTGCCGGCGAGAAACCGGCAAATGTTTGCGCAATTGTGTGCTGCAGCGGAGGGTCAGCTTTCAGCGTTGGAATCGATATCTCGAGGACTTCGCTGCGCGCCATCAGAGACGCGCTGTACTGCCACTCGCCGGCTTGCATCACGCCGTCCAATCCCATGCAGTTACCGGCGCCAAGGAAATCGACGCCGATGCCGCCGCCCGAACCCATCGCCACTCCGCTGGTTTCCGGATCGAAAGAAATGCCCCGGACGCGCCGCACCCAACCACTCTTGATGAGGATTACTTTATCGACCGGATTCCCTTCCTGGCAGAGCACGTGATGTTTGCCGTAAACCTTGAACTCCGCCGCGCCGCCGAGCTTGGCGAGCAAGTCAGGGCTGAAGACATCTCCGGACGCTTCGCGCACTTCTTCCAGCACCCGGCCGAAACCGTGCGCGCGATATGTGGTATCGATTGCCAGGCCGAATTTAGGAAGTTTGCGCAGGAGGCGGAGCGCCGGCCGAGTAATTTCCAAAACTGTCGCCGGGGGGCCGGGCGGCACGATGATAGTTGCGTTGCGGGCCACGCCGGCCAGCACCGACATTTCTCCGAAGCAGGTGCCGGGGTTCAGTTGGCTTATTTTCTGTTGCGCGCCATCGTCAGCACCGATGTAAACGTCCAGTGCAGTCTCGACGGCCAGGTAGAAAGTATTTCCGCCCCATTCGCCCTGGCGCATGATCGTTTCGCCTGGCTCAAAGACCAGCAGCCGAATGTATGGGCCAACCTTCTTGCCGTTGCCGTAATCGCGACCGTAAACGATTACATCCAGGTCGCTGGCGTATTTCTTCTTGCCATCCTTCTCTTCCAGCAGTTCGGCGATAATGTCGAGCCTGGCAACAGCGGCGAGGATCGCCTCCCGATCAGTGATGGCGCGCGGCATGGTTTCTTATACTACTTACTCATCATTGAAAGCCAAATAATTCAAAGGGAGAGCATTTCTGATTTTACAGACGCGCGAAGATATTCCAGCTAAAGCTTCTACTCTATACGCCTGTAGCGATAGGTAAGCTTCAATGCTTACAGGTGTTCAGAGTTCAGACTTTAGTTTGGCTTTTTCTTTCTTCCTGCTTTGAAACAAACGCTGCGGTATCGTACTCTTAGCCGTCATTACAAATTGAAACCAGTCGCCTGCCAGCTTCGCATCAAAATGGTTCTTGACCCACTAAACACCCTGCCGCTCGAACAACAGATCGGACAACTATTTTTCATCGGACTTCCCGGGCCTGAACTCGACGCCGAGGCGCGGGCCCTGATCGAGGAAGTCAAACCGGGCGGCGTAATCATCTTCGGCCGTAATGTGGAATCACCGGGACAACTACGCGGCCTGCTGGATGGAATTCGCGAGATGTTGCCGGTGCCGCCGCTCTTTGGCATTGACCAGGAAGGCGGCCTGGTTGATCGCCTGCGAAAAATGGCCACGCCGATGCCGTCGGCGAGGGTCATTCGCCAGCACGGCGATTTGGCCGCCGCGCGCGCGCTCGGTCGCATCACCGGCGAGATGCTGCGCTTGCTTGGCTTTAGCATGAACTTCGCGCCCGTGATGTCGATCATGACGGAAGAGCGCGATCTTCTTTCCAATGGTCTCTACTCCCGATCATTTGGCCGCTCGCCCGGCGAAGTCCTGGGTTACACGACCGTGTACATGCGCGGATTGCAGGCGACCGGCTGCATCGGATGCCTGAAACATTTTCCCGGCATCGGCGCCGGCGAAATTGATTCGCATGAAGAGATGCCGGTGGTCAGCCTGTCGCATGACGATCTGGTCGCACAGGATCTGGCGCCCTACATTGAGTTGTTTCAACGAAAAGACGACCGGGTGCGCGCGGTGATGGTCAGTCATGGAGGCTTTCCCCTTATCGATATCAGCAAAGGCACCACCGGCGGCTTGCTCGAGCCTGCCTCATTGAGCTATTCCATCGTCACCAAACTATTGCGCGAAGAGCTGGGCTACCAGCATTTGGTGGTAACTGACGATCTGGAGATGGGCGCCATTGCCCGGCACACCCCGATCGAAGGCGCGGTGTTGCGGGCTTTCCTGGCCGGCAACGACATGATGTTGATTTGTGCCGACCCGGACATGATTCGCCGCGGCTACGACACTCTGCTGCAAACCGCGCGGGATCGTAAGCTCCCGGAAAAAAGATTGCGCGAGGCGCTGAAGCACATTACCGCCATCCGAAACCTGGCGGCGCCGCCACCACCCTTCGATCTGGAAAGGTTCTGGAAACTCTCCGACGAGGTCACTACGCTGAACGGCAAACTGAACTATACCTATGGAGGGAAACTCTAATGCGCGCAAGGCTGCTTTTCTTGTTTCTCGTTTTGGCCCTGATGGCGACGACGCTTTCCCTCGGCTGTCGCAAACGCAGCACTGCGTTCGTGATCGCGCTTTCGGACAACATCAAGACCATCGACCCAATCGGCTCGCCCTCCGTCGATGCCGCCAGCGAACGCGTGCGCGTGTTAATGTTCAACTCCCTCGTCAAGAAGGATGCGAAGTTTGATTATGTGCCGGAGCTGGCGTCAGACATTAAGCGTTCAGATGATGGGATGACCTTCACGTTCACTATTCGCGATGGCGTGACTTTCCACGATGGCCGGCCGCTGACATCGGCGGATGCGAAATACACGGTGGATACGGTGCTGGCTTCGAGCTTTGCCAAGGCGGCCAGTTTCTTTGAAAGCTCAGGCCCTCCGGCCACCGCGGCTAATTCAACTCCCCCCGCGAAGAAGAGTTACGTTGCCGGAGTGGAAGCGCCCGATGCGCGCACCCTCATCATTCGCTTGAACAAACCCTGGACCGGCCTGCTTCCCAACCTGGTCCCGATCGCGATTATTCCCAAAGACAGTTACGAATCTGAGAAGACGCATCCGATTGGTACCGGCCCATTCAAATTCAAGAGCTACGACTCTGCGCAGCAAGTTGTAGAAATGGAAGCGAACCCGACTTACTGGGAAGGCGCGCCGCAAATAGCGAGCGTGCGCGCGCGGGTCATCGGAGATGCGAACGCGCTGCAAGCAGAGTTAAAGAGCGGACGCGTCGAGATCGCTCCCCTGCCGACCAGCCTCTCGCCTGACGCTATCAAGTCATTAGGCGACGATCCGAATCTGCAGGTGCAGCAATTCCCCGGATCGAATTTGGGTTACTTGCTTTTCAATTGCCAGGAGCGGCCGCTCGACAACGTCAAGGTGCGGCAGGCGATTTCGTATGCGGTGGATCGCGAAAGCATGATTCGCGACTTGTTGCTAAACCAGGCGAAACTGGCCCACTCAATTCTGCCGGAAGAGTCCTGGGCCTACACACCCGGGATGAAGTACACCTACGATCCGTCGCTCGCGAAAAAACTTTTGGACGAAGCCGGCTTTCCTGATCCTGACGGCGATGGTCCAAAGATGCGTTTTCCTAAGCCGATCATCTTCAAGATTTCCGGCAGCAGCGCGGCGGCGCGACAATATTCGCAGTTGATTCAGAACTACCTCAAGAGCGTCGGCGTTGAAGTTTCAATTGAAACAGCGGAACTGAATACGCTATTCGAGGCGCTGAAACGCGGTCAATTCCAGATGTTTTATGGCCAGTGGGTGGGCGGCAACCAGGACCCGATTTTCTATCGCGACCTCTTTGCCACCTCCGAGATTCCCACGCCCGCGCGTGCTTCCCGTAACCGCAGCCGTTATAGCAACAAAGATCTGGATGTGATTCTGGATGAGGCGGCCAACACCTTCGATCGCGTCAAGGCCGCAGGTCTCTACGCGCGCGCGCAGGAAATAATCAGCCGCGACGTGCCGCTGTTTCCGCTCTGGTATCAGGCGAACATGGTGGTGGCCAAGAAAACGGTGGGGAACATTAAGATTGATGCCAGTGGCGATTGGGGCTTTGTGCGCAGTTTGACGGTGAAGTGATGCGCCCGTTATTGAGGCCCGACCGTAAGGGGGCTCCGCAACCGCTCGCAGCCATGGTCGCGAAATACAATCAAGCTAAAGCTTGTACTCGATACGCCTGACACGGGCGTTGAGGCGTCTGTCCCCACAGGTGTTCAGTACAAACGTTAACTTGCATCCCTCCCTTACGGTCGGGCTTCCCCCAGCGCCGCTTCAATTTGCTTTCTGGAAATAATTCCCTCGCGTATTACTTTCGTGGTTCTCCCACTGACATCGACAACCGTTGAAGGGCGATCGGTTTGCGCTTCCCCACCGTCAATAGTCAAATCAATTCCGGCTGAGAAATAATCGAATACTTCGCGCGCAGTCGTTGCGGGCGGTCGCGCGGCGAGATTGGCACTGGTTGCAGTCAACGCCCCGCCGCAGGCGCGCACCAAACTTCTAACGTCTTCATCGTCAGGAAGGCGAATGCCAATCGTCGCAGTACCTGCCGTAATTTCTGACGGCACGTCCGGACGCGCGATGCCAATCAACGTCAAAGGCCCGGGCCAAAACCGTTCGCTCAGACTCACAAACTGCGGAGAGCGTTCGGTCATGAAACGTTCAACCTGATCCAGATCGCTGATTACGATTAGAATGGGCTTGCCGTCGTCCCTGCCCTTCAGCTCCTTGATCCGCCGAACAGCAGTCTCATCAAAAGGATTCGCGCCCAACCCGTAGAAGGTGTCAGTGCGAAAAGCAATCACGCCCCCGCGCGAAATGATCTCGGCGGCATGATCCAGAGAAGAAGGGTCAATAAGAGCCACAAGTTTCCATTCGTAGGGGTGGCCCTCCGTGGCCACCCCCTTTGTTTTGGCGACGCCAATTAGGGATGCAACGAAGGGGGCCGGCCACGGAGTGCCGCCCCTACAAAGTTTTCACGGCGTAACCCAGTCCATCGCCGACGGGCAAAACTTCGGCGAGGAGTTGGGGATGATTTACGAAGTACTGATTGAACTCGCGCAGCGCGGCAGTTGAACTTTCCTGGTCCAGCGAGCGAACCTCACCGGCGACCTGCCCGCCCCACAAGAGGTTGTCGACAATCACTACCCCATCCGCGCGCAGCAGCGGAAGGGCAAGATCGAGATAGCCTTGATACTCTTCCTTCAGCGCATCAATAAACAAAATATCGTAAGTGTCATTCAGCAGGGGAATCACTTCCAGCGCCCGGCCTTCTTCAATGCGCACCCGATCGCGCAAACCGGCACGAGTCAAATAATGCTCAGACAGCCGAATCATCTCCTCGTCAGGTTCGATGGTAACGACCAACCCGCCTGCGGGCAGGCCGCGCGCCAGGTGGATTACGGAATAGCCAATGGCCATCCCTATCTCCAGTACTGTTCGCGCTCCGGTAGCTCGCGCCGTGATTTCCAAAAAGCGGGCAACTTCCCTATCGGCGATAGGGACACGGTGCTCCGCGGCATATCCTTCCATCTCCAGCAGCAGATTCTCGTTTGGCGGTAAGAGTCGATCCAGGTATTCAGCTTGCTCGCGCTGCAGGATCGCGTCGATACGTGCTTTCATTTGGCTTCCCCGTTCGTGAATTTTGGCAGGAGGGAGTCTAGCCGGAGCGATGAGGTTGTGCAAAGGTGGAGAAACTACTTAACCCTGAAGTAGCAGCTTGGATCTGGATCGTGTGTTCCGGCGGCTTGCCGCAGCACAGTGCGGTAAGGCTCTGCCTTACCGTGGCAGGTCTTTTTGAGTCCTGAGGCTGTGCCTCAGGTGAGGCGTAGCCTCACATACTTCACACCTGAAGATTACTTAGCGGCTCGCTCCGCCGTAACCTGGGCTGACTTCCGCAGCTCTGGCGATCCGATCACGCTCCAGAGATCGTCCGCACTAACATACGCCGGCAACTCGCGTTGCGTGCTCATCAGAAATCCCGTGCTTTGTTCGCGACCGAGGCTGCCATGCGTGGACTGCAAAACGGCGAAGACATCGAGAAAGGCGCTGCCCGAATAGTAACCATCCTCCAGATTGATGACGACGCTGGCGCGGTTTCGCACGTGGTTGGTTGCGCCTTCATAAATTCGCCGCACAGCATCGGGCCGGGCATCGCCCCGCGTCGCTGCAAACCAATCGTCCGCGGCTACGAACCCTCCGGCATCAGTCCTCCCGGCTGCTGCCAATTGCAGCAGGACCGATGCCAGCTGCAACGGATCACCGTCAGTGCTGCGATAACGAAAACGATCGCCCAGACGTTCGATAGTTGCGCTGCCGTTCCGCCCGGTTACGTGAACGACTCCCCCATGTTCATAAGCCGCAAAGTCCACACCGCGCACCGGCGCCACCGCTTCCGCGACGCGCTGCTCGCTGTTCTCCGTCGTAAATAACATGGCGCATCCGACCAGGCCGTACTGCGGAAAGACCACGCTATGATCATCCTTGACGCGTCCCTCGATCTTCATGCCAGCCCGCCGGATGGGCTCTTTGAGGGACACGCGGTGATAATCCGTAAAGTGGTTACCGTGATCGGAAAAGATAGTGACTTGGACATCGCCGTTTTCTTCGTCCACCAGTTTAGTCAACGCGTCGTCGAGCTGCCC
>JAWVFI010000062.1:0-8438 GCA_033856235.1 Blastocatellia bacterium | reverse complement strand
CGTGTACGCGTGTCGCGACCGCGGCGAGCGATTAGCGTAGCTCATGTGTGGCAGCAGCGCGTGCAACACAATCAAAGTCCCTTCGTTAACTTCGAGTGGCTGCAAATTCTCGACCGGCCATGGCGCAGCGTCGATGACCTCAACCCTGGTGCCGCCCCCGTCAGCGCGCGTGAAACGAGATTTCAGCCCCAGCCGGTGGCCGCCGGGCATGGCCCACAGACATCCGTTCTCCTGAGTCGCATCTTCCAGGGCAAACCATAGTCCCACCACACCTATTGGTTCGGTAAACAGAAAAGTTGCGTCCTGATGGCAAGTCACCTCACCGCCAATGTTCGGTTGTTTGAAGATGTACATTGACTGCAGCAGTAAAGGATCGGCGACACCCAGATCCGCGATCAACTGCGCCAGCTCGGGCGTGCGCGAGAAACTATCAAACACCGGATCCAGATCGTGCAGTGCGTGCCCGATTTTATTAATCGATCGTTCCTTGCTTTGCTTCAGAGTGCCGTCGGGAAGAAAGGCATCCGCTTCGAAGAAGAACCTGATCTTGTCGCCCGAATCAAGAAAGTAGTCGTCGCTGGTGCGCGTTTGTTCCTGAGTGGAAAAGATTGAGACCGCTTCACGAGGATCGAACCCGGCTACCAGGTCATTAGCCCGTCGCCGCAAGTCCGCGCACGATTCGGCGTTGACGAAGTCCGGGAGCACCAGAAATCCATCGGAGCGAAACTGATCGAGTTGTTGTGAACTAAGTGCCAAGCGCGGCGTTGCACTCCTGATTCCAGTCAAGACGCGAACAGGCAACCTTGCGGTCGCCTGTGCTAGACTTCGCGAAATTCATGGAGCCGGCTGCCGGAATTGAACCGGCGACCTTCTAATTACGAATCAGACGCTCTACCAACTGAGCTAAGCCGGCCGCTTACGGAACTGAACTATACGGATGAGCTTTTTCCAGGTCAAGCAGCGACACTTTTTCCCACGGCGATTTCGGGCCGTAACCAGCGCTAGCCGGCAGGGCGCGTTGATGGCGCTGCTCTTCATTGTCTGCTTTGCCTGCGCTCCCGGCCAGACGAAAAAAAATCCGCTGCCGCGGAAGTTACCCTCTGCCGATCGCGTGGTCAGTGATTTCATCAAATCCGTTGGCGGTAAAAGCCGTCTCGCCGCCATTGCCGACACCACCTATGAATGGACCGTGAAGTTGGGCGAGCAAACGATGGGCATCGCTCGTACGCAGATGAAAGCGCCAGTGTCGGTGCGCACTACCTTGACGTTTGGCAACGGAGTGATCGATAGCGCCGCGAACCCGAGCTCCGCCTGGGAGCGCGGACTGGATGGCAAGTTGCGCACGCTCACGGACAGGGAAGCCGGCGCGGCGAAACTGCAGGCAATGTTGGAAGCCAGCCGCCTGGTTGATTACAAGCGCCTGAGCATAATGGCGCGCACCGTGGCATACGACGATGCGGGGCCTGACCCGGCTTACGTCGTCGAGTTCTCCATGCGCAATGGTTCCAGTTTGCGCTATTCATTCAGCGTCGCCAGCAAATTTCTTTTGCAAGTCAGGGATGAGGCGAGAAACACAACGACCCTCTTTAGCTACCGAAGGGCGAAGGATGTGCTGGAGCCAAACCGCAAAGACGTGAGTGCTGGAGGCGGCGGGACTTTAACCTTTCTGCTCGATCACGTCAGCTACAACAAAGGAATTAGTGCCGCGACTTTCGATGCCCCGGCGGCCGATGAACAACTCGATATAGCGTCGCTGATGCGCGCAGTGTCGCACAATCAGGACGCGTTGGAAGAGCGTACTGCCGAATACTCGTTTCTTCAGAAAGAGACGACGCGGGAAATTAATGACCGCGGCGAGCTCAAAAAGGAAACGGTGAAGATTTATGAAGTGTTTCCCATTGCCAATCGCGACCCGGTCTATAAGTTGATCAGCGAAGACGGCGTGCCCCTCTCCGGCGAGCGGGCCGCAAAAGAAGAGAAGCGCGTCCAGGAGGAAATGGTAAAGGCCGAAAAGGAGGGCGCCGAGGACAAAGAGAAACGAGAACGCCGCGAGGCGGAGCGGGCGAAAAAGCGCAGCACCGCCAAAGCCGAAGACGAGGATCCGGGTATTTCACAGTTTCTTCGGGCCTGTGAATTTGTCTCGCCGCGGCGTGAGCGTTTTCGCGATCGCGACAGTATTGTTTTTGACTTTCGTCCGCGCGCAAACTTTCACCCGGCTAACCGTTCGGAAGCTCTGATTTCCAAGCTGGTGGGAGTTATCTGGATCGATCCCGTCGATAAGCAGGTGATGCGCATGGAAGCGCGGTTGGCCGAAGGATTCAAAATGGGCGGTGGCTTGCTGGTTTCGCTAAAGCCCGGCGCGGCAATGGTCATGGAACAGACGCGCATGACCGACGGGGTCTGGTTGCCGCGACTGGCGCACTTCAACCTCTCCATTCGCGTGTTGTTATTCGGCGGCGGCGACATCAACAAGACTTTTGAGTGGAGCGACTACCGGCATTTCAAAGGCGGGGTGGATTCTTACAAGCTGGAGCCGCCGCCCAAGCCGGCAGAATCCCGACCGTAAGAGAGGGTTCAGTGCCGGGCTGTATCGGGCGATGGACGCAAGCTGAAGCTTGAACTCTAAACGCCTGACTCGCGCGGTGAACGCTCTTTCCAAACAGGTGTTTAGAGTTCAAACTTTAGTTTGCGCTGGGGAACATGCATCAAGTGGTTGTCATCGGTGGTGGTTTGGCGGGCGTGGAGGCCGCGTGGCAGGCGGCCCGCCACGGCGTGCGCGTTCGGCTCTACGAAATGCGCCCGGTGGTGCAAACGCCGGCACATCGCACTGACAAGTTGGCGGAGATTGTTTGCTCGAATTCCCTGAAGTCAGACGAACCGGGAAGCGCGCCGTACCTTTTGAAAGAAGAACTGCGTCGCGCCGGCTCAATCGTGATGCAGGCTGCGGCCGCGACGCGAGTGCCGGCTGGAGCCGCCTTGGCAGTCGATCGGGATAAGTTTGCGGAATACATCACCGAACAGATCATCGCGAACCCAATGATCGAATTAGTGCGCGAGGAAGTCAGCACCGTTCCGCTCGATGTCCCCACAATTATCGCCACCGGGCCTTTGACCTCAGAGGCGTTAACCAACGAAATCATGCGCCTGACCGGCGATGCGCAGCTTTATTTCTATGACGCTATCGCCCCGATTGTGGCCGCGGATTCTATTGATCAATCGGTGGCGTTCCGCGCCGCGCGCTATGGGAAAGGCGGCGATGACTATCTGAATTGCCCGATGGATCGCGAACAATACGCGTGTTTCTATCAGGCCTTGATCGAGGCCAAAAGCGTGCCGTTGCAGCGGTTTGAAGATACGCACTGGTTCGAAGCCTGTCTGCCGATCGAAGAGTTGGCGCGCCGCGGGGTGGATACGTTGCGCTTTGGACCGATGAAGCCCGTCGGCCTTTACGATCCGCGGACGGGGCGCGAGCCTTATGCCGCGGTGCAACTGCGGCAGGAAAATTTAATGGCCGACGCGTACAGCCTGGTGGGCTTTCAGAATCATCTACGCTACGGCGAACAGGCGCGCGTGCTGCGATTAATTCCGGGGATGGAGCGGGCAGAATTTCTGCAGTTCGGACAAATCCACCGCAACACTTACATCAACGCGCCCGTAGTCTTAAATGCAGGAATGCAGATGCGCGAACGCGATAACGTCTTTTTCGCCGGGCAGATCACCGGCGTCGAAGGTTACGTAGAATCGGTGGCGATGGGTTGGCTGGCCGGGGTGAACGCTGCCCGATTGACGTCCGGCACCGAACTGCTACAGGCGCCGCCGAAGAGCGCCATTGGCGCACTGGCGCGGTATGTTTCCAGCGCCGTGAAGAAAAACTATCAGCCGGTAAACATCACGTTCGCCTTGCTGGAGCCGCTGCCTCCGGAAAAAGCGCGAGGCTTGAAACGAAAGCGAGACCGCCATATGTTGCAGGTCGAGCTGGCATTAAAGGAATGGGACGAGTGGCTGCAAACAGTTTTCGGAACAGGCGAGCCGGCGGCGGAGCTGGCAACGGCGCCCACCGCGGCATAGCGCCACAGTTTGTGAAGGCTCTACTTTTGCCTTTGGTTATCTGCAAACCCACGCGCGGCCCGCTCGCTTCTCATGCGCTCCCTGGCCGGAACACTATTGTCGCAATATTGGTTGTGCTCGTCGGACTGGCGTCCCCGCTAATGAACCAAGCTCAATCGGGCCGCCGCAAAGATCCCACCATCAGGACATCCGGCAACACGACATCCGGAGCGAAGGCGTCAGGAAAATCTCAAACACCTGCTCCCGCGAAAGCGGCGCCACCGAACCCTAACGCGTCGCCAACGCCGCCAGGGGATGAAGTCGATCCTGAGGACGTGGTGCGCGTCGGCTCGTACCTCGTGCCCGTTCCGGTCACAGTGCTGGATAGTCGCGGGTTCGCGGTGACAAATCTGAAGCTGGAAGACTTTGAGCTGCGAGTCGATGGCGGGCTGAAGCCCATCAATGAATTGAGCCGCACGGAGACCCCGGTGCGAATGGTGATGCTATTTGATAACAGCGGCAGCCTGTCGGCCGCCAGGGAATTTGAAAAGCGCGCGGCCATGCATTTTTTTGCCAGCGTCATGCGGCCCATGGACCAGGCAGCAATCTACTCAGTATCCACGGACGTGATTCTGGAACAGCCGCTGACCAGCGACGTCACGATGCTCGAGCGCACCATTGAAAGTTTCGGCCGGCCCGAAGGCTCGACGGCGTTGTTCGATGCGATTGTTGAGGGCGCGGCCTATCTTCGACCTTACCGCGGCCGGCGCATCATTGTGATCGTTTCCGACGGTAAGGAAACCACCAGCCGCCTGGACTTCGAAACCACGATGCAGCGGATTGTGTCGGACGACTGTCAGATTTACGTCGTGCAAACCGGACTTTACGAGAACGCCAACGTGCGCGATTTGACTGCTGAACGACGCATGGAACAATTTTCAGCGCAAACGGGAGGCGCAGTTTACATCCCGAAGTCGATTGCGGATCTCGAAGCTGCCTTTGGCCAGATTGCAGCCGACCTGGCCCAGCAGTACGTTTTGAGTTACTACCCGGCTGACGACAAACGCGACGGTCAGTATCATTCAATCAGTGTCCGAGTCACCACGCGCTCCAACGTGCGGGTGCGCGCGCGCAAGGTATTTGTGGTGCGAAAGCAGCGTGGCAGGAATTAGCCTTTGGAGTGCGGCAACCGATCGCCGCTTTCCCCGGCGGCGGCCTGACGCCGCCTTCGGTTGAGAATTACGAGCTAGAAAGGTCGCGACAGGTCGCGACCGACTAAAGCGCTGACAGGTCAGCGCACTCCAAAATGATCGACAAGCTTTTGACCCAGTTCCTGGAGCACTTGCGTTACGAACGCAATGTCAGCGAACACACGCTGCGGAACTATGCGAGCGACCTCGGCCAGTTTCTGGATTACCTTGCGCCAGCCGAAAAGAAAGAACCTGAAATACCGGCGACGAAACGTAAGCCGGTCGCCAAATCCAAACGCCCTGAACCCGATCTGAAGCAGATCGATCACATTACTATTCGCGAATGGCTTTCCAGCCTGCACACGGCGCAGAAAAAAAAGACTTCGATCGCGCGCAAGCTGGCGGCGCTGCGCACCTTTTTCCAGTTCCTGGTGCGCGAAGGCGTGCTGGAGCAGAATCCCGCAAAGATTGTGGCCACGCCCCGCCTGGAAAAGAAGTTGCCCGTGCACCTCTCAATCGAAGATGCGATTCGTTTCATTGAAACTCCCGACACGGAAACGGATCTAGGAAAGCGCGACCGCGCTATTCTGGAATTGCTCTACGCCACCGGGGTCCGCGTTGCCGAACTCACCAAACTTAATCTTCACGACATTGATTTTCATAACAAGCTGTTGCGGGTTTCCGGCAAGCGTCGCAAGGAGCGGATCGTACCCTTTGGTGATCCGGCGCTGGTGGCCTTGAAGAATTACCTCGACGTGCGTGATGCGTTCCTGAAACAGTCACCGCTGGCTGAGCGTGACTCGCAAGCCCTAGTGCTGAACTATCAGGGAACGCGTATCACCACGCGCTCCGTAGGGCGAATGGTCGAGAAGTACATCAGGCAGTGTGCCGGCATCCACGACATCAGCCCGCACGCCTTGCGGCATTCATTCGCGACGCATCTGCTGGATAGTGGTGCGGATCTCCGCGACATCCAGGAGCTACTGGGCCATGCGCGGCTCTCGTCCACTCAAATTTATACGCACGTTTCGATGGAGAAGCTGATTGAGGTTTACGACAAGGCCCACCCGAAGGCTTGAGCTGGCACGCGGCGTGGCGAGTGCATCAAAGAAAGAGCGGGGGCAAGCCCGCCTTCCTTACTGCAAGTGTTCCACATTGAGCTTCGCATAGCCCTGTTCGACTCAATGCTACCGACTTGCAGTCAGGAAGGCGGGCTTGCCCCCGCTCTTTACACTGAACCTACCTTTGAAGAACGCTTAATGCCTCACGGCACCGGTTACGGCCTGGGCCTCACGATCGATCGCGGTGCCGACACTTGCCTCTTCAGTCTCTTCTTTAACGTTTACCGAAGTCGCCAGCGTCGGTGTCGCACTGCCGGTGGCGAATAGTTTGAAATCAATTTTCGCCTCCGATTTTCCCACGTCGCTCGTGGTTACTCCGGCTGCCCTCCCGAACATGCCGCCCAGTTTTTTTCCCGCTGAGGCAGTCTTCAGGGCGCTGATGTCGGTGTAAAGGATAAAGTCGCACTGCTTCGCTTTGGCTTCGGCCTCTGCTTCAGATGGCGACGATGCGTTCAGCCGGATGGCTTCCACATTCCCGCTGTTGATATCGCCGATCAGCCGGTCGCGCAGTGATTCGTCGGAGACTGACTTACCAGTCTTGTTATTGATGGCCACGACGCCTACACGAATGCCGCGTCTGACGGGAGACATCCCGGGAGTGGGCTTTTCTTCAATACGCGGAAGAGGGCTAACCGATTGGTCAGTGATGTCGCCCATCGCCGGCGTGTACATTTCCTGGAAGCTGTGCGCTTCGGTGTATCCCGCCGGGAGTTCAAAGAGAGCGGCGTCCTGCGGCTGACGCGAAAGTTCCAGCACCTCTTTGGTCGATGAGGACATCTGTATCCCTTTGCTGGAAATGGTCGTCGTCTCAATCAGCGGATAACCAAGTTTTCCGGTCCCGGTATTCTTATAACGTACCTGATCCACGCAGCCGCCGGGCATGGACGGCCGGCCCATGCCTGGGGCGCCGCCAACTCGGCAGTCAATTCCATACTGCAGATCAACGTACCAGCCGTCGCGCTCAATGAACATAGCGTCCTTCAAGCACGCATCGGGGGACGGTTCCATCGAGAAAGTGCTCTTCACATGTCGCGCGGTGAGGCCAAACATTTCCTTGCGCTCACCGGTATCGACGGTATTGATGACATAGGTCACGATGCCGCCACCCGTTCGAGGTCCGTTGGGAACGGCCGGCGCAGGAATTTCGCCAGAGCCACCGGAATCACCACCGGACATCGGCGTGATCATGTACTTGCGCGCCGTTTCATTAATCTGCACCGAACGCTTCAGATCGCATTGGACGATGCTGGTAGTGTTCTGGCCGCCCATGTTCATCTCACTGCGCTGCCGCGCGCCCTTGATCAAGGTCGTGCTTTGAAAGGTCTGCCCGTTTTGGGTCGTTTTCTCGGTAATTCTGAAGTCGCTCGCAGCGGGCCGGGCCGGCGCCGGTGCGCTGTTGCGCGGCCGCTGTGCCATGGCGGTTACGGTGCCCAGCACGAGGAAAGCAGTCAAACAAACTATCTGTTGCCACAGTCCGTGGTTGTGCTCTTTACTCATCGCCCCTTTTCTCCTTGATTGCTGAATTTGTTTGCGATTTTCGAAATGAAGTGAATGACGTGGTTCAAATTATCGATGTCGCGGCGAACAATCACAAGGTCGATATATGTTCATCGGTTCCATCCTCGCTTTCAATGGCTTCCTGACAGGCAGCATCGTAACGAGCGGTGGGCACCGCTTCCAGGCGCCGTTCGTCAATCTCTTTGCCGCAACGGTCGCAGGTCCCGTATGAGCCTTCTTCGATGCGCAGTAACGCCTGATCAATCTCCGCGATCATTTTGGAGGCGCGTTCACCCAGTTTCAGGGCCAGTTCCTGGTTTACGTCCTGTTGCGATTTATCAACCACATCCTTCGCATCACCATCAGCCGAATCGATGGCGGCGGCCCGATCGTCGGTGACCTGTTCCGTCAACGTACGCAGTTGGGTAAGAAGAATGTTTTTAAAGTGTTCCAGCCTTTTTGAATCCATTTGATTGTTAACCCGTTTCCTTGTTGTAAGCGCCGTGGCGACTTGGTTAATTGCCGGTAGTTGGGGGACTGCGAATTATAGCCTACCGGACATCGCAACGCGCAATTGGGGACT
>JAWVFI010000061.1:0-5426 GCA_033856235.1 Blastocatellia bacterium | reverse complement strand
TCCGCGGCATTGATGCGGCCGGCAACTACGTGGCAGACGTCACTGGACTCGACAATGAAGAAATCGAGATTCCGGGCGCGGTGCGCGTCGAACGCCAACTGCTTCCCTTCTGGGAGAACGGACAGCACGCCGCAATTCCCTCAATTGAGAAACAGAAGGCGTTCGTCAGAGACCAAATGGCCCGCTTCTCCGATCTTCACAACTATTCGCACACCTTGAGTGGACCGCTGCAGAAACTGCGCGACGATCTGACCGCGCAAATGCGGGCCGACGGTTCCGGATGGCAGAGCGTCTTGAGATTACCCGAAGAAATGCCGGAAGAAGTCCCGCAAACTTAGCTGTCAGCAACTTCCGCGCAAACGACCTGACTGCATTAGAAGTTCCAACTCGTTCGAACCCGAAACCAACACGCCTCAGAGCGCGTTCGTCTTGATGAGGGGTCTCGTGTATTTCGTGAAGGGTGCGCTTGCAGTTGCCAGCCCTACGATTCACTAACCACACGAATTACACGAAAGAACACGAAATGAATTTTGTAATGCGGTGTTGGGCGAGATTGTGGAGGAAGGCTTTTGTCTAATTACGAGGTGTATTAACTGAAGATGTCGTACCGGTCTCGTTCCAGTCCGGATTTGGCAGGCGGATGCTGGGAGCGTTAACACGGCGGCCAGACTGACGCGGCCCTCGTTCAGGCGAACGGGCTCGACCATCGTTCACGGATTGAGATTTCCCGGCAATAGGCGCCGACCGCTTCTCGCTGGCTCGCTCAATAGGCGTCGTCACGTCTTTTCGCTTCCCGCTCACGCTTCCATTCTCATTTGCGCGCGGCTGCTCGTTTCTTCGCACTGGCGGGCTGACAACTTTTGAGACCGTGCCTTTCTCCAATGCGGCCGGAACAGAGGCGTCAAACCATCCCTGCGCCCCGTAGAGTACTCCGCCAGCCACTGTCAGCACGAGCACCAACACTATCGTGATGGCCCCATGACCAAATCTCCTGGCTGAGCCAACCAGCGACATTTGCAAGCCGGCTGAGTCGGCAAAGGCAATCGCTGGACGCTGATCGGCGGCGATTGTTCTGGTCCCACTGCGAATCTCGCTATTCACTGGCGCACTCAGAACGCCGCCATCGACACGGCCCATGCGACGCAATGCTTCGCGAAACTCCGTCGCCGTTGCGTAACGATCCTCCGGCTTTTGAGACATTGCCTTGGCGAGGATGGCTGCGATCTGCGGACCCACTGCCGCGTGAACTTTGTCGGCAGATTTTAGCGGGTCGGCCCCTCCACTCCCCAATGCCGCCGCCCGCACCATCGCGTCAGGTGGCTTGGTCCCGGTCAGCAAATGATAGAGCGTTGCTCCCAGCGCGTAGATGTCGCTGCGCGGATCGGTATGTTGATCCTGAATCTGCTCTAACGGCGCGTAGTGTCTGGTGTAACCGAAGAAGGCCTGGGAAGAAGTTATCGAAGGATCCGAGGCCGGCGCCTGCGCTTTCGCGAGGCCGAAATCCAGGAGAAAGATTTGACCGCCGGCAGTGAGCTTTAAGTTGTGCGGCTTGATATCGCGATGAATGACCTGGCGATCGCGCGAATGCAAATAGATCAAGGCGTCAAGCAACTGGTCCGCCCAGGCGATAACGCAGTCACGGGGAAAGGGCCCGGGTTGCTGCGCGACGATTCTGGCCAGGTCCACGCCGACGATAAACTGCATCACCAGGAACGCGCGCTGGCCTTCGACAAAATGATCGCTGACGCGTGGCAGGGCCGGGTGCTGCATTCCCGCCAGCAGACGCGCTTCGTGCTCAAACTGTTTGCGGCGCCCCGCTTCAGTGGAGAGTGTTTCTTTCAGGGCGACGGTGATTCCCAGCCGCAAATCTTCGGCTTCGTAAACGGCGCCCATGCCGCCGCGGCCCAGTTGCCGCACAATCCGGTACCGCTCCTGCAAAACCGTACCGGCGGGCAGGGCTGAATCGGGACCGCTAATCTCGGAAGATAATGGCAATTGCATAAGCTCCGCCAGGTAGGACAGGCACTCTTACCGGCCAGCAGACATTAAGGATTTTCAAATCAGGAACGCTAGATCTTATTTAGCGCTAAACCGACCACGCTTATTTGCACTGAGGAGTTACTGGGGCAGCGGCCTTATTCAGACCGCAGTTGATGAGAGCCGGCGGGGTTGATAACCGCTCTCTGCGCTTAGCAGTATAACATAAGGAAAAAGGCGTTGATATGGCTAAGCATTTGTAACTCAAACTGTTAGTTTGCGGCGCGTTAAAAACCTTCAGCAGCGCAAACTAACAATTTGCGTTACAAATCTGGGCATTGCGCCTTCTGTCCCTGCTACACGTCGCCGCCTGCCGCGTGTATAATCTTTGCGTCCCCTCTAAATTCAAAAACTCTCGGGAGCGTTTACGGCAATGAAACTCTTATTAGTCGCCCTGCTACTTCTGTGTGTGCCGATCGTGGGGCTGGCCCAGCAAAAATCTCGCAAGCTCTTTCCTTACAATTACGTCATCGATGATTTGCCCAACGGATTGCGGCTAATTACGGTGCCCACCGACTATCCAAATCTGGTGGCGCTCTACATCGTCGTTTCCACCGGCTCGCGCAATGAAATCGAGAAAGGCAAAAGCGGTTACGCACACTTGTTCGAACACCTGATGTTTCGCGGCAGCGAGAACTTTTCCGCCCATGAGCGCGATGACATTCTCAAACGCGCCGGCGCCGATTCCAACGCTTACACCACCGACGATCGCACCGTGTTCCACGAAGTATTTTCCAAAGAAGACCTGGATAAGATTCTGCAATTGGAGGCGGACCGCTTTCAGCACCTGAAGTACGAACGCGATGCTTACAAGACTGAAACTCAGGCGGTGCTGGGCGAATTCAACAAGAACAGCGCCGACCCGGAAGAGAAACTGTACGAAGTAATGCGGGCCACCGCCTACAAGCGCCACACTTACTCGCACACCACGATGGGCTTCATCGAAGACATTCAGGACATGCCCAATCAGTTTGATTACAGTTGGGAGTTCTATAAGCGCTACTACCGGCCCGAATACACAACCATCACCGTGGTCGGCGACGTAAGCCGCGAGAGTGTGCTGGCCCAGGTGAAGAAATACTTTGGCGACTGGAAGCGTGGCAACTATGTGCCGAAGATCCCCGCTGAGCCCGACCAGAAAGGGCCGCTGACAGCGCACGTCCCCTGGCCTTCGGAGACGTTGCCGCTGATTTACGTTGGGTTTCGCGGTCCGGAATATGCGGACGACCGGAAGGACAAAGCCGCACTGGACCTGCTGGCGCCGATAGCCTTTGGCGATAACTCAGATCTTTATCAGAAACTGGTGCTGCAGGAACAGAAGGTCGAATCGCTGGACTACTCGTCCGCGAACCGAACGGACCCGGAGCTCTTCCTGGTCTCGGCGAAAGTCAAAGATGTGAAGGACGTGGACTACGTGCGCGGGCAAATCATGGAGACTTTCAAGCGCTTCGCCTCTGAGCCCGTAGCGCAGGCTAAGCTGGATGCCACTCGCTCCCGGCTGCGTTACAGTTTCGCCCTGGGTCTGGACAGCTCGGAAGCAATTGCCGGCGCCATGGCCCAATACGTAGCGCTCAAGAGAACTCCGGAAACCGTTGATAAGCTCTACGCGCTCTACGACACCATCACCCCGCAAGACATTCGCGATGTCGCCGCCCGTTATTTCGTTGATAACCGCCGCACCATCGTCACCCTGGCCACCGATAAAAACAAACAGGAGGCAGGAAAATAATGTTGCGGAACCTAATTATCTCAATCGCTATTGTCGTCTCGATACCTGCGGCGCCCGCGCTTGCCCAAGTGAAGAAGTCTATGAAGCCAGCTCTGACTAAAAATGTACTGCTGCCAAATCGTTCGCCGCTGATCACCTTTCGCATCCTGCTGCTGACCGGCTCAGCTTCCGATCCTAAAGGCAAAGAGGGCGTGGCCGCATTGACTGCCGCCATGCTGGCCGAAGGTGGCACGCGGGCGCAGACTTATTCCCAAATTACGGAAACCATGTATCCCATGGCCACGTCTTTCGACTGGCAGATTGATAAGGAGATGACTGTTTTTAGCGGTACCACTCACCTCGACAATCTGAATAAATACTATGCCCTGGTGCGCGAAATGCTGCTCGACCCCGGCTTCCGGGCCGACGATTTCACGCGGTTGAAAACAGAGGCTATTAACTATCTGAAAGTATCGTTGCGGGGCGGCAATGATGAGGAGTTGGGCAAGGAAGTGCTCTACAACATGATCTATCCGGAGAGCCATCCCTATGGCCATCAGAACCGTGGCGACGTCAGCTCGCTGGAGGCTTTGACCGTAGATGATGTGCGGGCCTTTTACCAACAACACTACACGCAGGCCAATCTGGTAATTGGTTTAGCGGGCGGTTACCCGGCCGCGTTTCCGAAGCGCATGGAAACGGACTTTGCCAAACTGCCGAAAGGGCTGGCTGAGAAAGTGCGGCTTGCGAGGCCGGAGTTTGCGCCCGGAACGAAGATTGAAATCGTGCAGCGCGAAACTCGCTCCACGGCGTTATCGTTGGGCTTTCCGCTGGCCGTAACCCGCGCTGATAAGGACTGGCCGGCGTTGGCGCTGATCGCTTCGTACTTTGGCCAGCATCGCTCAAGCAACAGCTATCTCTATCAGCGCCTGCGGGAAGCTCGTGGTTTGAACTACGGTGATTATGCGTACATTGAATATTTCCCGCGCGGCATGTTTCAGTTTCAGCCCGATCCGAACCTGGGACGCCGACAACAGATTTTTCAGATCTGGATTCGTCCGGTAGAACCGCAGAATGGACACTTCGTGTTGCGCGCCGCGTTGTATGAGTATGAGCGTCTGCTGCGTGACGGAATGACGCGCGAGGCTTTCGATTCCACCAAAGAGTTTCTCACCAAGTACGTTAACGTTCTGACTTCGACTCAGGACGCGCAACTGGGATACGCGCTCGACAGCCGCTACTATCACATTGCCGACTTCAACACCTACATGCGCGGGCAACTGGAGAAACTAACTCTCGAGGACGTGAATAATGCGCTGCGCAAGTATTTGAAGTCCAATGGGATGCGCATTGCGATCATCACCAAGGACGCCGCCGGCCTGCGGGATGCAATCCTCAGCAACCGGCCGTCGCCCATTACGTACAACGCGCCTAAACCTGCCGAGATTACTGACGAGGACAAACTAATCCAGCGGTACCAGATCGACGTCCGGCCTGAGAACGTCGTTATTGTTCCGGTGGACAAAGTTTTCCAATAAGGAACCACACAGATGGTTGTAGGGGTGGCCCTCCGTGTGTTCATTATCATGACATCCTTTACAGATCGTTATCATGACATCCTTTACAGTAGCTGAGGTAGTCTGCAGCGCCAGGAGGAGCTGCAAATGCCTTGGAGAACTGA
>JAWVFI010000060.1:0-2760 GCA_033856235.1 Blastocatellia bacterium | reverse complement strand
GCGAGCATTGTTCTGTGCCAGGCCGAGGTCGAATTACAGCGGCGCGCTGAAACGCTGACGCTCAGCGAGTGGCAAAGGATCACAACGGTCCTCTTGTAGGGGCGGTACTCCGTGGCCGCCCCCTTCGGGCTACTGGCCGGTCGACGCTACAAAGGGGGTGGTCACGGAGTGCCACCCCTACAATGGGCGCAAGAGATCTGTGTAGATTCCGGGGTCGCTGTCAGGGATGACGATGGCGCCGACGGCGCGCTGGTAAAAATCGGTGGGTCCCGCAGCGCCGATGATGCCATAGACGTATCCCAGTTCGCGCAGGCCCCAGAGGCTGGCCAGTAACAAACTGCGACCGATGCCGTGACCTCTGGCGCGCTCACTGACTCCGGCAGGCCCAAAAAACGCCCGACGCGTGCATTCGTATCCAGCGAATCCAATCACCTGAGCATCTCGAGTCGCGATGTAAACCGTAACCGGCTTGTTCGCGAAGCCTACTGAAACCTCGTCAGCCCAACCGACAGTAAAA
Source organism: Blastocatellia bacterium (assembly GCA_033856235.1). Taxonomy (GTDB): domain Bacteria; phylum Acidobacteriota; class Blastocatellia; order Pyrinomonadales; family Pyrinomonadaceae; genus DASXRU01. The sequence continues at coordinate 2,243 of JAWVFI010000060.1, read as the reverse complement.
CTTTCCTCGATGAACCGGCGCACCGTAGTGATTTCAAAAGGTTGAGCGCGGCGGATGACGACGTCGGCAGAGTGCAGCTGCAAGAGAGCAGGCGCCCGCGGTGGAAGCTTCAGAAGATTGACTAACATGTCCGGCATGATTTGCTAAATGACTGCTTCCCGTTTCCGATCGAAGATGGCCAACGCCAGGAAGAGGATGAAGGGAACGGAATTATAAAGCGGGCTCATCCAGGTTAAGCGGCCTTCAAGGTAGTCGAACCAGTGAATCCCTGCAATCAGGAAAGTAAATAGCAGCAGGAAAGTATGGACCAACCTGCGGCCCTCATAATTGAAGATGCACCACAACGACATCAGGCGTACAAATATTATCGCCGCACCTTGTTCCCGGAGGTTGTGCGACAGGTGAATCGACTGTCCCACCTCAGATTGTAGCGCTGCCGGGAAGAGGAGATTGGCCAGTCCAAACACGATGGCTACTGTGCCAAAGATGCCATAGGCGATTAGAGCGATTTTCTTCAACGTTGCTTTTCGCTGGTAGGAATCGACCCAAGACCGGCGCGGATTGTAACATCAGCACCGCACTTCAGTGCGGTGAGCTTGATGGCCAAGGATCCCGCGAACCGTTTTGGCGGGGATAATATACCTGACTCATCAACGTCCAATCTAAAGTCCGCGAAGCGGACGACGGCATAAAGCCTGGGGTGAAGCGCAGCGGAACCCCAGGGATCGCGTTTCGAAAACCCAAAGTCTGCGAAGCAGCCGACAGCCGAATCATCACGATTGCCTTTTGAAATCGAACCGCTATCGGCCGCTTCGCGGGCTCCCGGAAGTCTTCGGTGTTGACGATCCTGGGGTTCCGCTGCGCTTCACCCCAGGCTTTATGCCAACGTCCGCTCCGCGGACTTTCAATTAGAGTACCCGTTAATGAGCCAAATATGTCATTGCCGTTTTGACGGTTTACCCAGAAGACGTGAGAGAAACCGTTGAAAACGGTTAAGCCTCAGGGCTCGTCCATAAACACCTGACTGGCTCGTCCATAAACACCTGACTGAAGTCACGTGCTAATGAGATCACACTGGCCCACTTGGGACCTGCGGCGGCACGGTTCGGCAGAGGCGGTGTGTTATACTCACGCACTTGATCAGACATTACCTGCCCCCAAAAGGTCTTCCTTGGAATTGTAGAGAGTTGAGTACAAACCGACAGTGAGTAACGTCTTAGAGATCATCCCGCTCGGCGGTATCGGCGAGTTTGGGATGAATTGCACGCTTATGCGGTACGATGACGAGATGATCGTCATCGACGCCGGCATGGGATTTCCCGAAGAAAGCGTCTATGGCGTTGACGTCTGCATTCCCAACTTCGAGATTCTGGAAGAGTACCGCGAAAATATTACCGCCATTATCCTGACTCATGGGCACGAAGACCATCTGGGCGCACTGCCTTTCATCCTGAAAAGATTCAACGTGCCGGTTTACTGCTCGCATTTCACTGCCGGCCTGGCTGAGAGCAAGCTGGAAGAACACGACTTGACGAACGATGTGCTGATGCATCGGGTTGAGCCGCGCGACGTTGTCACCCTTGGGCACTTTACGATTGAGTTCATACGCGTATCGCATTCCCTGGTTGATTGCTTCTGCCTGGCGATCAAAACGCCGGTGGGAACCATTGTGCATACGGGTGACTACAAGGTTGATGAAACTCCGGTAATCGGCGAGCCGATCGACTTGCGTACTCTGCGCCGCTATGGACAGGAAGGCGTGTTGGCACTGCTTTCCGACTCGACCAACGCCACGGTGCCCGGGCGCACCCCGTCAGAACGCGCCGTGATTCCCGCTTTCCAGGAAATTTTCGCGGAGGCTAAGGCGCGCATTATTGTGGCCGCGTTTGCTTCTTCGATACACCGTTTGCAAATTGTGCTGGATACCGCGCAGCAGTTCGATCGCAAGGTCTGTGTGCTGGGACGTTCGATGCAGAAGAACGTGGAGATCGCCGACCGGTTGGGCTACCTGGACGTGGCCGACGGCCTGATGGTTTCGCTGAACGAGGCAAAGAATTTGCCCGACGATGAGATTGTGTTTCTGGTCACCGGATCGCAGGCCGAGCCGCGCGCCGCACTCGCGCAGATGGCGCAGCAGAGTTACAAAGGTTTGACAATCGAAGAAAGTGACACGGTCGTGCTTTCGGCGCGCATCATTCCCGGCAACGAACGCGCCATTTCGAGACTGATCGGCTTCATCTACA
>JAWVFI010000059.1:0-59392 GCA_033856235.1 Blastocatellia bacterium | reverse complement strand
CTCGAGTCTCTCCTGGTTTTGCCTTATCTGAAGTCCGGCGCGCGCGTGGTTGATGTGGGCTCGGGCGCGGGGCTGCCAATCATTCCCTGTCTGCTTGCTCGCCCAGACATTAGCGCTACCCTAATCGAATCCTCGCCGAAGAAGGGTGTGTTCCTGCGGGAAGCGTTGAAGAGCTTACAACTGGACGAGCGCGCCACAGTCACTTCAAATCGCTTTGAACGAATGCCATCTCCGGAAGCAGAGGCGATAACCTGCCGCGCGTTGGACCGCTTCGAAATTCTGCTGCCCCGCCTCATTGAATGGGCCCCTGTTAGTTGTGTTCTCCTGCTCTTTGCCGGGGAATCAATTGAGTTCCAGCTTAAGACTATGCAGCTGCCATTTGAAACCGTTTCCGTACCCACATCAGACCGGCGCCAACTCATCATCCTCAAACCGTCATAACTCACGCCTGCTTTCAACAATGTTTTTTGAAAGAGCGGCGTAATTCATCTTTTCCTCGAACCATAGTTTCCAATTAGTCAGATGATTCCCCGGGAATCAGTTGACTGCTGCGCATTCAGATCCGCCTTGCCCTGCGGACCGATCGCATTTTCGACGAACGAATAGAGAAGTGCCGGAATCCGTCAGACGTTTTCCAGACAGGAGAGGTTTATTTTGAGGATCCCCGGAACACATCTCTTTACCAAAACAGCCCTGGCCATTTTGACCCTTGCGGTCTTGGCGATTGCGACCCCGGCAGTCAAGGCCGATCCAATTGCGCTAGTGACCGAGAGCGGGGGCTTCTACTTAGATAATCTAGGCAACAATGGACCTCCCAATGGCCTCGACACCCTCGTCGGGACCGTCTTTACTAACAATCAGACCGTCGACGGCGCGGGCACGTTCGTCGCCACCCTCAATGAACTTAAGTTCACTGAAGGGTTCACGGGATTCGGATCTGAAGGGATCTCGAACTTTTCGTTCTCGCAACTTCTTACCATCAACGGTCAAACGCAGGTGATAGATCTGGCGGGACTGATCAATATTGGGACTGAACAGGACTCAGTGCATATCCTGGGCGGCGAGGTCTTCACCTTCGACTTTGATACTTTTTCGGTCGTCGCCACGATTCTGCCGAGCAGTGTTTTTGCTAACGGCAACGGAGATTTCTTCGGCACTCTCTCAGCGAACTTCGTTGTTAATCCAAAGGACGCGGCCGCGGTTCCAGAACCGGCGACATTACTGCTATTGGGTACAGGGCTGGCGGGATTTGCGGCGAAGGTGCGAAAACGAAGACGGGAAGAAAGCCCTTAAGTGCGGGAACATCGGAGCGCGTTCAACGAAAACTCGTACCTAACCAGACCACCTACCTTTATTGGTACACCTGACATCTTAGTGATGGAAATCCGAGCTTGTCGAGCGGCCTCCAAGGCGGCCTTTTGCAGTAAGGGTGGCCCGCTCGAGACTTGGGCGGAACTGGCGCTTCCATCAACGTCAAATACCACAAAAACAAATACGATACCGGAGATGCCTTTTGCCCTCGCGATCTCTGGATATGTAGGCTCGGGTTTAAGCAAGAGATAGTCATCACGGATTATCCCCGCTGAGACATAGTCCATCGTGAAACATCCGCTTCTATTTCGTTTTTTTTCCGATTTACCGACGCCCGCTCGGAGGCACTGGCCGCCCGACGGGGTTCCGATTTGGTCTGAGCGGCCTGCAACACAACGGGCGGCGCGGTCACTATGAGCGCAGCAAGGAGACTCAATAACATTTCAGAAGAACCTCAGCGAAAGGGTTCGTCTACCTAACGTCAGAGTACCAGACTGAAGTGCGGTGCTAGTAAAACTGGGCCAAATAATCTACGGGCCTTACCTCACGATTTCAATCGCAATAACCTGTTGGCCGCTGATGACGAAGTCAGCCGGCGCCAGCTCTTTCTCAAAGAGCGGCGACAGCGGCATGGCGGTGTATCCGCCAGAGCTGCGATCATTGTTCAATGTTGCCACCACTGAGGGCGGCAGGTTGGGCAGTTCGCTGGTGCCAATAACTACTCCCGGAGTGACGCGGAACAGTTTCACGTAAAGGCGGTCGTCTTTGCGAATCTTGTTTATGGCGCTAACTAACTGGCCCAGATCCTGGGGCACAAAAGCCTTGGCCGCCGAACTCTCCTGCAGCGCCCCGCCATCGCCAACGAAGATCACCAATTGCCCCGGCGGCGCATCGGCGGGAATCTGTACCGGAATTCGCTGCACAAACTGCTTCCCTGATTCGGTGCGCACGTAAGCCTGAACCTCAATGTTCTCGCCGCGCCGGGCTTCGTTACGATCCACAGAAATACGCTCTAACGTGGCGGCGTACTTGGTGTCGCTGGAGACGATATCCAGGGAAATACCGCTGATCTGTACGTTGTCAAATCCACTCGCCAACAAGGTCGATACGGGGACGGCAATCGATCCCGCGGCCATCACTGCAGCGTTGGCAGATGAAAAGCGCCGTTCTATTTCCACGGGTTTTTGCCCGGTGATACCCAACTCCCCGCGAACCGTGATGGTCGATTCACCCAGGCTGCGTTCGCTGGATGTAATAGTGTTATAGACGGTCAGATTCACCAGCAACGGCGTCAGGAAAGTGTCGTTTGCCACCTCGTATGAGTATTCCTCGACGCGCTCTCGACTGGTGTGCAGCTTGATCTTTACGGGGATCATGCGCGGCGCCTGTCGCAGTTTTCCAAAGACGCCCGTGGCCCGATCCTGGGAAACTGTTCCAACCATTTGTCCCGGCACTGCCAGCTTGAAGGAATTATTTGTATTCGCAATCACAGTTACGACCGAAGCTTCCGTCATCGGCATATCGGCCGAGCCCAGGCTAAGGAAGGGATGGCCGAACGCATAAATCTGGTCGCCATCCCGCATCGTCACGGTCCCGGAAGCAGCGATGGAATAGTCGCCGCGCACTAATTGGACGCTAACGGAAGAACCGGGTGCCAACGTTTTTTCGGTGACTGCGCCGAGAGGGGTTATCGCTGCCGCCCCGCCGGCACCGGACAAGGGCAACAAGCCGTTCGCCATCAAGTGCGGAGCGAAGAGGGAAAGCGATTCCTGACTGATACCACCGAATACTACCGGCGTGGCTATAGGCTGGATTTGCTGGCCCATCAGCGAAATCAACGGCGAACCACCGGCAACCGAAGCGATCATCGGCGCTCCGGCGATGGCCGGCTTTGGCAAAGTTGGTTTCCATTCAGTGCTGGCAAGTTGAGTAAACGAAACAGCCCGCGGTTCGCGCGGCTGTCCGGACCTGCTGCCCTGCCCGGCCGCGAAAATATCGATCATCTCCTGAATAGGAGTGATGCCGCAAATTGGCTCTTTGGCGAAGGGAAAACTGAAGGCAATGGCCCCCGCCAATCGTCCATCGATGTAAACGGGCGAGCCCGACATTCCGGCAAACACGCTGGTTTTTTCGACTCGCGGCCCCGACAAACGCGCAATTATCGCGGATTGCCGCGGCGCGGGGTAACCGGGCAAAATGCCCAGGATTTCGACCCCAAACTCCTCGGGTTCGCTGCCGGAAAAAACCGTCCGCGCCACTCCCTTCATTCCCGGTCGCAGTTCTTCCAAAGGAAATATGCGAGGGTCAGCGACCTTGGCCGGGCTTGTCTTCTGGGCGAAGACGGCGGCGTACGTGGTAAAAACCATTAGCAGTGCGATAATTGTGAAGAGCGATTTTTTCATATATTTCATGTTCCCCGGCAGACCTTGGGAATATAGCTCAATTGAAAGCAAAGTAGAAACATAAGCGGCCAAAGTTTTGATGCTGCGCGCAGCTGATTCATAGTCTGGCCATTGTGGTTATTTTGCGGCTTGCCGCCGCACAGTGCGGAAAGGCTCAGCCGTTCCGATCACGCTGTTGAATCGTCGAGGCTACGCCTCGGATTGGAAGCGCAGCCTCAAGAACCGAGAGCCCGGCAGCCGGAAAGCCTTAGGCTTTCCGCACTGTGCGGCGGCAAGCCGCGAAGTTGATATGGATTCCATTGAAGGCTTCATCCTGACGGGCGGCGCTTCCAGCCGTATGGGTTCGGATAAGGCGCAACTTACAATCGGCGCTAATTCGTTTGTTGAACTCATCGCAACCGCCCTCGGCGCCATCGCGCATCGGATTAGATCTGTCGGAAAACCTGCCGTAGCGGGGTCGCCGCTCGGACTGCCGAATGTTCCGGATATTTATCCTCAGTGGGGTGCGCTTGGTGGATTACATGCGGCGCTGGCCGCTTGCACCACGCCCTGGGCGGCGGTGGTGGCCTGCGACTTGCCGTTTGTTACGGGCGCTCTGTTCCAGCGTCTGGCCACACTCCGTGACGATTTTGATGCGGTAGTTCCGGTCCAGAGTGATGGCCGGGTGCAACCGCTCTGCGCCCTTTACCGTTGCCAGCCCTGTTTCCCGCAGACAGGCAAATTGATTGCCGCTGGTGAACGGCGGCCGCGGGCGCTGCTCACCTTAGTCCGAACGCGATGGGTTCCCGAGGCCCAGTTGGGCGACCTGGACGGCGCGGCAGACTTTTTCGCGAACGTGAACACTCCTCAGGATTACATGCGTGCGCGCGCCCTCGCCGCCAGTCCGCCGGCGGAGAATTAACTTCCGCTTTTTCAACTCATCATTCATAATCCCCGCGACCATGGCACGCCGAAGAATACTGGGAAAGCGATTTGTAAAAGCAATGTTGCCGATCGTGCTGCTGCTCTTGCTTGCCGCAGCCGCGATCAGCGCCTGGATCGTAATCAGCATTACTCGCCCACCGCGCGGCCAGTACCTCGTGACGCCGCAAACTTTTTCCCAACTTAGCGGCCCGGTGTTGAAGGCCACCGACGAAACTTGGTCCAACCGCGATGGCACCAGGGCCAGCGGCTGGCTGATTCGTGGCGCGCCCGGAGCTCCGGCGGTAATTCTCTATCATCGTTATGGCGCCGACCGTTCGTGGTTGCTAAACCTCAGCGTGAAACTGAACGAAGCGACAAATTTCACCGTGCTGTGGCCCGACCTGCGCGGACACGGGCCGAACCCAACGGTCAAGTGGACATCGCTCGGCCCCAGCGAAGGGGAAGACGCCGGCGCGGCAATCGATTACGTTCGTTCATTGAAAACGCCATCAGGTGAGAAGCAAACAGCCGAGGCGATTGGCTTGTACGGCGTGGAGTTGGGCGCTTATGCCGCGCTGGCAGCGGCGGCCAATCGTTCGGAAGTCCGGGCACTGGTGCTGGACTCCATATCCGGTTCGCCCGACGAAATGGTGAACGCTACCAGCGCGGCGCGCAGTGGGATGGACAATCGCCTCCTGCGAAAACTAGCGCGCCTCGGGATGCGAGCTTACTTTTTTGGCAAGTTCCAAAACTCGCCATCGTGCGGCCTGGCGGCCAGCTTGCGCGGCAAGCGCCTGCTCCTGCTGTCCGGCGCTGACGCGGGTTACCTGCGGAACTCGACCATGGCCCTGGAACGCTGCTTATCGCCCGAAGTGACACTGGAAACAAAGACTGATTTGCCCTTGTCCGGATTGAACCTGCCGTCCGCTACCGGTCAGGCCGGCGAAGGTTATGACCGGCGCGTGATCGAGTTTTTTGATACCGCGCTTCGTAACGCTCCTTAGTTTCCCTCAGGGCTGCTTCCGGCACATCTAATAACTGTTGGCTACTGGCTAATCCATGTTACGCACTGCCGTCATCGGCGTGGGCCATCTAGGCCGGCAACACGCTCGCATTCATGCTGCGCTGGGCGCGGAGGGCCGGACCCAATTCGTATCCGTGTGCGATCTGGTCGAAGAAACCGCGCGCTCCATCGCGGCCGAAAGAAGAATTTCATGGACCACAGACTGGCGCACGCTGCTGGGCCAGGTTGACGCCGTCAGCTTGGCGGTTCCCACGGTGGCCCATTGCGAGATTGCCTGCAGCTTGCTTGAGTCCGGCGTCCACGTTCTGGTGGAGAAGCCGATCTCGCGCAGTCTGGAAGAAGCCGACCGGATGATCGCAGCGGCCGAGAAAGGTGAGGCCATGCTGCAGGTGGGCCATCTGGAACGTTTCAATCCCGCGCTCGTAGCCCTCCGGCCTCACGTTCGCGACCCACTCTATTTTGAAATTCACCGCGTGGGCGAATTCACTGCTCGCTCGCTGGATATTGATGTCGTACTCGATTTGATGATTCACGATCTGGACATCGTGCAGTGGCTGGTGGGTCCGGAAGTCGAAGTCACGAGCCTGCACGCCGTAGGGATTCCGATCCTGACCGATCGCATCGATGCCGCAAACGCGCGGCTGGAATTCGCTTCCGGCGCCGTTGCCAACATCACAGCATCAAGGGTGGGAACCGAAAGGATTCGGAAGATGCGCTTCTTTCAACCCCGCGATTATGTGGCCATTGATTACGCTACCAGACGCGCCTCCATCAGCAGTCTGGCGCCGCCGGCGGCCGATGGCGCTTGGCCTGGCGTTCAGGTTCGCAATCTCGATGTCCTCGACGTTGAGCCCCTGCGCGCGGAGATTAAAGCTTTTGTCACCGCCGCCGCGGCTGGCGAAGCATCACCGGTCTCAGCCGCCGCCGGCAGACAGGCGCTGGCGCTCGCGCTGCGGGTGCTGGAGCGAATTCACGAACACGCCGGCAACACTCAAGTCGAAGCTGTTAAAGCGCAACTGAGCGGCCGCGCCTGAGACCGCGCACCAATGCCATGCCAGCCCACGAGAAGATCTCCGCGCTGATGACCGAACGGATTGCTGCCGGAGACTTCCCTTCCGCCGTTTACCTGGTCGCGCAGAAAAAGCAGATCGTTTTTAGCGACGCCTTGGGACGAGCAGTACTTGAGCCGGAACATCCAGCTACCATGGACACGATCTATGATTTGGCCTCGCTCACCAAGCCGCTCATTACCGGTCTGCTCTGCGCCCGGTTAATCGAGCTGGGCGAGCTTACGTTGGACAGTTCGTTGGCAAACTACCTGGGCGAGTTTGACCGTGCCGATAAGCACTCGATAACTGTGCGCCAACTGCTGGTGCATACTTCGGGACTCCCGGCCTGGCGGCCGCTTTACGTTACGTCGGGGGGCGAGCGCGAGGCCGTACTAGGCGCCATCGCTGCCGAGCCGCCGGAGCAGCCGCCCGGTACCCGCGTCGTTTACAGCGATCTAAATTTTATTGTGCTGGGATGTTTGTTGGAGCGACTCACGGGCAAACGATTAGCAGATCTGGCGCAGCATGAAATTTTTGAACCGCTCGATCTGAAGCGCACCTTCTTCAATCCCGCTGCGGCCATGCAAACAGAAGTCGCAGCCTGCGAAAACGGCAACGCCTATGAGCGCGATATGTGCGAACTCCGGTCACCCCGGCCTTCCTATTCCGGATGGCGCTCAAAACTAATCTGGGGGGAAGTCCACGACGGCAACGCACATTTTCTGGGCGGCGCGGCCGGGCACGCCGGGTTGTTTTCCACGGCGCTGGAGACCGCGCTGCTGGCGAATCAGTTTTTGGCTAATCAATCGCGCCTGCTCACCGCCGAGACGTGCGGGTTATTCAGCACGAATATGACCGCCGGCTTGAACGAGGCGCGTTCGATCGCCTGGCAGCTAGCAGCAACCAAGGATTCCACGGCGGGGCCCCATCTTCCTCCAGACGCTTTTGGCCATACCGGCTTTACCGGCACAAGTTGCTGGATCGATCCCCACCACGATCGCGTCTTTGTTCTGCTAACAAATCGCACCCACGTCCCCACCTTACCTTTCGCCAACATCAACAGCGTGCGCCGCCAGTTTCACACACTGGCAGTCGCGGCTATGAGTGGTTCCTAAGTCGTACTCCAACGGCGCTAAAGCTTGAACTCTATACGCCTGGGTCGAGCGTGCGACGTCACTTTCAGGTGTTAAAAGTTCAAACTTTAGTTTGCCGTGATGAAGACGAACACTTGTTCAATAATTGTAGGGGCGTCCCTCCGTGGGCGCTTCTTTTTGATTTTGCAACGATCGAGATTCGCGAAGGGGACGGCCACGGAGTGCCGCCCCTACAATTACAGACCGCAAACAAACAGTTGGCGTTGACCAAATGTAGTAACATACCGAAACTGCCGTCGGCGGCAGAGCAGATCCGTAAGTCATACTAGTCGTTAACCCTATGCGCAGTTCCCTTCGCTTACATGCAATCTCCGCGGTGCTCGCCACCAACCTCGCACTCGCGCCATTTCTTTCGACCGATCGATTAGCAGCACAGGAAACGCGAACGCGACAGGTCCAGGAAAGATCGCAACCGGCATGGCCGTCACCGGCAAGTAACGATTCTCAGCAGTTATCGCAGTTGGGGCCGGAACCTACGGTCCGCATCGGTTTGGCTACCGAGATGCGCTCAGTGACCATTTCGACGACGGGACATCTGATGAATGCTTCCGCGACTAACGCGACGCCTTTGCCGCTGGAGACCGCGCGCGTCCGCATCGAATCCCGGTTCCTCTCTCCGCCTGCCGAAAACGGGCGCGAGCCTTATCGACTGGAACTTAACGCTTCTTACATGCGGGACGAGGCCGAGCGCTTCGCGCATCAGGTGCAGGAAGTCACCGGCGATCAGCCCGAACTCACTCCGGTAATTGGCACGAACCTCTGGCGCGTTGTCGCCGGCTCAAAAGGTTCACGCGAAGAAGCTGAGGAACTGCGTTCTCAATTGGAAGAAGCGGGTTTCGAGTTAACTATCGTCACGGCATCCCGTTCGAATACCGCAAACGTTGCGCCTGCCGCCACCGCCCAGAACGAACGATCGGGAAGCCCGACCCGATCACCGAGCTCGGGCACCGTCAAAACGATTTCGCGAGCCAGCCTCCCGACGCGCGAGCTGGTTGCCTTTGCCCGCGGCGTGGCGCCATTGCTAACGTCCAGCGCCCCGATCGCCTTTGGCTCGGACGATGAAGAACACGCGCCAGTCCGTTTCAACGAGAAGTCATACCGCGGACGCATCGAGGTTTTTGCAAATCCGCGCGGCGCGCTGACGGTCGTCAACGTCATCGGTTTGGAAGATTACGTAAAAGGCGTGGTGCCCAACGAATTGTCGCCCGGCGGTTATCCGGCCATCGAGGCGCTTAAGGCCCAGGCCATTGCCGCGCGCACATATGCTTTGAAGAACAAGGGCCAGTTTGCTTCCGCCGGCTTCGACCTGCTGCCAACGATTCGTTCCCAGGTGTATCGCGGTCTCAGCAGCGAGCATCCACTGTCCAGCCGGGCGGTTGATGAAACGCGCGGCCTGATCGCCACGTACGATGGCGAACCGATCAATGCGCTTTACACCTCGACGTGCGGAGGCCGCACCGAAAATTCCGAGAACATTTTTAATAACGCCGCGCCTTACCTGCGCGGACGCGAATGCGGTGCCGAAGGAAAAGCGGCCTTTGCTCCTTATACGATCAAGAGTTCCCGCGATCTGCCGGAAATAAAGGACGAAGCGAACGCCGGGGTCGTGCGCGACCTCGCCATGCTTTTAGTTAACAATTTTGCTGTCCCCGATCACATTTCCGATTCCTGGCTCTCCGCCCATGTCACCACCGGCGAAGTACGAGACTGGCTGGCCGGCGTGGCCCGGCTAACGAAACAAACGGCGGCGGCCAGTTCAGACGAAACTACACGGCCCGGCGCTTTCAGCACTGCCCTGGCAGCCACCGTCTATGGCGACACGCGCGCCGATGTGCTCTTGAACAACACCGACGTTGAGTACCTGCTCGCCTTTCGCGATGCGGACCAGGTACCCGACGCGAATCGCGCCGATGTGGCAATGATGTTGCGCGATGGTTATTTGGCGCTCTATCCGGATGCGACGCTGCGCCCGCGCGAACCAATGGCCCGCGGCCGCGCGCTCCACGTCATCGCTCGGATTCTTGAATCCCGTGGGTTATTGCAAGTGCAGAAAGGCACCACGCGCCCGACCGCGGCCGGAGCATTGGTTCTTCGTTCCAGCAAAGGCAAGGACCAACCAATCGTCGTCAGTCGCGATGTCTACCTGTTTCGCCAACTGGGCGAATCGCTTTACCAGATGCGTTCGATCGCCCTGGTCGGCGGCGAGCCGGTCAGTTTCCACCTGAACGCTAGTGGTGAAGTGGACTATTTGGAAGTTAAGCCGGCGCCCAACGGCGCGTCCGCCGAACGCTCTTCGCCTTACACAAATTGGACCAATGAACTTTCGGTCGGCGAAGTGCAGTCACGGCTGGGACGTTCCGTACGCGGCATTGGCTCCCTTACAGATCTGCAGGTAGTCGCCCGCGGCTCATCCCGGCGCGCCATTGACCTGGCAGTCGTCGGTACTGACGGTACTGGTCACGTGCGCGGCGGGCGTATTCGCTCAGCGCTGGGCCTGCGCGAGCAGCTCTTCGTAATCGATCGCCGCTTTGACGCTAACGGCCGGGTAACTGGATTTATCTTTAAAGGACGAGGCTGGGGCCACGGCGTCGGCATGTGCCAGGTCGGGGCCTACGGTCTGGCGAAGCTGGGTTGGAGCTATGATCGCATTCTGAAGAATTACTATACTGGAATCGAGCTGACGCGGATGTATTAGCAGGGCTTTGCACAAAAAAGTCCCCCGGCAATTCGAAGCAAACAAGTGGCCGTGCCCAAGACCGGCGTTGATTGGTGTCATTTCGTGACTTTCGTGTGATTTCGTTAATCGTGTGATGACGAATCGCAGTAATACGATTCACGAGAGCTCACGAAGAACACTAAAGAAACCGAAAATCGGATTTTCTTGGGCAAAGCAATTGAGCAGTAGTGATCTTCTTAATCTCTTGCCACCTCAGGCAAGACTGAAGAAAGGACACAGTCTCCATGTCTCAACAACCTCCTGACGCGCCTTTTATTCCCCCGCCGCCACCCTCGACGGGCAACCCGATGTATCCTCCCGATGTTCTCGCCGCTAAGGCTGCGGCCGCAGCCAGTGATGCGAAGAACGCTTTGATCTTCAGCATCATCGGTTTGTTCTGCTTCGGCTTCATCTTCGGCTTCTTAGGTTTTCGCAAAGCCAACGAGGCGATTGAAACCATTGATCTTTATCAGGTCGCTCAGGAAAAGCGCGCCATGGCCACGGTAGCCAAGTTTCTCGGGATCTTCGATATTGTGGGCTGGATTATCGCGCTGGTGCTGAGGTTCGTGACCTAGACTCGCTCGCCTGGGAGTGTTCAGCCTCGCGGTCGCAAGGATGAAGTAATTCTTGCATCAGGTGCTCCTGTCGATTGTAGCTGGAGTTGTTGTCGTTATTGGTTCGGGACACTATTCTCAATCACGTCCCGAACGGGGAAGGAGGTAAAGATGGCAGCCAAAATAGAGCCGCTCTTGACTGTAGCCGACCTGGATCTCTGTCCCGACGACAACAATCGCTACGAACTCATCGAAGGAGAACTGTTTGTGTCCCGCGCCCCCGGCCTCCCACACCAGTTAATACTACAACGACTACAACTCGCCCTCGGTAAACATCTCGAGAGCAATCCAATTGGCATCCTTGCCCCGGGAGCTGGGGCCGTCTTCAGCGAGTATGATGCCGTCATTCCCGATCTTGTCTTCGTGCGCCAGGAGCGGTGGGACTCAATCGTGGCCGACGAGAAATTTGTAGGCGCGCCCGACCTGGTCATTGAAGTCCTATCGCCTGGCCCGGAAAACAGCAGACGCGACCTCGTAGTTAAGCGACAGCTCTACGCCAAGTACGGTGTTCAGGAGTACTGGATAGTCGACCCTCAGACTAGCTCAGTTCAGATTTATCGCCTTGCCGGACAAAATCTTGATGAAGTTGTCACTCTAAGCGTCGATGATGAAATCACATCTCCAATGCTGCCGGGTTTTCGGTTGATGGTGAACGCAGTTTTCAAAACTGCAAAGTAATCGTGAGGTCAACTTTTGGAGTGAGCCGGCTTGTCGGCGCTTGGTTCTACCGCGTGACCACGCGTAGGCCAGACAAGGGCTACCCGATAGGTACTCTCAACAGGACGCGGCCTGCAAAAGCATTGACAAGTCGCCCCCCCCCAAAGGGTAACGCCTGGTTTCTTACCGATGACTACACGAATTGCCTTTGCTATCCTCGTCTTATTCGTCGTGTCCTTTGCCATAGGACCATCCTCACTCTCATGTGCGCAGACTCCGCAGCCGGCGGCTCGAAAGTTCGACGAGTTTGGCGACAGTCTGATCACTGACATCAAGGCCCGTCTGGATTTTTACGCGGTACAACTACAAACAGAACCGGCGGCTAAAGGCTTTATTGTGGTCTATCGATCGCATCGCGATCTTCCGGGATTAAGCCATCGCTATGCGGAACGAATGAGGGAGTACCTGGCGAATACGCGTGGATTGGCTAACCGAGTGATTGCGGTGGATGGCGGTGAAGCGGACTGTCTGAGACAAGAGCTATGGATAGTGCCGCCCGGAGCTAGTCCGATACCGCGAAGTGATGCTTATCAGAGAAATTTTGTGGATACGGACTCGGTGCGAGAGTTTGACGAACTGTCCTGGAGGGGCGATACGTTAGCAGGAGAGTTGGGTGCCGCGTGGTTCGAGGCTTACGCAAACGCTTTGCGTGCAGAGCCTAAGGCTCACGCGTATCTTATCGCCTACGCCGGTTATTACCGCGTGCGCTGGTCTGACGAAAAGGGGAAGCAGCACACGGAAATTGAGAGTGACCCACCGGGGAGCGCACAAAAGATGCTTACTCGGGCCCGTAACATACTCGTCAAAACCTACGCGCTGGCTCCATCCCGAATCCGTCTAGTAAATGGTGGCTACCGGCAAGTTGGGACGCTGGAGTTGTGGATTGTCCCCCGCGGAGAACACGCACCGATCGCCACTCCTAACGCATTCCCGCCCACCCGCGGCCGCACAACTCATTGAGGCTGTAAGAAAAATGTCTCAGCCAGCATCAGTAACGCTTTATGTAGTGCCGCATTGCCCGCTTTGCTCCAGTGCCCGGGCCTGGCTGAAGCAGCACGGTGTCGCTTATGTCGAACGCGATGTGGCAAATGACTTCGGGGCATTGCGAACGATGTTCGAGCTCACCAGGCAGCGCTATGTTCCCGTATTCGAAACGAAAGGCCGGGCCCTCGTGCGACCCAGCGACGACGACTTGGAAGCGTTTCTCTTGTAACCGATCAGACCGGGGCTGGTTCGTGTCCCTTCGTGAGATTCGTGAGTCGTGTGCCGAGTAATCGGAGTCATACGATTCACGAAACTACACTAAACCCACCAAAGAACACGAAATCGAATTTCTACGCCATGCGTTTCTCGCGAGCACAACTTACCGGCGCCCTCTTGATCCTCGCTCTCATCTGGCTCGTCATCGCGATTCGTCTTATCATCGCTCGCGGGTGACGACTTCGGCTCCAAACAACACGAACGACCATTCCGTAACGCGGCATGAAGGACAGGCTCCAACCGTCCTCGCTATCGTCGGGCCAACCGCTTCCGGTAAAAGTTCCCTGGCAATCGCTGTCGCCCTCGCTTTGGATGGCGAGATAGTCAACTGTGATTCGGTTCAGGTCTATCAACGAATCCAAATCGCGACCGCCAAAGTCTCGCCGGAAGAGCGGCGCGGGATTCCGCATCACCTAATCGACTTTGTGCCTCCGGAAGTCAATTTTACGGCCGGCGATTGGGCCCGCGTCGCGGGAGACACGATCCGGGAGATTGAGGCGAGGGGCAAGGCCGCCATTCTGGCCGGCGGGACTGGCCTCTACCTACGCTCGCTGCGCCAACCCTTCTTTGCCAGCCCGGCGACGAACATTGAGCTGCGCCGCCGGTTGAGCGCGCGGCGCGAAACGAAAGGCGCTGATTATCTTCACCGAATGTTGGCGCGAATGGATCCGGCCGAAGCGGAAAAACTGAACCCGCGCGATTGGCCTCGAGTACAAAGGGCCCTGGAAGTTTGCCTGCAAACCGGCAAGCCAGTTTCAGCGCAAAGGCCGGAGCGACCAACGCCTCCGGAACTGGCCGGGCGGTTACGAATTCTGGCCCTGAATCCGCCTCGCCAGGAGCTCTACGATCGCATCAATCAAAGGACGGAGCAGCATTTTGCCAGCGGTCTAGTAGCAGAAGTGCAGACCCTTCTGGACGAAGGCGTGCCGCCGGAATCCAACGCGCTGGGCGCCCATGGTTACCGTCGCGTGGTGGAGTTTCTGCGCGGCCAACGCGACCTGCCCAGCGCAATTGAAGAGACGAAGTTGAACGTCCGTCATTACGCCAAGCGCCAGCTAACATGGTTTCGTCATGAGCCCGGCGTGGAATGGATCGAAGGCTTCGGCGACGATCCGGCGGTGCAGAAACGAGTGATTGAAATACTAGGTGGGTAATCCGCGGATTACGCAGATTACACAGACCGGGAAAACCGAAGTGTTATTTTGAGAACCAGCGTTCCCGTTTTCACAGTCTGTGTAATCCGCGTAATCTGCGGATAGCCATTTCCGTTGCGATTATGCTTGTCACCTTCCCCGGTGTGTTATATTCTCACTCCCCGCAAAACAGTTTTTGATTTTGATTCGGAGTGAATCGGAGTTTCTGGTGGATTCAAAGCCGGCGCCACAAAACATTCAGGATGCATTCTTAAATCTGGCGCGACGTGAGCGCAGTACGGTCACGATCTACCTGGTTAATGGCGCCAAGCTGCTGGGACGCATTAAGAGTTTCGATAAGTTCTCTCTGATGCTGGAAGCGGCCTCGCAGGAGCAACTGATTTTCAAACACGCCATTTCTACTATCTCGCACTCGCGCCGTTCTACCGGAGAGCTACGCGCGCAGCCTGAAGCCGAAGCGCACACTTCCCCCGCTCCCGGCGATTCGCAAACCTCCTGAGTTTCCGCCATCGCGCAGAACCTTCCCGGGCGACAAAAAAGAGGACATGTGGCCGGAGTATTTATTACCTTCGAAGGCATTGACGGCAGTGGCAAGTCCACGCAAATGCGCCTGCTGGCCGGCGCGCTGCGGGAACAAGGTCTGGCCGTGCTGACCACCCGCGAACCCGGCGGTACGCCGCTGGGACAGCGTCTGCGCGCCGCCCTGCTGGATGTGGATGAACTGGTCGATCCGCTGGCGGAATTACTGGTCTTTGCCGCCGACCGCGCGCAACATGTGCGAACCGTTTTGCGACCAGCGGTCGCTGCCGGCCACGTAGTCTTTTCGGATCGCTATGCAGATGCCACAGTTGCCTATCAGGGTGCGGGACGCGGCTTCGAAAAGAAACTAATCGACGAAATCGTGACGTTGGCTACCGATGGGCTGAAGCCCGACCTGACCCTGATCTTCGATCTTCCGGTGGCCGAATGTGTCGCGCGCACTCGCCGCCGTCATGAAAGCAAGAACACAGGGGATCGGATTGACTCCGAGAACATCGAGTTTCACACACGCGTCCGCGAAGGTTACCTGCGAATTGCCGCGGCCGAGCCCGAACGCGTCCGGGTGATTGAAGCCACCGGCGCGACGCAGGAAACGCATCAGAAAGTTTCAGATATCGTGATCGCGTGTTTAAAGGAACGAGGCTTAATTTCGCCGACGCTGGTAAAGGGCGTTTAGAGTACCGACTTTAGTCGGGTTCTTCTGTCACTGATAAAAGCCCGACTAAAGTCGGTACTCTAAACGCCACTTCCTGCTGTTACTGTTTTCTGTTCCCGGTTCACTGCTGTCCCATGTTCGATAAACTCATTGGTAATAACGAAGCAAAGGAAGCGCTGCGGCGCATGCTCGCCGCGGGGCGTGTGCCGGGAGCGTTGCTCTTCACCGGGGAAGACGGCGTCGGAAAGAAATTCTTTGCCCTCGAAACCGCCAGGATTTTGAACTGTCGCAACCGCACCGGTGAAGAGCCGTGCGATGAATGTTCCTCCTGCGTCAGGATCTACCGCTCGACCTTTCCTCCCTTCGGCAAAGATGAAGATGACAAGAACCGCTTGATTTGGGGCGACCATCCGGACGTGGCGATGTCGCGGGTTTATAAACGCATCATTCGCGTCGGCCCAATTCGCGAGCTCGAGCGCGAAGCGAACTTCCGCCCCTACGAAGGTCAGGCGCGGATCTTCATCATCGAAGATGCCGATCGCATGAACGAACCATCGCAAAACGCCTTGCTCAAAACTTTGGAAGAGCCGGCCTCAAGTTCCTATCTAATTCTCCTGACCTCGAAACCCGCGGCGCTTTTGCCCACGATCCGATCGCGTTGCCAGGCGATCCGTTTCGCGCCGATTCCCGCGGCGGAGATTGAAAAGTTTCTGGTGGAGGTGAAAAAGATAAGTCCAGCGGACGCCGCCTTGTTGGCGCACACTTCGCGCGGCAGCATTGGCCGTGCGCTCGCGACCGACGCGGACACCTACCGCGAGCAACGCGAAGACATGATCGCTGTCCTGCAGTCCCTGGTCCTGACCGGCGATCGCGTGGCCCTGCTGCGTTCAGCGGAAGGCCTGAATGACGCCAAACGGAAAGACGAGTTCGAATGCCGGCTCGATGTACTGGAGAGTTTGATTCGAGATGTATGGGCGTTGGCCCTGGGCCGGCCTGAAAACACGATTGCCAACGGGGATGAGTTGCCGCAGTTGCGCAAACTCGCAGCAGGTCTGACCAGCCATCAGGCCGAAGAATGGCTATTGTTGATCGAGACTTTGCGCGAGCAGCTCGTGGTCAACATCAATCGCAAGGTCGCCACTGACGCGCTGTTCCTAACCATGGCCGCTACGTAGGACAGACATTCCTGTCTGTCCTCAATTCTCTTTACACGTCAACATCGGCCGGGCTGCCGCCAGTTCGTGTTGATTCGTGAGGTTTGTGTGACTTCGTGAATCGTGCGCTCAGGTTCGCAGTAATACGATCCACTAAATGAATACACCAACCACACGAACGAACACGAAATTCGCTTTGTGCGAGGTCTGTGCAAGATAAAAGGCTGCCCCAGCAGGCAGCCTTTGATTGTCAACAAAAGTAGTTGGTTCTAGGTAATGCTAACCAATTCGGGTTCAGGGAGGGTCTTCTTGGCGGTCAGATCGGCCAGCAGTTTTTCAGTTTCCATGACGAAGGCTTCGACGATGTTTTCGCCGGAGACTTTGCGCATGGGTACGCCGTCTTTGAAAATCATGCCTACGCCGCGGCCAAAGGTTATGCCGAGTTGCGAATCGTGCGCCTCCCCCGGTCCGTTCACGGCACAGCCCATGATCGAAAGATGCAGAGGCTCCTCGATATGCGCGAGCCGGCGTTCGATCTCCGTCACGATTTCCACGAAATTGTCCACATCCAGGCGGCCACAGGTGGGGCACGCGACTACTGTGACGCCGCGGCTACGCAAACCCAGCGACTTCACAATCTCCCACGCCACGCGGACTTCCTCTTGTGGCTCCGCAGCCAATGACACGCGGATCGTGTCGCCGATTCCTTCATGCAGCAGAATTCCCAGGCCAATCGAAGACTTGATAGTGCCGCCAAATGCCGTGCCCGCTTCGGTGACGCCCAGGTGAAAAGGATAATCGACCTTTTCCGCGAGCAGCCGATACGCGCCAACTGTGCGCTGCACATCGGAAGCTTTCAGGGAAATAATGATGTCAGTGAAATCCAGTTCTTCCAGAATCTTAATGTGACGCAGCGCCGACTCTACCATCGCTTCCGGAGTCGCAGTGCCATACTTCTTCAGCAAATCCTTTTCCAACGAACCGCCATTGACGCCGATGCGAATCGGTACCTTCTGCGACTGGGCGGCGCGCACCACTTCTACAATTCGCTCGTGCTTGCCAATGTTGCCGGGATTCAAGCGCAGCTTGTCGATGCCGGCCTCGAGGGCCATCAACGCCAGTTTGTAATGAAAATGGATGTCGGCCACGAGGGGCACATCGGGAACGCGCTTGCGGATTTCCTTTAATGCTACGGCGGCATCGTTGTCGGGCACCGCCAGTCGCACAATCTCGCAGCCGGCGCTGACCATCTCTTCAATTTGCGCTACGGTTGCGCCCACGTCGGCGGTGTCCGTCTTGGTCATCGATTGGATAGCAACCGGCGCGCCGCCGCCGATTTGCACCTGCTTCACCTGGACTGCTCTGGACTTTCTCATATTTAAATCACTGTAACGCAAACTTTAGTTTGCGGCTTCGTAACGCAAACTTTAGGTTGCGCAGCCCGTCCATCATCAACGGCTCCATCAATACACGCAAACTGAAGTTTGCGCTACATAACTACTTCCCTGGCGCCGGCACCGTTGCTTCTGCCGGTCGATCCTCGGGTGGGGGACTGGTCACCTTTTTCAGGACATCGTTCGTAATTACGAAGACCATCAAAAGAATCACCACTACGAAGCCTACCTGTTGGATCCGCTCACGCACCGTGGCTGAGAGGGTCATTCCTACGAGGGCCAACACCCCTTCGATCAAGAGCAGGAAAATCGCGCCGCCATCCAGCACGGGAATCGGAAGCAGATTGAATATTCCCAGGTTCAAGCTAAGGAACCCGAGGATACTAAACAGGCCGTCCCAACCAAACCTGATGACTGAGGATCGCACGGCGGAATAGATCCCAATCGGCCCCGATAGGGTGTTGCGCGCAGAGCGCTTGCCACTGAAAAACTGGCCCAGGGCCTTACCGGTCAACCGTACAATTTCGACATTTTGCCTGACGGCATAACGCGACGCAGTAATCAATCCGGCCTTCTGCAGCGGAATGTCTTCGGCTTGCGATATCCCCAGGCGTTCCCGGCCATCATCCAAACGGCGCACCTGAGTCGTAACGTCCAGTTGCTGGTCGTTGCGGATAATCTTCAGCGTGATCGGAGCAGCCTTGCCTTCTTGAATCAGTTGGGTGACCTGCTCGGCACTTCCCACCGGCTGGCCGTTGACCGCCGCGATGTGATCGCCAATTTGCAAACCCGCTTCGGCTGCCGGCGTCCCGGGAGTGACATCGCTAATTACGATGGGGACGTTACCGTAGTCCGGAATGAAGTCAAGCGTGCCCGCAGTCTCTCCATCCTCAGTGCGTGGCGTCGGCTTAATCGTTAACGGCAGACGTTGTCCGTTGCGTTCAACGACCACGGGCAGAGCCTGGCCGGGAGACAGCAAGGCGTCGCCGCGAATGATTTCCCACTTTGGGTTTTCAGTGCCGTTAAATGAAACGATGCGATCGCCAGGTAAAAGGCCGGCCACTTCCGCGGCGCCGCCTCGGCTGACCCGGCTGACTACCGGCGAAGGCGTCGCAGGTACGCCATAAAGCAGTGCTCCCGCCATGGGGATCGCCAGGGCGGTCAGAATATTCATCACCGGTCCGGCGAGGGCCACCAGAATTCTTTGCCACCGCGGCCGTAGATCGAACCGCTCACGGGCCGGAATATCCGTAGCGCCATCGCCCTCCAGCGGAGCATTGGATTCGTCGCCCCCCAACTTCACATAGCCGCCCAGCGGAAACGCGGAGACGCGATAATCGGTGTCTCCAAACTTCTTACCGAACAAACGCGGCCCCAAGCCGAAAGAGAACGCCTCGACGCGAATCTTGAAGAGCTTGGCTACGATAAAATGGCCAAATTCGTGCAGAATCACGGCCGAACCCAGTATGAAAATAAACGCTAAGATATATAAAGGTGTGCTCATTAAAACAAATGCCCTTTTCTAAGAATCAAAACCGCCGCGATTGGACTCGGCCATTGAACTCCAGGGTTGCCATGATGAGTTTACGCGGCGCGGAAGGTTGCGGTCAAACAGGGCTTTCGGCAAACAGGTTGGAACTATGGCGTAGCTTCTCGATTTCGGCGATGGCTGAGACGCGCGCCCGGCTATCGGCCTCCAATACTACCTCCAGATCCGTGACTTGGCGGGACGGATGCTGGTCCATCACCGACGCAATCACGCGAGGGATGTCGGTGAGACCAATTTGCTGGTTGATAAAGGCCTGCACGGCTTCTTCATTTGCGGCATTCATGGCCGCCGGGAGCGTGCCGCCTTCACGCAACGCCCGGTAGGCGAGCGAGATGCAGGGGAACCGCTCGGGATCCGGCTCTTCAAAATGCAACGACGAAAGAGCGGTCAAATCCAGTGGTGGCAAATCGGACGCATGACGCTCCGGGTAAGTCAGCGCGTATTGAATCGCGTGCCGCATGTCCGTGACGCCCATCTGCGCTATCACTGAGCCATCAACCAATTCAATCATCGAATGCACGATCGATTCCGGGTGCACTACGATGGCAATCTCATCGGCACTGAAACCGAAGAGCCAATGGGCCTCAATCACTTCCAGGCCCTTGTTCATGAGCGTCGCGGAATCGATCGTAATCTTGGCGCCCATGCTCCAGGTGGGGTGTTGCAAGGCTTCCGCTACACTCGCGGATTCCAACTCGGCCTGGTTTCGAGTACGAAAAGGGCCGCCTGAAGCGGTCAGCACGATGCGTCTGACTTCCGACCGTTTCTCTCCACGCAGGCACTGATGCAGGGCGTTGTGTTCGGAATCAACCGGCAATAACTCAGCGCCGGATTCAGCGGCCGCCCGCGTCATCAGTTCCCCGGCCATCACCAACGTTTCTTTGTTAGCCAGCGCAACGCGCTTTCCGGCCTCCAGCGCACGCAAGGTCGGAACGAACCCGATTGCGCCCACGGTAGCGGAGACCACGCAGTCCGCCTCCGGATGCGTCGCGATCTCCACCAGGCCTGCATCGCCGATCAGCAGCCGCGGCAAATCGATATTTCGTTCGAAGAGCTTCGCGCGCAACTCATGCGCGGCGTCCTCCGTTTCGACCGAAACAACTTCCGGCAAGTGAAACGCGATTTGGTCGGCCAGGCGCTCCATGTTGCGACCAGCGGCAAGGGCCACCACCCGAAATCGTCCGGGCCCCAGCGACTCGATCACGCGCAAAGTGTTGCAGCCGATCGACCCCGTGGAACCAAGAATTGCGACCCCTTTGTTACTCATAGATTAGTTGGCCAGGTGCGTTACGGTTCCGGGGTTGAGGGGGGTGATTCGTAAGGATTCATCAGGTCTATCGTTTGGTTCGCGGCGTTCTTATAAGACGCTTCCGTAACTCGCCATTGGTGCCCGTCGCGATACATCAGGCTGACCTCGGCGTTCACAGTCTGCCGCTCACCCTTGACCTTCAGAGAAAGTGTCGCTTCGCCACTGGCGTTATGGACGTTAATGTTTCCGGTAATGAACGAGCCAAAATCCTTGACCTCGCCAATGTCATTGGTCAGCGTGGAGTTGTGCTTGAGATAATCCTTGGCGACCGTTGCCGCTTCGCTGTTGCCGATTGAATAAAACACCGTCCCCACAATCGCGCCCACAAAAAGCAAGATCACGAGGCCAATCACCAGGACGACTGCTGAAACTATGATGACGATCTTTTTGGTGGTCATTTAGTTGACGCTACGAGCTGCCGAAAACAAAAACTGTTTATTTTGGGTCGGGCTCCTAAGCTCTTTAATACAGACCAAGTCTGTGCCAATCCCGAAAATAGAGAAGACCAAAATAGTAGATGAGCGGCGCATTGAACAGCAAGCTATCCAACCGATCAAGTAATCCGCCATGCCCCGGCAGAATACTGGCAGCGTCCTTGGTATCGGCGCTGCGCTTCAATGCACTTTCAGACAAATCTCCAAGGACGCCCAGAACGTTCATCGCTGCCGCGAGCGGCAGGGCCCATTTTAAGGGCAGTTCGCGGAAAAACCAGAAATGGGCGAGGGCGGCCATCAACAAGCTCGCACACATCCCACCGGCTGCGCCTTCCCAGGTTTTGCCCGGGCTGACCTTGGGCGCGAGTTGGTGTTTTCCAAGCGCCCGGCCCAAGTAGTAAGCGGCGGTGTCGCCGCCCATCAGCACGAGGAAGAAAAATGAGAGGAGGTGCCTGGACAGCGCATCCGTAAAGCCCATCCGTGTCGCGACCAGATATCCGCCCAATAGCGCTATGTAGAAAACGCCCAGGAGCGTGGCGCCAACCGCCGGGATCATTTTGTCGAACGGCGCTCCGCGAAACATCGCGGCTGTCAGCGTTCCCAGCGTCAGGACAATTAGGATGATCTGAATCACAAATAAGTCCGGCGGGAAGTGCGGCTCAGTGAAGTAAAAAACGGCCGCTAAAGCCACGGCTGCAAGATAGCCGGCAGCAAAGTTGGCCTTAATACCGCGCTTCCCGGCGAGCAGCCAGAACTCAGCCAACGCGAGGATCATCGCCACGACCGCCAGCAACACGAACAACAGAGCCAGCTTGGGAACTACGATCGAAGCAATCAGTATCGGCAACAACACCGCGGCGGTGACCACGCGGGCGGTGGAGGAACTGAGACCGGCTAATTTAGTTTTTGGTTTCGGAGTTGGGTTTTTCAAGATACTAGACCAGCCTTAGTTCGTGTTACTTCGTGAGATTTCGTGCATTTCGTGAATCGTGTGCTTCGGAATCGGACGCTTACGATTCACGAAGTTACACCAACTGCGCTAAAGAACACGAAATAGAGTTCTGCACAGAGATCCGTTAGACGACAGCATCTGTTTGCAACTCCAAATCATTTGGCGTTGGCTACCAGTTTCAGCCCCCCAAAGCGGCGGTTGCGTCCCTGGTAATCGGCAATCGCTTCCAACATCTGCATCCGGCGAAAATCCGGCCACAGCGTATCGGTCACATAGATCTCGGCATAAGCACTTTGCCACAGCAGGAAGTTTGAAATGCGCAGTTCACCACTGGTGCGCACCAGCAAATCCAACTCCGGCAGATCGCGCGTATAGAGTTCGGCGGCAATCGCTTCTTCGGTCAAAGCCTCCGGCCGTTTACCCTCTGCCAACAACTGCTGCATCGCCTCGCGAGCTGCATCCACAATCTCTGCGCGCCCACCATAGTTCAAGGCGACGCTCAAGACCATGCCAGTATTTCCCTTAGTATGCTCAGTGGCTTTGGCGATTTCCAGTTGCACATTGCCCGCCAGATCGGCAGTGCGGCCAATGGTTTGAAAGCGGATGTTCTGTTTATGAATCGCTGCCAGCTCCAGACGCAGATAACGCCGGAGCATGCGCATCAGCGCCTCCACTTCGTAGCGCGGACGTTTCCAGTTTTCCGTGGAGAACGCATACAGCGTTAGAGCGCCGAGACCGAGACGCGCGCCCGTGTCCACCGCGGCGCGCACTGCTTCCACTCCAGCGCGATGCCCGGCGATACGTGGTTGTCCGCGCTGCGCGGCCCAACGCCCATTGCCGTCCATGATGATCGCAACGTGGCGGGGCAGCCGTTCAGCGGAAAGCGACGCAAGCAATTTCTCCTCGCGGCTTCCCTTTTTAATGACCGAAGCAAAATCAGCAAACATCTTTGAGTTTCGAAAGATCTTCTGGTCCAACCACTGAACAGTCGCGCCTCGATTTGGGTGCGCCGGCAGAGCATAGCGGCAACGGCGCTCCTGGATTTCTAATCTCTCCTCCCAATGGGAGGGGACGAAGGGGAGGGCTTACGGAAACACCCCCAAGAGGTTACTAGCCCTGAAAGGGCGAAAACCCTTTGCTCATCACACAACCTGTGATCGAAATGATTTACACCACCGAGCTGATGTCAGCAATTTCGCCCCTTCAGGGCTACGACTTTTTCTTAGGGAGCTGCACAAGCCCTCCCCTGTATCCCCTCCCAACGGGAGGGGAAATATCGAGCTCAAAATATAAAGTTCCGTCGCCGCTTTGACGGCGCCCTCCATATGTACTTCGCGAACCCTCGGGTGTCAATCATACTGTACGCGCAGCAACGTAAGTCCGCACGCCGGCGCGGTCGCACCGGCAAGCCTTCGTTCACCCGTGCGAATCGCTCGCTGGATTGTGGTCTCATCGATTTCGTTTCGCGCCGCCCCCAGCAGGGTTCCCACAATCGAACGGACCATGTAGCGGAGAAAGCCGTTCGCCGTCGCGGTGATTTCAATCAGCCTGCACTGACCACGTTCATCCCAGTGCTCCGCGATTGCCAATTCCGTAACTGTCCGCACTCGCGTCTCAGCCTCAGTTTGTGCCGACGAGAATGCTGTCCAATCGTGCTCGCCCAGAAACAGTTCCGCGGCCGAGCGCATGCGCTCCAAATCCAGCGGACGCGATTCCTGGTGCGCGTATCGATTCCAGAAAGGAGAAATGACTGGAGCGTTAACGATTCGATAGAGGTAGGTTTTGCCGCGCGCAGCGTATCGCGCATGAAAATCATCCGCCGCCTCATGCGCCGCAATCACGCGGACATCGCGTTTCAGATTTCCATTGATGGCGGAGCGCAACTTCCCGGCTGTAATAACGCGCTCGAGTTGCGCGCTGGCCACCTGGCCTTCGGCATGAACACCGGCGTCGGTACGGCCCGATCCCTGAACGACGACTTCGCGGCCTTCGATCAGCGACAGAACTCGCGTCAGCTCGCCCTGGACCGTTCGCAGATCGTTTTGTATCTGCCAGCCGTGAAAATCGGTTCCGTCGTATTGGAGCGTCAGCTTAAAGTTCATTAATGAGTCAACATTTAGAATCTCGTTAAGTAATTACTGTTCTGCTGCCGGGTTTGATTGCCACATCGCCACGACCACACGCTTCACAAGCAGCTGGCTCAACGGAGGGGACGTTGAGAGTTGCCAGCGCCACCCTGGGTACTCCCACATCAGCCTTCCCGGCCGAACGGTCAAGTATCGAGGCCGCGCCGATTACGTTTGCGCCGGTCGCCTCCAAGGCCAGAATCGTTTCGCGCGTGGAGCCGCCGGTGGTGATGACGTCCTCGACCACCAGCACGCGCTCGCCAGGGCGCACGCTAAAACCGCGGCGCAACGTCATCACGCCCTGCTCCCGCTCAGTCCAAATGAACCGCACGTTAAGATGTCTTGCTACTTCATAGCCAATGATGATGCCGCCAATCGCTGGAGAGGCGACGGTTTCAAGATTTTGATCACGGAACAAATCAGCAAGGGAGCGGCCAAAGGCCCCAGCCGCCGCCGGATCCTGCAACGCAATGGCGCACTGCAAATAAGTCGGGCTGTGCAGCCCGCTCGAAAGCACGAAGTGTCCTTCAAGCAAGGCGCCCGCGGTTCTAAACTTTCCAATTACGTCTTCTGGTTGCATGTTATGGTAACGCGAATCATCTGTGCGAGGTAGGCGCCCTTCAGATCTTCACTCAAGCTCTTCACTGGGACCCCGGGCGTCTCGCCCGCATCCGTTCGCAAGCCTTTTCGTCCGACGTAAAAGCTGAAGTGTTATTGCGGGCGAGACGCCCGCCGTCCCAGTAAAGAGCTTGAGCTAACTTCCAATTCGGGTTTCATTTCCAAATCTTCAACCGCAGACTACAATGCCCGCATGCAGTTGCGGCGCAATCTTATTTCGGATTCCACCCTCGTACAAGAAACCGCGGAACTTCTGCAGGCCTGCGGCGGCTGCGCTTCTGCCGTAGAGGTTGTCGATGCAGTTTTCAAGCTTTCAAATATTGACGCTGCGCTGGCCGGCCGCTTGCTTTCGGATCTGATTGGTAATGACCCGCGCTTTGCCCTGGGCGAGGATTTTCAGATCACATTGCTCGAGCGTGATCATGATGCGCGTCTTTTGTCTCACACAGACTTCGTGGTGGTGGACGTGGAAGCCGCGGGCGACAGATTATTACCCTCACGCATAATCGAAATCGGGGCTTACCGCGTTAGCGGCGGCCGCATCGCCGCCACCTTTGAAAGTCTTCTGAATCCCGGGACGTCGATTCCGCCTTTCATCGCCGCGCTCACGGGCATCACGAATGATCTGGTTAAGCATTCGCCGAGTTTTAGCGAAGTTGCAGATCAGTGGCTGGACTTTCTGGGTGATAGCGTCCTCGTGGCCCACAATGCGCCATTTGATTTGCGTGTCCTGAATCACGAAATCGGGCGCACCTACCCCGGGTATCGCATTGCAAACTCCAGCTTGTGCACGCTGGCTTTGGCGCGGCATCTGATTCCTGAACTGCGCCGTTATCGCCTGGACGCGATCGCCGATCACTTTGGAATTGAGATAGCCGCTCGCCATCGCGCCGGTAGCGACGCCCTCGCCACCGCGCACATCCTGATCCGCTTGTTGGAGCAAATGGAAGATCTGGGAATCAAAGACATCGGCTCAGCACGGCGGTTCCGCTTGCAGGCAGAAGCCTGCGCCGCGCCAGCCGAAGACGCGCAACTAGCTCTCGATCTCTGAGACAGGTTCAGTGTGCCGGTTTTTCAAAAGGCTGCGGCCCACAAAGACCAGAATTATCAGAATCGCTAGTCCAATTCCGATCGCCGGATAGTAGTGCGCCAACCAATCTTTTGCGTGGTCGCCATAGCGGGCCGCCAGGTAGCTCTCCAGCAAATAACGAAAGGCTCGGCCGGCACCGACGGCGATTGCAAAGCGCGCGATGCTCAGCCGAAACACGCCGGCTGAAACGACAAAAAGTTTGAAGGGGAACGGGGGCGGCAACAGTGACGCTACCAGCACCGAGAGGACATCGTAACGCTCGATCAAATCCTTGACCCGCGCCTGCTTTGAAGCCGAGAACCGCGACAGGGCCCGCCGGCCCGCGCGTTGTGAAATGTAATAAAGGATGACGCAGCCGGCGGTCGAGCCCAGCGTTGCCGCCGCCGCATAGATCAGCCACCAGCCGGGACGTGACGCCGATAGCAACATAACTACTGCGTCCGGTCCGCCGGCCATGGGCACGAAAGCCCCGTCAAGTAAGGCGATCGCAAACAGGCCAAAGGGCCCAAAGGTGATCAAATAATTCGAGATTTTCGCCAGTTTTCCTAACAACCACTTCAAGAGTTACTACTTCCTTTCACTGTTCCGTTGACCCGGCAGGCCCGGATTCGCCGTCTTTGCCGTCTTTGCTAGTGGCAAACGCCGTTCTCCCCCTTTTGGAAAACAGATAAACTACCAGCGCCAGCAGGCAAACACCAGCGACGACGCTGACGATCATCAGGCCATTGTCCTTCAGAAAACGCAAAACACGTTCGCCATAGAAGACTGCCAGGATTCCTTCGGTGTAGTAGCGCAGCGACCGAGCAATCAGGACGGTCAGGAGAAAACGCCGGCGGGGAAACTGCATGGCTCCAGCCGTCGCGACAAAAATCTTGAAGGGCATGGGCGGCGGTAGCAAAGCTGGAATAGCCAACGCCAGGATGCCAAATCGCGCGTAGGCGTGTTCGACCCGCTCAATATGCTCGGCGCGAAAGCGACGCCGCAGCAACGCTTGCCCGCCGCGCTGAATGATCGAATAAAGCAGCCAGCAGCCCAGGACAGATCCCAGCGCGGCAAACAGCGGGAAGATGAACACCGCATGCGGATGCTTGTAGCAGCGAGCTACGACCAGATAGTCGTTGATTTCAGGAAGAGAGAGCAGCGAGGAATCAAGGGCGCCGATTAGGAGCATCGCCGGCCCCGCAATATACAGAGGCACACTAACGATGAATGCTCCCAGCCAGCGAGCAGCAGCGTGTAACCAATCAAACATGGGGACCAGAGGCTAGAGACTAGGGGCTAGAGACTAGAGGCTCGAGAGCGCTTGATTCCTAGCCTCTAGTCTCTAGCCTCTAGTCTCTATTCATTTAACAGGAGCGAACACGACCGGAGAGTCGTAAGTAACACCAATGGTGACTCCGGAGCGGGGGCTGAAACTTGTAAGGCCCTTGATGCCGGCGACGTCGAACTTCAGACCCGAGGCCCGCACCTGCATTCCGATTCGGGCCTGCGCTTGCGACTCGGTGCCGAGCGGCCCGTTTCCTGGACGTGTGTTGGCGCGCCCGTTGACTTCGCCGGCCAGGCTGAACTGTTTGTTAATGCGAACAATTCCGGCGGCACCGTATGTCAGCACGTCGTTTTGTGTAAAGAGAGCCGTCGGGGCCGTCAGGATCGCGATCCCCAGATTGCCAAAAGTGTTTACCCGATCGTCGCGGCCAAACTTCTTTCCAAACAAAATCTGGCCGTACGCATTAGTCTGGTTAATTCCAATACCGCGGGCTTGGTTTGAGTTCGGAAGCTCCACGCCAAACTGGAAACCCAGCGACGGTCCGTTGCGGCTCTCTTTGCGCAGTTTGATCTTGGTCGATAACGCGAAGTCGCCAAAGTCGTTGGTGGACAAAGCGCCGGGCGCAATATTCAAAGGAATTGCGGAAGGCCCTCGCGAATCTATGCTAAGGAAATTCTGAGCCACGCCTTCGATTGAAATCTCAACGTTCGGAGACAGGCCGATGTGAATCCCGATAACGCCGACGCGAGTCAAATCACCGGTGAGTCCGGAAGCGGGAAACTTTGCGCCCTGGAAGAAATCGACTCCAGTCTCGATACGCAAGGATCCCTGCGGAATGATATCCACGTCTTCGGTGAGCAGGGGCCGCTGTTGGGCGCCCCCGTGCGCAGCCAATCCAAAAAGCAGAACCAGCGCGCCGCAAAGTGAAAGGAGATTCCTTCTCAACATGCGACGGATTGTAGTCATTAACCCCGAGAGCGTCAACGGCGAGCCCAAATCGAGGTAATCGGCATAACGCTGAAAGCGTTGGCTAATTCCAGCCCAGGGTTGCGCTCTGGCAACCCTCGGGGGAAAATCACATTTCATTCTCTCCTGCGCAACCCTGGAGGGGTTGCGTCACCGTCCACCGAATCGCAAGCCCGTTCGCAACTCCTTCAGAGATGCGCCGGAATGAATGTGCGCTCTTACTCTTCCCAGGGTTTCAAAGCAAACCCTGGGCTGGAATTAACGAACGCTTTCAGCGTTATGGTTATGAAACGGACTACTGCTCCATGCTAGTATCTCGCTCGCATATCAATTCCCGGTGAGGTCTTTCTGATGAAACACAAATTCATATCGTGCTCGATAGTTGCAACGCTGCTCTGCGCTTGCCTTAGCCTGACGGCAGTTTTCGGACAGGAAGCCGCGCGTTCCAGCACGCTCCAAATTGCCGGCCTGCACGGGCGCGTTACTATTCGCCGCGACGAGCGCGGTATCCCCTACATCGAAGCGTCCAATGAAGACGACCTCTACTTCGCGCAGGGCTACGCCACGGCCAGCGATCGGTTGTGGCAGATGGACCTGCTACGACGGAATGTGCGCGGCGAGCTGGCGGAAGTACTGGGCCAGGCCGCATTGGCCCAGGATCAACGCCACCGCACCATGGGTTACGCCCAAGTCATCGATGCGACGGCCGCGCGAATGTCGCCCCGGATGCGCGCCGTACTGGAGTCATATGCGAAGGGCGTGAACGCCTTCATCGAATCCCGCACCAGCCAGAACTTGCCGCCCGAGTATGTGATCCTGCAATACAAACCACGGCCGTGGATTCCGGCCGACAGTCTCGCGGTAGGCAAGCTACTGTATGAAGTCCTTTCCAACACCTGGCCCACGGACATCATGAGGGCTGCGCTGGCGAATTTGCCTCGCGAGAAACGCGACGCGCTCTTGCCGGAAATTACGCCGTTGGATGTGCTCGTCGTCGGGAAGGATCGTGGCCCACGGGCCCGCGGGGAATCCCTCTCGCATCCTGGTACACCACCCTCTTCAGTTTTAGCGAAACTGGCGGAGATCACTGCGATACAGCAGCGCGCCTTTCAACTGGCCGGCTTCTCCGCGGATTCAACGGCGGCAGGAAGCAACCTACAGGCCAGCAACAACTGGGTCGTATCCGGCAAGCGCACTGCTTCGGGCAAGCCGCTGCTGGCAAATGATCCGCACCTCCCCGCGTTTGCGCCGAGCATCTGGTATCTGAGCGAGCTGGTGACAAAGGGCTCGCCTTCCGATCTCCATGTTGCGGGTGTGACCTTCCCCGGCGCTCCGGGAATCGTTGTGGGCCATAACAACCGCATCGCGTGGGGAGTAACCAATCTGAACCCGGACGTGCAGGATCTCTACCTGGAGAAATTTGATAAGGAGAACCCGACTCGCTATGCCACGCCATCCGGTTGGCGTGAAGCCGAAGTTCGCCACGAACACATCAAGGTCCGCAAAGGCTTTGGTAATACGGAAACGGAAACGAAGAACTTCGACGTCACGGTTACCCGTCATGGACCAATCGTGCTGGAACAGGATGGCGCCCGTTATGCGCTGCGCTGGCCGGCGCTGGATTCTGAATCCGTGGAATTCGAAGGTCTCTATCTCATCAATCGCGCGCGCAACTGGAAAGACTTTACGGCTGCGCTAAGCCACTACTCCGGGCCCACCCAGAATTTCATTTACGCCGACGTTAACGGGCACATCGGTTATTACGGCGCCGGCCGCATTCCCGTGCGCAAGACCGGTGACGGCAGTGTGCCATATGATGGAGCCACTGATGCCGGCGAATGGACCGGCTTCATCCCCTTCGCCAAATTGCCGCATAGCTACGATCCACCGAGCGGCATTATTGTCACCGCCAATCAGCGCGTGGTAGGAAGTGACTATCCGTATTTCCTGACGCACTACTGGGCGCAGCCGTACCGCGCCCATCGCATCTTCGAGCTCCTGTCACAAAAACAGAAACTAACAACCGACGATTTTCGGCGCGTGCAGGGCGATACATACAGTTTTGCCGGCGCGCTGTTCGCCCGTGAAGCGGTCCGGGCAATGCAAGGGCAAGTCGTGGACGACCAGATGCGCGCCTCGCTAGCCTCATTTGCTTCCTGGGATGGCCGGCTGGAAGCTGACTCGAAGGTGGCGCCGGTGGTGGCGCAAATGCGCATCGCCTTCCGGCAGCGCGTCTTAAAGGCTGCGCTTGGCGAACAGTTGTTCAAGACTTATGTCTGGCCAAATTCGGATCTGCTTATCGATCGAGTAGTGAGTGAACAGCCGCGCGACTGGCTGCCTAAGGAGTTCAACAATTACCCCGACTTGCTGCGCGCGAGTTATGCCGATGCGCGGCAGGCTTTAACAAAGAGTTTGGGTGCTGATGAAGCGAAATGGACCTGGGGCGCAATGTCCCCAGCGCGGTTTACGCATCCACTCTCGTCGGCGCCTTTCGTGGGCGCGCAGTTCACGATTACGCCGTTTCCCCAAAGCGGCACGCCATTCCTGTTGGGCGCGACGGTGAATGTGGGAGCAGGAGTTTCCATGCGACTGATTGCCGACCCGAGCAACTGGGACAAGACGCAACAGGGCCTTTCGCTGGGCCAATCTGGTTTGCCTTCCAGCCCTCATTGGAAAGATCAACTCGATGATTGGCGCGCCGTCAAACCGCGCGAGTTCCCATTCACTGATGCCGCGGTGGCGAATGCGACCAGGGAAACTTTAATTCTGGAACCGGCGAAGTAACGCCTGTGGCAGCTTCCGGCTCCGCCGTCTGATGTGCGGAAGGTCTCCGACCTTCCGTCAAGCCGCAGAAATATTTGGGGCTGCGCCTATTTCTGAATCACCCTTGCTAGAAGGTGGGGAAAAAACTATCTCCACGCGCAACCCACACTGGCGCGTGTTTTGCGCCATCGAATTGCCACTCGCAGTACGCGAACGCGTTCAGTCACACATCGTTCGCTTGCGTGAATCCGTTCCGCAGGCGCGCGCGAGTTGGAATCGCGACGATAAACTTCACCTGACGATAAAGTTTCTCGGCGACATTACCATCGATCGCGTCCCCGCGCTTTCACTCGCCGCCGAACGGGCTGTGTCAGGGCTGAAACCCTTCGCCCTGGCCGCGGAAGGTTGCGGGGCCTTTCCGGAACGTGGTCAGCCTCGGGTCTTATGGATTGGGGTGGACGATGGCGGCGGCGGACTTACGCGTCTTCATCAGCAATTGGAAGAAGAGTGTGCGGGGCAGGATTTCGCGCGTGAGCAGCGCTCATTTCGGCCACACCTGACAATTGCCCGCGTGCGTCATTCGCAGGCCGCCAGTGAATTGGCGACTGCCCACCGAGAGCTGGGATTCCCGCGCCTGGAGTTCCAGGTAAACGAACTGATCGTGATTCGCAGCGAACTCGGCAGCGCAGGTTCGCGTTACACCGAAATCTCCCGGCACGCACTGCTATAACGCGAAGCGTGAATCATGTCGCTTCGAAAGACGCAAGCTAAAGCTTGTACTCTATACACCTGAAGGGCACGTTGATCCTCGATCCCTACAGGCGCATAGAGTACAAACTTTAGTTTGCGTCTGGGGAAAATCTCAACGCACGTTACTGAGGGGCCCGCCCGCTACCGCAGGCGGTTCTGACAAGACGTTAAAACTCTAATTCGCCGCCTGCTGCTTCCCTGCCCGCGGCGGCGCGTTCTTCACGTACTTATCAAACCACCCAATCATCTCGTAAAGGACGTGCTCAATCGTTTCCCTTCCGGCGTAGCTATGCGCCTCCAGCGGCAGCGTCACGTAACGCACCGTGCCGCCGTTTCCACGGATCGCCTGGTACATGCGCTCAGATTGAATCGGGAAAGTGCCCTGGTTGTCATCCGCTTCGCCATGAATCAACAGAATGGGCTCATTGATTTTGTCGGCGACGACGAAGGGCGACACCTTCACGTACATCTCCGGCGCTTCCCAGAAAGTGCGTCGCTCGCTTTGAAATCCGAACGGTGTGAGGGTGCGATTATAAGCGCCGCTGCGCGCAATGCCGGCGCGAAAGATGTCCGAGTGGGCCAGCAGGTTTGCAGTCATGAAGGCACCGTAGCTGTGCCCGCCCACGCCAACGCGGTTTGGATCAGTAACGCCCAACTCCGTCGCCTTGTCGATGGCTGCCTGCGCGCTCATCACAATTTGTTCGACGTAAGTGTTGTTGACAGTCTCCGGATCGCCAACCACCGGCATCGTCGCGTTGTCGAGTACCGCATATCCTTCAAGCAGGAAAAACAAATGCGACGGCCCGCCAATAGTCGTGTAGCGCTGGCTCGATCCGCTCACCTGCCCGGCTGTATCTGCATCAGTGAACTCTAGAGGATAAGCCCAAACTACCGTGGGCAGCCGCGTCCCTTCCTTGTAACCCGGCGGCAGGTAGAGCGTGAAAGAGCATTGCACGCCGTCTTTGCGTTTGTAGGTCACCAAACGCTTCGTGATGCCGCGCAGTTGCGGTGTGGGATCAGGGAAATTCGTCAACGGCTTAGCCACCGAATTTTCCACTCCATCCCGATCGATCGTCGGGCCTGAGCTCATCAAGACGCGCGTCCGCACTTGATAATTTGGTGGCTCCGCCGGAGTCTCGCGCCGCGTCACGAACTGCGAGCCGTCGTCCTTCAACAAGGTCACATACAGTTCATAACCCTGTGCCCCGCTGCGGAACAGGCGCTCCGTTTTCAGCGTCTTCAAATTCAGTCGGTCGAGGAAGGGCCGCTCGCCCTCGGCTGAAGCGCCGGCGCCGTAGAGATAGATCGAATCCTGAAACTGCAGAATCGCACGTTGGTTATTCGGCAACAGTCGTGTTGCCGGCGTTCCTGGATCTCCATAGCGATCCTGTTGACTGCGGCTCCAAATCTGCTTTGGCGCTTCTCCGGGTTTGTCGGCATCCAGCATGACGGTGCGCACCCATCGCTTATCGCGATCATAATCGGTAACCAAAACCATGCCACCATTCTCGCCCCACTGGATGTTGCGAAAGCGCTGTTCGATTTTCATTAACTCCACTGGCGCCGACGTAAACGGTGCTTTCAACATCATCACGCGATCGCGATAAGGGACTTTCTTTTTCGGATTGCCTTCGTCCAGGGCCTCGATCCAGACGAGAGTGGCGGGCTGATTGGGACGCCAATGGTTTGCGCGTGGGCCGGTGGAAACGCCATCAATGGGCACCTGATCGGCAAGCGGCAAACTGGCCAGCTTATAAACTACCTTGCCCTTCGTGTCCCAAACCTCGACCTCTCTCGGAAAAGCAAAGACCGGATAGAGATAAGAAAAGGGCCGGTGCACTCGCGTCACCATGATTTGGTTACCATCAGGCGCCGGGTCGAGATCCAGAAAGATTCCGGGCTGGCCGACATCATTAGTTTTTCCGTTAGCAGTTTCCACCAGGGCGAGTTGTGAAGTGGCGTAATACTCGAAGAGCGTCTCGTCGAAGGGCGACTTCAAAAGATCTTCATAGGTGCGCACGGGAGCGAGCTTGCCGGCGCTCTCCTGGGAGTTTGGTTCGCCGGGGACCAAAGGTTGGGGCGGGGCCGGGCCTCGTCTTGCGGGAACGGTTTTCACCAGCAAAGTGCGATTGTCGGGCATCCATTCAAACGTCCCGCCAAGGACGGAGTTCACCGCCAGGCTCTTCATCTTGCGGATCTTTCCATTCGCGGCGTCGCCTACCCACAACTCGATACCGCCGGGAGTAGCATTGGTAAAAGCAAACTGTTTCCCATCACCGCTCCATTGCGGCGCGCTGATTTTTGCGTTGGGCGGCAAATCAATCTTCACTTCACTACCATCGGCGATGCGCTTTAGGGTCAGGGCAACGGAGTACGGCCCGCGATGTGGCCCATTGGTGGCGGGATTAATGCGCAAGCCCGCCAATCGCAACATTGGCTGTGCCAGATCGCTCAGCGGCGGATAACGAAATCCCGTCGCCAGCAACACGTTGTCGCGCGTGGGACTGACCAGCGCCGTCGGCGTCACCGGGGCATTCAGAATGTCCAGCACCTCTTTCGGCGGCTTGCGGTAGCCCTGCTGAGCGGAGGTTAAGCTCGCAGCCAGCAAAAGCAGACAGACGGTGATGATCAAAGGGGCCTGAGAGCGCAGAGAGCGCGCGGGCGTTTTCATTGCGGAGACTCCTTGCTGAGTGACGATCGTTGCAGAATTGTAAATCGAAGAAGGCGAAACTTACGAGAGGCGCGGGCTAAAGTCAACCATGTCAGAACCGCCTGCGGTAGCGGGCGGTTGATCTCGCTTTCTGACCTGCCGATTAGGGATAGATCAACCGTCCGCTACCGCAAGCGGTTCTGACAAGCGCACAGCTACGAAGCACCCTAACTTGACAACGATTTTCCAATCCGTAGAATCCTTATGCGAACGCGGGAGTAGCTCAGTGGTAGAGCATCGCCTTGCCAAGGCGAGGGTCGCGAGTTCAAATCTCGTCTCCCGCTCCAGTCTTAATGAAGGCGGAACGATGAAGAATCGGTTTTCAGTTTTCGGTTTTCAGTGTTGCAGCCGCTAAGCTGGCGGTTGGGGTTGAAGACTGCGAATTGATAGCTGACAAACTTCTCCATCTTTCCGCCTTCATCTATCTCGGGGCGGCGTAGCCAAGTGGTAAGGCAGAGGTCTGCAAAACCTTTATTCATCGGTTCGATTCCGATCGCCGCCTCCAATACTTCTCACAACTCTTTCAGCGATTTAGAGACGGCGGTCTCCTCCAGCGAATGGCCAATGGTCGCTGGTATCAAGATTGTGACGGTCGTTCCGGAACCCACTTTGCTCTCAAGATTAATCGTGCCGTTATGTTCCTCGATAACGCGCCGACAGATAGCCAGCCCCAGACCCGTCCCTTTCGTCACACCTTTTGTAGTAAAGAAAGAATCCCAGACTTGCTTTAAGACGCCTTCAGGAATGCCTGTACCGGAATCAATAAACTGAATAGCTAGGGCTGCAGCCCCGTTGACCTGGTGACGACGAACCTTGATTTCTAAGCGACCTCCGCCGGGCATTGCATCAGAGGCGTTGGTGATCAGATTTAGAAATACTTGCCGAAATTGCTGCCGATCTCCTTGAATGGTAGGAAGGTCACTGGCAAAGTCACAAACAACTTCATTTTTTCTATTGCGCAAATAGTAGCTGAGGAAAGCTACGGCGGTATTGATTTCAAGTTGCAAGTTGAGGGTAGAAACTTGCCGTACCCTTTGGCGACTAAATTCCAAAAGGTCTCGAACCAACATGGCCATCCGTTCGATTTCCTGTTCAACTATCCCTAAAGCGTGGCGACTGGGATCGTCAGGCGGCAGCTGAAACAGCAAGGCCTCAACGTTGAGGGAAAGTGTCGTCAGGGGATTATTCAACTCATGAGCGATGGTAGCCGACAATTCACCCATCGTTGCCAATTTAGAGGTTTGCCACAGCTGCTGTGTCATTACTGCGAGCTCCGCACTCTTGTCCTCCAATTCCTTATGGGAATTCTTTAACTCCTCCTCTGCTTGTTTGCGTTCGCTAATGTCAGTCATTGTAACGATAGCCAGCATGGACTTCTGTGATTCATTTCTCACTAGTGAGCCGCTGTAATTGAACACCCTGTCAACATTGCTATCTCGTCGCTTAATACGCACCTCCAGATTTCGCAGTTGCTCGCCCCTGAGTACCCGCGCTAACGGCCAATCACGCATCGGGAGAATCGACCCATTGGGTTCCGAGAGTTGAAACATGGCATGAAACTCGCTTCGATGTTGGCGACATTCTTCGGGGCTGTTGAATCCGTGCATTTCCAGCGCAGAACGATTGAAGTACAAAATGTCGCCTTCTAAATTGAAGACCGTGAGCCCTTCTCTGAGATTCTCGATGACCGTTTGAAGGCGCTCTTCACTTTTCCGCAGGACCTTCGCACTACTTTGGTGGGTCGAGGAGAGCCAGTTGATTAGGAAGGCCACCAGTACAAACGTAGCGATTTGAAAAATGCTAGCCTCGGTCGGCATCAGGGAATAGAGAGGAGGGATGATGAAATACTCAGCGGCCAGAGCTGATAGCAGAATCGCGACTAAGCCCGCTGCTCGTCCGGCAAATATCGTCACCAGAATGACAGCCGCAAAGAAGAGCGCGAAAGGCGTTCGCGACCCAAGTGACTTGACTTGCAGAGTACCTAACAGGGCCAAGCCGACAATGGCGGCCGTCCAGAGGGAGCGCCACGTTGCGGAACGGAAGTTCACCCACATAAATTACCAGTGTGATCGTGTTAAGCAGCGGGGCACGCCAGGTCGACTCAGGGCTGAGCGACGCGGCAATAAATTCAGGCTGGGGACGAACCCGGGAATTATCCGCCAGGACAGAAGGAAAGCAAGTTTAGTTTACAAGTCGCAGTGGCCCAATTTGAGATCCAAGCCAGTTCGAGAATCAAGGCATTTTTAGCGGTCCGCTCATGTTAGCCACTCGAGCCAAAACAGCAGAGCGAACCGCATCCCTGAAAGGCTTTCCCTCCGCGATGGGAACGCATGCCGTGTAGATGAGAATTATGAAAATGGATTGTGTATTCATCTGCATCTTTGGCGAGTTGCCTGACATTCAAAGCAAAGGGAATCGCTTTCTCCCTTTACAGATCATCGAGCCCTTGCTGGGCTTCCGCTTGTAGGGTGGGCGCGGCTAGCGCCCTCGGTATGTTGGGGACATCTTTTTATTTCCTTAGTTGCGGGGCGAGGTTGCAGCATACGCTTACTGTGGAGGAAAACAATAGGGAGATACCTAGGAGCGCGTTAAGGTTTTGAGGGAACCATCGAATAATCCGCGTGCTATAGACCTCGGAGAAACCGGGCGAATTACGACACTACGGAAAATCTGAGGACGCGCGTCGCAGAGCTTTTTGCACTTGCTTGGGCGTAGGCTTTGATAAGTGACATAAGCCATTGCTGCCCAGTGTTTAATCAAGCCCTTTGGTTAGGATTGGACGAGCGGGGTGAGTCACGAGATTGCAGCGAGCTTTCCCCGGCTTCCCCGCTTTTCCATTTTTGCCCTCTCGGAAGCAACTGCCATCCCCGGTTGCTTGAATCTCGACGTGTTCAGAGTAACCAAATTCAGTTGGTTTCTTTTCGACCCAAAGCCCGAGTAAAGTCGGTACTCTGAACACCGCTTGCCAAAGTAGCACGACCCCAAACCCACCCACCGAGCGCCATCAGTTGCACTTCGCCGTCCTCTTTGTACCCACGCTAGCGGCGCTTTGCCGCAACCAAGCCAAACCGCTGCTTTGGTGCTTCTGACTTCCTCCTTACTACGATCAATAGAACCAAATGAAATCGCTGGCTTAGGGCTTTCTCTGCGTCCCCGCCGGGAACGGCACGGCGCTTGATTGCCCAAGCTGAGTTGGTAGGTCCAAGAGTAAGAGGCAACAACCACACCGGTATCAGTAGCTGTTAGTTTGCGATCGTGAATGACATCCACACGCGCGCAAACTGACAGTTTGCGTTACAGAAAACTCGCTCATGCCCCAGATTGAATCGTTGCATACAGCGCTGCTCGCCGGGCAAAAGTAAATTTCCCAAAAAAATATTTCAGAGGCAAAGAACGAAATGACCGGTGAAAAGTCCAAGGTTCTTGAAGTAGTTCCCCACCGCCCCGCCATAGCCATTGAGATCGTCACCGCTGGCCATCGCGAGGATGCTGTGATGAAGGCGGGAGCCTTGCAGAGCGCGATTTTCGATAGCGCCAACTTTTCCAGCATCGCCACCGACGCGAAGGGTGTCATCCAGATCTTCAACGTCGGCGCCGAGCGCATGCTGGGCTATGCGGCCGCCGAGGTAATTAATCAGATCACCCCCGCTGATATTTCCGATCCCCGGGAATTGATCGCGCGCGCGGAAGCGCTGAGCATCGAACTCGGAACCCCAATCACTCCAGGCTTTGAGGCGTTGGTGTTCAAAGCCTCGCGCGGAATCGAAGATATTTACGAGCTGACTTATATCCGTAAAGACGGCAGCAGCTTCCCGGCGGTGGTCTCGGTCACGGCGCTACGCGATGCCCAGAATGCCATCATCGGCTACCTCCTGATTGGCACCGACAACACCGCGCGCATGCAGGCGGAAGAGACCTTGCGCGAAAACTATGCCCTACTGCGCACGATCCACATGCACTCCATCGTTTCGGTCACCGACCAGGCAGGCCGCATCCTCGATGCCAACGAGGGCTTCTGCAAAATATCCGGGTACAGCCGGGACGAGCTGGTTGGTCAGACTCATCGCATCGTCAACTCTGGGGTGCAGGAGCACGCCTTCTGGACTGACATGTGGCAAACCATTACCGCCGGCCAGCCCTGGCGCGGCGAGATATGCAACCGCAACAAGGACGGCGCGCTTTATTGGGTGGACAGCATCATCGCTCCTTTCATGAGTGAGGATGGACACACCAAGAGATACATGTCGGTCCGTACCGATATCACCGCGCGCAAGCAGGCGGAAGAAGCGCTGCTCAAAGCGGGGGCCTTGCAGAACGCGATTTTCAACAGCGCTAACTTCTCCAGCATCGCGACCGATGCTAAGGGTGTCATCCAGATCTTCAACGTCGGCGCTGAGCAAATGCTGGGCTACACGGCCGACGAGGTCGTGAACAAGATTACCCCCGCCGATATCTCCGATCCCATGGAAGTGATCGTCCGCGCCGAAGCGCTGAGCGTCGAACTGGGAACCCCAATCACGCCTGGTTTCGAGGCCCTGGTATTCAAAGCCTCGCGCGGGATCGAAGACATCTACGAACTGACTTACATTCGCAAGGATGGAAGCCGTTTTCCAGCGGTGGTTTCGGTCACTGCACTTCGTGACGCGCAGGAGTCGATCATCGGTTACCTTCTGATCGGGACCGACAACACCGCCCGCAAACAGGCGGAAGAGGCACTGCTGAAAGCGGGAGCATTGCAGAGCGCGATCTTTAACAGCGCCAACTTCTCCAGCATCGCCACTGACGCCAAGGGTGTCATCCAGATTTTCAATGTCGGCGCCGAGCAGATGCTGGGCTACACCGCTGCGGAAGTGATGAATACGATCACGCCGGCCGATATTTCCGATCCCCAGGAAGTTATTGCCCGCGCGAAAGCCCTGAGCATAGAACTGGGGACACCAATCACGCCAGGGTTCGAAGCTCTCGTGTTCAAAGCCTCCCGCGGGATAGAAGATATCTACGAGCTGACTTATATCCGCAAGGATGGCAGCCGCTTCCCCGCGGTGGTCTCGGTAACGGCGCTACGCGATGCACAGAATGCCATCATCGGCTACCTGCTGATTGGGACGGACAACACCGCGCGCAAGCAGGCGGAAGAGGCATTGCTAAAAGCCGGGGCCCTGCAGAATGCCATTTTCAACAGCGCAAATTTTTCGAGCATCGCGACGGACGCAAAGGGCGTTATTCAGATCTTCAACGTCGGGGCCGAGCGCATGCTGGGCTACACGGCCGATGAGGTGGTGAACAAAATCACCCCGGCTGACATTTCCGATCCACAGGAAGTGATCGTGCGCGCGGAAGCACTTAGCGTCGAGCTGGGCACCCCGATTGCTCCCGGCTTCGAGGCGTTGGTGTTCAAGGCTTCGCGCGGGATCGAAGACATCTACGAGCTGACTTACTTCCGCAAGGACGGCAGCCGCTTCCCCGCAGTGGTCTCAGTCACGGCCCTCCGCGATGCCCAGGACGGAATCATCGGTTACCTGCTGATCGGCACCGACAACACTGCGCGTAAGCGGGCGGAAGAGGCGCTGCTAAAGGAAGGGGCATTGCAACGGGCGATCTTCAACAGCGCCAACTTCTCCAGCATCGCCACGGACGCGAAGGGCGTCATTCAGATTTTCAACGTCGGCGCCGAACGCATGTTGGGCTATGCGGCAACTGATGTGATGAACAAGATCACGCCCGCCGACATCTCCGATCCGCGGGAAGTGATCGCCCGCGCCAAAGCTCTGAGCGTCGAACTCGAGACCTCGATTGCGCCGGGCTTCGAAGCCTTGGTCTTCAAAGCTTCACGCGGGATCGAGGACATTTACGAGCTGACTTACATTCGCAAGGATGGCAGCCGTTTCCCCGCGGTAGTCTCAGTCACCGCCCTGCGCGATGCCCAGGGCACAATTATCGGCTATTTGTTGATCGGTACTGACAACACCGCGCGCAAGGAGATCGAAGCAGAGCAGTTGCAACTCGGCCAGCGTCTGCGCGACCACCAGTTCTACACGCGCTCGTTGTTCGAAGCCAACATTGACGCCCTGATGACCACCGATCCGTCCGGCGTGATCACCGACA
Organism: Blastocatellia bacterium; assembly: GCA_033856235.1. Classification (GTDB taxonomy): domain Bacteria; phylum Acidobacteriota; class Blastocatellia; order Pyrinomonadales; family Pyrinomonadaceae; genus DASXRU01. The sequence goes on along the minus strand of JAWVFI010000059.1, from coordinate 18,706 downwards.
TCAACAAACCCATGGAGGCGCTCACCGGTTGCACGCGTGACGAGCTGCTCGGCGCGCCCTTCAAGAATTACTTCACCGATCCGGAGCGGGCTGAGGCCGGAATCAAGCTGGTGCTAAGTAAGAAGAAAGTTACCAACTACGAGCTGACTGCGCGCGACCGGGAGGGGAAGGAAACAGTCGTCTCATATAACGCTACTACCTTCTACGATCGCGACCGCAGACTTCAGGGAGTTTTCGCCGCCGCGCGCGACGTTACCGATCGGAAGCGGGTAGAGGAAAAGTTAAAACTGTATTCCGACAAGTTGGAGCGCAGCAACCGCGAGTTGCAGGATTTCGCTCAGGTAGCTTCACACGACCTCCAGGAACCGCTGCGAAAGATTCTCTCCTTCGGTGATCGGCTCAAACAGACGGCGATTGAATCGCTCGACGCCGCTTCTCAGGATTACCTGCAGCGAATGTGCAATGCCGCGGCCAGGATGCAGACCCTGATCACCGACCTGATGGCGTTCTCTAAGGTTGAGATTAAGGGCCAGGCGTTCGTGCCGACTGACCTGGGTGTGATTGCCAGAGAGGTTTGTGCGGATTTAGAAACCCGAATCGAGCAGAACGGCGGCCGGGTCGAGATTGAACAACTACCGACCATCGACGCCGACCCCATGCAGATGCGCCAACTACTGCAGAATCTGATCGGCAACTCGCTGAAATACCACAGTACCGGCATTCCGCCTGTGGTCCGCATCTACAGTCGAAGGCTGGACCCGCAGATTCTCGATTCCGGTGACGAAGTCACTCCAGCCGGGCCACTCTGCCAGATCCTGGTCACCGACAATGGCATCGGGTTTGACGAGAAGTACCTCGATCGCATCTTCACCGTCTTCCAGCGCCTACACAAGAAAGGTGAATACGAGGGCACCGGAGTGGGTCTCGCCATTTGCCGCAAGATAGTCGATCGCCATGGCGGCACGATCACGGCCCGCAGCAGCCCGGGGATGGGCACGACCTTCGTGGTGACCATGCCGGTCAATCAACCAAGGGCGGTGGAAGGGTTAATGGATTAAGCCATGATCAGCGAGCCCTCCAATCTGGCATTGCGGGAGAATCGGGCCCTCGATTACTTCCAAAACATCGTCGCCACCGTGCGCGAGCCGCTGGTGATCCTCGATTCCGATTTGCGCGTGACCAGCGCCAGCCGGTCCTTCTACCGCAGTTTCAAGGTCACGAGAGAAGAAACCGAAGGGCGACTCATCTACGAATTGGGCGATCGGCAGTGGGACATCCCGGTCTTGAGAAAGTTGCTCGAAGAGATCCTGCCCGCGCACACGGAGTTTGATGGCTTCGAAGTCGATCATCTGTTCCCGCGCGTTGGACGCCGCGTGATCCTGCTGAACGCCCGCCAGGTCGTCACCGAAGAGCGCAGCGCCACGATGATTCTTTTGGCAATTGAAGACGTCACCGATCGTCGGAAGGAGGAGCAAATTCTCCGCGAGAGCGAGGAACGTCTACAAACCATTATCGAAAACCTGCATGAAGGCCTGATGATCTCCGATCTCAATGGTCAGTTAACTCACTTCAACCAGGCCGGACTGGCGATGCATGGGATTTCCAGCCTGGCAGAGGCCCTGCTACAGCTTCCCCAGTTTCATGAGATCTTCGAGCTATCCACCGCTGAAGGCTCGGTTCTGAAGTTTGAAGAATGGCCGCTAGCCCGCGTAATGGCGGGTGAAGCTCTGACCGCCTACGAAGTTTGCCTGCGGCGGATCGACAAGGATTGGCAGGCCGTATTGAGCTATGGGGGCGCCATCGTCAAGGCGCCAAACGGCCAGCTACTGGCTTTTCTCACGATCACTGATATCACCAAGCGCAAACGGATCGAGGAGAAGCTAAAGCTCTACTCCGACAAGTTGGAGCGCAGCAACGGCGAGTTGCAGGATTTTGCTCAGGTTGCCTCGCACGACCTCCAGGAGCCGCTGCGAAAGATCCTGGCTTTCGGTGATCGGCTCAAAGCAAAAGCCGGTGAGTCGCTCGACCAGGAGTGTCGCGAATATCTCCAGCGGATGTTTAATGCCGCGGCCAGGATGCAGACACTAATCAGCGACCTGATGACATTTTCCCGAATTGAGACTAAAGCGCAGACTTTCGGCGCGGCAGATCTGAATCAGATCGCCAGGGAGGTTAGCGCTGATTTAGAGACACTGATCGAGCAGACCGGGGGCCGCGTCGAAATTGAAGAACTCCCAACGATAGATGCCGACTCCGTGCAGATGCGGCAACTGCTACAGAATTTGATTGGTAACTCGCTCAAGTATTACCGCGCCGGCGTACCGCCCATCGTGCGGATCTCCAGTCAAAAGTTGGACGAACGGCGCCGCGAGTTCATAGCGAAGCGGGGCGCTCTCGCCGGGCAAATCATTCAAGTCCTGGTGCAGGACAACGGCATCGGGTTTGATGAAAAATATCTCGACCGCATTTTTGCGATGTTCCAGCGCTTACACACCAAAGGACAATACGAAGGCACCGGCGTAGGCCTCGCCATTTGCCGCAAGATAGTCGACCGCCACGGTGGAACGATCACCGCTCGCAGTACCCCTGGCGAGGGCACGACGTTCGTGGTCACCCTGCCAGTCATGCAACCAAAGGAAGTGGGAGTTTATGAGAACTGAACGCACACCCATCGTCATCCTGCTCGCCGATGACGACGAAGAAGACCGCATGCTGGCTTGCGATGCCCTCACGGAAAGTCGCCTATCAAATGAAATCAGTTGCGTCACGGATGGCGAGGACCTGATGGATTACTTGCACCGCCAAGGCAAATATTCCCCACCCGCCGAAGCCCCGCGTCCCAGCTTAATCCTGCTCGATTTGAACATGCCCCGGAAAGATGGGCGCGAAGCTTTGCGGGAGATAAAGGCCGACCCTGAACTGAGGCAAATCTCTGTGGTGGTGCTTACTACCTCGAAGGCCGAAGAGGACATCTACAGCAGCTACGACTCAGGCGCGAGTTCCTTCATCAGCAAACCTGTAACTTTCGAGGGTCTGGTCGAGGTCATGAGAGGCCTGGGCCGATACTGGTTTGAGATTGTCGATCTTCCCCGCCAGCACGAGCAGGGCAGGTGGAAATGAAAAACGAAATGATTAAGGTACTGCTGATTGAAGATGACGAAGACGATTATGTCCTGACCCGTGACCTCCTGTCTGAAGTAAGAAACGGGGAGTATTCCCTTGATTGGGCCCCGTCCTATGCTGAGGGTTTGAAAATCGCCCGCTGCGGTGAGCATCACGTGTGTCTGGTGGACTATCGCCTGGGAGAACTCAGCGGAGTTCAGCTGATCCGCGAAGCCCGTGAATTTGGGTTGACCACGCCGATGATCCTCCTTACCGGTCAGGGCAACCATGATATCGATGTGGAGGCGATTGAGGCCGGAGCAACCGACTACCTCGTCAAAGATGAGACGCCGGCAGGACGCCTGGAGCGGACCATCAGATATGCAGTGGAACTCAATGCCGAACGCTGCCGCGTGGAAGAAGAACTGACCGAGCGCAAGCGCATCGAAGTGGAACTGGAACAGGCACGCGATGCGGCGTTGGAATCAGTCCGGCTCAAATCAGAGTTCCTGGCCAACATGAGTCACGAAATTCGTACGCCCATGAATGTAATCATTGGCACCGCGGAACTGGCCATGGCAACGCATCTGGACGATCGCCAACATCGATACCTCAATTCCATTGCGTCAGCTGCGGACTCTCTGCTGACCATCATCAATGACATTCTGGACTTCTCCAAGATCGACGCCGGAATGCTCAGCTTTGAAACGATAGATTTCGATCTACATTCCAAGGTGGAAAGTGTCATGCAGCTGATGGCTGAACGGGTGCACGCCAAAGGGTTGGATCTGAGCCTGATTTGGAATTCCGATGTCCCGACCAAGCTTCGCGGCGATCCGACGCGGTTACATCAGATTCTGACGAACCTAATGGGCAACGCCATCAAGTTTACTGAACAAGGCAAAGTGACGATCACAGTATCGAAAGAAAGTGAAGAAGAAGAGCGGGTGACGATTCGCTGCGATATTAAGGACACGGGCATCGGCATTTCTGAAAATGATCAAAAGATGCTGTTCGCGCCTTTCCGACAGGCGGACGGCTCAGTAACCAGACGCTACGGCGGGACCGGGTTGGGGCTGGCCATCGCCAAACAACTGGTCGAGATGATGGACGGAGCCATCTCCGTCAATAGCGAGCCGGGCTGTGGCTCTACTTTTTCGTTTACGGCCACCTTAATCAAACAAGCAAATCAGGAACCCAGCAACCCACCAATCAACCAACCCAGTGACCTTAACTTGAACGATATCCCACGTTTCGAGTACGGCATCCCGACCGTCCCCTTCCCAAAGAGCGTGGGAAGCAGTGACACCACCAAAACCGCTGAACCCACCGCAGGCGAGACCGCCGGACTCACCCGCAATATTCTGTTGGTAGAAGACAATGAAGTGAATCAGATGGTGGCCGGGGACCAACTGGCGAGCCTGGGATATCGCGTTGACCTCGCGAGTAATGGGCAGAAAGCCCTGGATGCTCTGGCGCTCAAGAGTTACGACGTTGTGTTGATGGACTGCGGCATGCCCGTCATGGACGGCTATACCGCCACCGCTGAGATCCGGAAACGTGAAGGGGCGTCGGTACATACCCCAATCATTGCGATGACAGCTCATGCAATGAACGGCGACGAGGAAAAGTGTCTGGCGTCCGGCATGGATTTCTACATCGCTAAGCCCGTGAAAAGAAAAACGCTGGAAGAAATCTTTGCCAACGTGTTTGCCGCTACCAAGCCTTCACTCCATCAACTTTTTCCGGCGGACCCCGAGGCGATTGCCGCAAGGGCCCAGTCTGCGATTGTCGATGTAGTTTGTTTGGCGGACATAGCTTCAACTCCGGCAAAGCTAAAACACATGATTGGGTTTTATCTGCACCATACCGAAGAGCGCCTGGAAGAATTGGACACGGCCGTCAAGCAGAACTGGGCCACCGATGTTTACGCCGTCGCGCACAAATGTCTGGGCAGCAGTAGCACCTTCGGCATGACCGCCATCGTGCCCTCGTTGACCGAGCTGCAACGAATGGGCCGAGGCGGGGACCTCCAGGGCGCCGATGAGCAAATCGCTGCCGCCCATGAGGCATTTCAGAAGTTAAAACAATACCTGGAAATATATTGCGAACAGTTGCCGGTGGAGGAAGATTGCAATGAATAGAATATTTATTATCGAGGACGACGAAGTCGTGGCTGAAGTTTACAAGGACAAGCTCCAGGCCGAGGGGTATGACGTGGAAGTAGCGCACGACGGCGAAACCGGTTACTTCCGCTTGAAGGCTTTCCAGCCCGACTTGTTGCTACTGGATATGATGGTTCCCGAAGTATCGGGTCTGGACATTCTTAGAATGCTGCGCGGCCGAGCTGCTTTTAAGGACTTACCCATTGTGGCTTTCTCCGGGTCTGATGACCTGCTCGAAGATGCCAAGCGTGCCGGCGCGACTCGCGTATTGTCCAAAGCCGAGTTCGTGCCGTCTCAAATCGTGGCGAGGATTACCGAACTGCTCGCGGCGAAGCGCAGCGTGGGCGAGTCTGAGGCTCTGTTCCAACACACCCTCGCCGAATGGGTGCCTCCGGTTGGCCGGGTGCTCGTCGTCGAAGACGATCCCATCATCACGCAGCTTGTCAGAGACGTGATAGAGGAAGAAGGCTACGCTGTTGTGTCAGCGTCGGATGGAGGAGAGGGTTACCGAATTCTGGAAAAGGACAACCAGTTTGTTGCCGGGATCTTTGACGTGAAGATGCCTTCGATACAGGGAACGGACCTGCTGCGTCATATGCAAACCGCTAAACGTTTAAGCAAGATACCGGTGCTGGTGATGACCGGTGAACAGAGTGCGGCGATTCAGACCGAGAGTCTGGCCGCCGGTGCAGTGATCTTCCTGCCCAAACCATTTACGCGGGTAACGCTGCGCACAATGTTCCGCGCCCTTGTCTCTCGCCCGGCGCCCGCTGCGCGACTGCAGCCCGCCGCCTAGGATCCTGGTCTGCGGATCGCGACGCCTTCGCCGGGCCAATCCCCTCCCTCGGAGGGGATCATAAACACTCTCCGATCACGTTTCGACTGTCAGTGGGGAGTGCCCTAATTTCAAGTTTCTTGTTCTTTCTATTCCCCGCCTTCTGGGAGGGGTTAGGGGAGGGCGTGACGCATTTCCCCCTCACATGGGAGACGCGCGGCCTCGATGGCCGCGCGCCACCGCCGCGTGTTTATATGCGACAAGAGAGTTATCCCCGTTAATGTTTACGCTGCAGGCTTATTTGTCCGGGTGCGACTTGCAGAATCGCGCGCGGCCATCGAGGCCGCGCGTTGGGAACACTTTGGCTTGTATCGTCACAGGCCCTCCCGTAACCCCTCCCAGAGGGAGAGGAAGAGAGAGAGAAACTAAAATTAGGGCACTACCTACTCGGCAATCAGTTTTCCCTTGTACATGTTCATGCCGCACGTGAATTCGTATTCACCGGGTTTTTCCAAAGTGACTTCGATGGGGACGGTTTGATTTTCAGGCAAGTGCGCGCGCTTGCCGAAGTCGGGTAAGACGACCTCTTCACCGCAGAGCGATGCTTCGCGACGAGTGAAGTTGAGGCGGAGAGGGCGCCCCACTTGAACCGTAATCGACGCCGGTTGGTATCCGCCTTTAACAGTCACATCGACTATCTGAATTCCGCCGGCATTTGTTTGCGCCGCCACCGACTCACGCTTCCAGAGCCAGAAGTACCAGACGATCCAGGCGATGAGCCCGAGTCCTACGAGGGTAACTATGAGCTGGCTTTGGTTCATTTGCTCTCTTCCTCAATCAACGCGCAGCACTGTACTTTTCGTGTTGCTTCGTGGATTTCGTGTCGTTCGTGAATCGTGAGCCCGGCAACGCAGCCATACGAACCACGAATAACACTAATTACACCAAAGCACACGAAACAACGGTTTTTCGTGCAAGCTCTTTCACATCGCAAACCAAAGTTTGCTTTGGCTCAATGCAACGCCGGCTACCGGTGTATAGAGTACCGACTTCAGTTGGGTTCTTTTTCGTGCGCTAAAGCCCGACTAAAGTCGGTACTCTAAACACCGCTATGCAAACTAGCTAGCTCCGCAGGCTTCGGTTCGAAGAAGCGGAGCCGGTTCGCGTTAGTCACCACCGTAATGCTCGAGGCCGCCATCGCCGCCCCCGCAATAATCGGCGAGAGCAGGACGCCGAAGAACGGGTAGAGCAAACCTGCCGCGACCGGAATTCCCAGCACGTTGTAAAAGAAGGCCCCGAACAAATTCTGCTTGATGTTTCGCAGCGTGGCGCGTGAGATTTCGATTGCGGTCACTACGCCGCGCAAACTTCCTCCCACCAAAGTCACGCCGGCCGCTTCAATCGCCACATCGGTGCCCGTACCAATCGCGAAGCCAACGTCTGCCTGCACCAAAGCCGGCGCATCATTAATGCCGTCGCCCACCATTCCAACCAAACGGGTCCGACGTTCAGATCCCTTCTTCGGTGGTACACCTTCTGACTGCAATCGTTCGACCTGGCGCGCCTTCTCCTCCGGCAGAACCTCCGACAATATCCGGCTGATTCCAACCTGACTGGCAATAGCCTTCGCGGTACGCTCGTTATCGCCGGTAATCATAACCACCTCAATGCCCATCCGCTGCAGTGCGCGAACCGCACTGATTGAATCGGGTTTGATTGTGTCAGCAACGGCGATGACGCCGGCGGGCTGGCCGGCGATCGCCACGAACATCGGAGTTTTTCCTTCGTCAGCGAAACGGATTGCTTCTTGTTCGAACTCCGCCATCGGGATCTGCTCACGCTGCATCAATTTTTGATTCCCGACTAAAATTCGTTTGCCGTCAACCGTCGCTTCTACGCCGTGGCCGGGGATTGCGTTGAATTCCTCGGGATCATCGATGGCATCCTTAGTTATGAAGCCGCGAGCGATCGCGCCGCGGACAATGGCTTCAGCCAGCGGGTGCTCGCTACGCCGGTCGGCGATGGCGGCGAGTCGAAGTAGTTCGTCACTGTCAAAGTCTTTCAAAGGCAGTACGTCCGTCAACTCCGGCGTGCCTCTGGTGATCGTTCCGGTTTTGTCCAGCACGATAACCGTTAACCTCGAAGCGGTTTCCAGAGCCTCGCCATTCCTGATCAGAACGCCGTGCTCAGCCGCTTTGCCGACTCCCACCATCAGACTGATCGGAGTCGCAAGACCGAGCGCGCAAGGACAAGCGATGACCAGCACGGCGACCATCGTCACCACTGCATGATTCACCACTGGCGCCGGGCCAAAGTTGAACCATGCCAGAAACGTCAGAATCGCCAGAATTATTACCGTCGGAACGAAGTAAGAGGAAATGACATCCACCAGCCGCCCGATGGGAGGCTTGGAGCTCTGCGCCTGCTGCACCATCTCTACGATCCGCGCCAGCGCGGTGTCCTTCCCTACTTTCGTCGCCCAGAATGTGAACGCCCCTGTCTTATTCACGCTGGACCCGATGACCGGGTCGCCGGATTTCTTATCAACCGGAAGGGATTCTCCCGTGACAACTGACTCATCGATGGCTGATTCGCCTTCGAGGATGATTCCGTCCACCGGGACCTTCTCGCCCGGACGGACCAGAACTATATCGCCGGCAACTACTTCTTCGATGGGAATGTCCAGCTCGCGCCCGTCGCGGATGACTCGCGCAGTTTTGGCCTGCAGCTCCAGCAGTTTCCTGATCGCCGCTGACGAGCGGCGCCTGGCTCTCATCTCCAACGCCTGACCAAGCAGGATCAGAGCGATCACAATCACCGCCACCTCAAAGTACATCCCCGCTGTTCCCGCCGGAAAAAGTGCGGGGGCAAAGACCACAACCGCCGAGTAGATCCAGGCCGCGCCAGTTCCCAAGCCGACCAGCGTGTCCATGTTCGTGTTGTGATTACGGAAACCGTTCCACGCGCCGGCGAAGAATTGATTGCCTGACCAGGCAAGGACCGGAAAAGTCAGAATTGCCGACGCTATTCCGATGGTTCGGTGCCACGGCATTAACGCTTCATTCCAGGCAGGCATGAACTCGGCCAGCATCAGGACAAGCAGCGGTAAGCCGACGGCAGCCGCGATCCAGAACTTACGCATCAGCATGCGGTAGCTCTCACTTTGCGCTTCTTCGTTAGCTGGGCCGCCCCCAGGTGTAGGCGCGGGTGCGGTCGCCGGGTGGTGTCGAGATGCGAATAGCTCCGTTTTAGCAGCCGCCGTTCTCCTGAGCTGCAGAATGCCGCCGCCTGGCTCCCGACTTATTTGCAATGGCTGAACCGACACTGTTTTTCCGGCGTCAAATTTCTCTTTACAGTCGATTGCGCAGAAGTAATACCTCTGGCCATCGCGTTCGCTCGAGCCGGCTGCCCTTTCGGGCACCACAGTCATTCCGCAGATGGGATCAATTGCTGGCGGTGTTGTGGCAGTATCCGAAGACTTCATCGCGCGATCGTCCTAACTGCGCATAGTATAAACCTCGTGGTGCAAATACAGAGCCCGAGGCGGCTCCTGGTCGGGTTTCAGCCTGGTTTGGTTCTTACCCTCTCATTCTCGGCGTGACTTCCGCCGGGCGTACATCCCAACCCAGAAGGTGGATGATAGTTCACATCCAAAAACGACGCGTTGATAAATGGGGCTGCCTGCGGTAGGCATTTCGCAGAAGGGCCCAACTTATTGAAGGTGGGTGGGACGAAAGGTACAATCCGTGGTCGCCAGCATTACGCACAACTTTTCACCGCTTCTCGCCGGAGGCTCTCATGTCCACCCCGAATCCGCGTGCCGACGCAGTCACCCAGCTGCTGATGGACTGGAGCGCCGGCGACCAGGAAGCATTGAATCAACTGATGCCGTTGGTTTACCGGGAGCTGCGACGGCTTGCTCATCAACACCTGAACCGCGAAAACCCCGGGCGCACGCTGCAGACTACCGACCTGGTGCACGAGGCATATTTGCGCCTCGTAGATCAGAAGCGGACGCGCTGGCAGAACCGCGCGCACTTTTACGGCGTGGCGGCGCAACTGATGCGGCGCATTCTGGTGGATCGCGCGCGGCACCGCCGGCGCGCTAAGCGAGGCGGTGGCGTGGCCATGGTCTCACTCGATGAAACTGCTGTCGTCGTTCCGCAGCCCAAGGTCGATATGATCGCTTTCGATGAAGCCTTGACCAGGTTGGCCAGGTTGGACCAGCGCAAGGCCAGAATTGTTGAGTTGCGTTATTTTGGCGGATTGTCGGTGGCAGAGAGCGCCGAGCTCTTGAAGATTTCCGCGGTTACCGTAATGCGTGATTGGAAGACGGCCAAGGCGTGGTTACACCGGGAGCTTAGCGATGAATCCTGAACGCTGGCACAAGATGGATGAACTGTTTCATTCCGCGCTGGAGCTAAAGCCGGGCGAGCGCGGAGTGTTTCTCGCCAATGCTTGCCCCGGTGATTTGGAGTTGCGTAGAGAGGTGGACTCCATGCTTCGACATCACGATTTGGCGAACAGTTTTATCGAGTCGCCCGTGTATGAAGACATCGCCGAAACGATCCTCGCCGATGACCACTCCGACGATCTGCTCGGACAAACGCTGGGGCAATACGAACTCCTGAGCGTCGTGGGCAAAGGAGGAATGGGTGTCGTCTATCTCGCGTTCGATGTTGAGCTGCGGCGGAAGGTAGCTCTCAAGTTTCTGCATGACGACCTGTTGGGCGATTCGCAAAGGGTGCAGCGCTTCAAACAAGAGGCGAGGGCCGCATCGGCGCTGAACCACCCGAACATTCTAACCATTCATCAGGTAGGCGCGGTGCAAGGGCGTCAATTCATCGCCACCGAGTTCGTTGAAGGCGAAACCCTGCGCGAAATAATGAAACGCCGGCGCTTGAGTATTGCGGAGGCAGTCGGTATGGCGATGCAGATTACTCCTGCGCTGGCGGCGGCGCATGCAGCCGACATCATTCACCGTGATATCAAGCCTGAGAATGTAATGGTGCGAACCGACGGGTACATCAAGGTGCTGGACTTTGGCATCGCCAAACTGTTGGAGCCCGCATCAACTGATTCAAACCTCTCGACTCTCATCAATACTGCAGAGGGGACGATCATCGGCACGGTCCAATACATGTCGCCGGAGCAGGCGCGAGGACTTGAAGTCGATGGCCGGACGGACGTGTGGAGCGTAGGGGTGATGCTTTACGAGATGATCACCGGAGAGCCGCCGTTCTCCGGTGATACGAAGAGCGATACGGTGGTCGCGATCCTGGAACGGGAACCAAAACCGTTAACGAAGTTGACTGCGGCGGCGCCTGCTGCACTGGAGTTCATTATTTCGAAGGCGCTGCAGAAGGAAGTCACGCAACGGTATCAGTCCGCGAACGACCTACTGGCGGATTTGCGCCAGTTCCAGGAGCAGCCGAAGGCCGAGCTTAATGAGCCGGCCTTAGCGACCGGAGCAAGGCGGCTGAGCCAGTCGGGTACTCGACAACCCGGGAGGCAGACGCTTGCTGGTGTTCCAGCAGGTTCGACTTCCAGCGCTGAATACATCGTTAGCGAGATCCAGCAGCATAAGCGGGGCGCGGCAATTGTCCTGCTAATAATTGCCGTGGCGGTGATCGGATTAGTGGTTTGGCTCTCTAAACTCGGCGCGCGGAACCAGGTCGCCCCGTATCCGAGCACGATGGGCATGAACAAGCTGACCGCCAGCGGCAAAGTCAAGAGTGCTGCCATTTCACCCGACGGGAAATACATTGCATATGTTTTGGCAGAGGGCAACGCGGGCAGCTTTTGGCTCAGACAAGTCGGCACAACCAGCGATATCCAAATCGCTCCCCCGGGTGATTTCGGCTTGCTGACATTCTCGCCGGACGGCAGCTATCTTTACTATAAAAATTTCTTTAACGACTTGTATCAGATTCCGAGCATTGGCGGAGCGCGAAAGCTGGTGTTGAAGCAGGTGGATAGTCCCGTCACCTTTTCGCCGGACGGCAGACAATTTGCGTTTGTGCGGGACCAGATTGCCGGCGACGATAATGCTTTGATGATCGCTAATGCGGACGGAACCGGTGAGCGAAAGCTGGTAACTCGCAAAGGGCCGGAGGGATTGGTCCATGATGGTCCCGCGTGGTCTCCGGATGGACGCATCATTGTCTGTGCCGAAGGGGGCACTGATGTCGACGGAGACTTCATGAAGCTGACTGCCTTTCCCACGGATGGCGGCCGCGAAGAATCCATCCTGACTGATAGGTCACTCGGGATTGGCCGCTTGGTCTGGCTCAGGGATGGCAGCGGGCTGGTGATGCTTGCCAATGAACGCTCTTCGCAGTCTTCGCAACTAAAATTCATTTCCTATCCAGGTGGGACGGTGCGCAACATTACAAATGACCTTAACGGCTATGACGACGTCAGCATCTCGGCCGACGCGTCAAGCCTGGTGTCGATCCAGCGAATGGCCTTCAGCACGGTTTTAGTAACGGACAGTGGGGATATTGGTCGCATGCGGGTTGTGACGTCCGCGGGCGGCGACTACGGCAATCTGGCTTGGGCAGCTGATGACAAGCTGCTGTACGACTCGAACGCCGGGGGGAGCTGGGACATCTGGAGCGTGGGAACCAAAGGAAGCGATCGGAAACAACTCACGCTGAACGCCGGATCGAATGCGGAGTCATCGGCCTCCGCGGATGGCCGTTACATTGTCTTTGTTTCCAACCGAACAGGCACGACCAATCTCTGGAGAATGAATCTGGATGGAGGTGACACGAGGCAATTGACTAACGGCGGCAACGACGAGTTTCCTTCCCTGTCACCTGATAGCCAGTGGATTGTTTTTGTGCGTAAGTCGTCGTATTCGGGGAAGGCTTCGCTGTGGCGCGTTTCAATCAACGGTGGCGAGGCCATCCAGCTAACTGACAACGCGGTCGGCAGGCCAGCCGTTTCACCCGATGGAAAGTTGATCGCCTGCAGTTATCAAAATGAACCTGGCAGAGAGTGGCGGGTGGCGATCATGCCGTTCTCTGGAGGAAAGCCGATCAAGCTCCTTGAGATTCCGGCTCATCCTTTCTGGGATGCACCCGGAGTAAAATGGTCCCCCGACGGACGCGCCATCACCTATCATCTGAAGCGGGACGGCATAGACAATATCTGGAGTCAGCCGATCTCTGGCGGGAATCCCATGCAATTAACACACTTCGAAAGTGATGATGTCATTTCCTTCGCCTGGTCCCGGGCGGGTGAACTCGCAATCTCACACGGAACTGAAACGGGTGACATCGTCTTACTAAAGAACTTCAGATAATTGACCAGGATAAAGTGCAAAAGCGCCGGACAGCTTCCCTTCATAGACTTATCTCAGGACGCTTGTTATCGCCCTCGGTCTTGGCTTTTATCACGCTGATGTGTCCGTCGCCCTCGAGGTAACACTTCTTGACGTTCGCGGCGCCTTCCAGGCCTTCTTCGCGGAGCTGGCTTAACAACTCTTCCTCGGTGATCATTTCCGCCCGCATGTTTTTACGCTGCATCTTGCCATCCTTAATTAGCAGCAGCGGCTTGGGGCGAATCAGGCGCTGGAAACGTGGGAAGCGGTAGCCCAGGTAATCCAGCGTGTAGTCCCAAAACAGAATCGTGCCCACCAGGATCGCGCCCTCGGTAATCGATTTGTAATCACTGGACATGGCGTTCTGCGCAGCGTCCGCGATGATCACGATCACCAGCACATCCGCAATTCCCAACCCCCCGGCTTCCCTTCTCAGCAGCCGCAAGACGCCAAATAGCAAGAGGTAAACCAGCGTGCCGCGAAAGATCATTTCCAGCGGCGATACCGTGGGAACGAATACCGACTGCCAATCGATCTGCCAGAGTTTGTCCATGATTTGAAGTCCAATAGCACCAGACTGGAGGGGGTAATTTTGATCAGATAATAGATTAGATCACTTCCAGCGCCTACCGCGTTTACTAAGAAGAGCGGGGGGAAAGGCGCCTTCCTGACTGCGAGTTTCTCCGTTGAACCTCAAATCCTCCCAGAGGAAAATCAGATCAACTTCATTTACTTGCAGTCAGGAAGGCGGCCTTGCCCCCCGCTCTTTCCTTCTCGAAATAGAAAAAAGTGCGACCGGGTCGGCGTCCCAGTCGCACCTTTAGCTTAGTCAGGCTACTTAGTTCGCGCGCCCGCGATGTTCGAGTAGCCGGACTTAGCCGTACCTTTCAGCGCGCGGACACGATAGAAATAAGTCGTCTTGCGCGCCAGGTTGCGCTCTGTATAAGTGGCCGTGTTCGCTCCCACAGTCGCCACTTGAACAAAGCCCGAGTCCAGCGACGTAGAGCGTTCAATAGCAAAGCTCGTCTCGTCGATGGAATTGTCTTTCCAGGTCAGCGTGATCTCACCCCGTGGTGGTCCCGACTGCGGACTGGTAGCGGTCAGGTTCGTCGGCGCCGCTGGTGGCAGGTTGCACGACTCGTTTCCGACGAGGGTGTAACTGGCTGCCGTGGCGAAGTCCGACGAAGTGTTTTGATTGATGGGCAACGAATCGTTGCGGCCCAGGAAGCTCCGCGCCTCCATGCTCACCAATTGCTGGTTCGCCGCGACGTTGTCCACCTTGTCATTGGTGACGGTAATCGTGATGATTCCCTTCACCGCATCGTAGCTGCCTTCAGCCGCGCCAAACTTCGTCGGGATATTCCCCTGGTTTGGCGCCGGCGAGGTGTACACCAACGGGTAGCTGACGCGGCCATGCTCGAACGTCAGCGCACCCATCGCGTCGGATCGGGCCGCTACATAGTTGCGATCGTGGTTCGCATCCGGAGTCAGCCGGTTCCAAATGACGTACCACTGGCTGTTTGGAGGTAGCGCGCCTCCACCGCCAAGCTGGATCGTGAAGACAAGCTTCTTTGTCCCGCCCGAATAAGGCTCGGCCACGTAGAGCCGGCGCAAATCAACCTGTGGAACCAGCGGTGTGTTCGGCGCATTGTCCACTTCGTCCACACCGACCGTGATGCCGGGCAGCTTGCAGGCGCTTTCCAGCACCGTCGGCGTTACCTTTGTTGATCTTGCACCCTCGCCCACGGCATTCACCGCGCTAACGCGATAGAACAGGTTCGACCCGTTGGCCGCGTCGCGGTATGAATTCGTATCTGGTCCGACACTCGTCACCAGGGCTTCAGTTCCCGTCCCCATGCCACGATAAATCTTGTAGCCGGTTATCGCTGAACCACCATCGTCCGGAGTGGACCAGGTCAAATAAGCCGACTGGCCATCGGTGCCGGCAATCAGTTGCGGCGCCGCCGGAACAGCAGGAACGGGCGGATCGAAAGCTTTGAAGAGCGGTTTGCCGCCGGCCTGGCGGGCGATGGTCGCCTTTTCAGCTCCGTCATTGTCGAAACTATCGACGCGGCCGTCTGGTGTGCTGTTGGGCCCAGTGCGGTCAACGCCCGCGATGCAGTCGGGGCTGGTGCAACCATCGGCGTAACCGACGAGGATGCGTCCCTTGTTATCGATCTGCACATCCATGAAGTCCAACAGGTTGCGCGTGTCGATTGGATCAGAAGGACAGCTGAGGCCCGCATCGCAAATATTGCCGCGCTGCACGGGGTCGTTCGGTGTCACATCGGTCGTGACCCAGGACCTGCCGCTGTCGTACGTCGCCGCCACAAAGAGATGCCAGACACCGCGGAATCCGGTGACACTGCCCATCGCGTTCCCGGCGTCGGTGGTGGCGAGGAAGGCATAAGCCGCGCGGTCGCCATCTCCGGCCACGATAGCCGGGAAGGCGAGAGTCTTGATGGCGAACGCTCCATTGACCGGCGCATCGTTCACCCAAGTAATGCCACGATCATGCGAGACCGCAACCCGCGGCACTTGATCGGCATCCGCATAGCCGAAATAGACTGTGCCATCGGCGCCCGTAGTCACGGATGGATCCCAGCTACTGGGACGGCTGCCAGGCACGGTGCGAACCGCCCAGCTCAGCCCGTTGTCCTGTGAAACGGCCACACCTTGCTCATTCACACCTCGGGCGTCGCTGAAACAGGAAGCATTGGGAACATAGATCGTGCCGTCCGGTGCAACCTTGATGTGCCCGTGAATTCCAGCGCATTGCGTCAGGTTATACATTGGCACGCCTGGACCATACGTCTGGCCGCCGTCAACGCTCATCGCAAACTCTGCCAGCGCGTCGTCCTGCGCGGCGTAATAGACCGCATTCGGATAGGCGCCAATCGGAGAAGCTGTCGAGCCAAACGACCCGCCACCGATCGTCTGGTGATCGACGCCGGTGTTGATGCCCGACCCCTGGCTTGGCTTCCAGGTGTCTCCGTCGTCGTCGGTGTAAGCACTAAGGCTTTGTTTCGTGCCAACGATAAGTTGGGAAACAAAAGTGCGGCCGGTCTTGCTGTCGGTGAAAAGAATCGGGTCGTTGGTGATCACGCTGGTAGTCAAATAACTCTTATCTGACCACGTGGCTTTTGCCGGCGAAGAGCTGTCGTCGAATACCGCTCGCAGCGTCTGGGTGCCGGAAATGTACATCACGTTGTTGTTTTTGAAATTAATACCGAGCGTAGGCTCGCCGGCTCCGTTGCCCAATCCACCCGGAGCAGCGAAGTTCGTAAATCTTGGCGCCGGCTCGTTGGATGGCGGCGGAGTTGCCGTTGGACTCGGCGTCGGCGTAGGCGACGGCACCGGCTTACTCACGACCGTAGCCGTTCCCGTGTACTGGTCCGCCGCGGTCGCCGCGTAATACACGACGTGCAGCGCGAAAACCCCAGTACCTTGATCCGGGTTGTCCGGATCGAGGTCAACATCCTCCAACGTCAAAGGACCGGTCGGATCGGTCGCCCCCCGACCGGAATTCGCGACCACGGGCCCGCTCAGCGAGTCTTTGTGCACATAAAGATCGTAGTCCGTTCCTGGACTGAGCCAACTAATCGCCACATGCACCTGCTTCCCTGCCCAGGTGGCCGGAGTTCCCGACAGCGTCAGGTAAAAAGTGTCGCAAGTGACGCCTTCCTGGCAAAGATCTTCACCGGCCAAGGCCAACGGGGCATTCAAGGTGCCGCCGGCTACAGCGTTTCCATGCCACGTCAGCGGCGTCGAAGCCGGTGTAATAGTGCCGGAGCCGGGATCTGATGCCTGGGCAGTTGGGCCCGTGAATAGTGCCACCCCGAGAATGCCGAGGCAGCCGATGACTGCGAACAGCACGCTGAAAGAGTTCAGCGCTCGACAACTAATAATGCGGGAAAATATTGAAGCGCCATTTCGTTTGGGTTGCGAGTGCGGATAACTTTTGCGGGCCCTGGATGCTTTCCGATTCGATGTCATTATTTTGAGACTCCTGGTACGGCGAAAAAATTCGCAGCAGGGACGCGCCGAACGACCATGCCACAAATGCCTGGGCTGAAGTCAGTGGCTCAAGGCCAGCAATCATCAGCCATTCCAATGGCCTCACTTTAATAACTGGGGGTTGAGGAATCCTTGAGGAAAGCTTGAGGAGTGTGGGAAGGCTGAAGTTTAGGCCCTTTTTATGGCTTTTTGGGTTGAAAGTCTTCAGTCCAGGATTTGAGGCTTTTGTGTAATTTCGTGAGATTCGTGAATTTCGCGGTTTGTTCCCTTCCCAAGCGAAGTGCACGATCCACGAATGAGCACGAATTACACTAAGAAACACCAATCATGGCACGCGTCTAAGCGGGGACAGTCTCGCGTTACTCAAATTCCAGGCGCTCGTACGCCACGGTCAGTTCCTCCATGGCGACGTCCGTGCCCTTTGCGTTCATAGGTCCGCTGACGTGCTTGACGATACGCGCGCGCGTGAGTGTCCAGGTTTGCACAGTTCCGGACCGATCTTCGTTCTGCAGTGTGATAACGACATGACGCTCCGCCGTGGGAAGGGAGCCTCGTATGTCACTAAGCCATTGATAAAGATCGAGCGCACCAATTACCCCACGCTTCAGAGTTATCGTTGGCGAGTCTTTCTCTTCGGAGATGAGAGTGCATTCCTGAAAGCCCGCCTCTGACACCGTCTCGTCATCGGCGCTGAAACGGACCAGAAAGTTGAACTGCGCGTACGGGTGTTTGCGTGAAGTTGTCATTTGCGGCCTCCGGCGAATTTTTAGAGTCCTTGATTCAGCGTCTTGGTATTTCTCGGGGAAACCTTTGTATAATCGTACCCATGAACAAGCGCGCGAAAAAACGTCTGAAAGAAACCATCGAGAAAGAAAACCAAAAACGAGCCGAGATTCGCAAGGATCAGAATCCCTCAGAGGGCAAAGCGTACCAGCAGACCCGCGGCTTCACCCCCAAGCCTGACAAGAAACGTGGCTAGAGCTTTGCTTCAGACAAGGCCGAAAACCACGCTTAGCTCTTCACGCCTGCGCTCCGGCGCAAGTGCGTGCTAAGATAGGCAAAACTTTTGCAGAGGTAAAATCGAATGGCATGGGACGGAGATGATCTAGCCGGGCAAGCGGAAGAAGTGTTTGAACGGCAACAGGCTGTGGCCGACGCGCGCGCAAACCGCCACAGTTCGACGCCCGCTGAGCGCGCCGGCAGCGCGAAATTTGAATCGCTGCGCCAATCGCGCTCTCGCATCATGGGCCAACTCGCTTCGGCCACCAACCCCGCCCATCGCAAAATGCTCGAAAGCGCGTTGCAGTCGATTAACGACTC
>JAWVFI010000058.1:0-3873 GCA_033856235.1 Blastocatellia bacterium | reverse complement strand
GCGTGGCGAGCGCCTTGCGCTCCACTTCCAGCTGCTTGCAATCGAACTGCTCGTATTTCGCAGGGTCGACGAACGCTGCCGATGCAAAACTGTCTCCGACATTGGCGCAGCCGCCAAGGGTCGCGCCAAGGGTCGCACCAAGCACGAGCAACGCCACCGCGCTCGCGCGCGAAATTAACCAACGATCATCATAGCGATCAGTCATAGAACCTTTCTAACCCGACAATGTTGAAGTTGCGTAAAGCACCGCCCGGTGTCCGGATTGAGGCCGCCAAACGCATGGATGCCGATCGAGCGTCTGCCGTTCTTCCTTGAAAAGCCGATACGCACAACCTACAATGAAAAAGGCCCGAAAACAGCCCATTTATGCAGCCACGCTTGATGCCGCGCGGTCGGTCACGCGAACGTTCTCATGAGGAAATACAGATGCCGATGAAGGGGCGCAAGGCGCGTCGAAAATCCCTATTCGACGCGAAGGCCGGCGCCGCCGCCCGGGAAGGTTTTTGAGATGCTGGGCCGCCGCCGAACCCTGCTTCTCACCGGCGCCAGCCGCGGCATCGGGCATGCGGCGGTGAAGAAATTCAGCGCCGAGGGCTGGCGCGTGCTGACCGTATCGCGGCATCCGTTCGACGAGCGCTGTCCGTGGGAGGGCGGCGCGGAAAATCACGTCCAGCTCGACCTGCAGGACATAAGTTCGGTCGAAGACATCGCCACTATCCTCAAGGACAAGACCGAGGGCTATCTCGACGCGCTGATCAACAACGCCGCGGTGTCGCCCAAGGCCGAGGACGGCAAGCGCATGGGAAGCCTGCAGACCACCTACAAGGACTGGCTGTCGGTGTTCAACGTCAACTTCTTTTCGATCGCGCTACTCGCACAGGCGCTGCGCAGCGAACTGATCGCGGCGCGCGGCACGGTGATCAACATCACCTCGATCGCCGGCAGCCGCGTCCACCCCTTCGCAGGCTCAGCCTACGCCGCCTCCAAGGCGGCACTGGTCGCGCTTACGCGAGAACTGGCCCATGACTTTGGCAATTCCGGGGTGCGGGTCAATGCGGTGGCGCCCGGTGAGATCGAGACCTCGATTTTATCGCCGGGGACCGACGCCATCGTACGCAACGAGATTCCGCTGAAGCGGCTGGGGCAGCCGCATGAGGTCGCGGATCTGCTGTTCTTTTTATGCTCGGACCAGGCGGCTTATATTACCGGGTCGGAGATTCATATTAATGGCGGGCAGCATGTGTAGGATTGATGCGAGTCAGGAGCTCCCAGACTGATAGTCTGTGAGCGAATCCACTACTTCTGCCGCGGCCAAGTTACGGCCCGAAAAATCGTAGTCGTTTCCATGGGTGGGTTCGACCGCTTGTTCGCACGCCCGCGCCACCCTTAAACAAACGAAGCAACAAGGCCATCAAGGCACAAGACAGATGCGGTCGCCGCCATCTTCAACGTACCTGCCGCCACCAAAATTGCCTTGGCAATAAGTCGCGCCGCCTTGGCACACAACGTTGTACGCGGTACTGCTACCGGAACGCACTAAATACATGCCGCGCCCTCCGCAGTTGCTGCGCAAGTCGGACGACACGTTGAATTGCGATGTCTTCGGCCCCGGTTGGGACTGGGGCGAAGTATAGGATGGCGTTGGCCTTGGGGTCGGAGGAGGAGCGACCGTAACCGCGGGAGACGGTTCTTTCGGCCTCTGCATCCGTTCCCATTCACTGACGATTCGAGCTTCCTCGCCCTGCTGCGCCCTTCCTTTTTCGAATAACCGGGCGGTCGAGATGTCTTCACCTTTTATATTTTTCCATGCGCACCGTTCCGTAAAACTATTCTGCGACATGTGACACGCGGCGACGGCTTTTTCGGTGATGTCGCTTCCATATCGGGACGGGTCGTATTTGTCATCGCAGTTCGTTTGGACGACCTGCTTTTCACAAATGTCCAAGAGATTGCCGCCTGGGATGCCGATGCTGATGAGCGACGGCTTGGTCAGAAACGTCTTTCGGTCGCTGTTGCGTTTGCAGATGTTCTTAACGAAGCTGTTGTATTTGATGATTGTATTGTTCATGCGATCGACTTGATTGGAGCATGCATTCCAAGCACTTGCGCACGCAAACGTGTTGCAACCCGAATTGTCGCAATGGTCGCTGTACTTCTCCAATCGATAGGTTACCGGATTTGCGGGGCATTGCTTTTCGTCAACCGCCCGTTGTAGGTTCGCGACGTCAGCCGAAAAGGCGCCGCAACCCATAAAAACCTGGGCGAAGATGATAGCGGCGGCGAGGCGAAGTGTGAAGGACATGCGTAGACCTTTCTAAATTCGCCTGCGAGTTTACCGAGATGCCTGGGGCGCTCCAATAGTTTTTCGACCGCTCGCGATCATCGAGAATTGTCGCATACTCACCCAGCATGATGATGCGGGGCGGCCGCGATACGACCGGGTTTTTCTCTCAAGATTCGGATGAAGTGCATGTTACGGGTCAGAATCATCGGGGCGCTTGGCGTGATCGTCTCAACGTGCGTCCAAACACCTGCCGAAGAAGCGCCTCCCAAAGGATCGATCGTTTATTCAGACTGTAAGGTGGAATGGTCGTCAAACCTCGAAAAGCGAAATAAACTTAGCGGCAGTAACAAGGATTTTGTAAATTACAAGGTGTCAGTGACAAGCACCTGTTCAAGTTCAAAGACAGTCAGAGTTGAGTTGGATTGCGGTGACGAAAAAGAAGAGAAGAACTCCTTCAATGTCACTGCAACAAGAAAGAAGTCGGGAACAGCGGATCTGCGGGCGATAACGCCAACAGCTGACAAATGCAATGTAAAGGTAGCTCCACGATAGTCAGAGCTTATCTATTCGTTTGCGCGCTGCGGACGATGATCACGGCCGCGGTGTTTACGATCTGGTGGCCGAGGCCAGTGGCTCTGCAAAGCTTTTGGACACCGTCGCGTGCCCCATGGCTTCAGCGTCTCGCACACCGGCGAACTTCGGCGATTCCGGCCTGCCCGCGTCGACGTCCACTTACTGTTTGAGCGCGGCGGGTGCGGACGCTTGAACCCAGGCTTTCCGTGCACTCGCGCGACTTGTCTCCCGTCGGTGGTGAGTTGGTTGTTCGAGCCCGACGCCATTAATGATCGGGGTACGTTTGTGAAAAGCTGGGTTCGCGATCAGGTCGCCCCACCCACCGGAGTGTCCAGTTCATGTCGTTCGATCCCACCAAAAGTCGAGGTAACCGCGAAACGTAAACCGAAAGTTCTGGCACCGGGAGCTCAATTGGCCGGCCGCATGGCTCGCGTGCCTTCGGCTTCAGCGGCGCGCTCGTCGGGACGCCAAAACGGGCCGATGCCACGGAATAACGGCCATCAGGGCTCGTGCCGATAGCCATGTGCCAATCACGAAAGCCGGCGCGATTAGTGAACCTGATGACGCAGTGAATTCTAGGAAAGCTTGGTGCGGGCGGTGGGACTCGAACCCACACGACGTTGCCATCGAGGGATTTTAAGTCCCTTGCGTCTACCAGTTCCGCCACGTCCGCGTTGGTGGAAGGATGCTTAGCGTGTTTTAAGGGGTGGTGGAAACCGGTTTTGTGGCGCGGGCCGGCGCGACCGAAGGCCGTTCTGATCGGAATTAGTCCATGATCGAGCTTGAGCAAATCACCATCGCCCCCGGCCTCACCTTCGACACCCTCATCGCCGGCGATCCTGCCGCCCCGCTCGTACTCCTCTTGCATGGCTTTGCCGAATCCATGCACTGCTGGCGCGCGCAGGTGATCGCCCTCGCCGCCGCCGGTTATCGCGCGGTGGCGCCGAGCCAGCGAGGCTATTCGCCGGGTGCACGTCCCGACGTCAACGACACCGCGAACTATCACATCGACCGCC
>JAWVFI010000057.1:0-9567 GCA_033856235.1 Blastocatellia bacterium | reverse complement strand
CGAAGCGGCGACACCGCTTTGGATCGTCTTAGGCTGTGGGTCGTCCGAGTGATCCAAAGCGCCGTCGCCGCTTCGCTCTGCCGGCGCACTCCAAAAGCTGCCGAAGAATGATGAGGCTATTCATCACCACCCAACAACTCCAGCGCAAGGAAGCGCTGCGACGCATCAATCTGCTCGCGGGCAAGGATCTGCGCCCTTTAGCTGAAAAGTTCGGCATCACGGTTTGGAAAGACGGCCGCAAGAACAAAGGTTGGGCAGGCCAGGTCATTGAGCGCTATCTCGGCTTGGCACAGAATTCACTGCAGGCGCCGGATTTTGGCAGCTGGGAACTGAAGGTCGTGCCGCTCAGGCGGGCGGCAGATGGCGCCATGCGCGTGAAGGAATCTATGGCCATCACCATGATCGAACCGGCTGAAGTGCTGGCCAGCAAGTTTGAAGACAGCCATCTATTCGACAAGCTGCGCAGCATGATTGTTGTCAGCCGCATTTTCGAAAGTGTCGCGGATGCGGCTTCATTGCTGTATGCGGCGGCGGAGTTTGATCTCGATAACGCGACGACGTATGCGCAGGTGAGAAAAGACTACGAGACCATTCGCGAACGGATTCGCACTTCCGGTGCGGACTCTTTGATTGGAGATTTGGGCCAACTGGTGCAGGCGCGCACGAAGGGCCGGGGACATGGCAGCACCTCACATGCGTTTTACGCGCGAGCGGAGTTTGTCGCGCACATTCTGAACCTGCACAAACTGGCGTTCATGCCCCGAGTGTTTGCTCGCGATACAACTCTTCGCAGCTAGAGCAGACGAGGAGCGGGGGCAAGCTCGCCTTCCTGACTGCACGTGGGTAATGTTGGAGTCCGCTGCAAGACTTGGATCGAGATTCAACTCAGAAGACCGCAGTAAGGAAGGCGGGCTTGCCGCCGCTCTTATCACTGTGGATTCAGACCAGCGGCAACACGTCGTACACGTTCCACCTCGGCCGCCATCTTGCCGGAAATCATCAGGCTGATCATCTTGTAGTCTCCCCAAAGAGACCAGAGCGGGTGTCTGAAGGTTGCGGGCCGGTTCTTTTCAATGAAGAAATGGCTGATCCAGGCGGCGCCGTACCCGGGAACGACTGCGAGAGGAAATAACCACCATCGGCCCATAGACACAAATGTTATCAAACAGAACAGACCGGCGGTGGTGCCGGCAAAGTGCATCGCTCGAGTGGCCGGCCGGCTGTGTTCGGTAACATAGTGGGGCCAAAACTCGTTAAAGCTATCGAATTGTTTATCAGCCATTAGATACTTCCCGTCTTACCTTCGCTTGGCCACACATCACGTGCAAATCTCAAACATGAGAGGACAGGCAGGAATGCCTGTCCTACCGTTACTCCGCGAATAACTTTGCATAGTCTTCAGGCGATGTAGGTTCGACACGTATCAGCTGCAGGTTCTCTTCAACATGCTCACGGTGGCTCATTCCCACCAGAGCGGTCGTGATTCCGGGCGTCGAACGAACAAACTGGATGGCCGTCTGCGCGTCTGTCGCGAGCGCCCCGAGCGGCTCTCTGATATGTTCCGGCAGACCGCTGGCCACCCGACCCTGAAAGATTGAAGCACTGGCCATCACGGTTACGCCCAACGCTTCCGCAGCTGCCAGGGTCGAAACACTACCGCCGTCCAATTCCTGGTTCGCCAGCACGAAGGCCTCCGGCATAGCCAGGTTGAACGGAAGCTGGATAATGCGAAAGTTATGCTCTTCGCCTCCAGCTTCGCGGGCGGTTTCCACCATCCGTGCTAACGAATGATAACCGGGCGCGGCTGCCGGAACACGAAACCCGTTCCAGGTCGCTACCCCATATATCCTGATTTTTCCCGCGGTAACGTTTTCCTCCAGCAGCACGAACGCGTCACGCAGCCGCCGGTAGAACTCCCCTGGCGAGACCGCTCCCAACTGTGATTCCGGATTGTGAACATAATAGACGTCGATGCAGGAAAGCTGCAGGTTGGCGAGCGACTGATTGATCTGGTGCTGCAGGTACGCCGGCGTCATGCAATGACTGCCGCCGGCGAAATCCGCAAAGTTCGCGATGCCCGGACGCACGAAAGTCTCTTCCACATAGCTGCGTACGTCGGCCGGCGGCGCGCCGTTGAAAGGCAAGTAGCCGCCTTTGGTACAGATCAGAATTTCTTCCCGCCCATAATCACCGGCAGCTACCAGGCGCTGCAGGGCGGCGCCAATCGCCCGTTCACTTCTTTGAAAGCGATAGTTCGCCGCGGTATCAATGACATTGGCCCCGAGCTCAATCGACCGCGCCACCATCTCGCTGTAGCGCCGATCAGTCGCTTCGTCCGCCTCCCCCAGATAAGTTCCCAGGCCGATGGACGACAACCAGAGGTTCTGCTCTAAACGGTACTGGTTTACTGCCGAGTCTGCCCCAAGCCGTTCGCGATATCGCGTCGTGCCTTGTAGCGTAGCGCAGCCTTCGATTGTCATAGACGATTGAATCCTTCGCAGGTGACGGAATACCGGAGCCGTCAATATACGCGACCAGGTGGGTGGCAGGATAGTTTCGGATGCAATAAGGACCTATGATAGGTTGTGATGCAACCCACGCTGTTAGTTTTGCGCGCCGGGTAAACCGCCCGCTGCAATACGGAGCCACTGATTGCCAGAGTCATCAAAAAGAGATTCGGAAAGCCCCGCTATGTCTGCCTCAGCATCGCTGGAACTGACCCCCTCAGACTTGCAACAGCTTTCCGAACGAGCCACTGAGATGGTCGCCAAATACTTCGCTTCGATCTCAGATCTTCCTGTCTTTCCAGCCGTTTCAGGTGCTGAGATCACTGCCCGGTTTAATTCTGCTCTGCCCGTCGAAGGCGAGTCGTTGGACGCTATCTTTACCGATTATCAAAACATAATTGAGCTCAGCCGGCACAATGGCCATCCGCGGTTTTTCGGGTACGTGGCGTCGCCCGCTACTCCTCCCGGCGCCTTCGCTGATTTGATTGCATCGACGCTCAACGCTAACGTTACTGCCTGGCGATCGGCGCCGGCAGCCACTGAGATTGAAAGAACCGTGGTCCGCTGGCTTGGGTCTCTGGTGGGCTTTGCCGATGAGGCGCACGGGTTGCTGACTAGTGGCGGATCTATGGCCAACTTAACGGCGCTCTCGATCGCCCAGCGGTCACGTTCGCAAACGGACAACTCGCGCGCAGGGTTGTGGCGCGCGGGGCCACCCATGACGATTTATGCATCCGACCAGATACACCTTTCCATTGCGAAAGGCGCCGACGTCCTCGGCTTCGGACGAGATCAGGTCCGCATAGTGAAGTCTGATGACCGTTGCAAACTTGACGTCAAAGATTTACGCGAGCGAATTGCTGCCGATCGTGTGGAAGGACTGCGCCCTTTTTGCGTCGTCGCCAGCGCCGGAACTGTCAGTACCGGAACCATCGATCCTTTGGATGAAATCGCAAGCGTGGCGGCGGAAAACGATTTGTGGTTTCACATCGATGGAGCTTATGGCGCGTTCGGCGCGATGGCTGAGGCTAAACGCAAATTCTTCGCGGGCATTGAACGGGCTGATTCCCTGTCCCTGGATCCGCATAAATGGCTCTACACACCGATCGACAGCGGTTGTCTGTTGTTTCGCGACCAGCAGTCGGCGCGCTCGGCGTTCGCGACCGATGCCGACTACATCAAGGTGCAGGAGCAAAACGAAGCTGAGTCGTTTGCGTTTTGGGACTATGGCCCGGAGCTTTCCCGTCGCTTTCGCGCCCTGAAGATCTGGATGACGCTGCGCCACTACGGAGTTCGCCGCATCTCCGCAGCCATCGAACACGACATTGCCATGGCGCAGTACATGGCGAGGTGCGTCGAATCTGCTGCGGACCTGGAGTTGATGGCGCCGGTTGAACTGAGCATTTGCTGTTTTCGCTATCTGCCTTCAGGCATGCGGGATCGGCTCGAGCAGGCTGATGAGAAGGAACGGCGCGCGCTGGACGCTGAATTAGACGAACTCAACGCGCGCATCATGCAGACGGTACAACGCGGGGGACGCGCATACATCTCGAGCGCCAACATTCGCGGACGGTTCGCCTTGCGCGCCTGCATCATTAACTTTCGCACTAAACCGGGCGACATCGATGCCACGCTGGACATCGTCCGCGAAGCGGCAAACGAACTTCAAGTTCATGAGTAAAGCCCAAACGCATGAATACAAACGGGAGCTGCAACTGGCCGTGCGCCTGGCGCGCGAAGCCGGCGCCGCAGTCCTTGAGTATTATGATTCGCCACTCCTCGTGGAACAAAAAGAGGACGATTTCGAGCCGG
Source organism: Blastocatellia bacterium (assembly GCA_033856235.1). GTDB lineage: Bacteria > Acidobacteriota > Blastocatellia > Pyrinomonadales > Pyrinomonadaceae > DASXRU01. Next base: position 5,248 of record JAWVFI010000057.1, on the reverse strand, counting down.
TGACGCAGGCAGACCGCACTGCCAACGAACTAATAGTGCGGGCGATTCGCGACGAGTTTCCCGACGACGGAATTCTGGCCGAAGAGTCGGTCGATACCGATCGCCGGCTGGAAAAATCCCGCGTCTGGGTAATCGATCCCCTGGACGGCACCAACGGTTTCATCAAGCACGATGGCGATTTTGCGGTGCAGATTGGCCTCGCGGTAGATGGCGCGGCAGTGCTGGGGGTGGTTTACCAGCCGCTTCCCGGCGTGTTGTATCGCGCCGTGCAGGGTGGCGGGTCGTGGATTGAACGCAGCGGGTTTGCGCCGGAGCGAAGCCTCGTGGGCAATAACAAAGACCCGCAAAGTATGCGATTGGCGGCCAGCCGCTCACACCGCAGCCCGCGCATGGATCAGGTAGTTAACGCCTTCGGCTTCAAGGAAGAAGTCAGGCGCGGCTCAGTCGGTGTTAAGGTTGGCTTGATCATTGAGCAGCAATGCGATCTCTACATTCATCTGTCTCCGCGGACCAAGCAGTGGGACACTTGCGCCCCGGAAATCATCCTGCGAGAAAGTGGCGGCCGGCTAACTGATCTCTTTGGCGCCCCGCTGCGTTACAACTCACCGCAGGTCAAGAACCAGAATGGTATTGTCGCGACGAATGGGGCGGCCCATTCGATGGTGGTGGAAAAGTTGGCGCCGTTGTTGAAGGAATTCGGCCGCCAGCCGGTGTGATGTTGTCCTGTCAGAACCGCCTGCGGTAGCTGGCGGTTAAAGTGTCGGTCCCACTTGCTAATGATGCTGGATTAACCGCCTGCTACCGCAGGCGGTTCTGACAGGCGAGAACCTCATTGAGCATTCGCCCCAAACTCTTCCTTTTGATCTTTGCCGTGACATTGGCGGGGCTGCTAATGCTGTGTGGCCTCAACTACTGGTTAGCCACACGATCGTTGGCAGCGACCTTGCGCGAGGATCTGCGCCGCGATGCCAACTGGATTGTCATGAAGATCAACTACGCCCTCAGTGAGCGCGAAACCGGTTTGGTAACGCTGGCCCGAACCTTCGAAGTACGAGAGTACTTAAAGCGTCACCCTGGGCCGATTGCGGAAGTGAAGATCGATCCTCGTAACCGATTGAGCATTGAGCGGGAAACCTCGCCCGCAAACGAACTGCCACCAGAGCTAAGGGCCTCACTTACCACTTTCCTGATGGAGAACCGGCAACGCTACGAATCAATTGCTGCGATCAATTCCAGTGAAACGCCCCTGTTTCGCGCGACGTTCGCAAGTTCCGCTCCCGTTGAAGCCGCTGCATCGCAGGTGATCATCCAAACCAGGAACCTGCCGCACAATTCATTAGGCTTCGACAGTATTGGTGGTGATAGCCGCTTTGTCAGTGCCCGTAATGAAACGCCATTGCGCGCCTTGAGCGAGCGCAGGTCCTCCGCCCCGGCGTTGCGATACACAGTTCCGGTATTCGACAGTGGCGGCCAGTACGTCATCGGCGCCCTGGTAGCCAATCTAAGATTGGACCAGGTGTTTAAGGAGCAAGCTAGCGACGTGGTCGGGGCCTTAAACGGGGCTCCCACCGGCATGCAGACATCGCGACTCGTGATCGTGTTGCACCAGAGCGGGCTAATCTATTATCACTCGAACTCCGCGCTTAGTTATCAGCCGGTCGCCAACGCAATACCCGAGTTCAAGACGGTGGCGGCCGCGATGGCGGCGGGAGAAACGGGCGCCAGGTTTTACGATGGTGCTGATGGAGATCGCCGGCTGGCTTCGTACCGGCCGTTGGATCAAAACGAATTGGCGCTGGCGGTGGTCACCGATCACACCCGCGAGTTGACCGCGGTGCGGGAGGAATTGCTGCGCAATCTCCTCGCGGCATTAGTAATCGCCCTGTTGCCCGCGCTGCTGCTTACCCTAATCGCCCAACGCCGCTCCGGCCGAAGTCTCGAACGGTTAACGCAGGGAGCCAAAGCAATCGCGCGCGGGCAACTGGATCAGCAACTCGTAGTCTCCAGCGCGGAAAACCAACCTCTGGCCGACAGCATGAACGTGATCACCGCGCGCTTGCGCGAGCAGTTGGCCCGCGAAGCCGAATCGCGTCAGTTCGATTCCTTTCTGCGCTTATCTGCCATGCTGACCCACGATTTGAAGAATACGATTACGGCGCTCTCGCTCGGGGTGAGCAACATGGAACGCAATTTCGCCCGGGCGGATTTCCGGGCCGATGCCATGGACTCGCTCAAAGACGTCACCGCCAAACTGCAAAAACTGGTGAGCAAATTGAGCGAGCCGGTAAACACGATGAGCGGCGAGCATCAACTACCGCGGGCCACCGATCTGGCGCCGTTAATTCAGCGCGTGCTCAATTCTCTGACACCCACATCAACCCATCATGAGATCAAGCTGCAGCTTCCCGACCGCTTGATTGCCGTCGTTGAACCGGATCGAATGGAAAAAGTTGTCGAGAACCTGGTCATTAATGCTCTCGAAGCAATGGGCGCGAAGCAGGGCGTGCTAACGATCACCGGCGGCAGTGCCGGTGCGCGACAAGTCTTTTTCAGCGTAGGCGATACCGGCCCCGGAATGAGCAAGGCTTTTCAGGAACGCCGCCTGTTCCATCCTTTTGCCACCACCAAAAGATCGGGTGTGGGCCTCGGCCTTTACACCTGTCGCGAAGTGGTCCGCGCCCACGGCGGGTCGATAGATGTCACCTCGGAACCAGAAGTTGGAACAACATTTCGCGTCGTGTTACCATCCGTTCATCCCGGCGAGTAAGCGCCAAAACAGTTCTTCATCGTTCGTCGCAGGCTAACCTGAAGTATTACCACTCTGAATAGGAGTGCGAGTCTCTGTAGCGTTTTGCAGTACCACAGGGACCTCCGCTGTCACATTTTCGTATCTCACGTCGCGAACGTCTTTTCCTGAATCATGGGCCAGGGAAAACCTATTGTGCTGGTGGTTGATGATGATTCCGCAGTTCGGCGGGGCTTGTACTGGGCCCTTCAGGATAACTACTGCGTGCTGGAGGCCGCCAACCGTGCGGAAGCCACCACGCATTTACAAAGCGCCGACGTGGACGTGGTGTTAAGCGATCTTCGTTTGCCGCCCACCCCCGAAGACATCTCCGAAGGATTGGCGATCGTGGAGTTGGCCCGTTCGCGGCGGCCTCCGGTGCCCGTCATTGTGGTCACTGGAAGCGGATCAAAAAAGGCCGCGCTCGAAGCCATCCGCCGCGGGGCATACGGGTTCTTCGAAAAACCTTTCAATGAAGAAGAGGTAATGCACCTGGTGCACCAGGCGGCGCGGCTTCGAAGTTTGGAGCAGGAAATCATCCGGCTGCGCTCGGAAATAAATGAAAGCCGCGGTTTCGATGCCATGATTGGCGCCTGTCCTTCACTTAGTAAAGTCATCAAGCAGGCCCGAGCCGTGGCGGTGACCAGCGCGACGACGCTTCTGGTCGGTGAAAACGGCACTGGTAAAGAACTATTGGCCCGGGCCATCCATGAAGAAAGTCCGCGCGCCGCTTTCCCCTTCGTGGCCGTGAGTTGCGCCGCCCTGCCCGAGATGTTGATTGAGTCGGAGCTATTCGGTCACGAGAAAGGCGCCTTTACCGGCGCGTTTCAGGCGCGAAAAGGCCGCTTCGAGCTGGCCGACGGCGGCACTTTGTTCCTGGATGAGATTAGCGAACTCTCCCCCGCGGTGCAGGTGAAATTGCTGCGTGTTTTGCAGGAGAGAAATTTTGAGCGAGTCGGTAGTAACAAAACCCAGACGGTGGACATTCGATTGATTGCCGCCAGCAACACTGATTTGGAAGCAGAAGTCGCCAACAAGAAATTTCGGCGCGACCTGTTTTATCGCTTGAATGTTGTTCCGCTCGTATTGCCCCCCCTACGCGAACGGACGGATGACATACCGCTCCTCGCTAATCACTTTGCGGCGAAGGCGGCGGCCAAGCATGGCCGGACTTCGCCTTCGCTGGAGCCGGCCCTAATCGAAGCCTTGCTGGACTATCAATGGCCGGGCAACCTGCGTGAACTGGAGAATTTGATGGAGCGGCTGGTGGTGTTGACCCTAGAGCCCCGGCTGGGGCTGGAGTTTTTGCCCGAACAGATGCTGCGGGTGTTACCCACCGCCATGCCGGGAGACGAGACCACTCTGGAAGGCGCGGCCGCTGCCTTGAAACGTCGCATGATTAACGAGGCCTTGCGTCTCGAAGGTAACAATAAAGCGGCGGCAGCTAAACGGCTGGGCATCAGCCGTTCTTACCTGCACCGGCTGATTAGCGATCTGGAAACAACCACCGCCGCTGCGGCACTGTCCACAAATGACGACTGATCGCCGTCATGTGTCCGCAATAGGAACAGGTAACAATCCTTGCAACTCTGGTTAGGACCATCAGTTCTTCCCAGCCAGAATCGCCCAGCCTTCATCTTGCTCATGGAACAACCCTTGCCCTCAGATCGTTCCTCCTCAGAGTGCCTCGTGAAGAAAGAAGCGCTATGAAACCAAAGCTTTTGATTGTTGACGATGATTTGGCGATTACTCAACAACTGTTTTGGACATTGAGCGACGAATACGAAGTTATCGCGGCCCATGACCTGCAATCAGCTCTGCGCCGCTCGATGGTATATGCACCCGATATTGCCATCCTGGATCTGCACTTGCCGCCCACGCTCGACTCCCCCGAATCCGGCATTGGTCTTCTGGAATATTTCAAAGCTCATCTGCCGGAATCAAAGGTGGTGGTGATCACCTCTGCCGACTCCGAAAGGCCGGCTTGCCTGCAGCGCGGCGCTGACGGATTTCTGGCTAAGCCTTTTGAAACGGAGCAGATTCTTTCGTTGCTGCGCCGCCTGGCGCCGGAACGGCAATTCGATATGGCCTAGTTTTGAAGAGCGCGGGCGGACCAGTGCGGAACTGTGCTCTGGAATGCTTTAAACAAAACTCCGATCTCGCGTTCTTGGGTTGTCACTTGTTTGTTTCGAATTGCCGGGGACTTTTGTGCAAAGCCGCCCGGGATTAATCTCGTCAACTCCACTCTCGGATTTTTAGCTCACGACTACTGACTTCTGTCACCTCGTCTGCGATAATGCGCGCGTCACCCTTACGTTTTCGTTAAGTCCAAACTATTGCGATCAGTCTGCGGAGAAGCTCCTTCATGAGTGAAGCATTAGACAGAGTGCGAGGCCTGCGCGAGCTGCCGCTCTTTCCCTTGCCCATTGTTTTATTTCCCGGCGTGCCTTTGCCATTGCACAT
>JAWVFI010000056.1:0-7306 GCA_033856235.1 Blastocatellia bacterium | reverse complement strand
GGGTGGGATTTGAACCCACGGTGGAGTTTCCCCCACTCCTGTTTTCGAGTCCGGTTTGCACCCTCTGCCCTGCACGTAAGACCTAAGAATTGCTAAGAATTTCAAACAACCGGCAGCCGTCAAAGCACAGCACATCCGAACAATTCCTGGCACGTCATTACGCCATCTTTACGCCAAGTCGGAGCTTTGCACCTGTATTCAGAAGAGGCGACATAACATGAATCGCCGCTGGAGTTCCATCTATCATATTCACAACCGAAGCCGAGCGTCAGCCTACAGTTCATACTTGCATGAGCTGTTGAACTTCCGGCGGTTCCTCGCCAAGCCATTGCGGATTTTGCGCAGTGCCGTCAAAGATAGACGTTGTCTTGAACGGCTCGTAGCGTCCAGTTGCTGCGGCGTGAGCGGTTTTCGCCAGTAGCGCGTCGAGTTCCTGACTGCTGAGCGGATGGAATGTGCGCACGGCTTCAAATGCCTGGTCAAGGATTTCCATACTGTCTATGCCCGTAATCACGACGGACGTAGGCAGATTCAGGGCATAGTGCAGGCACTCAATCGGCGTCGCGGTCTTCGATTTCAGTAGAATGCCGTTCGCCATGCTCTTCATTCCAAGTATGCCGATCTTCTGCTTCACCAGTTCCGGCACAACCAGCTTCTCAAAGCTGCGGTAATGCGCATCCATGACGTTCAAAGGCATCTGAACTGTGTCAAACTTGAAGCCGTGCTCCTTTGCTACTTCGAGCATGTGCAAGTGTATCTGCGGGTCTTTGTGTCCGGTGAAGCCTATGTAGCGCAGCTTCCCGGCTTCGCGCGCTTCCAGCAGCGCAGCGTTTGCGCCCTCTTCGTCGAAGATGCGATGCGGGTCTTCGTAGCGAATCACCTCGTGATGCTGCACGAGGTCTATGCAGTCCACCCGTAGCCTTCGGAGCGATTCATCCAGTTGCTTCGCCGCCTCCTGCTTCGTCCGCCCATCAATCTTGGTCATCAGGAAAGCCTTCTCGCGGTAGCCGTCGAGGAGTGCTTTACCCATACGCCTTTCGCTCTCGCCGCTCTGATAGTCCCATGAGTTATCCATGAAGTTGATGCCGCGATCAATCGCGGTGCGGACGATGCGCAGGCTCAAGTCTTCGTCAACGTGCTTTAAGCTCAAATGCCAGCCCCCGACCCCGATGGCCGAGACCTTTTCTCCAGTGCTTCCAAGGGTTCGATAAATCATTCGTTGACCTCCTGCCGAAGTCCGGCGTCTTTGTATGAGATGCGAGCTATCGCAGCCCAATCCGACGTTTCCAACCCTTGCGCGAGAGCGGCCACAAAGCGGTCGTGGATAAGGCTCGCCATCGGCATCGGGACTTTAGCTTCCTCGGCGGCAGCGAGCAGCAGCCGATTATCTTTTAACCCGAGCGGCAATTTGAAGCCCGCCGGCTCAAACTTGTCGGACGCAATCATGCTCCCGTAATTCCGGTAGACCGGCGCAGTAAAGAGCGAGTTCGTGAGAATGTCGAGAAAAGCATGCGGGTCAACTCCGAACTTACGGCCAAACGCAAAGGCTTCACCCAAACTTTCGATCACCGTTGTGATGAGGAAATTCCCGGCCAGCTTGACGACGTTGGCAGCCTGAGCTTCCTCGCCGACGATGAATGTCTTCTGCCCCACCGCATCGAAAAGAGGTCGGCAGCGTTCGAGCTGTTCGGCTGGGCCAGCGGCAACAATGAACAGCTTCGCGGCGGCTGCGGCGTCAGGCCGACCGAACACCGGCGCAGCCAGATAGTGTTGCTGCCTGGCGCGATGGCTTTCGGCCAACCGACGCGACAACTCTATGCTGATCGTGCTCATGGAAATATGAACGGCACCAGCTGGAAGAGCGTCAATGGCATTGCCCGGTGAGAAGATGACACCTTCCACTGCTGCATCGTCCGCCAGCATGGTGATAAGCACCTCCGCGGCGGCAGCTTCGGCGGGTGTTTCGGCAACCCTCGCACCCAATGACGCGAACGCCTCGGCACGGCTTCGCGTCCGGTTGTAAACACCGAGCGAGTGTCCCGCTTTGATCAGGTTGCGGGCGATAGCCGATCCCATATTTCCAAGACCAATGAATCCTACTTTCATCATCTGCCCCTTTCCTTCAATTGTGACGCTCGCAAACGAAAAAGACAATCAAGCTTTTTCTCCCTTGAAGGGTCGGGCTTACTGCTGCCAGCCGCCGCCAAGTGCTTTGTAGAGCTGCACCAAGGAAAGCAGCTCGTTACGTTTCGTTTGCGCCAGATTCAGTTCAGCGTTGAATAGCGATGTGTCAGCAAACAAAGCGTTGAGCAGTGTGTCTACTCCTCCCTCATACCTCAAATGGGCCAGGCGCGAGGCATCCCGCAAGGAACTAACCAGCAATTCCTGCTGAGCGCGAATTTCTCGAACCCGGCGATACTGAACCAAAGCGTTAGACACATCACCAAATGCCGTCTGGATGGTTTGTTGATACTGAGCGAGTGCGTACTCGCGTTGTGCCTTTTGGAAGTTAACATTCGACTTAAGGCGACCGGCGGTAAAGATCGGTTGAGTAAGCTGGGGAATGAAAGTCCAGGCTCTACTCGGACCGCTAAACAAATTCGACAGCGAATCGCTTTGAAACCCCAAAATTCCCGTCAGGCTGATGCGGGGGAAGTAAGCTGCCTTCGCAGCAGCGACGAGAGCGTATTCGGAAATCAGAAGCTGTTCCGCAGACCTGATATCCGGGCGTCGCTCAAGCAGCGAAGAGGGCAAGCCCGCGGGCACAACGGGCAGCTCCTGTTGCTCGGTCAAGGGAGTGCCGCGCGGTATCGGCCCAGGATTGTTGCCCAGCAATAAACTGATCTGGTTCTCGGTCTGTTCGATCAAACGCTCGGTGTCTGGGATAGTTTGAGATGCCTGGTAGACCAACTCCTCCGCCTGGCGCACGTCTAACATGGTGGCGAGACCGCCCTGCTGGCGTGCCGTGATAAGGCGCAGCGATTCCTGTCGAACAGCCAACGTGCGTTTTGCGATGTCTAGTTCCATATCTAACTCAAGCAGGTTGAAATAACCTGTTGCGACGTCACTCACGATGATGTTGGTCACAGTCTTGAGGTCTTCTTCTGATGACCTCAGTTGAGCCCGCGCGGCCTTGGTTTGCTGACGCAGTCGTCCCCAGACATCAAGCTCAAAACTGAGAAGGCCCAGGAACAGTTCCCCAAACGAGCGCTTGCGCCCGCCCTGACTGGAAGCACTCGCCCCGTTGTTGGCGGAAGTGCGGGTCGTGGTCAGGTCAGCGCCTACGTCAAACTGCGGGAATTGATTTGATCTTGCGAGGCCGAGGTTGGCGCGCGCCGCGTTGATGCGTGCGACGGCCAGACGCAGGTCGTAATTCTGCGCCATCGCCGTGCGGATCAGTTTCTGTAGCTCCGCGTCTTTGAATACCTCGAACCATTTCAAATCACCGATTGAATTAGCATCTGTCGAGGCGACCGCGTCGCTTCCGCGAAATGTATCCGGCCCTTTCACCTCGGGCCGCTCATATTTCTTTTGCCCCGCGACGCTGCCGCTCAAGAAACAACCGATCAGCAACGCGGTGACTAACCTTTTTCTCATGGCTCTTCCCTGACTCACCGTCTTAATCTCCTGCCGCTGCTGCTGGCTCCGTCGAGCTGGCTTGCGCCGCGTGCTTCCTGCCGAACCTCATTGAAAAATTCTCCACTAGATAAAAGATCGCGGGGATCAGAAAGATGGCGATGCCTGTTGCGGCGAGCATACCGACGATGACGACGGTGCCCAGGATGCGCCGCCCCGAAGCGCCTGAGCCGGATGCGATCCACAGCGGCACGCAGCCCATAATGAAGGCGAAGGAAGTCATCAGGATCGGTCGCAGACGCAGACGCGCTCCTTCGAGAGTCGCATCGAGAAGGTTGCGGCCTTTCGCCATTTCGTCCCTAGCGAACTCGACGATCAGGATCGCGTTCTTCGCGGACAGCCCGATGAGCACGATCAGACCGATCTGTGAGTACACGTCTAAGTCGTAGCCGCGCAGCAGCAGACCCGTAAAAGCGCCGAGGACCGCGACCGGTATCGAAAGCAGAACCGAAAACGGGAGCGACCAACTCTCGTAGAGTGCCGCCAGGATGAGGAACACGAAGACCAGGGAAAGCGCGAACGTAGTGGTTGCGTTGCCCGACGCCTTCATCTCCTGGTAAGAGAGATCGGCCCAGTCATCGCCCATCTCGGGCGGCAACGTTTGCTTGGCGACTTCGTCAAGGGCGGCTAACGCCTGGCCCGAACTGTAGCCCGGCGCGGCTGACCCGATTACCTGAGCGGAACGGTAGAGATTAAAGCGGTTAGTATATTCGGGGCCTGTGATCTGGCGCGTCGTCAGGAGCGCCGAGAGCGGAACCATCTGGCCGCTATTGTTCCGCACGTAATAACCCTTGATGTCCGCTTCGCTCATGCGTTCCATTCCTTCCCCTTGCAGGAAGACCCGCCATTGCCGACCGAAGCGATTAAACTGATTAAGGTATAGCCCGCCGAGGTATGCTTGCAGCGTCTGGTACACGTCGCTGATGGCCACGCCTTGTTTCAACACTTTGTCGCGGTCCACGTCGGCATAGATTTGTGGCACAGAGGAGTTGAACTGTGAGGTGACATTCGCCAGCTCGGGGCGCTTGCGCGCCGCGGCGAGAAAATTTTGCAGATTCTGATCGAGGAACTCAACCGTGCCGCCACTGCGATCCTGAATGTACATCGAGAATCCGCCCGCATTGCCTAACCCCGGAATCGCGGGCGGCAGTAACGCGATGCAGTTCGCCTCCGGCACCTGCGCCGCCATCTCCCTGTTCAAAGTGTCCGCGATGCCCTGCACCTGTAGCGCGGTGGTGGTGCGCTCGGCCCACGGTTTGAGCGCGATAAAGAAGAAACCCTGATAGCTGGCCGAGACGCGAGATAGATTGCTGAACCCGCTGATCGTGGTGTAATACTGAACCCCCGCCGTCCTGGCGAGAATCGCTTCCACTTTTTTCAACGCCTGATCGGTCCGCTCCATGGATGCTGCCGGCGGGAGCTGAACATTCACATACATGTAGCCGTAGTCCTCTGTCGGCAGGAAGCTGGTGGGAAGCCTGTAACCGAGAAGGCCGGAAGCCACGGCAAAGCCGACAAGAATCAGAATGGCGACGATGGCTTTTCGGACCAGGGCGTGGCTTAAGTTGACGTAGCCGCGCGTCGCTTTGTCGAACAAACGGTTGAAGACGCCGAAGACGCGGGCGAATATACCCTTCGACTCTTTTCGCGGCCTGAGAAGCAAGGCGGCCAGGGCTGGCGAGAGCGTCAGCGCATTGAAGGCCGACAACAGCACGGAGATGGCGATGGTAAACGCGAACTGTTTATTCAAGCTCCCCTGTATCCCGCCCATCAACCCGATTGGCAGAAACACAGACGAGAGTATCAGTGCTATCGCTACCACAGGGCCTGAGACCTCTTTCATCGCCTGGAGTGTCGCGTCGTGTGGGCTTAATCCCTCCTCAATGTGATGCTCAACTGCTTCCACGACAACAATCGCATCATCCACGACCAGACCGATGGCTAACACCAGACCAAATAGCGACAACGTGTTAATCGAAAAACCAAGAAGCGGGAAAACGGCGAAGGTACCAATGAGCGACACCGGCACGGCGATCATCGGAATCAGCGTCGCGCGCCAGTTCTGCAAAAAGAGATAGACGACAAGGATGACGAGGACGACAGCGATAATCAAAGTTATCACGATCTCCCTGATGCCTTCCGTCACCGCCTGCGTCGTATCAAGAGTGACCGCGTAATCGATGTCGTCAGGGAACCGCGTCTTCAGTTGGGCCATCGCCGCCTTGACGCCGTTAACCACAGCCAACGCGTTCGAGCCGGGAGCCTGGAAAACTCCGATGGTGGAAGAAGGTTGACCTCCTAAGCGCGACCTCTGGGCATAACTTTGTCCGCCGAGTTCGATTCGCGCGACATCCTTCAGTCGCACAATCGATCCATCCGGTTTCTCCAATACGACAATCTGACCGAACTCTTCCGGCGTCTGAAGGCGTCCCTGCGAACGGACCGTGTAGGTCATCTCCTTGCCGGTCGGGGCTGGCTCCGCGCCCACCTGCCCTGAAGGGTTGACGGTGCTCTGCTGTCGAACCGCATTAGCTATGTCGGTCACGGAGATGCCCAGCTTGGCCAGCACGTCCGGGTTGACCCAGACGCGCATCGCGTATCCGGTGGAACCAAAAACAGTCACATCGCCTACGCCCGGAACACGGAAGAGCGCGTCCACCACATTGATGTTGTTATAGTTTGCGAGAAACAGCGAGTCATAGCTCTTGTGAGGTGAATAGAGCGAGATCAGCAACATGGGACTCCCGGTCGATTGGCGGATAGTAACTCCATACTGGCTGACGTCCGTGGGCAAACTGGACAAGGCTTGTGATACTCGATTCTGCACGTTCACCTGGTCGAGGTTTGGATCGGTACTGATGTCAAAGGTGACGGACAGGCTTTCCGTGCCTGCATTAGCGTTGGTCGAGAGCATATAGAGCATGCCCGGGACGCCGCTGACCTGTTGCTCGATGGGCGTGGAAACCGATTGCTCGATGGTGAGGGCGTCGGCCCCGGTGTAAGTCGCTGAGACGTTGATCTGCGGCGGCACGATCTGCGGGAACTGCGCGAGCGGCAGGCCGAGCAACGCCAAGACACCCAGTATGACGATCACGACGGCGATTACCATCGCGAAGATCGGGCGGTTTATGAAGAAGTTTGAGATCACTGCTCACCACCATTCGTACCCGCGCGGTTGAAGGTCGCTGGCCGTCTCAAGGAACCGCCAAGTCTCATTGACCGGACGCCGTATTTGAGTTGTCGCTCGCTGTCGCGGTAAAGGGTTTAGGATTAACCGTCATTCCCTGTGTAACTTTTTGCGTGCCCGTAGCCACTACCGTTTCGCCGGGTTTCAAACCGTCTTGAATAATCCACATCGGCCCAACCTGGGGGCCGAGCGTGACAGGTCGTATGCTCACCTTGTTATCGCTGCCGACGACTGCGACGCGGTAGCTGCCCTGCAATTCGGTGACGGCGCGCTGTGGGACGAGCAGAGCGCCCGTCTGCGTGCTGGTCGCCGCGCGGACTCGGGCATACTGCCCGGGCCGCAGCGTATTGCCGGGATTCGCAAAGAGTCCCGCAAGACTAATCGCTCCCGTCTTCGGATCGACCTGACGATCCGCAATGAAGAAGCGCCCCTTGTGCGGGTAGGCTGTTCCGTCCGCCAGAAATAACTCCAATTCGAGCTGTT
>JAWVFI010000055.1:0-36515 GCA_033856235.1 Blastocatellia bacterium | reverse complement strand
CAATGATGCATAGGTAAATTTGGTCGGACCTGCTTGCAGGGAATCATTATGACTCCATTAATTCCTTAAGCCGATCAAGCGCACCGGCCCAAAACTTTTTTAGGCGCGCGGCGGCTTTGGCATCGGGTAATTTGCTGTGCTGGGCAACGACTTGGGACTTTCCTGTGCCTTTGGCAAGGAACGCAACCCCGACAATTGTTTTGCCGTCGGTCCAGGTGAGGCGGAGAGATTTATTGGCAGTGGCTTTGCGAATAACCAGAGGCGAGCCGGTCGCTGACGCTCCTGGTTCTGAGATCCAGCGCCCCCCCGTCTTTGCGTTCTGCCAGGCTTTGAAGACTTTGCTGACTGGTACGGCTATGGTGCGGCTGACGCTGATCTCATAACCTCCGGGTTTCTCATGTATCGCGCGCAAGCCCCGCGCTTGCTCGTAAGTCACCGTCACCATTTGTTGCCACCACGGACCGACGCTATGTTTGCTGCTCAGCAAGGCGACGATTTCCTGGTGACTCATCTTCTGCGCGCCGCCCTGGTCCAATATCTTGAACCACCCGGCCCAGTCTTTGCCGGTCTTGGCCTTGACGGCCTCATCGCTCATGCGCGGCGCGGCGGCTTTAGATGTCTTTTTGGCTGTCGTTACCATTTTCGACTCCCCTACGGCATCCCTACGGCAGAGCCGTTACTCATCGCGATCGTGGGCGACTTTCAACCAGTGCTTCACATCGTCGTCGATATCTTTTACTGAAGTGATTTCGATGCGATGAGTGATGCGATCTTTTTTCACCCAGCCGCCGGTATCAATCAGGCGTTTCGGCGTCTTCATATCGCCGAGGGCAAACCCGAGATCGATGCGTGTCTGCGTGGTGGGTTTAATCTGGGCAAAGACGTGTTTGCGATAGAGCGGCACGATCGTCTGGCAGGGACAAGCCTTCACGTCTTTCCCGGTCTTCAAGCCGAGCTGCAACAACTTGTCATAGAGCGGTCGCAGGGCGGCCTTCTTCCCCGAGAACATTTCTTCGACGTACTTCTCAGCGGCCCGTAGGTACTCATCGGGATCGCCTACTTCTTCGCCTTTACCAAACGAACGCTCAGCCAGCCACCAGGCGGAGTTTGTTCCCAGTCCATGGATTTGTTTGAACCAGTCGCGGCGCTCCTGCTCAGTTGGCGGGCCTTCTTTCTTTACCAGCGCCACCCACTCTTCAACTGTGCGGCCGGTCTTCTGCTTTAGTTCAGCGATCCATTTAACCGTCATGGCCACGCCGGGATGAACGCCGTAGATCGATTTCCTGGCAGTCTTGGTTGCGGTCTTTGGCATAACAGTTCCTCGGGTTCTGTCGATACTATCGATCGCGGAGCAACGCGGGCCGCTCCATTGCTCGGCGCCAGCGGCAATGTCAGAATCAGGAAACCTGTTCCTCTTTCTCCTGACCCAGACTGAACCAGTTACCGGAGTTGTCCTTCATCACGGTGGCCGTGCCCCACGACTGCGTGGTTGGCGGACCTTTGAACTCGACGCCGTTGGCTTGTAATTCTTCGTAAGTCTTAAAGACATCGTCTGTCTCAAAGACGCCGCCGCCTAATACTCCTTTGTCGACCAACGCCCGCAGTTGGGCCGCGGACTCTTCGTCGAGCATCATCCCCGCCTTCGGCTCCATCAGGATTATTTCAAAGCCCGGCTGGGTTTTGATGCGCATGGTGAGCCAGCGAAAATCCGGGCCCATCGCGGCGTCGGTATCGACCTCAAAACCCAACTTGTCCCGGTAGAACTCCAGCGCCTCCTGCTGGTTCTTCACCCAAATCAGCACGTGCGACATTTTTGTGATCATGATTTTGCTTCCCTCCGTCAGATTTCGACAGAGCATATGAGGTTTTGACGGAAACTGGCTTCTCGAAAATTGCTAAAGGCGCGGGCGCGCCCTTTTATGGACCACTGACCGGAAACTGAAATTTGCTTACTTGGAGTCCGGCTGCAGCCCGTACATTTGCAGGAAACACCCCGGCACCTTGCGCAGTGACTTTTGCCGTTCACGATAGCTGACTGGTGCGTCGCCGACCTGACGGCGAAAAAGGGTGCTAAAGGATCCCAGACTTTCAAAGCCCACTTCGAAACATACGTCCGTCACACTTAGGCGACCGGCCACCAGCAGTTCTTTTGCTTTTTCGATGCGCCGCCGCGTCAAGTATTGATGCGGCGTGGTGGCGAACTCATTCCGGAAGAGGCGCAGAAAATGGTAACGCGAGAGGCAGGCATGCCGTGAAATCTGGGTTAAGTTCAGTGGCAAGTCATAGTATTCGTCGATAAAGCTGCGGGCCCGCTGCAAACGCCGGTTGATATCTGAACTCATAGATGCCTCATCCTTCTCGAATGATGTGAATGCCCGCCCTGGTTGGAGACCGGGATTCTATCGTGAGTCCGAGTGGGAAGCCAGGAGCAGTTGGCAGGAGCAGCAGGCAGGACGACACCTGCTCCTGCCGTCTGCTCCTGCCGTCTGCTCCTGCTGACTGCTCCTGCCGACTGCTCCTGGCCAGAACTACCTTCCCGAGTCGTACCAGTAGCGCGACGCAAATTTCTCGTCGTTCCAGTTCCAGGTGATGCAGCTCTTCAATCCCTGTCGCGCCATCATTAAGAAATGCCAATCACCAAACTGATCGAACTTCCGCGTCGATCCCAACGCGCGCACCCCACGCAGACGTGTCAGCCGTTGCCGTCGCGTGCGACCCAGGCTGCGCATGGCCAACAGGAAATTGATGTCCTCGCCGTACAACTGCTCTTCGTTGTAGCCGCCAATCGCCTCGAAGTCTGCGCGCTTACAAAAAACGACGCCGGCCTCGATCTTTGTAAAATACGAGACGATCATCAGCATGCCCCAGGTGAAAAGAAGCCCGGGCGAGTTTCGCTCCATCCTCAGGCCAGTGGTGCCGGCCACAAACTTTCCGCTATTCAGCGCGTCCTCCACCGCCTTAAAAGTGTCGGGATGTATTGCTGAGTCAGCATCACTAAAACAAAGGATTTCGCCTTGCGCGATCTGCGCGCCGCCATTTCGCACAGCGCCGATGCGCCGCTTGCTGACCCGCGCTACTTTGGCGCCGTGCGCCGTAGCCAGCGTGGCTGTGCCGTCAGTGGAATCGTTGTCAGCGACGATCACCTCAATCGCGTCCGCTCCACCCGAATAATTTTCTCGCGCCACCTCAATCGACTGCAGCAAGCGCGGCAGTAACTCCTGCTCGTTGTACGCGGGAACAATGATGGAAAACTTCGGTGCGGCAGAATTCATAGTTTAGGCAAGACAGCGGACCAAAGTCTAAAACAGGTGAGGGTTCAAGTCGAACCGGTTTGTAGGGGCGGCACTCCGTGGCCGCCCCCTTGGGAACATCTCGCAGCGTCACGAAGGGCGCGGCCACGGAGTGCCGCCCCTACAAATGGATAATCGTGTGCTATTGCGGCCGGATGAACCCCTTCTCAACCAGGTAACCAAAAACACGGGCCGCGTTTTCCTCGGCGCCGGACACCACGGTTTCCAGTTCCACCTCCGGCTGCACCGGGGCTTCATAGATGTCATCGATGCCGGTGACATGCTGCATTCTGCCGGCCCGCGCCTGTTGATAAATTCCTTTGGTGTCGCGTTGCTCGCAAACATCCAAAGGCGTATTCACAAACACTTCCATGAACCGTTCGTCCCCGATCATCGCGCGACACTCATTACGCGTGGCCCGGTGCGGGCTGACAGCAGCACAAATCACAGCCCCGCCATGGCGCGCAATCTCCGCGGCCACAAAACCGATGCGCCGGATGTTTGTATCGCGATCTTCTTTGCTGAACCCCAATCCTTTGGAGAGGTGGGTGCGCACCACGTCGCCATCCAGCACCGTCACGCGGCGGCCCGTTTCCAGAAGTTTCACCGTCAAGATCTCCGCAGTCGTACTTTTCCCCGCCGCGCCCAACCCGGTAAACCAAACACAAAAGCCCTGCTGATGCCGCGGCGGAGATGTCTGAGCCAGAATGGAGGACACCTCAGGTCTCATGTACCACGCGGGAACCGGCAGTCCTTGCTGCAAGTAATTCTCTCGGATGTTAGTGGCGGAAAGCGACACCGCATCTTTCGCCGTCACGGCTGAAACCTCTTCGTACCGATCGTCAGCGGGAAAGTAAGCCAGCTCTGAGAAGCGCACGAGTTGCACCCCCAGCTCCGCGCTGTGTTCGGCAAGGAGATCCTGCGCCGCATATGGGCCATAAAAGGGCTCGCCAGTGGAGTCCAACCCCGGACTCGCGTGATCGCGTCCCACTATCAAATGGCTGGCCCCAAAATTACGACGAATAAGCGCATGCCAGAGCGCCTCTCGCGGTCCGGCCATGCGCATCGCCAGGGGCAGCAGGGAAAGCATGATGCGATCAGGATCGGCAAAGTGGTCCACCATAGATTTGTAAGTACGCACGCGCGTGAAGTGATCGATGTCTCCCGGTTTGGTCAAGCCCACCACCGGATGCAGGAGGAGCGTGCCATCCACTTCGCGGGAGGCTCGGCGCATCATTTCTTCATGGGCCCGATGCAGCGGGTTACGGGTCTGAAAGGCGACGACATTTGCGCGCCCCATCTTCCTCAATTGCCGTCGCACTTGCTGCGGTGTCAAACGAAGCGAGCGAAAATCATAATGACTCGGCAGCTTCACCACGCTAAGCGGGCCGGAGATCATCGAACGGCCCCACGAATTCATCTCCGCCACCAGCGGATGACGCGGATCCTCGCTGCCGTAAGCGAGGCGCGCTTCTTTTTCCTTGTCCCAAGCAAAGATCTCTTCCACGCGCATCACAGCCAGCAACTCATTTTGCGCGTCAGCCAGGGCGATCTCCCGGTCTAATGCCAAGCCGGGCAAGGCATCGCACGGCAAAGTGATCGGGATGGAAAAGAGCGGGCCATTGGCCAGGCGCATCTCTTCCAGCACTCGTGTGTAGTCAGCCGCGCCCATAAAACGATCGAGCGGAGAAAAGCCGCCCGTGGCCAGTAACTCCAAATCGCATGCATTCCGTGGTGAGATTCGTAAACGAGGGAGCGCAGCCGCCCGCGCCTGTAGCTCCGCACATTCTTTCGGCGCCACCAGCAGATTGATCAGCCGTCCGCCATACGGCGTGTTCAGAACAGTTTCCTGTGTCATCTTTGATTTGCTTTACGAATGAAGTTGATTATAGCGCAAGCGCGGCGGCGGAATGTTTGCACGATGGTTCAAGTGAGATGAGAACGATTTCGCGTAACTTAATCGCTCGTCGAGATGACCGCGCTCAATCGCGCACCCACTTCAACATGTGTCGATATGGCGCCATACCCAACGCGGCAGCAGCTTCACCTGTGGCGGTCATCCCCGCTTTCTCCAGCCCATTCGCTCCGAGATAAACTCCCAGCTCAAAGTTGATTAGCAATCTCTTTGATAGCCCTCTATAGCCACCTTCGTGAAAAACGATTTTGGGTTTTAACTCGAGGTGCAGCAACGCGGCATAGGACCAGGCCATGGCCTGCGACTCAATCGCGTTCATAATCTCTCCCTTCAGATTCACTTCACCGCTCAGGGAGCTGCGTAACTCTCGGGGCGCGACGGCCAGGTGTCCCGCCTCATGCAACATGTCGCCGGGAAACTTGAGCTTCGATTCGTCCACCAGCAGGCGGCCGTTCTCTACCATGATTCCCGGCAGAAAAGTCTCCTCCGCGAAAGACGCAGATAAGACTTCGATGCCGATTCCATTGAGAAAATCAGCGATTTTGACCGTAAGAGGATCTGTGAAGGTCATTGGTTGAGAGTGCGGCGCTGATAGAGAGGCTACCTCGAATGACAGCCGGCTTTCGTGGGTTTCGAGTAATTTCGTGAATCGTGCCCTAACGAATCGGAGTCATACGATCCACGAAATCTCACTTCACTTCTTCATCAGCTCCAGCACCGCTGCACTCATCGCTTTGATTCCGGTGCGGAGCGTGGGTCCCGGCGCTGGCGCGAAGAGGGCCGAGTGTAATGATGGTAATTGGGCGCCGGTCTCTTTGCTTTGTTTCACTTTGGCCGGATCGACCGCACCGAGCCAGAACATTGTGGAGGGAATCGATTGCTGCATGCTGAAGGCGCCAAAGTCCTCACTCACCATCGCTGGAGGAACCAGCACAACGTTGTCCTCACCGAGCGTTTTCTTAAAGGCGGACGCAAGGCGTTCCGTTAGCTTCGGGTCGTTGTAGGTTGCGGGAGTCACCTGAGTGCCACTGACTTTCACGATGGGCGCTAACTCCTCGGGCACGCCGGCCGCCATCGCGATGCCTTTGGCGATGCGCTCAATTGACGCCAGGATCTTGAGACGCACATCTTCCTTGTAAGCGCGCACGCTGAGCTGCAAATTAACTTCGTCGGGAATGATGTTGTGCTTGCTGCCGCCGTGAATTGAGCCCACGGTCACCACTACCGGATCGACAGGCGATCGTTCGCGGCTGGCGATCGTCTGCAACGCCAGAACGATTTCCGCGGCCATGACGATCGGATCTTTCGTGCTTTCCGGCTTCGCTCCATGACCGCCGACGCCGCGTATCTTCACATCGACTGAGGTAGAACTCGCCATGGCGTAGCCGGACGTATATCCGACTTTGCCGGCTTCCAGCTCAGAACTGTCATGCAGCGCAATGGAGAAGTCGGGCCGCGGGAACCTCTCATAAAGGCCGTCGCGTAACATTGCCCTGGCGCCGGCGCCCACTTCTTCCGCCGGCTGGCCAATGATCATCAGCGTGCCGCTCCATTGCTGTTTCAATTCGGCCAGCACTCGCGCCGTGCCCAGCATGTTGGTGATGTGAATATCATGTCCGCAGGCATGCATCACGCCCACCTCTTCGCCCGCGTCGTTTTTTGACTTTACCGTGCTGGCATAGGGCAGTCCGGTTTTCTCGTTCACCGGGAGGGCATCCAGGTCGGTTCGGACCAGCACGGTAGGGCCAGGTCCGTTCTTCAGTACCGCCACCACTCCGTAAGAAGTGAATGCGGAATCATCATATTTGCCGATGCCTTCAGTTACGGTGTAGCCGAAGGTTCGCAATTGCCCGGCGAAGAAGGCGGCCGTCTTTTGCTCCTGGCGCGACAGCTCCGGCGCCGCGTGCAGGACCTTGTACGTGGCAACCAATGACGAGATGTCGCGATCGATCAGGCTGTCCACAGACTGTTGCGCGGCTCCTGAACTAAGCCAGGATAGACAGAGGAAAACAAGTAAGAAGGTTCTGATTCTCATGTATTGCTCCGATGGAAGTTTGAAGTTGCTTCGGCTTTGCTGCCTGATGTGCGGAAGGCCTGTGGCCTTCAGTACGCGACACTGAATGATTGGGGCTGCGCCCTGACTCCGGGGCGTAGCCCCTGAAGACAGTGCCTACTTCCGGAAAGGCCAAGCCTTTCCGCACATCAGACGGCAGAGCCGCGCAACGCCAGCGATTAACTTTCCAGTCCGGCTCAGCGTTTTCACGTGCAGAGGTTATAATTGGTCATCGATACAAATTGCAATTCAAAACTCGCGAAGGATGACTAATGACTACGGGCTCGATCTCCAAACAAGCCGGCCGCATTAAATTCACCGGCCGCATCCTGTTCCTAACTGAAGATACCTCCCTCATTCGCCGGCAACTGGAAGCGGTAGGTGAAGAGCGCGAGCAGCTCGAAGCCGAGCTCGCGGCGAGAGCTTTGAACGACGATCTGCCGCTCATGAGCAACATCTCGACCGATGAGATCACGCCGGGCTGGGTCTGTTTCTATTACGACGAGACGTTGGGCCAATACGTCTATGTCGGCATGCGCGAAGGCGCAGTGCAGAAGGATGAAGTAAAGAACGGCGGCTTTGCAGTGGTTGTTTCCGGACTCTCCAAAGGCTGTGGCTCATCAAGAGAAACTGCGCCGTATGCCGAAAAGTCAGCCGGCATCCAGCTGGTAATCGCAAAGAGCATCGAAAAGATCTATGGACAGAATTCCCAGAACATCGGCCTGCTGACCTCTAACGATTTTGGTTTGATTGGCCGCATTCGCAAAGGCGAAGCAATTCCTCTGGCTGAATTCACGACCGGGCTGGATCCGATTTCGCAGGACATCGTCGAATACGGCGGCCTCTTCAATTACAACAAAGCGCGGCTGGCTGGCGAAGTTTCGCCACCGCCGCTTGAGGCCGCGCCATTTCTGCAGCAATTGACCGAAGTTGGACAACTCAGTAAAGACGAAGTGCGCGATCCCGCCTTTCAAAGGGTCGTCATGAAGGCGCTGGAAAAAGCAGAGCGACCAGTGCGCCCGATGACGATCGTCGAAAAAATCATCGCCCGTCATGCATTTGTTTCGGCCGGTCAGGTCGGCGTCGCATCGGTTAAGCCCGGCGACTCTCTCTTTGCAGTAGCCGACGTCCGCTTCTCCCATGAATACGTAACGCCGATGGCGGAATCGCTTTTCAAGCAGGCGCTGGGCCCTGAGGCGCGCGTGTCGGAAGCGGAATCAGTTTTCGCCTTTCGCGATCACCTGACCTTCCTCAGCAAAGTGATGTCGCCCAAACACCGCGAAATGGGCCTGCTGGAAAAGGCCGATGGCCTGGCCACGACGCAGGCGGACTTTACTGCGAAGCAGGGCATTCGTCTTTACGGCGAAAATCCGCAAGGCGGTTCCGAAGCAATCTGCCATAACGCCGTGGTCGAGGATCTCGCTCTGCCGGGACAGGTGGTCATCGGCACCGATTCGCACACTTGCATGGCGGGTGTGCTCGGTTGTTTTGCCTTCGGCGTGGGCTCGACCGACATGGCGAACGCCTGGTACACGAAAGATATTCGCATTCGCGTGCCCGAAACGGTTCGCTACGTTTTAAAAGGAACCAAGCGTCCCGATGTCACGGCCAAAGATGTGATGCTGGTAATTCTGGCCAGCGACTATATGAAGACCAGCAAGGGCATCGGCAAAGTGCTGGAGTTTGCCGGCGAGGATCTGCGCAACTGGCCGATGGACGAACGCGCGACGCTTACGAACATGTCCGTCGAGGCCGGCGGCACAACGGGAATTATTGAACCCGACGAGCACACCCTGGCTTACATCGTGAAGATGCGCGACCTGGATCCGGAGGATGTGCGCAAGGGTTTCACTTACAGCGATCCTGATGCTGAGTATGCGGCTGTGTTTGAAATCGATCTGGATGAGATTCGGCCCATGGTGGCGTTGCCCGGCGATCCGCGCAACGGCATTCCCATCGACGAACTGGAGCAAGAGATTCGCATAGACGCTGCCTACGGCGGCAGTTGCACGGGCGGCAAGATGGCCGACATGGACATGTACGCAGAAGTCCTCGAAAGTGCACTTGCGCAGGGTAAGCGGGTCGCTCCCGGGGTCCATCTGTATCTGCAATTCGGATCGCAGAAGATCAAACAGTACGCGCGCGATCGTGGCTACATCGAAATTTTCGAACGCGCCGGCGCGGAGTTAATTGATCCCAGTTGCGGCGCCTGCATCAACGCCGGCCCCGGCGCTTCCCCCTCCGCCGAGACCGTCACCGTCAGCGCCCAAAACCGAAACTTCCCCGGCCGCAGCGGCCCCGGCAAACTCTACCTCGCTTCACCTTACGTGGTAGCCGCCTCCGCTATCGCGGGCAAGATAGTTGAGCCGTCTAATTTCTTAGGAAAGCCGGAAGAAGAATTGGTGGGTAGCTAACTTCGCGCTTCAGCGGAGCCGGTCGGAAAGTGCTTCATCACTCTGGCCGGCGGGGCCGAGGAGTCTGGCGACCAGTTGATGCAGGCGGTCGAAGTCGATCGGTTTTGTCAGATAACCTGCGACGCCGGCATCATAAGCGGCTCGCTGGAAACCCTCGGTGCCGAAGGCCGTCACGGCGACGATCGGTATTACCCGGAGCGCGCCGTTCTCGCGCATCCTACGCGTCGCGCCCAACCCATCCAGGGTGGGCATACTAATATCCATTAAGATCAAATCCGGCTGCGTGGACGTCGCGACTGAAACTGCTTCCTCGCCGTTAGTCGCGGTCACAACCCGGTAGCCCTCTTGCTGTAAATCCAGACTCAACATCGCCAGATGATCGGCAGAGTCATCGACCACGAGAATCAGGCGCATTCGCGCCGGCTCCTCATGATCCGGATCAGGCCTGATTTGTGGATTAATTTCCCCAGTGTCTTCGATCTCCGGCAACGCGGAGGTTGCCAGCGGATCTTTGTTGTCCATGACTTGAGATTATAGGCCATGCACCGCTGACTTCACACCGCTCGGGTTTCACCTCAGGTAACGCAGGCCGGTAGTTTTCGATTTCACCGCGAATGCGGATGATCGAATCAGTTATGGGTTCGTGTGAATTCACGAAACCAGTTTCCCTGAAAAACGACTTAACGTGTAATACGGTCGCTACTGGGACCGGTGGCACTGTGCCAGCGAAATGGAATCAAAACACAAATCCGAAGATATGGACACGGCGACGAAATGAATGTGGGAAGGCAGGAAAACTGCGTCTGATCATGGGGTTGCTCCAGATGGGCCCAGTCAGTGCGGCGCCACTTTTAGCGTGAAGCGCGCAACAACAAAGCATGAACCCTTTCGGCGTGCGTATCTTCCTACGACGCGAAACCAATCCGTTCCTCGGTGCGTACTAAACGGCGCAAGCTCGGTCCTGATTTGCTAGAATCACACTTCAAGTTTCCCATAGATGCAGCAGAACGCTGGAATCCCAATCTGACAACCAGTGCAGAAGTCTACGAATTCAAATAAGGCCCTTTCCTCACCGCTGCTGAGAAGCGTGGCGACCTTGTGTGGCCAGAACGGCCGCGGTTTTGGATATTCAAATTAGAGGAGACAAGAAATGATTTCCGCAAAACGATTTTACGTTTTAACGTTCGCCTTGCTGCTGTTAGTGCTGGGCACTGTTTCATACGCCTCCGCTCAGGCGCCGCCGGCGGTCCGCTCGCCGCGTCCCAGCCAGGGGGCCAGCGTGATGCAGACGATCGGCGTCACGGATATCACGATCAACTACAGTCGCCCCGGCGTTCACGGCCGGACGATCTGGGGCGATCCCCTGCCGGAACAAACCGCAAAGGGTGAGGCCACCCTCGACGACCAGACCGCGCGGCCCAAGGGCGCGCCAATCGTTCCCTGGGGCCATGCGTGGCGCACGGGCGCCAACGAGGCCACCCAGTTCATCGTGACTGACGATGTTTGGATCAATGGCCAGAAACTTCCGGCCGGCAGTTACAGCCTGCACACCATCCCCACGAAGACCGAATGGACCATCATCTTCAACGGCGTAGCAAATCAATGGGGCAGTTTTAACTATGATGCCGCGAAGGACACCTTGCGGGTGAAGGTCAAGCCGGAGTGGGGCACGCACGACAAAGAGTGGCTGGAGTTTTGGATTGACCCCATCAACGACACTTCCGCCCAGGTCAACCTGCGTTGGGAAAAGGTTCGGGTTCCCTTCACGGTGGAAGTTAAGGATGTAAAAGCACTGACGCTAACAAAAGCCCGCGCCCTCGTCGCCGCTGCCAAGCCCGACAACTGGCGAACTCCGCTGCAGGCTGCAAATTACGTCTTCCAGAATCCGGAGGGTGCGGATACTGCCGAAGCATGGCGCTGGTTGGAACAGTCGATCAAAGTAAAAGAAACTTACCAAAACATGTCGGCCAAAGCGGGCGTTTTGGCCAAACAGGGCAAGACGGCCGAAGCCATCGCTGCCGGAGAAAGGGCTCTGGTGCTGGGCAAAGAAGCCAAAGCCAATACGACGGCTCTTGAAAAATCGCTGGCGGAGTGGAAGGCCAGGAAGTAGGCGTCTGGTTGAGTTCTGAGACTCGCTTGATGCATGTCACTCAACCGAAGAACCGGGTGCAGGAACACTCGGCCTCGCTGGACATTGATCTGGATGTTTCTGAACTCGACCCCGTCGCTACCACTGACGATTCGGTCTTTCCGTAACGCGGATCGAAGGTCAAGTCTGAGGCGCTGCCCCTTTCTGGGGCACTTAAAACACACCCCGATGGGGGTGGATTTGCCAATGGTAAATGTCTTGTGTATAGTCTTCGACAATCAGATGGTTGGTGAATCCTTCCGTCTAGTGGTTGCTGGGGTGAGGACAGTAACCACACATAGAAAAGGCGTGACGGCCCCAAAGCCGTCGCGCCTTTTCGCTTTTCGCCCCAATGAGAGTAGACTAGCGGCATTGAGTTTACTCACCCCGGGGCGTGGTCGAGAGGACTCCCATGCTTTTAAGAGAGCGGCAGCGTCTCACGTTGCCGTTCTTGCTTTTTGCAGTCACCTAATCAATCACACCACCGTATTCCAGGGATAACCTTTATGAAACCCGTTCGTTTCTTCGTTCAAAGTTTTCTGCTCGTCATCCTGTTGGCGGCGCAGTTCGCAGCGCAACAGCAGCCTGCCCAGACTGGTTCCGGGCTCCTGTCGCTGGAAACCGCCTTCACCTATCAGGCGCAGAACTTAAACACCGTTCAGTGGGAAGCGAATGGGAACGGCTATTTGACGCTTGAGCCTACGGCAAGCAAGCGAGAGGCGCCGGACATTGTGCGCTATGACGCCGCCAGCGGCGCGCGAACAATTCTGATTTCAGCGGAGAACCTGGTGCCACCGGGCGCGGCCGCGGCCCTGGTCGTCGAAGAATTTGAGGTCAGCCCCGACGGGCAGAAGTTATTGCTTTTCACAAATACGGCACGCGTCTGGCGTAGCAACACCCGCGGCGATTACTGGGTGGTGGATTTGAAGACATGGAAGCTGCACAAACTTGGCGGGGCCGCGAAACCGTCGACGCTGATGTTTGCAAAGTTTTCGCCGGATGGCACCCGCGTCGGCTACGTCCGCGAAAACAATATCTACGTGGAAAACCTCTCCGACAGTCGCATCACGCAATTGACGAGCGACGGCACGCGCTACCTCGTTAATGGCACGTTCGATTGGGTCTATGAGGAGGAACTGTTCTGTCGCGACGGCTGGCGCTGGAGTCCTGATGGAAAGCAGATTGCCTACTGGCAGCTCAATTCCGAAGGTGTGAAGGAAATGCTCCTGGTTAATAACACCGCCGGACTTTATCCAGTGATCACGTCCTTCCCTTATCCGAAAGCCGGCGAGATGAACTCGGCGGCCCGGGTCGGCGTGCTCAGCGCCGCCGGCGGTCCAACCCGTTGGTTCAATGTTCCGGGAGATCAGCGGGAACACTACCTGGCCCGAATGGAATGGGCGGCCAGTTCGGACGAAGTCATCATTCAGCAGCTAAACCGCCTGCAAAACGTCAATGTCGTAATGCTCGGCGATGCGCGCACCGGGAACGTCCGCCCGATCATGACTGAGAAAGATGACGCCTGGGTTGATGTGGCCTGGGGCGATATTGACTGGGACAAGCGCGGCCTGGCCCGCGGAGAGGTCGAGTGGATCGATGGCGGGAAATCGTTCCTCTGGGCCAGTGAACGCGATGGGTGGCGGCACATCTATTCCATCTCACGCGATGGCAAGCAGGTGAAGAAGATTACGCCGGGGGACTTCGATGTCATCGGCGTGGACGGAGTGGACCAGCGCGGTGGTTGGTTGTACTTCACCGCCTCTCCGGACAATCCTACCCAACGATACCTGTTTCGCGTTCGCCTGAATGGCGATGGCCGGGCTGAGAGACTAACGCCCGCCAGCCAGGCCGGCAGCCACAGCTACACAATTTCTCCGCGCAGCGATCTGGCGATTCACACTTCGTCTAAGTTCGGGACGCCGCCCAATATTGAAATCGTGAGGCTGCCGGAACACGCGCGAGTGAGAACTTTGATCGATAACAAACCACTGCAGGATCGCTTAGACAAGATCAAGCGGGCCCAGGCCGAGTTCTTTCGCGTGGACATCGGCGACGGCGTGCAACTGGACGGCTGGATGTTGAAGCCGCCGGACTTCGATCCGCACAAACGTTATCCGGTCCTCTTTTACGTTTATGGCGAGCCGTGGGGACAAACGGTGCTCGACAGTTGGGCCGGCGGTAATTTCATGTGGCACCAGATGCTGGCCCAGCAGGGTTACATCGTGATGAGCGTGGACAACCGCGGCACCCCGGCGCCGCGTGGCCGCGCTTGGCGTAAATCAATCTACCGGAGAATGGGCATCAGAAATTCCGGAGACCAGGCCGCTGCCGTCAAAGCCATTATCAAATGGCCCTTTGTCGATGCCGGCCGTATCGGTATCTGGGGATGGAGCGGCGGGGGTTCGTCGAGCCTGAACGCAATTTTCCGCTACCCGGATTTGTACCAGATGGCGATGTCTGTCGCGCCTGTTCCCGACATCCGTTACTACGATACGATCTACCAGGAACGATACTGCCGCCGGCCTCAGGATAATCCTGAAGAGTACAAGCAAAGCTCGCCCATTACCTTTGCCGGCCAGTTGAAGGGACAACTTCTAATCGTGCACGGAACTGGTGACGACAATGTTCACTATCAGGGGACGGAAGCGTTGACCAATGCCCTGATAGCCGCCAATAAGCCGTTTACCATCATGCCGTACCCGAACCGATCGCATGGCATCTATGAGGGAGCGGGCACGACGCGGCATCTCTATAGTTTGCTGACCAGGTTCCTGCATGAAAAACTTCCCGCAGGGCCACGCGGGGAATGATGTCGGCATCGTAGAGCTTTGGAAGCAAGAGATCTCTGCGAGTGAGTTCTGAACGCGGCTTCGCCGCAGCACAGTGCGGTAAGGCTCTGCCTTACCGTTGAGATTCTTAGTCGAATTAGGGCTCCGCCCTCTTTCGGAGGCGTAGCCTCAAAGAACTTGAAGCGAACCGACCGGAAAGGCGTAGCCTTTCCGCACTGTGCTGCGGCAAGCCGCATTGTGTAGTTAACCTGTGGCGCCGAGGTCTTTGTGACTCTTGGCCCACCTGCCTACTCTGGATATAATTCGCCCATGAAAAACCCCCTATACAAATCCCTGGCGCTGTTGCTCACCCTCGTCTTTTCAGTTTCACCTGTTTGGGCCACCTGCGGTGGCGGTGGCGGCGGCGGTGGTGGTGGCAGTTCATCAGCGGGCAATGGCGCGGGCGGGGGCGGGCCGGTTGTTTACAATGTGCCGTGGAAAATTCGCAAGCCTGCTGACAAGCCGGCTGCCGGCCTGGTCCTATATTGGTTTCCAGCCTCGGCTGACGAGCTGAAGAAATCGAGCCTGCTTGAATCCCGCACGCTGTCATTGTATGCGTCGCAGTGCGTCTCCATGGAACTGGCGGATGGTTCGACGCCCAACGCAGAAAAACTGGTCGGTGAGGCAAAGCCGCCGGTTGCCGTTTTAGCCACGGCAGATGGCACGCCGGTCAATCGCATCGAAAACCAGGCCGGCAAACTTAAGGTCGCCGACGTTGAAAAGTTGGTGCAGAGCGAAGTCAAGCAACGCGAGGCCGCGCTCGACACGCACTTGAAAGACGCGCGGGCCAAAGCAGCTGCCGGTGAAAAAGACGCGGCCGTCAAGCTGTTCCAGTCTGTGGCCAACGAGAAATGCATGTTCCCCGGCAAAGCGAAGGACGCTGCCAAAGAATTGAAGAAACTCGGCTCTGAGATTGGCGCCATTCCCGTTGCTCCCATCTTCGAAGCGGCCGCCAGCGCGCGTATTGCGCAAACAATGCGACGCGGCTTGATGGCCGAGCTGAATGGCAGGTATCTGGCCGCTGATAAACTTTACAATCAGGCGCGCCTAATGGATCCAGCTGATCCGACGCCGCTGCGTTATCTCGGCGAAAACTACCGGCACAACATCGGTGATTGGGCCAAAGCGCGGACTTCGTTCGAGGCGATCTTAAACATGCCCGCCGATCCTTTGGCTCGTGCCGTGGCCCTGCATGGCCTGGGAAAGATGACGATCCACGACGGCGAGTTCAAAAAGGGCCTGGCGCTGATGGAACAGTCGGTCCCCGAGTTTCCGCTCGCCCTCGCTTATCGCAACCTCGCCGTCTATTGGAATTCCGAACATGACTTTGTGAAAGGCGACGAGTACACGAAACTCGCGCTGGCGATGGATCCGAAAGATCCTTACAACCTGGTCTTTGCTGCTGTCTTCATGTCAGCCAATGGCCACGGCGACGAGGCGTTGAAGATCGCCCGCGAGAACGTGGACCTATTGCCTGCTTCATATAACCTGGCCGGCATTTACGCGCAGAACGGCCACCGGGAAAAGGCGCTCGCCTTGCTGCGTCGACACTTCTTCCAATACGAAAGGTTTCGGGCCGTGCGCGAGAAAGAGATGATGGAAGCGCGCGTGGATGTAGTCTTCGACTCGCTGCGCGAAGATCGCGTCTTTCTCGCCCTGACCAGCGGCGCCGATGGCAAACTACCCATGCCGATGCCCATGAAAGGCATGAGCACGGGAGCGAGAGAAAACCGGTAAGACAGTTTCTTCGGCTGCGGAAGAGCGGCAAGCCCGCCTTCCTGACAGCAAGTTTTCCCAGTTAAACTTCAATCCTGAAGGTTTGGAAGTCTGACTCAAAGTCGGCTACTCGCAGTCAGGAAGGCGGGCTTGCCCACGTTCTTACTGCTACGCCGCCATTTCGTCCTGCTCCCAGAGTTGGCGCCTCATACTCTTCAGAAACCCGGGCGCATCTTTTTGAAACCGGGCGGGTCGTTTGCAGTGTAACGGTTAGGGTAAACGATCAGTTCTCGACATCGCCGGTTGATTAACGCCGAAAGCTCTCGATCAATATGTTAGCTCCCACAATCCCTCATATTTTTAAAAAGCTTATCGCCTGTATGGTTCTGCTGGCACTGCTCACCCCAGTAGCTCTCGGACAACAAAGCACGGGCGCACTCAAAGGCACGGTCACTGACCAGGCCGGCGGTCTAATCGTCGGCGCGAACGTCATTCTCCGTGACGCCAAGGGTGCTCAGAAGAAGGCGAGTACGAACGCGAACGGGGGCTTTGAATTCAAATCTCTGGCGCCCGGGTTTTACGATCTGACGGTCGTCGCTCAGGGCTTCGATGCCTTCGAAGAGAAACAAATTGAGATCAGGGCCGGACGCACTACGCCTTTTGACTTCCAACTGAACGTCGCCTCAGTCGAACAGTCGGTCACTGTGGATCAGAAAAGCCTCAGCACTGATGCCGATAGAAACGCTGATGCGGTCGTCTTGCGCGAACGCGAGCTCGAAGCCCTGCCGTCCGATCCGGATGCATTTGCCTCGGCGTTGCAGGCGCTGGCCGGGCCGCCCCAGGGCGAAAACGGTCCGCAAATAAAGGTGGACGGGTTTTCCAACGGACAAATACCGCCGAAAGAAGCGATTCGCGAAGTTCGAATTAACCAGAACCCATACTCTGCCGAGAATGAATTTCCCGGGTGGGGCGGCATAGAAATCTTTACCCAGCCCGGTTCCGACAAATGGCATGGGGGGGTCGGCTTCTTCTTTAATGACGAGAGCCTCAATTCGCGCAATCCATATTCGGCCGTCCGCGCGCCTTTTCAGCAGCGCTCTTTCAACGGAAATCTGACGGGCCCGATCAAACCTAAACGCGCCTCCTTCTCTATCAATGGCGGACGCAATGCCAGCGACACTAATTCCCTTATCAACGCTACGATCCTGGAACCGCTGACGAACCGGCCGGTACGATTTAATCAAACGATAATCACACCTCAAGTCTCTACCAACTTCACTGGCCGTGCGGATGTGAAGATAAATAAGCAGCACACGCTGGTTTCAAGTTTCGAGTACAACCAAGCATCTCAGGCGCGACAGGGTATCGGCGGTTTCTCTTTGCCCTCGCGCGCCTATCGCGGAGCGCGCCGCAACTACACGTTGCAAATGACTGAGACCACTATCCTGAGTGAAAAAGCGATTAACGAAACTCGCTTACAAATCAGTCACAGTAACTTTCGCCAGACGGCGCTGACTCCTCAGTTCGCTCTGAATGTGGCTGACTCATTTTTCAGCGGCGGCTCGCAGGTGGGGGCGGCGTCGAACACGCAGAATCGCGCGGAGTTGCAGAACTTCACTTCCTGGACCTCGGGTAATCACTTCCTCAAGATCGGTGGGCGCTTGCGGTATGTCGATGTCCGAAGTATTGCGCCTTCCAATTTTGGCGGCACTTACACTTTCGGTGGCGGCACCGGCCCGGTGCTCGACGCAAATGACCAGGTCATTCCGGGCGGCGGAACGATTGCTATCAGCAGTCTGGAGCGCTACCGGCGAACGCTGGTATTTTCGAGTCTAAGCGCGGCACAGATCAGGAGCCTCGGTGGCGGCCCAACGCAGTTCTCTATCGCCGGCGGCAATCCCGAGGTCAATGTCAGCCAAAGGGACATTGGATTCTATGTCCAGGACGAATGGAAGCTACGCCCCAATTTTACGATTTCGCCCGGGTTGCGTTACGAGAGCCAGAACAATATCACCAGCGATCTAAACTTTGCGCCGCGAATCGGTTTCGCCTGGTCACCTTCTTTTGGCGGGGGAAAGAAAAAACCCGCGCCGCCACCCGCTGCAGCCGGCGCCACCATCGCCACTACCGCAAAACCCGCCGCCCCAGGTCCGGCCGCATCCGGCGGCGGTGGGCAGAACAAGACGGTAGTGCGCGGCGGTGTCGGGATCTTTTACAGCCGTATTGGAGAAGACGTTACCCTCCAGGCCCGGCGGTTCAATGGCCTGAATCAACGGCAGTTCGTTGTTACCGATCCGGCTGTGCTTGGGCTATTTCCCGTCATTCCTCAACTCAGTGACCTGGCTGCGTTCGCCCAACCGCAGACGCGACGTTTTCTTAACCCGGATCTGTCCCCGGCGTACTCATTGCGCGGGTCATTGAGTTTGGAGCATCAGCTGCCTTATAAACTAAGACTCACTCTCAACTATTCATACGGGCGGACGCTGCGCAACCCGCGCACTATGAACATCAATGCTCCACTCGGGGGAACGTATGACCCCGCCCAGCCTACCAGCGGCATACGGCCGCTCGGTCAGGGCGCGGGCAATATTATTGAATATCGATCGGACGGCGAGCTGGTGGGTAACTCTCTCGGCGTCAGCATCAGTGCTTCGAGAAAAAAGTTTAACGTCTGGGCCAGCTATAACTTCAGCAAGACCAACAGCAGCGACAGCGGCACCAGCGGTTCGCCATTCGACGCGTATGATTTCAGCCGCGAATGGGGACGGGCCAACTTCGACACGCGCCATTTCTATCTCGTTAACGCGAATTACCAGGCCCCCTTTGGCCTCAGCGTGAACACTTTCATAATCGGGAATTCCGGCAGCCCCTTTAACATTACAACTGGCCGCGACACTAATGGGGACACGTTCTTTAGTGAGCGGCCGGCGTTCGCCACTGATCTGACCAAGCCGGGAGTCATCATCACTCCCCTGGGTGCTTTTGATCCTAATCCTGGTCCGGGCCAGCAACTCATTCCACGGAACATTGGCCAGGGCCCAACCTTCCTGTCAGTGAACATGGGAGTTTCCAAAACGATAAAGTTTGGGCCGGCTATCGCGCCGGCCGTCACTTCCCATCCGCCGTCGGCAACTATGGTCACTACCGCCAGCGCGCAATCCCCTGGGCCACAATCCGCCGGCAAGCCTGCCATTCGCCGCCCCTATTCACTGTTGCTATCGCTCAACGCCAGCAATGTTTTGAACCGCGCGAACCAGGGAAATCCCATTGGCAACATGTCGTCGCCTTCATTTCTGAAGTCGGTGGGCGCAACAAACTTCTTCTCCTTCGGTCCCGGCGGCGGCGCGGGTGGGAACCGGCAGGTTACGTTGCGGGTTCGCTTGAGTTTCTAAGCTCAGCGGCTCGCCGCCGCACAGTGCGGAAAGCCTATGGCTTTCCGTAATGACTCCTCAATACACAGGAGGCTATGCCTCCACTCCCAGGCCTAGCCTTAGCTACCGTTTGTCCTTACCGGAAAGGCAAGCCTTTCCGCACTGTGCTGCGGCAAGCCGCGCTGAACTCAGTATCGCTCTGACCACAAGGTTGACTTACGGTGTGCTGCTTGTGAGACCCTGCGCAGTTACCAAGCCAGCCGTTCCAGCTGCCCCGTTGAGTGTTACAATCCCGCGCCACGCTTTGGGCCTTTTAACAATTCTCTGAGGAGTCGCAATGAATCTTCATCGTCTGACTTTTTATCGCCTCGTCCTTACACTGGTGCTTGCGGCGCAGGCAAACACTCTCTTTGCACAACAGCACCGTAAGCCTGCAACGCGGCCGCCCGACCTCGCAACGCTGGAGCGCAACCTGCGCGCCGAGATGAACTTTCTGGCGGGCGACGCGATGCAGGGACGCGGCAGCGCCAGCGGATACGAACGCATTGCCGCGGAGTATATCGGCTCGCAGTTTCAACAGTTTGGTCTGGAACCCGCAGGCAACAGTAACGCTTCCGGTGCGCGGGGCTTTGTGCAAAGAGTACCGTTGCAGGGTCTCAAGTTTACGGAAGCGCCGGTGCTGACGGCAACCGCTGGGGGCAAGACGCGAACCTGGGTTTACGGCCGCGATCTGCTGGTTTCTTTTCTGCGCGTTCCGCGGACCGCTGGAGCACTGCAGGTAATTGAGGCCGATGCGACGCCTGCGAAAGGCGCTGTGGCCCTCGTGCGCCTGCCGGCGGGCGCCGATCGGGCCAAGCGTCAGGAGATAACGCGACGCGCGCGTACGGCGCAGGCCGCGGCCATTATCCTGCCGGAGACTGATGCCAACAAGCAGCTGCGAGAGTCGGGGAAAGCAACGCTGCCCGATCTGCCCACACGGTTCCCCAGCGAGCCCGGTTCCGGCGCTCCCGATTCCGCTTTCGCGGCGATCGCTTTGCGGCCGGAAGCGTTTGAAGAACTCGCGGCCCTGCCCGTCGGAAGCATGATCGAATTCGGAGGCCAGACTCAGCCAAACGAGATGGGCGCGACCTGGAACGCTGTCGGCATGATTCGCGGTTCGGATCCGGCTATCGCGGCGGAGGCAATTTTTCTCAGCGCGCACCTCGATCATCTCGGAGTTGGTGATCCAGTGAATGGCGACGCCATCTTTAATGGCGCCGACGATGACGCGTCTGGCTGCGTGGCTGTGATGGAACTCGCGCGCGCGCTCGCCTCTGGCCCGCGCCCCAAACGGAGCGTTTACTTTGTCGGCTTTGGCAGCGAAGAGCGAGGCGGCTGGGGCGCGCAATACTTCGTCGCCCACTCCCCTGTTCCGCTCGAGCAGATCGTTGCCGACATTAACCTGGAGATGCTGGGGCGGCCGGACGCAAAGGTGGCGGCCAACACTCTCTGGCTAACCGGTTACGATCGTTCGAACCTCGGTCCTGAGCTGGCGCGGCACGGAGCGCGTCTGGTGGCTGACCCGCATCCGGATCAAAATTTCTTTCAGCGCTCAGACAACTACACGCTGGCCGTACGCGGGGTGATCGCGCATACAGTCTCCAGCTTTGGTTTGCATCCTGACTACCACCGGCCGAGCGATGAAATCTCGAAGATCGACTTCCCATTCATGGCCCAATCGATCAATTCGTTGATAACGCCGGTGCGCTGGTTGGCCAATTCATCTTTCCGGCCGGCATGGGAACCGGGGAAAGCTCCAAAGCGATGACGCGCCGGACAGAAAAAACCAGCGCGGCAGATCGGGCCGGCGCCGACGCTATCCACGGTTATCAAATCTGGCAAGTGATCGCGGCCTCGGCAGTCGGCACGATGATCGAGTGGTACGACTTTTACATCTTTGGCAGCCTCGCCATAGTGATCTCTCCGCTCTTCTATCCCCGCGGCAATAACACTCTCGCGCTAATTGCTTATCTTTCCACTTTCGCCGTCGGCTTTGTAGTGCGTCCCTTCGGCGCACTCTTCTTTGGCCGCATCGGCGATCTCGTCGGGCGCAAATACGCGTTCCTGGTCACCCTGCTGGTCATGGGAGGAGCTACGGCGGCGATTGGCTTTCTACCGACCTACGCCACGATCGGATTGGCGGCGCCCGTTATGCTTCTGCTGATTCGCATCCTTCAGGGATTAGCCTTGGGAGGCGAGTATGGCGGCGCCGCCGTCTATGTAGCCGAGCATGTTCCGGACGAACGCCGCGGTTTCTACACCAGCTTTATTCAGATCACGGCGACCCTTGGTCTGTTTGTCTCGCTGGTCGTCGTGCTCCTGGTGCAAAACGCCATGAGTAAGGAGACGTTCAACGCCTGGGGCTGGCGCATCCCCTTCATCATTTCGATCTTTCTGGTGGGTATTTCGCTGTACATCAGACTGCGCATGAAAGAGTCGCCCATCTTTCGGCAGATCAAGAGCGCCGGGATGGCTTCGGCCCAACCGCTCAAAGAAGCTTTCACACAATGGGTCAACCTCAAGCGCGTTCTCATCTCCCTGTTTGGCGCCACCGCGGGCCAGGGCGTGGTTTGGTACACAGGTCAGTTCTATGCCTTGTTCTACCTGCAAACGATTCTGAAAGTGAATGGCAGGTCGGCGAACTACATCGTGGCCATCGCTCTTCTGATGGGCATGCCGTTGTTTGTGTTCTTCGGCGCGCTTTCTGATCGTGTCGGCCGCAAGTGGATCATGATGCTGGGATGTTTGCTGGCCGCGGTTTCTTACCTGCCTCTCTACAAGGCGATGCAACTCGCCGCCGGCTCGGCTGTGGTGACCGCGATTTCGCAGCGAAATCCGATTACCGGCGCTATCAGTCTTACGCCTCAGACGATAGTCAACGGTGCACAGCAACCGGCGCCTGAGGTACTGACCTATACAACGTTCAGCGCGTTGATTAGCTCGCCGGTTGCCTGGAAGTTGATCCTGCTGGTGTTCCTGCAGGTGATCTTTGTGACGATGGTTTACGGCCCCATCGCCGCTTACCTGGTAGAAGCGTTTCCGGCAAAGATTAGATACACCTCGCTCTCTTTGCCGTATCACATCGGCAACGGAGTCTTTGGCGGGTTGTTGCCGCTGATTGGGTTGGCCGTCATCGCCCAGACGGGAAATATTTACGCCGGCTTGTACTATCCCATCATCGTGGCGAGCATAACGTTCGTGGTCGGCTCGCTGCTGTTGAAGGAAACCAGGCACGTCCTGATCTGGAGTGAAGTGGATAATGTCGGAGGCCCGACCCTCAGGGAAGGCTCCTAAGGTTTACTGAGCTTGAAGCGACATGCCTGTTCCTACGAAAATTACCTATTTCCCGGCACCCGCTGATTTTCGCAAGTGGCTGCAAAAACATCACGCGACCAGGGATGAGTTATGGGTCGGCTATCATAAGAAAGGTTCCGGCACACCCAGCCTTACCTGGCCGGAGTCCGTCGATGAGGCCCTCTGCTTCGGCTGGATCGATGGAATTCGCAAGCGCGTCGATGAGGATCGCTACACCATCAGGTTCACGCCGCGGAGGCGCGGCAGCATCTGGAGCGCAGTTAACATCAAGCGCGCCGGAGAGCTAAAAGCGCAGGGATTGATGCAGGCTGCCGGGCTGGAGGCATTCCAGGATCGTCGCGAATTCAAGTCAGCCATCTATTCATACGAGCAGCGCAGTGCGACTCTTCCGGAGCCCTACCTCAGTCAGATGAAAAAGAAGAAACGCGCCTGGGCTTTCTTTTCCACGCAACCGCCCGGGTATCAAAAAATGATGAGCTGGTGGGTGGTCAGCGCGAAGAAGGAAGAAACCCGGCTGCAGCGGCTGGAGAAGCTGATTGCGCACTCGCTGGAAGGTAAAAGGGTCTGAGATATGGCACCACTGCAAGAACTGCGCGCGGCCATCGAGCCGCGCGTCAGTGAATAGTCCGGGTGACTCGTCAAGCCCTCCCCACCCTCCCAGAGGGAGAAAATAGTGAGACGAAGAAACCAGAAGTTGGGACACTACGATCAGCGGCTCAGTGAAACCCGCTTAACTGCTATCGCGTAGTTAATAGCTCTTTCACCCTTTCCCGTGGCTTTCCCGTATGCCTTTTCTCGAAGCTCTAAAGCTGGCGCTGGCAGCGATCTTCGGACACAAGCTCCGTTCGTTTCTGACTTTGCTGGGCGTGATCTTCGGCGTCGCAACTGTGATTGTCGTCGTCTCTCTCGTCGAAGGTTTCAACTCTTATGTGGACGAGAAGATTGCTAACATCGGGACCAATGCCTTCGCGGTCAGGAAATATTCCATCGAAGACTTTTCCAGCGTGGAAGCGTTGAACGCCGCCCGGCGCCGTAATCGCGATCTAACTTTTGGAAGATGCTGAGGCCTTGCGCGCCCGCGGCAACGCGATTCGGGAAGTTGGCGCCAAAGCCGACACTGCCGGTGACGTGAAGCATGGCGCCACCAGCCTCATGCGGATTCACATCAGCGCCACCACCGCCAACGTTGCCGACATCGAGCGGATTACTGCCAGCGAAGGCCGGTACTTCAACAAAGGTGAAGATGACGCGCGCCGCAGCGTCTGTTTCATTGGCGCCGATGTCGCCGACAAGCTGTTTCCACTGGCCAATCCCCTGGGCCAGACGATTCGCATCGATGGGCGCGCGTTTGAAGTGATCGGTGTCGGTGCGGCCCTCGGGTCAGTCTTTGGTCAACCACGCGACATGTATGTGGCGGTGCCGCTTTCTACTTTCCTGGCGTTCTACGGCTCGCGCCGCTCGCTCAGCATTAGCGTTACTTCCACGACCGAACAAACTTATCAGGAGGCTGTCGATGATGCTCGGGTAGTGATGCGTACCCGTCGCCGGTTGGGGCCGAGTGAGAAGGACAACTTTGGCATCATTACGCCCAGCGCCATCAACGAACTGCGCGACAAGATCTTTGGCACGATTCAAATTGCGGCCATCGGCGTGACCTCAATCTCCCTGGTGGTCGGCGGCATCGTGATCATGAACATCATGCTGGTAAGCGTCACGGAGCGCACCAAGGAAATTGGCATACGCAAAAGTATCGGGGCGCGGCGCAGCGATATCCTGAAGCAGTTCCTGGCGGAATCGACTCTGCTGTCGCTGTTTGGAGGCGCCATTGGGGTAGGTATCGCCTACACTTTGGCCGTGCTGGTCGCCACGTTTACTCCGGTGCCTACGGCCCTGCCCTGGCTGGCCGTGACGTTTGCGTTGCTGGTATCGGCTAGCGTGGGACTGGTTTCGGGAGTTTACCCGGCATGGCGCGCCGCGCGGCTGGATCCAATCGAAGCACTGCGTTCGGAATGAACGTAAGACGGTAAACAGTAAACAGTGAACCGTAAACAGTAAAACCTCTTAAGCACGCGTCCCTGCTGTTCTCTGTTCTCTGTTCTCTGTTCCCTGTTTACTGTTCACGGTTCTATGAAACTGTTCCACGGAAGCATTTACGAGAACCTGCGGATGGCGCTGGACACGCTCCGGCAGCACAAGCTCCGTTCACTCTTAACGATACTCGGTGTCGTGATCGGCACCATGACCGTCATCGTCATCGCCGCGTTCGTTTCCGGAATCGATGCCCGCGTTTCCAAAGAGATCGAATCGTTCGGCACCAACTCGATCTATGTCTACCGGTTCGACCCCGGGTTCAACTTCAATCCTTCCGCTGAAGAGCGCATGCGCAAGCCGATTAGTTATGAAGACACTCTCGCTATTCAGCTTGAGTGTCCGTCAGTCGCCCTGGTTGCAGCTTTTATGTCGCCGGTGGATTTCACGGCGGGGCCGTTTACCGAGCGCGTCAATGTGCGTTACCGCCAGATCGAAATGACCAATGCGGCCGTGCAGGGCGCTTCGCCGGCCTACTTCCGGATGGGCGTAACGACCGTTGCCGAGGGCCGGAACTTCTCAGAGGAAGAAAATTCCCGACACGCCAAGGTTGTCGTCCTGGGCCGCGACGTGGCCAACGTGCTCTTTCCTTTCTCTAATGCCCTGGATCAGGAGATTACGATCAATGGCCGGAACTATCGCGTGGTAGGCGTGTTGGCCGAACGCGACATTTTTTTGGTCGGGGCGGAAGATCCGAATAATGAAAACAAGGCCGTTTACATGCCCTACCTTACGCTGCGGGCACTCTATCCAGAGGTCACTGATAATTTTGTGATGGCCCAGGCAAAGGCGGGGCAGATGGACCAGGCGGCAGAAGAAGTGCGCGAACTTTTGCGCCGGCGGCGCAAGGTCCCGTATGGAAAACCAGACAATTTCGGTATCTCGACTTCAGATCAGATTCTGAATCAATTCGCGGCGATCACGGGCGGCGTGTTTGCTTTGATGGTTGCGATCTCGAGCGTCGGATTGCTGATCGGAGGCATTGGCGTGATGAACATCATGCTGGTGTCGGTTACTGAGCGGACCCGCGAAATCGGAGTTCGCAAAGCAATTGGCGCGCGGAAGCGGGACATCGTGCTTCAGTTTTTGATCGAGGCTGCAACTCTGACAGGTCTGGGCGGCCTTTTGGGAATTCTGATCGGCTGCGGCATAGCCTTACTCATCAAAACGTTCATGCCCACCTACATTCCCGTGTGGGCTCCGTTAGTCGGCTTCACGGTGTCGGTCGGGCTTGGGGTGGTGTTCGGACTGTGGCCGGCGTGGAAGGCCGCCCGTCTGAATCCCATTGAAGCGCTGCGTTACGAATAGCGAGTCGGGAAGCGGGCAGGTGTCCGACCGCGGGAGAACCCTGATTTCAAGTTCTTGATCTTTCTCCCCGCCCTCTGGGAGGGGATAGGGGAGGGCCTGGCGAGCTTCTTCCTCACATTAGACGACGCGCGGCTCGAGGGCCGCGCGCCCCACGGTCTGCTCATATGTGACGAAAGAATTCCGCGTTAACATTTACTCCGCAGGATTATTGTGAGGCTGCGACTGTCAGAATGGCACGCGGCCATCGAGGCCGCGCGTTTGAGAACAGTTTGGCTTGTCTCGTCACAACCCCTCCCCTATCTAAGGGAAACTACCATCCTGAGAATGCCCTGAGCAGAAAAACCCGCTAAACTGAGGAGTGAAAACAAGCAGGGACAACATGGCGCAAACGACGACGACGAAACAGGTGCTGGTCAACGATCGGATGCAGCAAGGCTACGTCTATCTTCTGACAGAGCCGACCGGGAAAAACTTCCATGGAGACTTTCAGCCCGAACTGAACCCAAAACAAATGCTGCAACTCGGTGTGTTTGGGGGGAGATACATGACGGATTGCGCCGCTGAGTTTCCCGCGGATTGGTTTGCTGCTGCGAGGTTATGCTCTAAACGTCATGACCCTCAACTCAATTTCTTCAAAGTGAATGCGTCTCAACCTCTTACCGTTTGGCGGCAGAAAGGTTGGCTCTACCACGAAGATCCGCGCGGCTGGTTTCAGTGGTATTGCCGGTATTTCATGGGCCGGCGTTGCGCGGATGACGATCGCCAAATCAAACGCTGGAAAGCAGTGCGCCGGCATGAAGCGCAGATTGAAAAACACTGCCGCCCTGGCGACTTGAGTTGCCGGCCGCGGCAACGACAGGCGCTACTTCATTGGGCCTACGATTCTCGCAGGATCTGAAATCGAAACATGGGCGTTGCTAAACTAACCGACCAGAACACAATCGTTCCCGCGCAAAGCAAATATGCGCGGGTCGAGCGCGA
Organism: Blastocatellia bacterium; assembly: GCA_033856235.1. Lineage (GTDB taxonomy): Bacteria > Acidobacteriota > Blastocatellia > Pyrinomonadales > Pyrinomonadaceae > DASXRU01. The sequence goes on along the minus strand of JAWVFI010000055.1, from coordinate 9,069 downwards.
GCGGCGCTACCTGTTACAGGACTTGCCCGAAGGATTGACGCGGGCCGATCCGCATGTGCAGATCACCGACAACTACATCACGGGAACGCGGCTGCGACTGCGCAAGGTACGCGATCCAAAGACCAACAAGTGGACAGTTAAGTTCACGCAGAAATTCGCCCCGGATCCCCAGGACCTCTCGCGGACTATTATCACCAATACCTATCTCAACGCATTGGAAGCGGATACACTTTCAATGTTTGACGCCAACGAGATCCGCAAGAACCGTTACCCCTTTGAAGTTGAAGGGCGCATGTTTGGCATAGACATGTTTCTCGGCGATCTGTTTGGCCTGGTGCTGGCAGAAGTCACTTTTAAGAGTGATGCCGAAATGGACAACTTTCCCTTGCCCTCGTTTGCGCTTGCAGAAGTGACGAACGATAAAACCTTCAGCGGTGGCCGGTTAAGCGAAGTGACGTTCGGCGATATTAGGGATGACGTCCTGCGTTATGCGCGCGCTCGAATCTAAATGAAGCGGTACGGCCTATGGATTTTCAACCATCGACGAATGAAACGGATTACTTTTCTAATTGCAGTGCTCGGCGCGATCTTGATCAGCGCGTTAACTTCCTGCGAACGCCAGAGCATGCCCGGCCAGCCGGTGAACGTTTCCGACCACCAACCCAATGCCGGCGCCCCGCCGGAAAGCTTGCCGGCGACCCAGACCATGACCTTTTCGGGAACGATCGGCGACAGCAATGACTTGCAGATGAAGCTGGTGCGCACCGGCAGCGATCTTTCTGGCAGCTACTCTTACCTGAAGATTGGCAAGCCCATTTCACTTAAAGGAACTATCGATAAAGATGCGAACGTCGAGCTCGCGGAGTTCGACGCCTCCGGAGCTCAGACCGGAATGTTCAAGGGCCGTTGGGACGCATCTGATCCGAGCGCCATCAGAATCGAGGGTAACTGGTCGAAACCAAATGGCGCCAAGCCGACAAAGTTTAGCCTGGGCGAAGAGCCCATCTCTTTCAGCGGCGGCCTGGAACTGATCGCCAAGCGGGTCAAGGAATCTGACAATAAGTTGAAGAGCGACATTGACGCGCTCTACCCGCAACTGAGTGGCTCAACTGACGCGCGCGTGCTCAAGTTCAATTCGCTGGTGAAGGGCCAGGTCTTCAAAAAGATTAGTGAATTCAAGAAAGGGCTGATTGCGATTGCCGCTGAGGAAGAACAGCCGCCCAGCGACTCTGATATGCGCAGCGATTTGTCAGTAGGTTACAGCGTGGCTCTGGCGAATGACGATCTGGTTAGCATTGGGTTCAGCATCAGCGGATATTCTCGCGGCGCCGCTCATCCCAACTCTTACACCGAAGCAATCAATTACGATCTTAAGAATGGCCGGCCGCTGAAGCTGGCTGAGCTGTTCCAACCAACCGCAGCTTATCTGAAAGTCTTATCCGCTTACTGCATCGACGACTTGAAGAAGCAGGCCAAGGCGCAGGGGGCAGGCGCGGCTCCGACCGAGAACTGGATCCAAACGGGCGCCGCTCCCAAGCCGGCAAACTACCGCAGCTGGACCATTACCAGAAAGGGTTTGGTAATTACATTCGATCCGTATCAGGTGGGGCCCTACGCGGCCGGTCCGCAATATGTCACGATCCCCCATGCCGCGCTGAAAGAGATCGTCAATGTTGAGGGGCCGTTGGGCCAGTTCGTAAAGTAGGTCAGATTCTCACGTCGCCGGTGTGGCGTCCGATTCCGCATGAGTCGCGGCGTTAATGCGCGCAAAATACATTGCGATCAGAAAAGTCACAAACATGATTGCTGATGCTGTCCAGAAGGTGACTATCAACGAATGATCGCTCATGAAGTGCGGAAGCCGATCGGCGCCAGGATGCGCGAGAGCGTCATGAATCAGGAAAGCCGCCAGCGCCGGCCCCACGGCCCTGGCCAGACTGGCTACAGATTGGGTGACCCCGAGGACAGTTCCTTGCTCGGCCTCGCCGACGCTCTTCGACGCCAGGCTGGTTAACGCGGGCGTGGCTAGCGAATTGCCCATCGCAAAAATGCCGCCGCCGACCAAGAGCGCCAGCACTCCTCCGTGTTGTGGCCCCACAAATGGAACCGCAAAAAGGCTCCCGGCAAAAAACAGCGCCCCAATAATTACCAGGGGCATCTCGCCAAATCGTTTTACCAGCCGGCCAATCAAAACTCCCTGAATGATCACGGCGATCAAACCCACGTAGGCGAAGAGCCAACCATTGTGCTGGGCGTCGTAGCCAAACCGGAACATGGTGTACAGGGAAAAGGACGTCGTCATGATCGAAAACGCCACAATGAAGAAAAAGTAAATCGTCAGCACAAACCCCAGGCGCGGTTGCGAAAACGCCTTGAGCACTTGCGCGAAGCCCCGGCCCCGGGCCGCTGAAATCCGCGCCGGATGATCTTTGGTGACAGTCTCTGGAAGCGTGAAATACAGCAGCACCGCATTTGCCAGCGCCAATCCCGCCGCAAAGAGGAAGGGGACGCTGATTCCCCAGCGACTCAGAATTCCCCCAATCGCGGGTCCGAAAATGAAACCCAGCCCAAACGCGGCGCCAATCAGTCCCATGCCCTTGGCCCGGTTTTCTCTGGTGGTGATGTCGGCGATGTAGGCTTGCGCCGTAGAGATGTTGCCGCCGGAGATTCCATCGATAATTCGGCCGACGAACAACAGCAGCAGGGTGTTTGCCAACCCCAGAATCAGAAACCCGAGGCTGGTGCCGAGAATGCTCAGAAGCAATACCGGCCGGCGGCCGTGCTTATCCGATAAGCGCCCCATTACCGGCGAGAAGATCACTTGCATCACCGAGTACGAGGCGAACAGTAGACCCACCGTGCGAGGTGTGGCGTTGAATCTAGTGCCTTCGGCGTAGAAGGGCAGGACGGGTATGACAATTCCAAACCCGAGCAGGTCGATGAAAACCGTGGTGAAGATGACCAGCAGTGGCGAACGTTTCATGAACCTTGCTTTGGTCTCGGGTCTAATGGTTTCGAGCTAGCTTAAGATAGGAACTATAGCGCCTACCGACCGCGGGTGAGCCCTTTATCAATTGAAAGTTGTCCGCCGCCGGAAATCAGCAGCGCAATACACAACGCCACCAGGGCCAGAGGGTACTCAAATCCTTTGGCGCCAAAGAAGGTAGGCCAGTGGACTCCGACGATTACCACGATCATGGTCACGGCGATCAGGAATGCTCCGACCCGGGTTAATAGTCCCAGCAGAACCAGAATGCCGCCCAACAGTTCCGAAACAGCAGCTGCCGCCATCCATAGCCATGCCGGTCGCATAAAAGGAAACGGGGCGGGGTACGAAATGAACGCGTTGAACCCGGGGCCGCCAAAACTGCCGAGGACCTTCTGCGCGCCATGCCCGATGAAGATGACACCCAAAGCCAGTCGCACGGGCAGCGTCATCCATACCGGCCACGTTTTGATCAGTTTTCGAAACATCGAAGGACTTCCTTTCGCGTACTTTTCGTTCGGGGTTGCTCGTCATATTAAGTTATCTGAATCGAAAAGTCGCGCGCTCAGCCCCGGCTTGCGCTTGGCGACGGGCGTTAATATAATGCGCAGCTTCAACGGCGCGACTCATAAGAGTCCTGGCGCTGACACGACTAATCAAAACTACAATATGGCCATTTCTACCAAACGGACGGCGCGAAGTAGTGTCCCCAGGCGACAGCGGTTTTCGCAGAAAGAAACTCCTCTCCGCACTCTGGCGGCTGGCGTGGCCCAAGCCGCGCGCAACGCTTTAACTGAACCATTCCTGATTTCCGTTGAGCACCAACCGGTTGTTCTCAAAAAATTGCCAGAGGCCCTAAACGGCCTCAAGATCGTGCAGCTCTCTGATCTTCACCACAGTCCTTTTACCGGGGCGGAGCAGATTGAGCGCGCGGTCGGGCTGGCGAACCGGCTGAACCCGGATATCGTAGCGTTAACCGGTGATTACATTTCGCATGACCGTAGTTATGCCGCCCGCTGCGCTGAGATGGTGGGGAAGTTACGCGCGCGCTACGGTGTGTACGCCGTCCTGGGAAATCACGATCACTGGACCGATGCCGCCCTGATTACAGATCTTTTCAGGGCCGAGGGGATTCGCGTGCTGGTTAACGAAGGACTACGGTTTGAGCAGCACGGAGCGTCGTTCTGGCTCGCCGGAGTTGATGACACCATGGTCGGTCTCGAGGATTTACCGCTCGCCCTGGCCGGTTCAGTGGAGAGCGAAATGAAGCTGTTGTTGGCGCACAACCCGACTGTCCTGCGTCGAGCCGCCCGCGCCGGGGTGGATCTGGTCCTGAGCGGACACACCCATGGTGGCCAGGTCGCCTGGCGTCCGGAGAAAACCGTATCCGGGAGACCTCGACGGCGTTTACTCAAAGGACTGGGGCGGCGGGGCGATACCCAGATTTACGTTACCCGTGGTCTGGGAACTGTGGTTTTGCCTATTCGTTACGGATGCCCCCCCGAAGTTTCATTGATTGAACTGAGAACCGCTTGAGCATGTGCATGTCCCAGTCAGGATCGTGAATAGTTTTTCGCATTACTGACGTTCAGCTCGTGGCGTTTCACGATTCGGTTTTTCACCACCCAGATGTCCTCACGAATAGTTACTATTCCCAACCTGCTCACCATATTTCGTATGGTGTTGATCCCGATCTTTGTTTCGCTGCTGTTTTATCAAAAGTTCTGGTGGGCGCTGGCGGTGTTCGTGACCGCCGGCATCACTGACGGGCTGGATGGATTGCTGGCCCGGCGATTTGCGATGCAATCGCAACTGGGCACTGTGCTTGATCCCATTGCGGACAAGCTAATGCTGGTGACCTCGTTTGTTGTTCTCTCAATGCGCAGCGTTTTCCCCACTCCGCTGCCGGCGCATTTGCCTGTCCCGTTCTGGCTCACAATCGCCGTCATCAGCCGCGACGTCTTCATCATCGTCGGGGCGGCCGCCATCAACATCATGACCGGCTTTCGCGGCTTTCGGCCGTCCTTGCTCGGCAAAGTCAGCACTACAGTCCAGATATTCGCCATCGCCACCATCATTTTCGCGGCGAGCTTTCCCTATGGCACCGGCTACTATTTGCCAACCCTGTATGCCGTAGTCTTTGGCCTGGCGGTCTTTTCCGGCGCCCATTACGTGTTTTTTGTCTCACGCCTTATGTCCGAAGAACGGCGGCATGGGACCTCCTTCCCGCCCGCCGAATGACCCGTGAAGGCGGCAGCGATTCTTCCCCTCTTTCCCTGGTGGAACCCTGAATTCCCTTGGGCAAAAGACCAATCACAAAGTTGACAAGAGCAGACTCAGGTATTATACTGCCTAAGCGTTCAACTTAACGCTCCGGCGCCTGTGAAGTCGATTTTAGGCTTTAGCGGGGCGCAATCCGGGTGGTCGGGTGATTGTCACCGAGGCCAACAAATTTTGGGAGAGCATCAACAATGAGCAAGATTATAGGCATCGACCTCGGCACGACTAACTCCGTCGTGGCCGTGATGGAGGGCGGAGAGCCCACAGTAATAACTAATTCGGAAGGTGGTCGCACCACCCCGTCGGTTGTCGCCTTTACCAAGGACGGCAATCGCCTGGTGGGTCAGGTGGCCAAGCGCCAGGCCGTGACCAACCCTGAGAATACGGTCTATTCGATAAAGCGATTTATGGGACGCCGCTTCAGCGAGGTTTCCGAAGAAATAAAGCAAGTGCCATATAAAGTTCAGGGCACGGGCCCCGGCGGCGACGTGCGCATCCTGGCCGGCGGCAAGGAATATAGCCCACCCGAAATCTCGGCGATGATCCTGCAGAAGATGAAGCAGTCAGCCGAAGACTATCTAGGCCAGAAAGTGGATAAAGCTGTGATCACCGTCCCGGCCTACTTCAACGACTCGCAACGGCAGGCCACCAAGGACGCCGGGAAGATTGCCGGACTTGAAGTCATGCGTATCGTGAACGAGCCGACTGCGGCCGCGCTCGCCTACGGATTGGACAAGAAGAAGGACGAAACGATCGCAGTGTTCGACTTTGGCGGCGGTACCTTCGATATCTCGATCCTGGAAGTTGGCGAAGGCGTCGTGGAAGTTAAGTCCACCAACGGCGATACGCACCTGGGTGGCGACGACATTGACGAGCGTTTGATGGAATGGATCACGGAAGAGTTCAAGAAGGATCAGGGCATCGATCTCTCGAACGACAAGATGGCGTTGCAGCGGCTGAAAGAGGCTGCCGAAAAAGCGAAGATCGAGTTGTCCACAACTATGGAGACGGAGATCAATCTGCCCTTCATTACCGCCGATCAATCCGGTCCCAAGCATTTGGTGATGAAGCTGGCGCGCTCCAAGTTCGAACAACTCGTGGAACCAATTCTGGAACGGCTCAAGGGCCCGGTGGAAAAGGCAATCAAAGACTCCGGCATGGGCGGCAAGGTTGATGAAGTCGTTTTGGTAGGCGGTTCGACCCGTATCCCGAAGGTCCAGGAGATCGTCAAGGGCATCTTCGGCAAGGAACCAAACAAAAGCGTCAATCCGGATGAAGTCGTCGCTATCGGCGCAGCGGTGCAAGCCGGCGTGCTTTCTGGCGAAAAGACCGACATCCTGTTGCTGGATGTCACACCGCTCAGCCTGGGCATTGAAACCCTCGGGGGCGTAGCCACCAAGCTGATCGAACGCAACACCACGATTCCGACGCGCAAGTCTGAAGTGTTCTCCACGGCGTCCGACAACCAGACGTCGGTGGAAGTTCACGTGCTACAGGGCGAGCGCCCGATGGCCAGCGACAACCGCACTCTGGGTAAGTTTCATCTGGTGGGGATTCCGCCGGCGCCGCGCGGCATGCCGCAGGTCGAGGTGACCTTCGACATTGACGCGAACGGTATCGTCAACGTGTCCGCAAAGGACATGGGGACGGGACGTGAGCAGAAGATCACGATCACGGCTTCGTCCGGATTATCTAAGGACGAGATCGATCGCATGATGCGCGATGCTGAATCACATTCGGCTGAGGACGTGCAGAAGCGCGAAGAGATCGAATCCCGTAACCGGCTCGACGGTCTCGTTTACCAGATGGAAAAGACGCTGAACGAGAATCGGGAAAAGATTGGTGCGGACATCGCCGGCGAAGTTGAAACTGCGATCGCCGAGGCGAAGAAAGCGGTTGAGGCAGGCGGCGCTCAGGGAATGAATGACGCCTTCAACAATCTGCAGACGGTGTCGCACAAGATGGCCGAAGCGCTATATCAAACTGCGTCTTCATCGGGAACTCCCGGCGAAGAAGGCGGCGAGCAGGCTTCCGCCGCGGGTGCATCATCCGGGTCGTCTGCTCAAGGCGGCGATGACAACGTCATCGATGCTGAATACGTTGACGTTGACGACAAGAAATAGGCGCGGAAGTAGGCAGTGAGTGGTGAGCAATAAGTATTATTGAAACTTCACAGGTTTCTTTGAGATATCAAATTTGAGATCTGAGATTTGATGGGTTTACTGTTGCTCGCTGCTCACTGCCTGCTGCTTACTGCAAATGGCCAAAGAAGACTATTACAAGATCCTCGGCGTCAATCGCGACGCTAAGCCTGACGAACTCAAGAAGGCTTATCGCCGCTTGGCGCGCAAGTACCATCCCGATGTAAATCCCGGCGATAAAGCCTCCGAAGAAAGATTCAAACAAACAACCGAAGCCTTTGACGTTTTGTCTGATCCAAAAAAGCGATCGGTGTACGATCGTTTTGGTCAATACTCAGACAATCTGGCGGATGCTGCTGCGCGGGGCGCCACGCCCGGGGCCGGCGCTGCAGGGGCCCCCGGTTTCGGCGGCGGCGCCGGATTCGATTTCCACGGATTCGACTGGGGGGCGGCCACACCTTCCTCCGGTGGCAGTTCCAGCTTCAAAGACATTTTTGCTGATCTGTTCAGTGGCGGTGGTAAGGCAGAGCGCGAACCACCTCGTCCACAACCGCAGCGCGGTGCGGACATTGAAATGCCGTTGTCGTTGAGTTTTGCCGAAGCCATCACGGGCCTGACTACGAACCTTACAGTGAACCGCTCCGAGCAGTGTTCGCGCTGTCATGGCGCCGGCGACACCGGCGGCTCAGTGATGACCTGCAGTACCTGCAAAGGATCGGGACAAGTGCAGCGGGCCGGCGGCCGTTTGCGATTCACTCAGGAGTGTCCGGATTGCCAGGGCACTGGCCGGCGGCGCCCGCCCTGTTCGCTTTGCAAGGGCAAGGGCACAATTCCTAAAACCGAAACCGTCAAAGTGCGCATCCCGGCGGGCGTGGACACCGGCTCGCGCGTGCGCATTCCGGGAAAAGGCCACGGCGGACGATTAGGCGCGCCGAATGGCGATCTCTTTATCATCACCAACGTTGGGCGGCACGAACACTTCACCCGTAAAGGCGACAACATCTATGTCACTGTTCCGGTGACGGTGCCGGAAGCGGCGCTGGGCGCAAAGATCGAAGTGCCGACCGTGGAAGGCAAAGCGCAGTTGCGAATTCCCCCTGGCACGCAGTCGGGGCAGAAGTTTCGCCTGCGCGAGCGCGGCGCACCGTCGTTGAGAGATGCCGGAGCGCACGGTGATCAATTTGTGGAAGTGCAGGTAATTTTGCCGAAAGTGATTTCGGAAGAGACGAAAGAATTGCTGCGCAAGTACGGTCAATTGAATCCCGACAACCCGCGCGTCGGAATGGGATTGGAATGACAGGTGTCAGGTGCCAGGTGCCGGATATAGAGCCGGCGAAATACCTGACACCCGGCACCCGAAACCTTGTTCATGAAACGTAAGGCCCACACATTTACCATCAGCGCCGTCGCGGAGCAGTTTGAGATCCATCCGCAGACGTTGCGGCTTTATGAGCGCGAGGGGTTGCTGAAACCTTCCCGCTCAGAGGGCAACACGCGCCTCTACACCGATGGCGATCTCGAGCGGCTGGAGGTTATCCTTTCGCTGACTCGCGATTTGGGCGTAAACCTTGCGGGGGTGGAAATCATTCTCAACATGCGCGAGAAGATGGATGCGATGCAGCACGAGTTCGAGCGCTTCTTTCATTACCTGCAAACCCACGC
>JAWVFI010000054.1:0-57862 GCA_033856235.1 Blastocatellia bacterium | reverse complement strand
ACAGTGCGGGAAGGCTTGCCTTCCTTGGTGGACCACCAGATGCGCTGACAAGCTGAAATCGCTCACGGAAAGGGAAAGCCTTTCCGCACTGTGCTGCGGCCGAGCCGCCGCCGTCTTCCAGGGCATTTCAGTGCCTGCCGTTCAGACGAGCTTTCAAATCCAACCTGCGGTTTCCCTATGAAGAAGAAGGCTAAAGACGCGAAGTCCCAGCGGCAGGTTAATACTGAACATATCAATCGCCGTTCCTTCGTTACGCTGCTGCCCGCGCTCGGCGCTGCCGGCATTGCGGCTGCGAACCTGCCATTGAGCGCAACTGCGCAAAGTCCGACACCCGCAGCAACGCCTACGCCTTTGCCCACGCCGGCGCCTTTGCGCGTGACGAAAGAAATGTTGCGCAATACGGAACAGTTGATCGGCATCGAGTTGACCGACGGGCAAGAAACGATGGCGCTGTCAAACGTCAACACCAACCTGGAACGCTACGAGACTCTGCGGAAGATCGACATCCCTCTCGATACCGAACCGGCGATCGCGTTTCACCCGGCATTGCCGGGAAAACATTTCAACTCGCAGGCAGTTAAATTCAAACTCAGCAAAGCCACCGCTCCCGCATTCAAATCAGTCGAAGATTTGGCGTTCGCCACCGTGCCGCAGCTCGCGGAGTTGATTCGCACGAAAAAACTTTCCCCAGTTGAGCTGACAAAGATGTACCTGGGGCGTTTGAAGCGGTATGGGCCGAAGCTGAACTGCGTGGTCACACTCACTGAAGATCTCGCGCTGGCCCAGGCGTCAGCCGCCGCGGCTGAAATCAAACGCGGCAAGTATCGTGGCCCCCTGCACGGCATCCCCTGGGGCGCAAAAGATCTGTTCGCCACTAAAGGAATTCGCACCACCTGGGGCGCCGAACCATATCGCGAACAAATGATCGACTATGACGCCACCGTCGTTGAGCGCCTCCGGGCTGCCGGCGCAGTCCTGGTTGCGAAACTATCGATGGGCGCGTTGGCGCAGGGTCCTAAGTGGTTTGGCGGCGTGACCCGCAATCCCTGGGATCCGGATGAAGCTCGGGCCGGCTCCAGTGGATCCTCAGCCGGCCCAGCATCGGCAACCGCTGCGGGCTTGGTGGGCTTTTCAATTGGCACCGAAACCCTTGGTTCGATCGTTTCCCCTTCATCGCGTTGCGGTGTAGTCGGGCTGCGGCCAACCTACGGCCGTGTCAGTCGTTATGGCGCGATGGGGCTTAGTTGGACCATGGACAAGATTGGGCCAATCTGTCGTGGCGTCGAAGATTGTGCGGCGGCCCTCGATGGAATCTATGGCCCGGACGATCGCGACATCACGGTAGGAAATGCACCGTTCAACTGGCTGCCGGAGCAATCGCTCGAGAAGCTGCGCATTGGTTACTTGAAAACTGAATTTGATGGCGCTGGATTTCAGCCCAGCAGCGAACAGCAACGGCAGCAATTTGAGCAACGCCGGGCAATGTATGCCGACGCCCTCGCCGCCCTGAAAAGCGCGGGGGCAAATCTACAACCGATTGAGTTGCCAAAATTCTCCACCGCCAGCCTGCGCATTATCCTGGTAGCCGAAGCTGCCGCCGCATTTGACGATCTGACGCGCAGTGGCGGCGTCAATCAACTATCGGGCCAGGATCCCGGCGATTGGCCCAACACTTTTCGCTCTTCACGTTTCATTCCCGCGGTCGAATATTTACGAGCGCAACGGGCGCGCACTCTGCTTATGCGCGAGATGGACCAACTCATGTCTAACTGGGATGTTTTTGTCTCGCCGGCGCCGGGCAGCGCCAGTTTGCTGGTGACGAACCTCACCGGACATCCGGCGGTTTGCGTGCCCTGCGGCTTCCTGAATAAGTTACCGCAGTCGATCATGTTCACCGGACGACTTTACGATGAGGCTTCGCCCTTGCGCGTGGCCCTGGCGTTTGAGCGCGCGACGCAGTGGCACACGATGCACCCGAAGGTGGGTTGGGCTTAGTCATTCAGGCTTCAACTCACTTTTCCAGGTGTTCAGAGTTCAAGCTTTAGCTTGCGCCACTTTCGCACCACGCAAACTAAAGTTTGTACTCTGAACACCTGTGGCGAAAGGTTGAAGTCAACCGTTTGCCGCTTCCAGCAACTGCGGGATGTCGAGGACCAACGCCACGGATCCGTCGCGGAGTTCGTTCGCTCCCGCCACGCCACGCCAGCGCGCCGCATATCTGCCGAGACTACGGACCAGGGCTTGCTGCTCGCCTTCGATGCGGTCCACGATTAAGGCGATGTGCTCTCCGCTTGCGCCTTGTCGTTCCGAACTCGCCGCCGTACCACTGCGAACCACCAACCAGCTTCGGGTATCCGCCATCGCCTCAGTCTCGGGCTCGCCGTTCGATTGGCCCAGCAGGTCTCGAAGATTGTGCAGCGCCAATGCTTTACCTCGCCATTGGATTTTCCTGCCACCGGAACCATCAATTTGCTCAAAGGAGGTTTCGAACGCCGCGGTCGCCATTGCTCCACTCTCGACTACGCATCTGGCATCGATGTGGTAGAGGTTGCGCCCTACCTGGACCAGCACCGTTGAGACCAGGGCCAGGGTGGCCGGCAGAATCAATTGAAAGGTAGTGCCTTTCCCCTGCTCAGTGCGCACACGCACTTCGCCCCCGGTGTCGGCCATGGCCCGATCGACGATTTCCAGGCCAATGCCGCGGCCCGAAGTATCGGAAACCTCAGCAGCAGTGGAAAAGCCCGGTCGAAAAATCAACCGCAGACATTGATCGAAAGTAACGGTCGCCGGATCTGCAATAATCTCACGTTCAGCCGCCGCCCGGGCGACACGCGCCGGGTCGATGCCGCGGCCATCATCGCCGACATAAATTTGAACGCGATTGCTTTCCGATACAGCTGACAGGCGAATATGTCCGGCAGCATTCTTGCCCGACGCAATTCGTTCTTCGGGAAACTCAATGCCGTGATCAACGGCATTCCGCACCAGGTGCATCAGCGGTTCGGCGATCGCTACCGCCAGGGACTTGTCGATAGAGACGTCCCCGCCGCTGACTTCAAAAACCACTTCCTTCCCGGTGGCCCGTGCTGCCAGGCGGCTCGTGCGCGAGGCCCGTTCGAAAATCGCCGTCAGCGGCACCATGCGCAGCTGGATAAGGCGATTCTCCAGTTCGATAAATTGTTGTCGCAGGCGCGCCGGTTGAAGAGCTTCTGTATTGTGGAGTGGGCCACCATCTGCGCTGACAGTAGTCAGCTCCAAAGTATTGGCCGTATCGCGGAACAGCGCACTGGTTAGGGCAATCAACTCATCGAGCTCCGTTAGTTGTACCCGCACGGTGTCGGCGGACAGGGCCGGCGCCAACCTCATTTCGAGCGCCGTTGCATCGCTGGCCGCTAGACTTGCCGCCTGCTTCCCCGGCTCAATCTCCAGTTCAGTAACTTTCACATCCGCCAACTTGCCTAGCTGGGTGGAAATCGCCGATGAATTCGAGCTTGTCGCGTAGAGCACGCGAAAGCTGATTTCCCCGGACGCCACGGCCTGTGGGCCGGGTACGGTTGCTAGAATTTCTCCTCCCCGGCCCAGTCGGGTGCTGAGATCGCGAAACTCCTGATCGAATTCTGCAAGCGGAAACTCGGCGGTAATTACAAACAGGCGTGCGCCTTCCGACAGGGCTTCACGCAAGCGTCGTTCATCGTAGCGGCTAAGGGCCGCGGCAATGTCAGTGGGCAGCGAGGCCCGGAGATTGACGTCAAACTCCGGGTCATTGTTCGTTCCAGGAACGGCGAATGCTTTCAGCCGTTGCAATAACTCAGCGGTGACGGCCGGCGCCTGTTTTCCTTCCGGGGCCGCGAGGCTTTCCGAGATTGCAAACGCCGCGTCCTCAAATGCGTCCAACACCGCATCATCAATCGCGATGCGCCCCAGCCGCACGCCGTCGAGGACCGTCTCGAACTCATGGGCAATGCGCTTGATCGATTCCATGTCCGCAGCGCCGGCCGAACCTTTCAGAGTATGGATCAGGCGAAAGATCTGCCCGATAAGATCGCGGCGCGCGCGCCCGTCAGAGCGGCGCTGGCGCAACTGCTGCAAAGCCCTAAGCAGGCTTTCCAGCATCTCTTCCGCTTCCATGAAAAACTGGCGCTGCAATTCATTCATCGGGGAATCGTAGAGAGGAAAAGGAGATTAGTAAATGGCGAGTTGAGGAGGCTACTTTGGGAGATACGATCCACTTCTTTCCGGGACCGCGGGCGTCCCGCCCGCAAACACGCCGCAGGGCGTGAGATTTTCACCAGCCATTACGTGCCTGTTCGCGCTGCGCGCTCATTGCGGACGCCCGCGCTCCCAGTTAAGAGGTCGAGTGGCCTATGCCGGCAGGTCACAATTCGGGATCCACCGCCTCCGTCTCATCATCGTCCGCGTCGTCGAGCTCTTCCGCGCCGGGAACGATTTGCTGGGGAAACTCCTCGTCCAGATCGCGCTTGATGGCGTCGAGGATGCCGTTAATGAATTGAGTTGCTTCGTAAGTGGAAAAGCGGCGCGCGATCTCCAGGGCTTCATTGATGGTGACGGTTCGGGGGGTGGGTTCGTGCAGGAATTCGTAAACAGCCAGTCGCAGCACGTTGCGATCGACGATGGCCATACGCGAGATGCGCCAGTGCTCCGCGCGCGAGCGGATTCGTTCGTCCAGCGACGTCAGGTTCGCCAGCGTGCCGGCGGCCAAACGCGTGGCAAACTCGCGCGCCGGTTCTTCTAACTCCGCATCGCAAAGTTCTGCCCAGTAGGTGCGCACCAATTCATCAGCACGCGCCTCCGAAACATCAGCCGCAAAGAGCATTTGCAAGGCGCATTCACGCGCCTTACGCCGCGAACCCATATCGATTCAAAGATGAGAGCGGCGCAGATTAAATCAGCGCCTCTTGCTCACCGCTTTTTAAAGCCTTCCCCGTAAAGATTTGCCAACTCAACGGCGGCCGTCGCCGCCTCGAACCCTTTATTGCCCAACTTCACCCCTGCCCGATCGATTGCCTGTTCCAGTGTGTCGGCTGTGACGATGCCGAAAATCACCGGCACGCCGGTCTGCATGCCGGCTTGAGTAATGCCGCGCGCGACCTCGCCGGCAATATATTCAAAGTGCGGCGTCTGTCCGCGAATGATCGTGCCCAGGCAGATAACGGCATCGAACCTCCGTGTTTCGGCAGCTTTCAAGGCGGCGAGAGGAATTTCGAAAGCACCCGGAACGCGATAGACCGTGACGGCTTTGTCCTTTGCACCCAAACGCTCCAACGCATCGAGGGCGCCTTCGAGCAGTCGCGAAGTGAGAAAATCATTCCAGCGACTGGCGACAATCGCAAAGCGAAAGCCTTTGCCGTTCAACGCGCCTTGATGAGTAATAGGTTGCACTGAGTCTCTTTAACGATTGCTGCGAAAGCGAAGTTAGAACGCTGGCAGTATAGGTGAACGCGTCGAGGGGAGACAAGCGAGGGGCGGTTAGAGAAACATGCGGAAAACATTTCCATATGTCATTTTCCATTTCTCATTCGCAGATTCAACTTGGAAGTGCGGCGAGATGATCCCGTCGGATTTCGCCCCGGCTGGGCGAGATGTTTATAGCCTGAAGGCGTGCTATCAGTCGCGCTTCGTAGGAGCGCAACAACTCGCCGCGCTGGCGATCGTGAAACACTCTCGCTCCTCACGGAGCGAAGAGTTTCTGAGGGGAATCGTTGTTGCTATAAACATGTCGCTCCTACAGAGCGAAGAACAGTTCAAAGTTGCACTTCTAAGTTGAATTCGCTAATTAGAAATGGAAAAGATGGAAAATGTTTTTGCTTCCTTACTATTTCCCCCGGAATACCGCCGCCCGCTTTTCCAGAAAGGCGCTAGTTCCCTCGCGCACGTCTTCCGTCACAAACAGTGAGCTGAACAGTTCTCGCTCCAGGGCCAGACCCGCTTCGAGATCCAACTCCCGGCCGCCGATCACGGCTTGCAAACAGGTGCGGATCGCCAGGGGCGCCATCCGCGCAATTTCGCCGGCCAACTTCTCAGCTTCCGAAATCAGTTCGGCGGACTCCACGACGCGATTGACCAATCCGGCACGGAGCGCCGCGTCTGCTGAGATGCTGGCTCCAGTCAACATCATTTCCAGGGCCCGGCCTTCGCCGACGACTCGCATCAACCTTTGCGTGCCACCGTAACCGGGAATTATTCCCAGCTTCAATTCCGGCAAACTGAACCGCGCCCGACTGGACGCGATGCGCAGGTGACAACCCAGCGCCAACTCGGTTCCGCCGCCGGCAGCAATACCGTTGATGGCCGCAATCACCGGCACTGGAAAGCGTTCCAGTTGATCGCCCAGTCGCTGCCCCTGCGCGGCAAATGCTTTAGCACCAACCGGATCGAGATGGGCCATGTCGCCAATCTCCGTCCCGGCGCAAAAGGCGCGTTCGCCTGCTCCGGTGATGATTACTGCGCGCAACTCGCTGTCGTTTGCGAGATCATGAAGAATTCGCTTTAGCTCGTCCTTCATGTACAACGAGAGGGCGTTGAGCTTTTCCGGACGGGAGAGCGTGATCAGCGCCGTAGACCCGCGCATCTCGAGTGTGATGCTGCCTTGATTACTCTTTTCAGTCATCGCGCAATAATGATATAGGGCAGTTAGGTTTCTTAAAACTATGGATGACAGTGCTGAATATTCACACTGCGCTCGACTATCTCGCAGCCATGTTACAGTACAATCAAAATATGAAAACATTTGTCACCCTTGTGATCGCCACTCTCTGTGGTTTCGGCGGCTTCTATTTACAGGATACTGAGGCCCAGGTCCGCTCAAACCGGGCCCAGCCTACTATCGTTTTTTCCGTTTCCGAAGAGTCCGGAAATTACAACATGGACGCTGTGGTCGCCATCAACGGCAAACTACTCCGCGCGCCATTTGCGGAAGACAAAGAGGCCCAGCAGGATGCGTTTGCCAAAAAATATTTCGCCGCGGGACAGAAGTATCGTTTGCTCTTCGGAGGTGGTGCAGCCGGGACCGTAACGCTGAAAGGATGGTCCAGAGGATGTAACAGCGTGCATGCCGAAGCCTCCGCGACGACCACGGCGCCTCTTGGCGGCCAGGTAAGGGGTTTGGCGACAAACTCAGAGTTTCTGGGAACACGCAGCCCGGCGCGGCGCGCACCCACCGCTGCGGAGCGGGAAGCCGTAATGGCCCTCGTAAAAAGGATCTATTCACAGCGCGGGGTTAAGCCGGCACTTTACCATTCGCTGGCGGTGACCAACCTGACTGCGACTGATCTCGACGGTGATGGCGCCTACGAAATTGTCGGCAGCTTCACGCTGGCGACGAAGGCAAAGTTCCAACGCGATCTATTTCTGATCGCCAAACCCGAGGGCGCTCAAATGCGGGCCGACTTCATAAACTTCCAGGCCTATCAACCTCCGGCCGAAGGGTTTCTCTCGAGCATAGATTTTCTGGATCAGCTCGACCTTGACGGTGACGGCGTGGGGGAAGTCTTTGCGGTGCAGGGAGGTTTCGACGCCTACGGTTTTGTGATTTACAAGAAGCGCGCCGGCCGCTGGCGCCAGGTGTATTCCGGAATTGGGGATGCTTGCTAGGGAGCAACGATCACTGACTCGATATTGAAAACGTGCAGCGAGGAAGGCATTTTCTCGAGTTCGCTCAGGCGAATCAACCCTACTACTTGCCGACGCGGGTTTATTCGCTACACATCGCTTCTGGCAGATAAAGTGAGAACGGCGTTAATTCGCTTAGTGAGAACTAACGTTGCATGATCAAAAGTAACGCGCGGCCATTGAGGCCGCGCGTTTTTTATCAGGCAGAGGTCGCGAAGCCCTCCTCAATTAAGACACAGCCCAGAAGCGTTTTACTTGATCTGCAAGGCGTTGCTTCCGACTTCCTCAGCCAGTCCTGCGCACACGCCGCTTCACCGGCCGCTTGACGGGCGGTTTCGGCGGCATCGGCATTACAGTATCTTGTTTCTTGGGCATCATCTCCCGGCGAATCAGATCCACCACCATCTGCTGCGGAAAATCAGCCTGCAACACAACTTCGTTGCCCTCCGGCGCCAGCGTTACTCCCTTCAGCATGGCCTGGGCCTGCTTGTCAGGGATCTCGCTGATTCCATGTTGCAGCAATCCGCCTAGCAGATTGTTGATGATCTTCGCGGTGTCCGGATTGTCGGCATTCATCATGCCGCGCAATCTGAAGTTGGTGGCATCCATTGTCAATGCGCCGTAGAAATCGCCCAACCTGGACTCACACCGCGCCGGATGCGCGTTACCTTCCGTGCCCAACATGCCAAAGCTCTTGGCGAAAGCGCCCCAGGGTGATCCGGCAACGCTGATCAGGACGTTGGGATCGCGCATCAGGGAACTCAACGACTCGGGCGCAATCCGCCCGTTGCCATCGCCGGCATCGATTGCCGCTCGCAGGTAAGCAGGCGTGCCCGCCGCAATGGTGGTGGGATTGAGTGCGACAATACCGACTTGAGAATACGCTTTGAGCAGCGGCACCTTTTCCGCATGTTTGGCGATTTCATCAATCGTCATCAGACTCAACGTCTTCGACCCATATTTCTCGTCGGTAAGTTTGCCGCCGGAAGCCATGCGCGCCAGCGTGATGAGGGATTCGGCACTCATATCGCCGCTGACCACGACCATGAATTCCGCCGCTTGAAAATTAAGGTCGGCGGTTGGTCTCTTGAAACGGGCCGCGATCACTATGTAATCAATCTTCGAAGGATCGATGCCGACATTCTGCTTGACCATGTTGAAAGCGGACCGCATTTCCGCTACTTCTTTTTCCGGCATCACCCGGGGGACCGCTTCGTTCAGAATCCGCTGCGGGTTGATATAAACGAGGGTGTCAGCCTCGGGAAGGTTCGCCAGCGAACTGGTTGGCGTTTGGGCGCAAATGCTCACCGGCAGCGAGACCACGACAAGTAGCGACAAGAGGAACAGATTTTTCTTCACGGTGGACTTTCCTTTCAAGGGTGGATTGGGTTTGGTCTGATTCGCTGGTCTTCGCAGTCCCGCTATCGGACGCGGCGCAGGATATCCAGCTTCTCGATTCCTTTTGCTTTTGCAATTGCTCGCAGGATCGAGTTTAGGGTGCATTCTCAACGAATCGTGATTGGGAACAGCCAAACGATGATGTGCCGGACTTTCAGTTTCAAGAACTATATGGCTACCGATTTGATGAACCTGCGTATAGCCGAAATCTCTGCAAAGGACCTTCACCAGCTCCGCACCGCTAATATCGCGAGGCAACTTCATGCGAAGGCCACAACTTCATCACGCACCAGATGAAGGCGAATGCGCTCCGGTTTTGGCTGGTCAAAGAAATAGGCATTAGCGGCTTCCTGAACGTTTGCTCTCAACTGTTCCCAAGTCTCACCTTGCGTGAAGATGTCATGGGTAAGGCACTCTGCCACAAAGCCTTTTTCGTCTTCCTGGATGACGCTAAACACAATTTCCATATAAGAAGATTCTTACACTTTCTCCCTTGAGCAGCAAGCACCAGGTGTTGGCTAAAAGAGTTCGCCTCCGCTAGACCTGCTGCAAGTTCCTTACGGTAAATTCATCCACAATGTTGCCGGTATTTAGGGTAGAGGCTGGTTCGAAGAGCAGCACGTGACACTCTTCCTCGGCCACCGGCCGGTGTTCCACCCCGCGCGGGACGATAATCATTTCGCCCTCTTCCAGCCAGATCGAACTTTCGGCCGCGGCTTCTCCTTCGCGATACTCCATGCGAAATCTTCCCTTCACCACCATCAAGAGCTCGTCTTCCGCTTCATGATGATGCCAGGTAAAAGGTCCCTTGAACTTCACGAGTTTCACGTATTGCCCGTTCAACTCACCGGCGATGTGCGGTTGCCAGTAATCTGAGAAAAGCGACAGTTTATGTTTCAGATTGATTTTATTCATAAGGCAGTGTAGATATTCACTGAGTTTTTACACGAATCTTATCAAGCTCCGCCCGCCCCCTTTGTCAGTGCTTAACGAGCGTTAGACTATCTTTTAAAGGCCTTCTTAGTACGTATGAGTTTCCCGACGAACCCGCTTATCAGCGTTGTTATGCCTGTGCGCAACGCTCTTCCTTTCATTGACGAGAGCATCAGCAGCATTCTCGCACAAACTCTGAGCGACTTTGAATTTGTAATTCTCGACGATGCTTCGACGGACGGCTCCCTCGAACAATTACGGGAATGGGCGGTCCGCGATAAGCGAATACGTCTGCACGAAGGCCAGCAGCAACTCGGTCTCTCTGGCAGCTCGAATGCGGTAGTGGCCCAGGCGCGCGCTCCGATAGTAGCCCGCATGGATGCCGATGACATCGCGCATCCGGATCGCCTGAGGCGACAGTGGAAGATTATCGAGAGCCAGCCCGAGGTTGCTGTGGTGGGAACGCTATGCAACGGAATTGATGCTACCGGCCGCGAAGTGCGCCCTCGCGATCGCTGGAGGCTGGTGCGTCGCTCCGGTTACATTCCGTTTCCGCATGGCTCAGCAATGTTTCGCCGCGAAGTGTTTGACCAGGTCGGTGGTTACGATGAAAGTTCCGAGGGTGGTGAGGATCAGGATCTGTTCGCGAGAATGGCAACCCGCGGACGAGTGTTAACGCTCCCGGACGTTCTCTATAGCTACCGTTATCACTCCAGCAACGCGACGCTCTTTAACGGCGTGCGCGCGGTTGACGAGCATGAGGAGAGAAATGGGGACGCGCTGGCGGCGTTCTATATGCTGGGGGCGATGCGACTCTGGGCAGGTAATCCGCCAATGTTGCTGGAAGCCATACTTAAGAAAAGGTCATGGCAGTGGAATGCCAAAACACTCATGATCCTCGCTTCAGCGCTTTGGGGACACACCAGCCCATCAACGCTACGGGTTGTCATGTGTTCTTCCATACGGGCCCGCGATCTATTGGCCAGCGTGCGAGTAAAGGATGGCGAGCCGTACGAATGGCATTCATTGATCCGCTAATCACGCGTTTCAAACTTCGTAGCCTCAGTCCTCGAGCAGCGACTCATGCCAGGGCGCTCAAGGCTGTAGCTAGCGGCGCCAGGTGCTCGCGATAGCGGACCACTGTTTGGTAATGGCCGGCCGTGACCTGTCTCTCGCCATAGGACTCATAGAACGGCGCTTGATCGCAATCGTAATCGCTAACGCCGGGAACAACCGGCCGCAAGCATTCCACTTTCAGGTCATCAGCTGTAGTTCGCGCCTGCGCCGCCCCGACCTCCCCTGCAAGTTCAGCATATCCATTCGCGGCCTCCATCTTTCGCGCAAAGGCCTGGTCGTCCAGCCGGTGGCAAATTCCATCTTCATGCGGTTCGTGGGAACCCACCTGGCCGATCAAAGAGAAGTCGAAGTTCCTCACCTCACGTCCCCGTAGTCTCTGCGCTGCAGTCACGGCCGCATTAATCAGCAGGCGGCAGACATCATGCATCGGGTTGTATCCTTCAAGCGCATCCCCGGCAACGCAATCAATGTCGTTAGTCACGAACGCCTCGCAAAGTTCCCGGGCCAGGTCGCGGAACAGATCAAAGTCATGATTGAGAAGGGCGCCATAGGCGGCCGCATCAGTAAGCCGTCCGTAAATACCCCCGGCGCAAGCTCCAGTCTGGTCGAGAATCTTTGTGGTTGAAGCTAACCGCGATTGGTCTGAGCGTCCCGATCCATCGGTCAGGACAAAAACCAAGGGCCGGGTTTCCTCGAGCCAACCGTGGACCAGCAGTTCGTGGCCGGGATGCCCGACTACGAGAGCCGCGGTCAAATCTCGTTCCGTCGGGTCCGGTGTGGCCGAAGAATGACTTATTGCGCTGCGCATCAGTATTCGAAGTCTGAACCGTTAGCGGGCTTTCCGCTGCGTGCCAATGCCTGACAGTCGTTCTACCAGGTAGGTCTCATGAAAGTTACCGTCGTCGAAGATTTCCTTCTCCGCGGGGGCCCGCACGAAACTGTGCCCTTCTTTCATAGAATCATAATGAATATGCCAGCCGCGCGCTCGCTCTTTCGGGTTCCATCTGGCCTTCCGTTCGCGAAAAACTTTGCGCTCGCCGTGGGCCTGCGATCTGAACGAGTAGTGTTTCAATAAGAATTTAAAAGGATAAACCCGGCGGCCGGCAAACAGCACATCATGACCCGCCGAGTTAATCGTCGAGATTGGCTGACCAAGGTTCTTCCACGCTTTCCTTTGATTCGGGTGCGAAAGATTTTTGAAGTCAAAATGCCGAAAGTATGTTTCGTGGTCCATTCCGGTCCGGAACCCGTCATCTACCGGATGAAATTCCACGATCGTATGATCCACGCAATTGTAGCCAGCCTGATCCACCAGGTAGAGCGCATCGCGATAGCTCATGTCCGGCCAGGGCGGCGTCAACACTTCATCCGCGCCGCGCCGAATAAACCAGTCGGCCTCGATCTCAGTCGAGAGCGCTTCCATTCGTTGGAGCATCGCGCCCCAATCGAAATAGTCTGACGGGCCTTCCGGCGGGAATCTTTCGACGGTTAGCGGCAGATGGGTTTCCAGTTCTTTTGCCAAGTCATAAGTGGCGTCGGTCGACCAGTTCTCCAGCACGTGCACGCTGACACCCTGGTCGGTCCACTTCTTAATGGATTGAACGATAATGTCTTCTTCGTTGTAAGCCGCCATGAAGGCGACCACGCGAAAGTCGAGGGGCGCGCGTGGTCGCATTCGATTTTCAACAGGAGGTTCATTTGTGACTACTGCCAGGATCGATTTCTTCTCGTAGGCGACATTATCGCTCGCGGTCCACCCGATGAATTCAGGATTAAACCCGGCACTACGCAGCAAGCTTTCCAGCTCTCTAAGGTTCCATCTGCCCTGCGTTGGGGAGCCATCATTACCTACCAGATCTCTGTCGGCAGCGGTCAAAATGCAGACCGGCGCGTGTGCCAGCCAGAGCTTCAGTTTCCGTAGCCAGGCTTCCGGATCCGGAAATTGTTCCAGGTCGTGGCATACGATGACCGCGCTCTGCAAAGT
This sequence comes from Blastocatellia bacterium, assembly GCA_033856235.1. Taxonomy (GTDB): domain Bacteria; phylum Acidobacteriota; class Blastocatellia; order Pyrinomonadales; family Pyrinomonadaceae; genus DASXRU01. The sequence continues at coordinate 44,841 of JAWVFI010000054.1, read as the reverse complement.
GCCGGCGGAGATGACCAGCGGATCATCCAGACTCGTCTCCTGATCCAGCCACGTAGCAAATTTGTAGCGGCCGCGGTAGAACTCTTGTTCGGCCCGTGGCACAATCCCGATGATTTCAAAGGTCGGATAGAGTTCCAACAGATCCTTCGCGACTGGCCGGCCCATCGCTATCACATGGGTACATTCGAAGCGTTCGCCCAGATACGCCGCGAACGAATAGACATCAGGCTGGTGCCGGAAATACGGCTCGGACATCCCATCCATTAACAGTTTTAGACCATGAAGTGGATGCGGCGCGATCACACTTGCAGCATAGCGGGCGCGCGAGATCTGTTTGGAAAGTGGCCGAAAGAACCAGCCAGGATATTTTCTCACCGCGGATTTTCCCGGGGATTAGTATTAGCGAAATTGTATGATGCTCTCGCGAGTCAAAGTCAAAATTAACTTTACTCCTTCACTGCTAATTTGCGAACCGTGGATTGTGGGAAGAAACATATTCAGTGACAGGTTGCCGAAAACGAACTCGCGGGTTCACCGGCGGCGCAACCCTAGGGCTTCGCACAAAAAGTCCTATTACCGATTAACGCGGAGCGCTCTCAGTGGTTACGCGAGTACTGTTACGTCACATGAATGAGCGACTTCCTTGTGGAAGGCCCATCCGTAGCGAACAGTCTGCGATTTATTGTTTGGCGCGACGCAACTTGTGTAGATAATGTGCTGTCACACTTTTCTTAGACTCAAGGGCACGACACACTCCGGGAACAAAGTATCTAATACCTGCTTCCAAACTCTGTGAATCTTATGCGCACCCCACTTAACGACCCGCTTATCCTCATGCAAACCAGGGACGGGAGACGCTGCGAATGGCGATCAGAGTAGTCGTCGTTGGCATGGGCCCGCGCGGGCAGGATTGGTTGCGTCAAATCCAAACAGCCCCAGCGTACAAACTGGCAGCCTGCGTCGATATTGAGCCTGCTGTTCTGGCCGCCGTCAGCAGTGACGGTAAGGTGGCGCCGAAACAATGCTTTACCGACATGGAACAGGCTATCGATCAAATGGAATGCGATGCTGTAATTGTCGCCTCATCACCCGATAGCCACTTCGCTCCTTGTGAATTAGCACTCGCGCGCGGTTTGGCAGTGCTGGTGGAAAAACCTTTCACGCTAAGTTTGCGTGAGGCAGTTGGGCTAGTGACTCTGGCGGAACAAAAGAACGTGCCGCTAATGGTCGCCCAGAACTATCGTTACCTGCGATCCTTCCGCACCGCGCGCCGCCTGATTGCGGACGGGGTGCTGGGCCCGGTGGGAATGGTCGTCTGCCAGTATTATCGCGTTCCGCATCAGATCAGCGCCTCTCTTTCACAGTTGTCCAACAGCGTTCTCTGGGGAATGGGCATTCATCATCTCGATGCCCTGAGTCATGTCCTGCAACAACGGATTACCGCCGTGTTGACTGAAAGTTTCACCATGCCCTGGGGAGATTTGCCACGCGGAGGCTCAATGCAAATCCTCTTTGCCTTCGAAAATGATACTCGAGGCAGTTATTCGTTAACTTATGAATCCAGCGGGCACGAGTTCTTCGAGCGGGGCCAGGAGTTTTACCTGCGCTTCGTCGGAGAGCGCGCGACGCTTCATGTGTTTCAGCGTTGGCTGGTCCTTTGTGAAAAGGGAAAGCTGCCGCGCCCGGTGAGGCGGGGCGCCCGAGAGTTCACCGAAGAAAGAATCCTGCTCGATCAACTGGAACGCGCCGTCGTCTCCGGTGAAGAACCGGACGCCAGCGGTCGTGACAACCTGCAAACCATGGCGGTGGTGGAAGCCTGCACTAGATCTGCTTCCGAACGAAAGTGGATAGATCCCCAGGAGCTTTTGCATGAGTACCGGTAAAGTGTTGGCCATCGGCATCGATGCGGCTGAGGCCGGCCTGGTGACGCAACTCATTGAGCAAAACGAGATGCCCGCCCTGGGATCATTATTGCAGCAGGGTCAGTGGCTGCGCTTGCGGTCTCCGGCCGGCATCGGCAGCGGGACGGTCTGGCCCACGTTTATGACCGGAACTGAGCCAACGACCCATGGGATCTACAGCGAGTGGCGTTGGCAGCCAGAGACAATGAGTTTGAATCGCTTCGATGGTCGCGAACTGACTCCGTTCTGGAAGTTCACGGACGAAAAACGCATTCGGGTCGGAGTCTTTGATGTTCCCTTCGCGCTGCCGGTCGGTGTTAGTGACGGGTTTGAGGTTTCCGAGTGGTGGGCCCATGATTCTACCGGTGCGGGATTCCAGGCTGGACCGCAGGAAATTCTTTCCATCGTGAAGAAGGCGCCGGCGCATCCACTTTCATCGCCCCGCTTTGTGAATACCACTCCGAACCAGGAAAGGAACTTGAAAGAACTTACGGAGGCTTGTGTTGCAGGCGTGCGCTTGCGGGGGGAGTTGGCGCGAACGCTGATCCGGGAGGCCAAACCTGCCTTGTCCCTGATCGTGTTTCCCGAGATCCATCATGCTGGGCATAAAACGTGGCATACCGTCGAGCCAGATCATCGAATCTATGCCGGCAATGGCAATAACGGGAACACGCGGGAAGCCTCGTTGAAAGAAGTGTACCGGGCGGTAGATCGGGAGATTGGCGAATTGATCGATTTAACTGACCGCGATACGACAATCCTGGTTTTCGCGCTCCACGGCATGCGACCGAGCTTGGGAATACCTTCGTTCCTGGGCCCGCTTCTGTGCGAGCGCGGGTTTTCACAACTCACCAATTGGGGCTCACAATCGTGGCGGGGCCGTGCGGTCTCGCTACTGGCGGAGACGAAGCGCCATACGCCCGACAACGTGAAAAAACTCTATTACAAATTGACGCCGGCGGCGGCCACTCACAAACTAGCGCGCCCGACCATGCTACCTGCTTACGACTGGTCCCAGACACGCGCCTTCGCGTTGCCGACAGATCAGCATGGATGGATTCGAATCAATCTCGTAGGTCGTGAAGCGCGCGGTGTCGTCGCTCTGGATAAATATGAGGAAACGTGTCAGGAAATCAAAACCCAACTTCATGGTCTCGTAGATAGCGAAGGGCAGCCGTTGGTGCAGAAAATTATTTGCACCGCCACTGACGCCGCCAGCGCGCTGGTTAATCCTCTTCCCGATCTTGTCGTTCACTGGGAAGATGCTGCCTTCGCTTGGCCATTGAGGATTCAAGGCAGCACGGTTCAGGTTGAGCCGGTGGGTAGAAAGTCCACCGGCCAGCACGCTGCAGAAGGATTCTGTATCTACCACGGCGGCGTGGAAAATCTGGGCGACGTAGTGGCGGCGAAAGATCTCGGCCGCCTGATCACTTCAAGCATCGCTACGCGCTGATGCGATCCTCAGCGCGGCTTTGCCTAAAAAGTATGGAGCGAAGGTTCGACGCGTAGCGTCGATCCACGTCTGACGATTCGCTAACTTTTGATCCAAAGCTCCTCAGCGCCAAATCTCCCGGTAGTAAGTCAAAAGGGGAGTGATCGTCTTCTCCGGCGAAAACTCCGCGGTCTTTTGCCGTGCTGCCGCTCCCATCTCCGCCAGCCGGGGATCCACCCAGGCGGCATTGATTTTTTCCGCCAGCGCCTCGGAATTGTTGGGCGGCACGAGAAACCCGGTAATTCCTTCATCGATCAATTCGTCGAAACTTGTACCTGCCGTTCCAATCACTACCTTGCCTAAACCCATTGCTTCCAGACAGGAATTTGGAAAGTTGTCGATCAATGAAGGCAGGACCACTAAATGGGCGCCGGCGATAACGGGATAGAGCTGGGTGTGCCGCAGCTGGTCCAAGACAATAAGGCGATCAGCGTAAGCAGCACACTGCGCGCGAGCATATTCGGCCATCGATGGCGCGAGGTTAGATTCCATGTCCCGGCCCACCAGGGCAACGGTCAAATCCGGACACTGTTCGAAGACGCGCGGCAAAGCCTGCACCAAAGTGTGAACGCCCTTGTGCAGTTGAAAGCGGCCGAAGAAAAGCAAATACTTTCTGCCCTTCAGTGAGCGATCATAAACCGAGCTGTCCCAGTCAACGGTCTCGAGATAGAAGGGTGGACGAATCACACGCACGTGCGATAAGCCAGCTTCCTTCGCCAGCATTCTTTGGAGCATGAAACTGGGCGTGTAGATATTGTGACAGAGGCGAAATTGAAGTGCTTCCAAATGTTCGATGACGCGGGAATCCACAGTTTTTCTTATTCCCAATGCATCATTCAACGCCGGTTGGTAAGACGAAGCCCGCACGACGCGAGGGACTTTGAGGCGCATCATCGAGGCGAGCCCGCAACAGGAATAATTGGGAAACTGGACCACATCAAGCGATTGTTGTGAGTTGAGTCTTTTCAGCTTACGATAAACTTTAACACTCAAATTCAGCAGTTGAATGGAGGCGGGCAAACCATAGCGGGTCAGGCGATCCAACTGGAACCAGCCGCTGTTAGCAATACGATGAACCGTGACCCCTTCGTGCTCAAATTCCGTTTCATCAATTTTCGACAAGGTAAGCACATGAATGTCATGGCCCATGCTGGCCAGCACTTTTGCAACTCGATGAATATGATTGGCCAGCCCACCGTCAAAGTATTCTTCGGTAACGTATTCCGGAGTTGCGAAGGCGATTCTCAGAAATGGCAACGGCTCTGGCGCGCCATTTTCTTCCAGGTTTTGTTTCCCCTGAGGTCCTTCCCGGACGTGATCACGCCAGGCTGGTCCCCGCGCAGGTAGTTGATTGAATGTCGCCATTACGCTTAACCGAAACTTCCCCTGTCGAAATCATAACTGATCTAACAGGTAACGAAGACCTATCGTTGGGAAAACGGGTCCGTTCCGGCGTTAGCTGGAATGTCTCGTCTTCGCTGATTGCCGAGGTCATTCGTTTCCTGCGGTCAATCGTTCTGGCTCGGCTGGTGGCGCCCGAGGATTTCGGATTGTTCGGCATGGCGTTGACGGTGGTGGCCGCCTTAAATGCCCTGACGACTATTGGCCTGGACCGCACGATCCTGGCGAACAGATTCGGTTCGCGCTCGGAGTTGGAGGCGCACCTCGACACGGTATGGTCGGCCGAACTGATCAGAAGCGTAATCATTGCCGTGGTCGTGTCGGTGTTGGCGTTTCCGCTCGCCCGGTTCTACGGGCAAGCGCAACTGCTTCTTCTCATTCCCGTGCTGGGCCTGACCAGCCTGGTTCAGGGATTTCGAAACATTGGTCTGGTGCTGCTGCGCAAAGAGATTAGCTTCGCGCGAATCTTTTGGTACGAACTGGCCACCAACGTCGGCGGCATGGCCCTGACGGTAGGCCTCGCTCTATTCATGCGGAGTGTGTGGGCGCTGGTAAACGGTCTGCTCATCACTGCAGTCCTGGGTACGGCGCTCTCTTATGTTTTTCATTCGTATCGTCCGCGACTGGCCTTTGAAAAGGTAGCGCTGCGCCGCGTCCTGAACCTGGGAAAGTTTTCCCTCGTAATCGCGGTCGCTTTATACGTGATGAACATGGCCGACAACGTGATGGTCGGCCGCTTTTTGGGAACCAACGCTCTGGGCAATTATTCGCTGGCTTTCAACATTGCCAGCGCTCCGATCAGCGTAGTGGTTTTCGCGCTCGGCGGCGTGCTCGTTCCCGCCTATGCCGAAATTACGGCGCAACACTCAAAGCGCCTCGCTGAGGCCTTTACCAAAGTCTTCAGTATCGCCTCAGTGGCCATGCTCACGATCACAGTGGCTTTGTTCCTGCTCGCCGGCGAGATAGTTCAAATGCTCTTCGGGGACAGATGGGCGGGCGCGGGAACAGTTCTGCGGGTGCTGGCATTGATCATTCCATTGCGCGGACTAACTCTGATCATCTCCACTGTCTTCCTGGGCTTGAATAGGCCAAGAGATGTGGCTGTGGGACAGACTTTGGAAGCGGTCGTCTTTCTCATTTTCCTCTACCCATTCATAAAGGTTTTCGGATTGACCGGCGCCGCGTGGGCGGGGGTGATCGCCTATGCATTCGCCTGCGCAAACCGCCTCGCAGCCTTGAGCAAGATCATCCCGGGCATCACGTCAAAGCTATTTCGCATTTCTCTGTCGACTGTAGCGGCCGCCGTGGCCGGACTGCTGATCGCAGGGTTCAGTCTGACTTTCCTAACTTCGCCGTTCCCCAGAGTGATAATCGGCGGCTTACTGTCAATGACCATTCCTCCGGCCATCGTGCTGTTAGTTCGCGCTGATTTGAGAACTTGGGTTGTCGAGTTGTTCTCGTAACTGTTTAGAGGCGGGCTACTGCCCGCCGATCCTGGGTTGGACGGGCGCGTAGTCTGCCTCTTAAGCGAGAGAAACGGAAGTGGTTCTGAAGTATGACGTCAACAGCCAGATATAGATCAAATCAAACACTGAACAGAGCAATCCCACCGACAGGATCAGAAAGCTACCGCTAGGAAAGCCGGCGTCGCCGACAACTCCGAACAATATCGTCGGCGCCAGGGTTCCCAACCACTTGCTGACGGCGATAGTGAGGCTTTGTCCCTCGCGGCTGCCGCGCCTGACCAACATCCCAATAAACAAAACAGACATCAGCAGGTTCTGCAGAAACGCGGAATAGCCAGCCGCCACGGTGACGCGAAATTCTCTGGTGAAAGCGAACTCCACACAGAAGGCAACGAGCAGGACCAACACGCTCCAGGGGATGAACCATTTCGACGGGTCGGTGCTGCTGGTGATTGTGTCAGAATCCGTAGCGGCCTTCGGTGGGTAACTCCACTGAAAATACCTCCGCCCGAACTTGAAATAGGTAACCAGAATCCCGATATCCAACAGCAGCCATACCAGGTTGACCAGCGTCTGCACTCCGAACGCGGTCCTGAAACCGTGATAGGTGTAAAGCAGTTCCCACGAAATATTCAGCGCCAGGGCAAAAAAAGGAATTGCATAGGATCGGTGTTTGAAGCCCAAGCGAATCCCATCCAGATAAACGACTGTCCAACAGATTCCACTTATAACGGTAAGCGTCAGCCGGATCGCATCAATCTTATTCATAGAGTTATGGACAAGGGCTCTGAGAAGAGATATAACTGCGCCTCGTCACAGTAGTTCGTCACAGTAATTGTTTTTCTGGTTTTCCTCTATGCGCCGCGGGGCGAACTCCCCAAAAAGGGAGGTTTCTCAAATTCTTAACCTCAAACGTGGGAACCGATCTTTCAGATCGCGTCACTTCCTCAACCGATATGTCTCAAATCCTCGACTCAGGATTTTCGTTCACATACTCACACGCGGTACCTGATTCAGCGAAACCGGCGCGAGAATCCGGCAAAGGCGCTCGCCAAAAGGAGACCTCATGAAAAAGCTGTCATTGATTATTGCGATGCTCCTGGTAGCCGCGACGGCGGTCGTGATTCATCAAGCTGCCGCCCCGGCCCCGTACGTTCCGAAAGCGCAGCTCTGCGTTGCCGGCGTTACCGGTCTTGCTAACAATAGATTGTGTTCCACGGTTCCTTCGTATATCGGGCCTGACCCGCCGTTGAAAAAGGGCCTGGGGTATTCGGGACTTTTCGGACCACCGCCGACCTCGGCGGCAAACGACGTGCAAACGCCCTTCGATAATTTGGCGTGGCAGATGTTCGTTGCGCTCAATTGGGCGGCGAGTGCGGTTAATCAACCGCCGGCGAAAGGCCTGACCGTTGCGGGCCCGCGCGTTTTCCAAACCTATCGCAAGGTCAGCGCGCTTTTTGGGAATTCGCCTGTGACGGCCACCTGCTCCAACCCCCAAAACTTGCCAGTCTTCTCGATCGGCTCGGATGGTCATGGAAACCCGGCGCCGAATAATGAGGAATACTTCCAGGCGTCCACCAATCTGCCGTTGATTGATATCAATGGGAACTGGACCATCTATGAACGCCGCGTCAACGATATCGAAGCCCAATACCTCCTGGCTCCCAATGGAGACGCCAGCCAAACGCTGACTACCCAGACGGGCCAACTGAAGTTTATCAACAACCAAAGTACCGTTGCCTTCACCGCCTCCTCGCTCAGCCCGACAGGAGCAAACGGTTCAATCGAGATCAAAACTTCCTGGCGCATCATCAATCAGAGCGCCGGCGACGATCCCTCACGCTATTACACTGAGAAGGCGATCGTCACCGTCCCCGCCGATCTCGTCAACCAGGGCAAGCAGGTTTGTGCGACGGTCAACGTCGGCTTGGTGGGTATGCACATCATCCAACGCAATCCGGTCGATCCGCTGAACGGCAATTTGCTGCCGCAGTGGATTTGGGCAACCTTCGAGCATGTGGACAACGTGCCCATGGCCCAGTCACCATGCAATATCGTCAAGGGTTGCCCCCCGAACAATTGGCTGAACCAGCCCAGTTGCGGAGCCGCTTCGCCCAATGCGTCGGTGCGCTATTCTTTCTACAATCAAAATTCCAAGGCCCACAGCACCAACATCGCTCCGGTGCCGGCCGCGGCAACATTCCATTGGAATTCAACAGCACCCTACGCCAAAGGCGCCACCGCAGTCGCGACCTCCGAGCCGCAGGCAACGCGCTGCTGGTCGATTTTCAATACGACTGCTCAGCTCAACGCTCAGTGGCAAAGCGCTTTAGCGGCGGTGAAGACACCGCTCCAGAACTACATGCTGGTCGGCACGCAATGGGGCGGCAGTGTCGAGTCCCGCGAGGGGAATCCTCTGCCGACTGACGCGGTACCTGCAATGCTCTCAAACTCTACCCTCGAGACCTACATCCAGAACTACACCAAGGCCACCGGCGCCGGCGGTCCTGGCTCGTGCGTCAGTTGCCATGGTGACTTCGCGACTCTCGCGGTTGGCAGCCCCGCAGCCCAGTCGGACTTTAGTTTCCTGCCCGGCCTGGCCCAACCAGCCACCGCGCGCCGGAAGCTCGAAACTCCGGGTCAATACGGAACTGTAAAGTCACCCTGACGGCATCTTTGTATGACAGCTTCGGAGGTTCAGCCAGCGTCAGTGAAGCGAGCCTCTCCATGCTTACAGCCTGTCAAACTGTGAACACCGGTTGTCGCAGCAGCACCACGACTGACTTAAGATCATGCCGCAGAGTCAGGGCGATCACGAGAGGTAGAGTACCTACGGCTGATCCTTCTTCGACGTTTCCCACTCGCCGTCCCGGTTCAGGACCCGGAGTTCAACCACGTTCCCAGTTTCGCCTCTAACAAAAGCAATGCGAGCGGCCGGAAGTCGTTCCAACGTAAACTCATCTTTTCCGGCCGCGATTAACTTCATCTGCGGGCCTCCCTGTCGCTGGAGATACAGCGAGCCACCCTCAAAACCGATCGTGCGCACGCCGTAGTTGCCTGGGTAATCTTTCAAAGCCGGCGGCACGTTTGTCAGTGTCGGAGTTTCTGCTTTGGGCGTGGATCGCTCAAGCCGGACGCGCTTGTTCTTTTGATCAAAACTGAGCACAAACTCTTTAAGAATGGACAAGCCGATGTTTGCATCTTCAGCCAGCGCTGGAAAACTTATGACGGGCTGCGAATACTCAAACCGCCCCAGCTTGATCGTATCGCTAATCTTCGCTTGCTTGATCTCAATTTCGTTATTCACTGTTCTCGCCCGGCCCACAGTCACGGCGGGAGATACCAGACTCAACTTGTCCACCAACGATTCCGGCAACATGAATCCACCCATCATGTTTCCAGAGTCAAGGTGCGCCTTGATTTTCGTCTTACCGACAGTAATCTCTACGACCGGAATTCGTCGCGGATTATCAAAGTCCAGAATGTCAGCGCCGTTCGCGGGCGGCAATTCTCTGTTCTCCAGCCGCAGCCGCTTGCCAGGATAATCAAGCGTGAACAGGTAGTCCTTGAATAGCGGAAAGCCCAGGATACCGACAACGCCGGCGGCATCCGGCGACATTCGCCGTGGGCGGGAAGTCGCGGTCACTTTGCGGAACTGAACGCTACCGAGAACGATTGAGTCGATAGCAACGGTATCGTACTCCTGAACGTTCCTTCCCGAAGGATCGCCGCCGCGGACCTTACCGTTGGGTTGCAGCTTGAGCCTGGCAACGAATGCCGGATCAAGGTCCGCCTCTAATCCGGCGCCGGTATCAAAGGTGAACCGAAAGGGTCCCTGGCCATTGACCATCACTTCGACAATGGGCATCGGCCCGCTAAAAGAGATGGGCACCTCAACTACTGGCGCGCGTTGCGCCATCGCCGGGACGGCCGTGATGAATAACAATACGAGTAGGAGCGTCATGGTTCTTGGTTGAGTCATAAAAGATTTCCCTTCCGGTTAGTGTCTGGAATGTTACCGCCGCCGCAAACCGCCCAGCAGTAGATCCACGATGCGTCCCGTTTGCTGTTCGAGCGCGTCGCGCTCTCCGAGTTCCTTCGGACTCAAGCTGTATGGGAGCAGCGAGTTCGTGGCGGTTATCAATGCGTGAGCCGTGGCCATGGCATCTTTGAAGAAAAATTCGCCGCTCCGCCGGCCTTCTTTAAGCACGGTAGCCAGGATCATCGCCTCATCTTCAAAATAGCGCTTGCGACGTTCGAGCAGGGCAGGTCGAATCGCGGCCATCACCTGGTTAACGCTTTCGGTGTAATGCTGCACGTTGTCAAAGCGATAAACGACACGCAACATCAGCATGTGGCGCAGGCGAATGGCCGGCAATTCGTTCGCGCGGGCCAGTTGCTTCAGCTCAGTCTTCAGCCGTTCAATGACGCGATCGATGCGGCAGAGGGCGACTTCTTCCTTGCTGGCGAAATGCAGATAAATCGTACCCTTGCCAACCCCCACCTCGCGCGCGAGGTCATCGATGGTCATCTTCTTGTAACCGTAGCGCGAAAGCAGCCGATCGGCGGCGTCCAGGATCAAATCGCGGATATCTTCTCTGACGGCAACCGCCCTCATTGTCATGTTTGCCGACCTCCTTCCTAGAATTCCCCGGTTGACTGGTGACCAATGTCGCCTTTTGGTCATCTCACGCGCGAGATCTGACTTGGTTCCATTAACTCTCTGTCGGGAACCCCCTCCGCACATCAGGCACGAAAACAGTCCGCGCAGCGGACGATTGAAAATAGCCCAGCACTTCAGTGCTGGGTTACCGTTATGGAACAAAGCAAAAGCCCTTGAAGCGGGCGACTGAAACAGAATCCGGAACGTCAGCGACGCACCCTTAGACCCCAACTAGTAAGACCATTCCCTTGCTACGGTCTGGTGGCACGCATGAATGGGATCAGTTCATTTGAGTAGTAAGGCTCTTGCGTACACCAGAAAATGTAGTCGAGTCTGAGCTCGTCCGTCCCATACTTGAGTAACTCGGCGATCGTCGCACGCTTGCCCGTTTCGCGATCTACATCGCTGTAGTTTCCGTCCTGCACAGCAAGGCCTGTCGGTATCTTTCCTGCTGACTCTCGAATCAACGGATAGCTGTTCGCGCGCTGAAAGGGCCGGAAAGGCATCAAGTCAGGGCCGCCGACCGCAACCTTGGAATCGCGCGCGGCTTTGTAAACTGCTTCCAGGTACGGCCGCCCGCCGGGCATGAAGTTCGCGTAAACCATGGCAATCGATTTTGGAAACGCGCGCTTCAATGCTTTCATATTTGCAATGACAGCGTCGCGATAAATCTCATAAGTGAAGCCTTTGGGCCACAGTTTGCCGGTGCGCCCCACGCCGACGGAACTCTCAGCCAGATTGATTCCCGCGATGCGACCATCGAACTCTTTCCCTAGCGCTGTGAACAACTTGTGCAGCCTTTCCTGCACCGCCGGATCCCAACGCCGGGCCATCCACCCTTCGTGCTCGGGATGTTCGTCGTTGTTGTCTCTGCTCTTGTATTGCTTGTCAGCGCCACCATTGTATTTCGGATCATCCAGCAGATACTTCGGTACATTGATGCGGTCTGGACTGAACGTCACATCCGAAAATTGAATCCAAAGTTTCTTCCCGTGTGCGTTGAGGAAAGCGAGGTCCTCACGAATCAAACCGAAATCGTAATTGTCTTTTCCCTGTTCGAGCTGTCGCCATGAGTAACCCACCTGCGCGCCTTCAAACGCCGGCGTCTCTAAAAATGACTTAGCCTCCTTCAGTTGCTTGCGATCCTGACCAAAGAAAACGTAATGATGAACGCGCTTCGCGCCAGACGCAGGTTCCACTGCACTTGTGGTCAGTCCCACCTGCGTCACCTGGGCCAGGCTAACGGTGAGTGCGAGCGCAACTAATGTCCTTCGAAAGTTCATGTCTTATTCCTTTGGTTAGCGAGGCAGAGCTCCACTTTCATAAGCGAGATCTACTTACCAAATTGTTCACTATTTTCTACGCCGAAGATAGCAGTGGACTACTGCAAGGGTCTCTCGAAGCCGTCTTTAGCCTTTGGTCGGACCGCCGCAGCCGAAATGCGCGTGGGGGTTAACATCCCAGTCGAAACACAATTGAGGAACCGTGAAGTCCAGTTCAAAACCAAATTGCACGACAAGGTAGAGGCAATACCAGAGCGTTGCGCGATAGTTGTTGCAACCAAACACGCGGTTCGCGACTTTCTCATTCGTGGAGTTCATTTCTTCCCAGGAGAAGCCCTTCCATCGTAGATAGTAAGCACCCATGAGTTCGCCCGTGCGATCGATGCCGCCTTCGCAGTGCGCAAAGATAACGGTAGGTTCCGGCATGTTCTCGAGCCAGAAGTGTAACGTCTCGATCCGGGCGATGAGGGGATCGGCAAGCCAGTTATCAAGGTTCAGCGCGAACCAATCGCGCAGAGAAGGATTGGAAGAAAAGACTTCGTCCATAGCGCACACCGTAGTGCCCTGCGTCTCCCAGAAGTGAAACTCTCCGGCCTCAGGCGCACCATCGAAAAATTCCTTCTCCGCCTTGATCATAGGAATCTCATTTGCGTTTTCCAGCTGCAGCAGATTGATATCAATCAAACGGAAATGCTCAGGAACGTCCGGCACGGCGGCCCTGATTGAGTCTTTCAAACCCTGATAGTCGAAACTGCATTCCCCGTTGTTAACAATCACTGGGTTTGGTCCGCGACAGAGGAAGTTTGAGCCGATTTGGTCAACGAGGAGAACGTTGAACTCGTCAACCTGGATTATCTCGTGCGTCATGCTCTCCTGCTTTCTTTATGAAGTAGTTCAAAACCCAGCGGGCGACAGAAACTATTTGAGCCGCTGACACCAGTAACCAGGACGCCGACTAAAGTGCATCACCGCATAAATGGAAACGCGATTCTGGTCTTGTTCCCAACGGTAATAAATTGAATACGGAAACCGTGTGAGTAGGCACCGGCGAATCTGCGGCTCTTCGATAACTGCCCACGTTGTAGGAGAAGCAAGCAGTCTCTGAATTGCATCTTCAACTTCTGCGACAAAAGCTGCGGCTACCAAAGGCAAAGCTTGATCGAGGTAATGTTGCGTAGCGCGAGATATTCTTCGGCCGCTTTCGAATGAAAGCCGTAGCTCGCCATGCGCTAACTCGATGGCAGATGTTGAGCGAGAAGATTTCGGACTCGCGCTAATGCCTCGTCGCCGGGAATTAATTCGACCTCTCCTGACTCGACCTGCGCAATCCGCCGCCGCACCTCGGCAAGCTGCGCGCTGCTAATTTCGGGAGAAACATCCTGCGCCAGGCTTTCGACCAATCGCTCCGTGAGTTCAGCGCGAGCGTCCGGGGGCAAAGCCATAGCGTCACGAAAGATATCTTCAGATGTGGCCATGGGGAGAGACTACTCGGTGCTCATGGTTTGAGGCAAGAGTGGCGCGCCGCACTTCAACTTCGTACTCAACGGGTTAACCGTTCGACGCGCGCCTTAACTTTAGACCAGGGAGATTGATCGTCAGGATTGGTTTCCATGTCAGTCAACCGAGCATCAAGCAAATCTCGTTCAGCGTCAGTCACTGCAAGATCATCTGCGAGAGCGTATCCCAAACCGCGCCAATGAGCTCAAGACGATCAGCCGGACTCAGACTCGCCACCTTAGCCATTAGAGAGTCATCGATCATGGTTTAAGCTAGTTTCGATCAACCCCCCGGTTCGAGCTCGGTATCCACGTAGTGAATAAGAACATCGAGACAATCGCGAGCGCTCTCTGGACGGTCCTCTCGGCGCGATGAAAGGCACGCATTAATCATCTCTCGGACATCATCAGGGATATCCTTCAGCGCCGGTAGAGAAAGCGCGGATTTACCCATATTCACAGCCACCGCTGCTTCAGTAAGGCTTCCGGCATACGGTTCATGGCCGCTGAACGCGTTATATGCAACAGCTGCCGCGCTATATAAATCCGATCGTTCGTCAAGTCCGTCCCCCATTAGTTGTTCATAAGGCGCCCAATGTTTGCTACCCAGAAAATGGCTGACAGCGGTCACTCCTTTCTCATAGGTAATTGTGACGATTCCCAAATCCAACAGCGTTGAGTGGACCTTGGGCGCGAGGTCAACCATTATGTTACCGGGCTTGACGTCTCTATGCAGAGCACCAGCCCCATGCAATTCATCCAAAGCTGAAAGCACCTGAAAGAAAACCGTTAGTGTTTGTTCCACGTTAAGTTGCTTAGATTCTATGACCCTTCTTAACGGCACTCCCCGCGCGAGATCCATTACCAGAAAGTTATGGTGGGGTCGAGGAGACGCGAGAAGAAATTCATAGATTCTGATTAGGTGAGGATGTCTAATGGATTGAGCAATTCTATATTCTCTTTCGACGCGAAGTACCTGGTCGGGAAGAGCCATCGCGTGAGCATGATAAAACTTCATGGCAACGCTCTGGCCCTTTGATAGCTCTGTTCCTAAAGGAGCATCCTCCACGGTCGCGGACCAGACCTCTGCGGAAAAGCCACCGCCCAATCGCTGCTTTAACTTGTACGAATCGATCTTAGCGCCACGTGCAAGTGGTTGTTGGGCTGCTAAAGAGTAACCCGGGCCCGAATCTGATCGCAGGCGCGATCTTACAAAGCGTGGAGCCACATCGGTGCCAGCTGGTGGAGTGGCTTGTTCCTGAGGAGCAACAGAATCTGAGGCGGGGATGGAAATTTCGGCGTCTTCATCGCTTCGCTTAGACGGTCCAGGTTCATCCAGCGCTATGAATGCGCCTGTCTTCGTATCCTTAATAATGCCGACGGCAAAACCGTTTTTGATAAGAATGTTTCGCGCTGCTGATGCTCTTTCCTTCGGAAGCCCCAACTCAACCAAGACGTTCTCAGCAATTTTATCGCTTGGAAATTTTGCTCTGTCATATCTTCTGAAGAATTCACTCATTATTCGGGGAGTGAGGACTGCCTGAACTCGGGCATTATCGTCATCGCCTTCTGACGTTGGTGCGATTATTCTTCTTCCTAATGGTGTCAACGTCATTTTGGTGGCATTGTACCCGCCCTCAACAAGACCATAAGCGACTGCGCTGCCACACAAGTTCCGCCATGTGCCACTCGTCGGACTCATTCCTAAAGCGATAGCAACATTGTGTGGCGGCGCATCTTTTCCAGCAAACTCATCCCACAGTGCCTGAGGTAGTTTTAGCGCCTGTTGCAGAGTGAATCGGGGAAAGTCCGATTGACTAATGTAAACTCGTTTCTCAGTGGGTATTGATTTCTTAGCCATGAGTGTTTCTTTCACTTGAGGATTGGTTCAGTTTAATCTAGCTTAGACTTGCCGGTAAACCTCTCCACCCGCCGCCACAAACTCCTCGGCCTTCTCTTTCAGCCCCACCCCGAGCGCCGCTTGCTCGTCAATCTCTTTCTGCGCGGCGTACTCGCGGACGTCCTGGGTGATCTTCATGGAGCAGAAATGCGGGCCGCACATGGAACAGAAGTGGGCGAGCTTGGCTCCCTCTTGCGGGAGGGTTTCGTCGTGGTATTCGCGGGCGACTTCGGGGTCGAGCGAGAGGTTGAATTGATCTTCCCAGCGGAATTCGAAACGGGCTTTCGATAGAGCGTTGTCGCGGTATTGCGCGCCGGGGTGGCCTTTCGCTAAGTCGGCGGCGTGGGCGGCGATTTTGTAGGCGATCACGCCGTCCTTCACGTCTTTCTTGTTTGGAAGGCCGAGATGTTCTTTCGGCGTAACGTAGCAAAGCATCGCCGTGCCGAACCAACCAATCATCGCGGCGCCGATCGCCGACGTGATGTGATCGTAGCCGGGGGCGATGTCGGTGGTTAGTGGACCAAGCGTGTAGAACGGTGCTTCCTGACAAGTCTCAAGCTGCTTGTCCATGTTCTCTTTGATCAAGTGCATGGGAACGTGGCCGGGGCCTTCGATCATCACCTGGCAATCGTATTCCCAGGCAATCTTCGTCAACTCGCCGAGCGTTTCCAGTTCGGCAAACTGCGCTTCATCGTTTGCGTCGGCAATCGAGCCGGGACGCAGGCCATCGCCAAGCGAAAACGACACATCGTAGGCCGCCATGATGGCGCAGATGTCGCGGAAGTGAGTGTAGAGGAAACTTTCTTCATGATGAGCCAGGCACCACTTAGCCATGATGGAACCACCGCGACTGACGATTCCTGTAGTTCGTTTCGCAGTCAACGGGATGTACGGCAAACGCACGCCGGCGTGAATCGTGAAGTAGTCCACGCCCTGCTCTGCTTGTTCGATCAAAGTGTCGCGAAAGATTTCCCACGTCAGCTCTTCCGCTTTGCCGCCAACTTTTTCCAGTGCCTGATAAATGGGTACAGTGCCGATCGGAACCGGCGAGTTGCGGATGATCCATTCGCGGGTGGCGTGAATGTTTTTGCCGGTCGAGAGGTCCATCACCGTATCGGACCCACAGCGAATCGACCAGCGCATCTTTTCCACTTCATCGTCGATTGATGAGAGGACGGCGGAGTTGCCGATGTTGGCGTTGATCTTTACCAGGAAGTTGCGGCCGATGATCATCGGCTCTGATTCGGGGTGGTTGATGTTCGCGGGAATGATCGCGCGGCCGCGGGCCACTTCGTCGCGGACGAATTCCGGGGTGACGTATTCGGGGATGGCGGCGCCGAAGGACTGGCCGCGGTGTTGGTGGTTAAGGGAATCGCGAGGGGCCTCTTCGGCAGCGTTGCGGGCGGGACGCCCGCGGTCCCAGTGTACGTGTTGTCCGTTTTTCTGATCGAAGTGGCGTCCCAAGTTCTCTCTAATGGCGATGAACTCCATCTCCGGCGTAATGATGCCCTGCCGAGCGTAATGCATCTGGGTGACGCACGAGCCCTCAGTGGCGCGCAAAGGCGTACGTCGCAGGGCGGGAAAATCCTCTAAGCGACTTAACCCCTTGGCTTTCTCTTTTTGCCGCGCCTGGTTGGCGGCATCGAACGTCAGGTAGCCATCGTCGATTGGTTGCAGCTCGCGGCCCTGGTACTCCTCAATATCTCCCCGCTCCAGGATCCAATCTCGTCTGAGCGACGGCAAGCCGTTGCGCACATCGCCGGCCACTGAAGGATCGCCCCACGGTCCGCTCGTGTCATAAACCCGCACCGGCGGATTGTCTTCGAGCGTGCCATCGAAGTTGCGCGTCTGGTTCTGATCGATTTCGCGAAACGGGACGCGCACGCCGGGGTGTGAGCCGTTGATATAGATGCGACGCGAGTTTGGCAGTTGCGACTCTTCGATTGGCGTGGGTTTGATTGCTGCGCTCATAATGTTTCTCCCTTTTGGAGTGTTCGACAAACTTCAGTTTGTCGTCTGATTTGGTGCTGGGTAGCTAACGGCAAACTAAAGTTTGCCGAACCACGCACCCCACAAAAAAACCGTTCCCCCTAATCAAAAGGACGGAACGGTCACTGGCATTTCGACCTCGCGATCTGTTTTCAGAGACCCCCGCGGTGAAATACCTGTTTCTCCCTTCGACGGTGCTAGCCGTATCAGGTTCAAGGGGTCTCTGGTCAAAATTCCCAGACTCTCAGCCCGATTATTAAGCGTGGCTCCCCCGAAACGCTATTCGATTTTCAAGCTGCCGCGATTCTAGAACCAGAAGCAAGTTTACGCAAACCCTTGTTGAGAAGGACTTCTCTCACTAACAGCGCACTTCAGTTCTTTGTGTGATTTCGTGTGTATTCGTGAGGTTTCGTGGTCCGTTTCCCTGCTAAACGAAGCGCATTATTCACGAATTAACACGAAATATCACGAAGCCACACGAATGAGATTACAAAGCCTGAGCTGGAGTTTGGTGCTAACCCGAATGTGTTCAAGTATAATCCCGCCGCTCTTTCTACAACCAAATCTCCGGAGACTTCCCGATGCTGAATCGACGCGCCATAGCTCTGTTCGTGGTTACAACCTTGCTCTGCCTGCCGGTGCTGGGCCAGTCGGATGCTGATAAAGATTTACTGGCCCGCATGCGTCAGGAAGAAGCGAAGAATTCCCAGATCATGAAGACGGTGCATATGCTGGCGGATGTCTTTGGACCGCGTCTGACGGGCACGCCGAATCACCGCCGCGCGGCCGAATGGGCGGCAAAGCAAATGACGGAATGGGGAATGGTGAACGCGCATCTCGAGCCCTGGGACTTCAAGCATCCCGGCTGGCTGAATGAGCGTTTGACCGCCCACATCATTTCTCCGGTTAAGGACTCGCTGGTCTGCGAGGTGCTGGCCTGGACACCGAGCACGCCGGGTGTGGTGCGCGCAAAAACTCACCAATTAGTTCTTCCGGAGAAACCGACGCAGGACCACTTAAGCGCGTTCTTTGCAAAAGAAAGTGGAAACGTGCGCGGCCGGATTGTGCTCGCCGGAAAACATACGCAGGTGGCCATAAACCTTACTCCGGCGCCGAAACGAATGGACGATAAGTCCGCGGAAGAACGTTTCGGCCCGAATGCGCGGCCCTTCGCATTTCCCACGCCTTCGCCAACGCCGACGCCGGTTCCGGGCGCGCCAAAGCCTCTGACCAACCGGCAGATCGACGAACAGCTGGACGCCTTTCTGAAAACGAACGGAGCGCTGGTCCGCGTTAATGACGCGGCGCGCGAGCACGGACAGATCCGCGCTTTCAACAACCGCACCTTTGACATCAGCAAAGTGGTCCCCACGGTGGTGATGAGGAACGAAGATTATGGCCGCATCGCGCGCATCCTGGCCGACGGCTCCGCAGTCGTCCTGGAATTCAGCATCGTGAATCGCGTCTATCCCGAAGGCCGGACTTCTTTCAACACGGTGGCCGAGATTCCGGGAACCGATAAAGCGGATGAAGTGATCATGCTGGGCGGCCACCTGGATTCGTGGCACGCCGCCACCGGCGCTACCGACAATGCGATCGGCTGCGCGATCATGATGGAGGCCGCGCGGATTCTTAAAGCCCTCGACTTGAAACCGCGCCGGACCATCCGGGTGGCGTTATGGAGCGGTGAAGAAGAGGGTCTGCTGGGCTCGCAGGCTTACGTCAAACAGCACTTCGGTTCTTTCGAGAATCCCAAAGCCGGATACGAAAAGTTCGGCGGCTACTTCAACATTGATTCCGGCACCGGACGCGTGCGCGGCGCGAGTGTCTTCGGCCCGCCGGCCGCCGCCGGTATCATGCGAGAAATTCTCAAACCCTTCAAAGACGATGGCGTCGCGGGTGCGGTTGCATCGCGTGGTCGCAACCTCGGCGGTTCGGACAACACTTCGTTCAATCAGGCTGGATTGCCGGGCATCGGCATGGGCCAGGACACGATCGAATACGGCACGCACACCTGGCATACCAATTTGGACACTTATGAACGCATCCTCGAAGACGATGTGAAGAAGGACGCAGTCACGGTTGCCTGGAGCATTTATCAACTGGCGATGCGGGACGAGCTTTTGCCGCGGTTCACTAAGGACACGATAGCGCCATTGCCCCCGCCTGAACCCGCTACGGCGGCTCCTCCGGCGGGGTCTAAACCGGCTGCAAAAAAACTACCAACTAGCCGCAGGCGCCGGGGTTAGGCCACGTTTTGGATCAGCGACTCGAAAACACGATCGTAGTTCTCATCGGTTTCGCGGGTACCGGGAAGTACACGATTGGCCGCGAGCTTTGCCGCCGCACCGGAGCTAAATTGATCGACAATCACCTGATCAATAATTCGTTGTTCACGGCCGTCAACGCCGACGGTGTAACGCCGCTACCCAACGCGATCTGGGGCAAAGTGCGGGCCATGCGCCAGATTGTCTACGAAACGATTCGGGAACTGTCGCCGCCCAATCTGAGTTTTGTTTTCACCAGCCAACTCTACGAAAGTGAACCCGCGGACCACGCGGGATTCGCGGATCTGGTGGGACTCGCTAAATCGCGCGGCAGCCTGTTTGTGCCCGTTCGCCTGCTTTGTGAAGTGGATGAGTTGTGCCGGCGCATAGTTAATCCCGGACGCGCCGAAAGGTTGAAACAGATTAGTCCGGAAGCCGCCAGGCGCCGCTCTGCCGATCACTCAGTGCTGCATCCCACGCATCCGAATCTCCGGACGATAGACGTGACGCAAATGTCGGCAGCCGAAAGTGTATCGGCGATTCTCAAGGAAGTAAGATCGATACGGGAGAGTTCTGACCCGCTTAATGTCGGCTCTGCTTCAAAACAACAGTAGGAACCGCTTCGCTGGCGGCCATCGAGGCTGCGCCTTGGTGCATCGGGAATCGATGCCCTCAAGCCCTCCCTGGATTGATGGAACAACTCACCCGAAGAAATAGTATCGCGCTCTTGCTGGTGACGCTGGCCACGCTGGTCGCGGTCTATTTTGGCTGGCGGCTGTTCTGGTTTCTCACCGACGACGCTTTTATCGCCTTTCGCTATATCAGCAACAGTCAACTGGGCTACGGTTACGTCTGGAACGCACCACCTTTCCGGGCGGTGGAAGGCTACACGAGTTTCCTATGGGTGGTGTTGCTGGATGTGATTTGGCGTATCAGCGGCGTCGCCCCACCTGATGCCGCAAACTACATCTCACTGATTTTCACTTACCTGACGCTGCTAATCGGTGGGCTGATGGTGCTCAAGATGAAGTTGCGCGCCGAACTGGGCCGGCACCGAATTCTCTTTCTGGCTTTGATCTTCGCTTATGTGGTTTCCAATCGCACCTTTCTGGCCTGGAGTAGTTCCGGGCTGGAAACGGCAATGTTCAATTGCTTTCTAACGCTATGGATCTACTGTTGCTTGTTTCTACCCGCCAAAAGCAGACCTTGGATCTTCAGTACGGCATTAGTCGCCGCCTTATTGACTTTGACCCGTCCGGACGGGCTCTTGTTCGCAGTTGTAACCGGAGGTCTGATCGCCAGCGTAGTGCTGGCGCAAGCCAGGCGATCAAGAGCCGTCGCCCTCCGCTCATTGGTGTCGGCTTCGCCGCTGCTGATAATCCTGGTCCACTTCCTCTGGCGGCGGATCGTTTACAAAGCCTGGCTGCCCAATACTTATTATGCAAAGACGATTGCGGGCCGCATCTGGCCGGAGAGCGGCATTAGATACGCATTGTCGTTCGTGATCGAATATTCGCTCTGGCTCTGGCTCATCGTCTTCGTGGTGGTGATCGCGCTCAGGGTGAAACGAATGCGATCAGTGAAGGAGCTTTCCTACGCCTCGCTGATCAAGGCTGCAGTTTGCCTGAGTCTGTTGCTGCATGTTCTCTATTACACGATTGTGATTGGCGGTGACCACTTCGAGTACCGGGTCTATAGCCAACTCATTCTACTGCTCTCGATCTCGTTCTTTTGGATGTTAAATAGGCTGCAGCTGAACTTAAAGCCGGCGCTCCTTTTGTTCTCTCTGTTTATGGTCCTTTCCTGGCCCATTCCCTGGATTCATTGGTCCGCCACGCGCAATTTGATCGGTCGCAATCGTACGGTTGTGCTGATAACGCCGGTGGCCAAAGCGACGCAGCGAATTCTTCCCCGGACCCCGAACTTTCTGCTCGCTTACTTGCGTACCTTCGACGCGCTTCAGGCCTGGCTAATCGAGCATCACGTCTGCATGAGACACCAGGAGCACAAGAATTATTATCTTTATCTGAAGGAGACATTACCTTCGAGAGAAGAAGGAATGAAGCTACCTGATGCAGGGTATCCGGTGTCTACTGCCAGCTCGGTGGGGGTAGTCTCATGGGTATTGCCGAAGGTGAATATCATCGATGTTCTGGGATTGAACGATTATGTCGTGGCCCGGAACCCCGACATCGCTCTGCCGATCGAGATGGCCCATGAGAGACGGCCACCGCCGGGTTACGTGGAATGTTTTTCACCCAATGTAGCTGTCGACGAAGGCCATTTTGTTATCAGTGAACGGGCCGTGCCTCTAACGGCGATGAAGATCACTGTCTGCGAGCAGGAATACGCCGCACTGGTGACAAATCCGATAAGGGCCACCCAACCCCCGCCCGACATTCGAAACAAGATCGATGAACGGTTCTTTTTTGTGGGCCAACTGTATCGCGATATGTTGGACCGTGAAGCAGACCCGAATGGGCTGGGGTATTGGGCCGAGCACCTAATGTCCTGCCCCACAGGTACACAGTGTTTCAATGACAGTCGCGCAAAGATCGTGACAGTGCTTTTCGATGCCGAGGAATTCCAGGAGTCTGCCCTCTTTATCTATCGTCTGCATGCCGCGGCATTCGGTTCTGCACCGCGATTCGATGATTTTGTCCGTGATCGCCAGTTACTGAAGGCGCTTCATGTGGATGATTGGCGCGATCCGGCTGACGTAATTCCGGCGCAGCGGTCCTTCATTGAAAGCTGGGTGCGCCGCGAGCCATTCCGGGTTGCGTATCCCGACGCCATGAACCCTGAAGAGTTCGTCGACCGGCTCTATGACCATGCCCATCTAACTCCGTTTATTAGCGAAAGGAAGCGTCAAGTCGAGGCAATGCGCGCCGGAAAGAGTCGAGCGGAGGTGCTCAGAGAAGTTGTGGAAACAGATGAATTCAAGCGGCGGGAAAACAAGCGGGCGCTGGTCATCATGCAGTTTCTGTTGCAATTGCGCCGCGACGTGGACTACGGGGATCCGACTTACAAAGTCTGGCTCGATAAGTTGGATAGAAACGAGCCGGTGGACCCCGCTCACGTCATTTGCTTAATTCTTACTTCCGAGGAGTATCAACGCCGCTTCGGCTCGCTCATCCCGCACGGCAACGCCGAATGTCATTAGCCGCCGATAAAGCTCATGCTGCGTGAGGGCGCAACGAACTGGGGATCGTTAATGTAGTGGCGCGGCTCTTTCTTCAGCACCACGCTTTCGATGAAGTCGATGATCTCTGAACGAGAGGCGCCCAGACGGACCACGTCGCGCAGCGAGTGTTCCACGGTAGAAAAAAGACAGGTGCGAATCTGACCGTCGGCAGTAAGGCGAATGCGCGAGCACGCGCCGCAGAACGGTTCCGTCACCGGAGCGATAATTCCGATCTCGCCGGGTCCGCCGTCTGCAAAGCGATAACGCGATGAAGTTTCTGAGCCGCGATCCGCATCGATGGCTGCGAGCGGAAAACGTTCGCTGATACGATCATGAATCTCGCGTCCAGAAACGACCATCTCTCTGGACCAATCGTGCCCGGAATCCAGGGGCATGAATTCAATGAAGCGCATCTTCACATCATGCTCCCGCGCGAAGGCGGCAAAATCGGCTACTTCTGTTTCGTTATGACCGCGGACGACGACGACGTTGATCTTGATTGGATCCAACCCGGCATCTTTTGCCGCCGCGATTCCGGCCAGCACTCGATCCAGCACATCGACTCCGGTCATCTGCTTGAAAGTTTCCGGCTTCAAACTATCGAGACTGATGGTGATGCGATCCAGGCCGGCGTCTTTCAACGCGCGGGCGCGATCGGGAAGGAAGTAGCCGTTGGTGGTCAAGGCCAGATCCGTTAGTCCGACAAACTTCAGTTTGTCGTTACCTGTGGCGAGGGTCTCCATACCCAAGTCAGCGACAAACTGAAGTTTGTCGGACATTCGGGGCGATTTCAGCGCCGCCAGTTTCGTGATGATCGTTTCGATGTCGCGGCGCATCATTGGCTCGCCGCCGGTCAAACGAATTTTTTCGATTCCCAACTCGACAAAGATGTCGCAGACGTACTCGATTTCTTCATACGAGAGCATCTGCTCTTTGGGAGCAATCGGCGGCTCGCCATGAGGCAGGCAATAAAAGCAGCGAAAGTTACAACGGTCCGTCAACGACACGCGCAGGTCGCGTATCGGGCGGTTGTAACTGTCTTTGAGATTCACAGGCATCCGGCGGGAATGATACTCGCCAAGCGGGAGAGTTCCAAATTACGGGGTTGGGAACCGGTTTCTACGCGAAAGATCGAGCGTTTCAGCGAGACGCTCCTTGGATTAGTTACCGGCAAGCCACTTCGCTGCATTGCCCACGTAGTTCTTGATATCGTCCAACGCTTGCGGATTGCGTTTGTAACCATCGCCCGGCAGTTCAGTCAGGAAAGTCGGACAGCCCATGTCGGTGTCCCAGTTGTAATCCGCAAAGTGATGAAAACTGGACTCCGCAATCCCGCGGCCCAGGGTGTTGCCGTGGTCGTCGCTCCTTGCTTCGAAAGCCACTACCAGATTGAAAGGACGGCCGGTAGTCTGGCTCTGGCTGGTGGCAATCACGCTCGCCTGCTCTTCATCGTCGGGCACGCCGACTGCTCCCTCGTGCGGGTGAGCGGGGAAAAACTGGATCAGTCCGGTGGGCGAACCGGGACGGCGCATCAGTTCGTGGCCGCCCTTAACCGTGATGGTTTGATAATCACCGTTAGCGCCCGAGTGATAGTTGGGCCATGAAATATCGCTGTTGAATGAATCGTCCGCCACCCGCCGCGACGTATCCGGCTCCTGATTCCTGGAATGGAAGAAATGCGCGCGGCCGATCCCGCCGAGGGTGCAGAGCGAAGTGCCCAGGTCCTGATGATCGCGCGTGGCCATAATGCCACCGCCGCGCTGGCGAAAACGTGTAATGCCCTGACAATCGGGAACGCTCAGCCCATCTCCCAGATCGATCGCAAACAACCACAGCTCGTCAAAGTCCGTCGTGTCGAGTTGGCTAAGTACCGGATCGTTGCCCTCGCTGTCGGTTTCGCGATTGCGGGTTGTCACTTCACACAAAGGATTGCCGCCCTCATCTTTCAACGAAGCCAGTTCGTCTCGTAACAAAGAAAACCGATCGATATGCCAGTTGTCGGCTTCGTAAGGAATCGTCGTTTGCATGAGGATGCGGATTGGTTTGGTCATGACATTTCTCGAGATTAAAATGCGTCGGCCGTTTTCACGACTACTCGGTTTCTTTCCAGGGTCCACCGTAGGCGGTTTCGTAAGGAACGGCAACCACGCTTAGATACTGCCAATGCAGCCTCGCCAACTGGCGAATATGTAGAAAGTCGTGGGCCAGCCACGAAGCCAGTAAGTCACCGGCGGACCGCACGCGTCCCGAAACTTCGTGACGCTGCTCCCAGGCCGGCGCCTCTAATCCTTTCAACCATGCGAGTGACTTCGCTCGCTCGCCGAGAAAGTTGTCCAGCGATGCCGCCAACTCTCTAGCGCCGTAGTTCCTACTGGCCACCCAACCTTGAGGATCAATCCGCGGCCACTCCTGCGCTGGATCTTTAAGCGTCAAAGACAACCGGTCACGAAAATCTTCGCGCTCTTCATCGTAGAGGTGGTTAATTACTTCCAGCATCGACCACTTTTCCGGCGTCGGTTTCCAGACCGCCTGCTCGCGCGAGACGCCGCGCAGCAGACTCTCAAATACGGTCCGATTTTCTGAGAGTCGATGAACAAAGAAATCGAGATCCATAGCCTCTATTAAAACGAGGGTTCAGTTTGCGCCAAAGCGGTTGAACAATAAAACACTCCATCGGCGATTACAAAGGGCAGCAGCCATAAACACCTGACTCAAGTCAGGTGCTCATGAGATTTCAAACTGACCCGCTGCTAATCCTCCCTAACGGTCGGGCACTTCCCCCCGGTGCGGCCAAAAAAATAGGCGCAGTTCCCAGAGTTCGGAAACTGCGCCTTTAAGTTGAGGAGTAATCAGATGGAAAGTATTAATCACCAACCAGAATGCCGTCACCAACCAGGATGCCATCGCTGACCAGGATGCCATCGCTGACGAGGATGCCGTCGCCAACCAGGATCCCGTCGCCAACCAGGATCCCGTCGCCAACGAGGATCCCGTCACCAACGAGGATGCCATCGCCCACCAGAATTCCGTCACCGACGAGGATGCCGTCGCCTACCAGAATGCCATCGCCTACCAGAATTCCGCTGCCGAGGACGTAACCGTCTCCAACGAGGATGCCGCTGCCGAGGACGTAGCCGTCGCCCACTAGAATCCCGTCCTTGTATATGTGACCATCGGAGCTGACGACTCCGTCGCCGAGCTTCAACATGTCGCCCACCAGGATTCCGTCGCCGACCAAAATGCCGCTGCCCAGCAGGTAGCCGCTGCCCAGGAGGTAGCCGTCGCCGACCAGGATTCCTTCGTTGATGGTGATGCGGTCACCGACCAGGATGCCGTCATTGAGGACCAAATTGCCGCCGCTCACAACTGAGTCGCCGACCAGGATTCCGCTGCCCAGCAGGTAGCCGCTGCCCAAGAGGTAACCGTCGCCAACCAGAATGCCATCGCCAACCAGAATGCCGTCGCTGGTGATGATGCCATCACCGACGAGTATGCCGTCGCCAACTAGAATGCCGTTGGTCATGATCGGTTGATTAGCGAAGAGGACGCCGCCGGCATAAAGAATGCGCGTGCTGGCCGCTACACTTTCGCCGCCGAAGCTGTATGACTTGCTCAGAGAGGAAAGCGTTTTGTTGCCGCGAAGAATCTGATCGCCGGCTTTCAATCGGTTTGCATTCGGAACTATGGCGCGCGCCATTTCCACTGCGGCGGCCACATTCACTTCACCCGCGCCCTGCGAAACCAATGACTGCGCTTTGTTGCTGTATCCCCGCAGCATCTGGGCGGTCCGCACGAGGACTGCTTTCGCCAGGTTAGGAGTCAAAGACTTGTTCGCTTCCAGCATCAGGGCCACGGTTCCCGCAACAACCGGAGCTGAGAATGACGTCCCGGAATAGTTGAAGTACTTGTAAGGGGCGCCCTTCGCCGAAGTCGGTTCAATCACGCGCTCGGGATACTGCGAAGCCAAATTCGGATTCGGTTCCTGCGACATAGCTGCAATCACGCGCCGTCCGGGAGCAACCAGGTCGGGCTTGGCAAAGTGATCGAAGCGGGTTGGACCTTTTGACGAAAACGAGGCGATTGTATCGTCTGAACGGCGAACCGAGCCATTAGTGTCGGTGGCTCCAACCGTGATTACAAAAGGACTGTTGCCGGGGCTGCTGATGGTTCCATAAGCCAGTTGATAAATCGGCGAGCCATCGGAGTTGTGGCCGACGACCATCTCAGTGCGTCCCTGATTACCAGCGCTGCACACTACAACGATGCCGGCGCGAACGGCCGCTTCAACGGCCTTGGCCAGCGGGTCCAGGTTATAAGACTCGCGCACTGGCGTTCCCATGCTCATGTTGATGACGCCAATATTGTAGGTTCTATGATTCGAGATTACCCAATCAATCGCTGCCAGCACATTGCTGGTCC
The DNA here is from genome assembly GCA_033856235.1 of Blastocatellia bacterium. Classification (GTDB taxonomy): domain Bacteria; phylum Acidobacteriota; class Blastocatellia; order Pyrinomonadales; family Pyrinomonadaceae; genus DASXRU01. The sequence goes on along the minus strand of JAWVFI010000054.1, from coordinate 17,380 downwards.
GTCCCGCTCCGTGTTCATCCAGAACACGAACATCCACCAAGTTGGCGCCGGGAGCGATACCCGCGTAGTTGCCTTCGTAGCCGTCGGATGCGGCGCCGCTTCCCGCTGCCATTCCGGCTACGCCGGTGCCGTGACCGTCAGCATCACCCGTCCGGCTGCTGCCGGTGAAATCCACTGACGCGATAACGCGCGACTTATTGTTGCTCATGAAGTCCGGGTGATTCCCGCTGATGCCGCTGTCGAGAATCGCGATGGTCACGCCTTTGCCGCTGGCGCCGGGCATTCCCGCGAACCCAGCCTGCACTTGCGAGGCGCCAGTCGATTCGGTGGTCAGGTTCATTTCAGCTTTGACGGGACGGTCCGGGGAAACGTAAGCCACATCGTCGCGGGCGGCGAGCGTTGCGATGGAATTCAGCGGCACATCGGCAACCACGAGGTTCAGCGCGCTGTAGGTGGAGCGCTTGCTGCCGCGCACCTTCGTTACGGCTGCATCGATGGAACTGGAGGGCGTGCCCTTGGTTTGAATCAAAGCTGTCACCGTCGCGCTGGAGTTCGCGGTGGAATTGAATTCCGGCGCTGATTTCCTGGCAGCGTGTGCCTGACCATTGCCTTGGTTCTTCGGAGCGGCGAAAACCGCGGTGGGAACCAGGGATACCGCGATCAGGCTGATTAGGCTTAGGGTGGCTGTGATTCTTCGTAACATGGGGCTTACCTCGTCTTTGATTTCAAACTTACCAGGCGTTGAGAACTCTTGTTCGCTGGTTCCTATTTCAATAGACGTGCCACCCGCTGACGCCCAGCCAAATCATTAGCCAAACCTTGCAATAACAGTAGTTAAGCTCCACTTACCAGATTCTTTGTTAGCACACGGGAAAACTCTGAATTGGATACCTGGTAAACACTCTAAAGCCCGTGCAGGTTTTCCGGTATGAAAGTCTCAACAATTATTGAGGAAATTCGAAGAAATGGACGGCGGGCTGGATCTGGTTACCACGTATACACTGCCACTGGGATATACACTGAATTACTGAATCGGCTTTGCACAAAAGTCTGAATCACTGAATCTCTGAATCCACTAATTTTTGGGTTGATCGGACTCAGACGCGGGATGTTCCCGCTGGGTTAGCAAGGGAAAGTGCCGTCCCGGAAAAGGCAAACGGCGGCGGGGCCTTTAAGACAATCGAGCACCAAACGGGCACCAGATGGGCACCGAAGGACTGATTGACTTTTGCGATGCATCGTCTTATTGTCCCCCCGTTCTCAACACGGGCTGAATTCTCATGGGTCTCACCGCGCACTCGCTAATCAGCCAAACTTCTTTTGTTTCGATCCTGTGAAAGCGATTGCGGGCTTTGGTTGCGGGCTTTGGTTGCGTCCTTTGGTCAGCATCAGGGCTGAATCCGCATGGGCCGACCGGGCTGAAAACGAAGCGTCCGTGAAAGAGCCAGCCACTTCCAAACGTTAATCTGTAAGGTTTTTCGCCCCAATCCACTAATCATGATACCCATCGCCCGCGCCCGAACACGACGACTAACAATCATCGCGCAGGATCCCAGCGTAATGGTTGACGGGAAAGTCCTGACCACGGAAGTCGATATACCCGCCGAAGAGATTGCTCCCGGCCCCCGGGGCTACCGCGTCCAAGTAATCGACTACGATACGTCAAGCGGCGTGCTCTACCAGCCGATGGATTACCCCGAATTGGAAAATGGCCAGTATGTGGATCCGTTCAAGCGATTGGCCGCGCAACAGACCAGCGACCAACTCCTTGACGACCCACATTTTCACCAGCAAAACGTTTATGCGATTGTGATGAAAACCCTGGCCCGCTTTGAATTCTCGCTGGGACGGAGAATTAGTTGGGGCTTTCCTGGTCATCAAATAAACGTCGCCCCGCACGCTTTCGCCGACGCGAACGCGTTCTACTCGAAGCGCGATCAAGCCCTGGTCTTCGGTTACTTTCTCGGGCCGAGCAATAAAATTGTCTATAGCTGCTTGTCACACGATGTGGTTGCTCATGAGACGACGCATGCGCTTTTGGACGGCCTGCGGAACCGCTATACGGATCCATCCTCAGTTGAACAAGCGGCTTTTCATGAAGGCTTCGCGGATGTAGTCGCTCTTCTTTCTGTTTTCTCCCTCAAAGACATCGTTGGCGCTTCGCTAACTGTAAAAGCGGGGTCGAAGGCGGACTTTATTAGCCCGAAGGAGCTGAGCATCGAAAAACTAAAGAAATCCGTTTTGCTGGGATTGGCCGAACAGATGGGCGTTGAGATGGAAGTGGGTGTCCGTGGGAATCGAGCCGGGGCCTTGCGGCGCTCCGTGGAACTCGAGCCACTGAAAGAGACAGACGATCCTCAGAAATATCAGAACATGGAAGAGTTTCAGGAACCTCATCGCCGCGGTGAAATCCTGGTCGCCGCTATGCTGAACGCCTTTTTGCTCGTTTGGGAGGCGCGAATAAAGAAACTCGCACGTGGGCGACCGGGTGCGAAGCTCGATCTGCAACTCGTAGTGGAAGAGGGAGCCACCGCCGCCGACCACCTGCTGACGATTGCTATCAGAGCTTTGGATTATGCTCCGCCGACGGATTTGCAGTTTTCCGATTACTTGAGTGCCCTGCTCACCGCTGACAAGGAACTCGTGCCTGATGACAGCAAGTACGGATACCGCGGGCTTCTACGTCGCAGTTTTGAAGCTTACGGAATCGACCCCGCCCATAATAATGCGACTGATGGCTGCTGGGCGCCCTCTGATGAAGACCTCACCTATGACCGCTCTCATTTTGAGTCGATGCTTAGAGATCCTGATGAGGTCTTTCGCTTCGTCTGGGAAAACCGCGGAGAGCTGAAACTACATGAGCAGGCCTATACCAAAGTGATCTCGGTTCGCCCTTGTTTACGGGTAGCTCCGGACGGTTTTGCCTTGCGCGAAACGGTTGCCGAGTACATTCAGATGATGACGTTACGGGCCCAGGAGCTGCAACACTTCGACCCTCCGATAGGAAAACCGAGTTCCATGCCTCCCAGCGAGGAAGTTACCATCTATGGCGGCGGCACGCTGATCTTTGATGAATACGGAAGGCTGAAGTATCACGTCTATAATCGCCTGGCCAACTCGACGCGGCAAACTCCGCGAATGAAATACCTTTGGAAGTGTGGTTATTTCCAGGATCCGGATTCCGCGCAAAATTCCTTCGCGCGATTGCATCTAAGCCGCGCCCTTAATCTCAAAACCGATCTGAGGGAGGCCTTTTAGAATGGGCGAAACTACGCTAGTACCCGCTACCGTCAAGGTTCGTGCCTATCAGGTGGGATTCGGCGATGCTTTTCTGCTGACGTTCGAATACCCCGAGGCAGAACAGGAAAGCGATCGGGAACGACATGTATTGATTGATTTCGGCAGCACCGGAATGCCCAAAGGCGTTGATTCGAGCGAGCAAATGATGAAGGTTGCGGAAGATATCCGGAAGCGCTGCGGCCCTAAGCTCCATATGATCGTAGCCTCTCACCGGCACAAAGATCACATCAGTGGTTTTGCTACTAACAGGGCCGGCACAGCCACCGGCGACATCATTGCCTCCTTGAACCCCGACATCGTGGTGCAGCCCTGGACTGAGGAGCCACAGGCCCAGGATCCTCCTGCGGGCGACTTACCTGTGCCGGAACCCAGCCCGGCCCAGAAAGCAACGAAGGAATACCTTTCATCACTGGATAACATGAACGCCCGGGCCGGCGTGGCTCATGCGGAAGCGACCTACCTTACATCCGCAAAGTTCCGCATGCCTTTGGAGGAAGACCTGGCGGATCAAATCACATTTCTCAGCGAAGACAACGTACCCAACAAACTTGCCGTGGCGAACCTCGTCAGGATGGGAGCAAGACCGGGTGCAAAAAATCACTACGTAAGCTACGGATACAAGCTTGACCTTACTGAGTTATTGCCGGGGGTGACGGCACGCTTCCTGGGACCGCCCAGCTTAGAGCAACACGCCGCAATTCGGAAGGAACGCTCCGAGGACGAAAACGAGTTTTGGATGTTGCACGCAGCGACCCACGGATTTTGGCACTTGCAGGCAGCCACCGGAGAACTGATCAGGGATCTTACGGCCGACAACAGTCAGCTTTTCCCGGAAGCAAATACTTACGAGGACTACTTCCCTTCGCACGACCGCTGGTTTATCCGCCAACTACGAACGCTGCGCGGCGAGCAATTGCAAGGACTGGTGCGCATCCTCGACAAATCCATGAACAATACGAGCGTGATCCTGCTGCTTGAAGCTGGGGGAAAGAAACTGCTTTTCCCCGGCGATGCGCAAATAGAGAATTGGGAGTACGCGTTGAAAACAGATGACAACCTGAAGTTGTTAAAGGATGTACACCTTTACAAGGTTGGGCATCATGGAAGTCGTAATGCCACGCCGAAGACTCTTTGGAAGAACTTTGCTGGAAAGGGTGCGAAAGACTCCACGGATGATCGCCTGAAGACTGTGATTTCTACGATGAAAGGGAAGCACGGCCACTCGAAGAGCCAGACCGAAGTGCCCCGGACGACTCTGGCGAACGAGCTCACCACCTTGAGCGATTGCACCAGTACAGAAATAGCTGCTGAAAACGGAGAACTCTATGTCGAAATAGAGGTGACTCTGAATCCGGGGAAATGAATAGAGACGTGAGTTGGCCGCCGTCTCAGGCGCTGGCGCTGAGGTCGTGGCGTTCGAGCTTGAGGTAGAGGCCGCGGCGCGTCAGGCCCAGCTCGCGTGCGGCGCGCGAGATGTTTCCCTTGTGACGCGTCATGGCGTCGGCGATCATGCGGCGCTCAACTTCTCCCAGAGCGTCGGCCAGGGTGACATTCTCGGAACTGCCAGTGGGTAACGTAGAGATCGAAGCGACCCCACCCGCCGGCGAAACCGGGGCCGACATCCGCGTTAGCTCCGGAGAGAGTTGTTCCGGCGTCAGCACCGCGCCGTCTTCGGCCCGGGCTACGATTCGCTGGATCTCGTTGCAAAGCTGGCGCACGTTGCCGGGCCAATCAGAAACCATTAGCAAATCGATTGCCGGGGGTGTGATCTGTATGTCGCGGCGCCCGAACTTTGCCGAATAGTGATTGACGTAGTAATTCACGATCGTGGGAATTTCAGAACGGCGCTCGCGCAGGGGCGGCACTCGCAGGCGAATTACGTTCAAACGATAATACAGGTCTTCGCGAAAACGGCCCTGAGCGACCATCTCTTCGAGGTCCGTGTTCGTAGCCGCGATGATTCGCACGTCCACCTTGCTGGGACGTTGCTCGCCGAGCGGTTGAATCTCGCCCTCCTGGAGAAATCGCAACAGCTTTGGTTGCACGTCAAGCGGCAAGTCACCGATTTCGTCAAGAAATAGCGTGCCGCCGGCCGCGGTCCGAATCACCCCGGGCGAATCCGACACCGCACCGGTAAAGGCGCCCCTCCGGTAACCAAACAGATAGCCTTCCGATAATTCCTTCGGCACCGCCGTGCAGTTGAAAGGCACGAAAACTTTATCGCGTCGTGAAGAAATCGCGTGGATGGCGCGCGCCACCAACTCTTTTCCTGTCCCTGATTCTCCCGTCACGAGCACGGTCACGTCGGACGAGCGGATCTTGTGCACTTCTTCTACCAGGCGCGTCATCGCCGGGCTGGAGTGAATAAAGCCCGGCATCAAGCTGGTGCCGGCCAAGGTGCTTTCTTCGTCGGAGCTGGGGCCGCTTTGGGCCCGCGCGCGGAGGGCACACACATCCATTCCCAGTTCGACGACGCGCAGTAACGGATCTAATGCCAGGCCGCCGGGCAGTTGCGCGCGCTCAGCCGGAGAGATGAATAGAGTGGCCGCAGTGGCGTTCGTGGATCGCAGGGGTATCAAGGCGGCGTTTCGTTTCCGCGCCAGGTGTGTTCGTTCTGACTCGCTCTTTAAGTTGCCGATCTCAGTAGCGAGACTGGCACTCTCTTCTGTGGTCAGCCCGTGGGCGACCAGAGCGCGCGTGCGATTCTCTTCACCGGGTTCGAAGACGGCCACTTGCTGGGCGTTCGTTTCCTGATGGATCACTGCAGCCAGTTCGCGCAGCAACAGTTCACGGGAAGCAACTGCTTCCGCCAGCCGCAAAGTCAAAAGTTGCGTCAGCGCTGAGCGCGCATGGTGTTCCTGCGGGGCCGTGCGATCGAGCCCGGCAACTGCCTGGTCGGCGCGCTCCAGATCGATGCGCGCTCCCAGTTGCCGAAAAGTGTTTGTGGCGCGCGAGAGATGTTCTGCCGCTCGTTCCGGCTGGGCCACGATGTAGGCGCGACCTAACTCGTAGTGCGCTCGCGCGGCGCGGTAGCGGTCGCCGAGCAGTTCAAAGATAGAAACGCTGCGGCCAAAATGCTGCGCCGCCAGCGAGGCATCGCCCTGGGCCATAGCGAGCAGGCCGGAGAGCCTTTGCGCTTCGCCGGCAAAACCGAGATCGGTGGTTGAGTCCGTAGTCAGGTCGGTCAGTTTCTTAAGATTGGTGGCGCATTGATCCGGATCGCCGGAGCCGAGATTCGCTTCGGCAATCAACAGAAGCGATTCGCAGATTGCCTGACGGTCGCCAATCTGTTCCGCGAGGGCGAGGGCGCTTTGACCCTTAAGAAGTGCTTCGCCGCTTTCGTTCGTGACCAGACAGCAGCGACCCAACGTCCGCAAGGCCTGGCCTGCGTACCAACGATTGCCGCCCTCAGTAGCGAGATTGACGGCCCGCTGCAGATAGTTACGGGCTTCTGCCAGCTCACCTCTAAGCATCAGCAATTCACCCAACGAATCCAGGATCATGGGCACTTTCGTGTCCTGCTGATCGGTTTCCGTGGCCAACTCCAGGGCCCGCTCCAGCGATTCCTGCGCGCGGTCCCACTGGCCCGTCAACATCAGGTTGATTCCCAGATTGTTGTAACCGTCGGCGGCATTGGCTTTGTGTTCCGTGCGTTCGTAGTAACGAATCGCCTTTTCCAGATAGCGGATGCCCTCTTGCGGCCGCTTCAAAAACCAACACGCGCCGGACATGTTCGAGTAAATCCGGCCCAGCAGATAGGAAGCCTGGCGACCTCCCACGAGCTTCAGCGCGTGTCCAAAATTTTCCAGCGCTGCTTCGTACCGGCCTTCGAACATATCGGCGAGGGCGATGCCGAAGTAAGCCTCTGAAAGACCGCGCCAATCACCGGTCTTGCGAAAACTTTCCATGGCCCGTTGCGAGTGGTCGCGGGCAATCGGGAATTCGCTGATGCTGCGGTAAACGCGGGCCAGCGCCGCGTGAATGGCGCCCTTGGTCGCGTCGCTGCCGTCTTCAGGTTGATCGCGCTGAGCAGCGTTAAGAAGGGCTATCGCTTTCGGATGATCGCCGTTGTAGTTATAAGCCAGCCCTATTTGCACTCTGAGCCGCACATTGGTTTCCGGATCGAGGCTGGCGCGGTCCTCCGCCGCTTCGTACATGGAAACTGCTTCCAGGGATTCGCCAAACTGGCCGCGCATTTCCAGGGAAGTTGAAAGCGCACATCGCGCCTGGGCCAGAATAGAAGGATCATTCCGGGCGGTTGAGAGTACTGTGCCGAGACGCGCTTTAGCTTCAGTGGAAAGACCCTGGTCAAGCAAACTGCGAACGGCTTCAATATCGTTGATCAGAGTTTGCCGCGAGGCCGGCGTTAGCGAGGGCGCGCGCAGACGTACTCGAGCATCGGCAAGATCCACGATGCCGGAGGCAGAAGTCTTTTCCTTCTTAGTCAATCCGGTTTACCTTTTGTAACAGTCGAGTAGTAAACATAAAGACAGAATAGACGGGCCTTTTCATGTTTAGCTCGGAACCGTGCGCTGGCGGGGTGCGGCGCGGCGTTCCCACGGGCCGCACCAAAAACATCAACTAGAACGGGCCAAATCTAACACAGCGGCGCCAGAAGCGTCCACCGCGATACTTCCGCACTTAAAGGATCCTGGCGAGGAAAAAGCAGGCTGGAGCCACCGATCGGCGTGTTGCCGCTGCGTCCCGGGGTTGGTTAATAATCTCGTTCCCGAGACTATCTATCGTTGGCACTTTGACGTCAAAAAGCAATAAATATCGGATGGGCGCGTGGCAGAGGCTACCTTGACACCTTCAGCAAGCCGCCGCTATTATCGCTGTTTCCGTCTTTAGCGCGGGTCTTCGCCTAATGATGTATGTTCGAGTCTTTATCCGACAAACTGAAGCGGACGTTGAAAAACCTCCGCGGCGAAGGCGTACTGACGCAGGCGCACGTCGAGGCGGCGCTGCGCGAAATTCGGCTGGCGCTGCTGGAAGCAGACGTCAATTATAAGGTCGCCAAAGACTTTATTGCCGCGGTCAAGGAGAAGGCTGAAGGCCAGCAGGTTTGGCAGGAACTGAAGCCCTCCGAGCAAGTCGTCAAGATAGTTTTCGACGAGCTGGTGAACCTTCTGGGCGGCCAGTCGTCGCGGTTGGTTTTCACGAAAGCCACGCCGAACGTCGTGATGATCGTGGGCTTGCAGGGCTCCGGCAAGACGACGTCGACCGGAAAGATTGCTCGCTGGCTGGCGCAGAACCAGGAACGCAAGCCGCTCTTGCTATCCACGGACGTTTACCGGCCGGCAGCGCGGGAACAGTTAAAGGTCATCGCCAAAGCGACCGGCCAATCGATCTTTGAACAACCTGGGACAGATGATCCGTTGACCCTGGTGCGGGCCGCGTACAAACATGCGCAGCAAACTGGCTATGACACGTTGTTGATCGACACTGCGGGACGCCTGCACATCGACGACGAGTTGATGGAAGAGTTGGTGCGCATCAAAGCGGAAACGCACCCGGTGGAGATTCTCTTTGTCGCCGACGCCATGACCGGTCAGGACGCCGTGCGATCGGCGGAAGAGTTTCACGCGCGCATCGGCATTAGTGGCGTGGTGCTGACGAAGATGGATGGCGACGCCCGTGGCGGGGCGGCCTTATCGATCCGGCAGGTCACTGGCCAACCAGTCAAGTTCGTCGGCGTCGGCGAGAAATACGACGCCCTCGAACCGTTCTATCCCGAACGCGTGGCGCAGCGGATTCTGGGGATGGGCGATGTGCTGTCGCTGATCGAAGAGGTCCAGTCAAAAGTCGATCAGTCAGAAGCCGAAGAGCAGCTGAAGAAGCTGCAGAAGAACCAGTTCACGCTCGACGATTTTCGGTCGCAACTGCGGCAGGTAAAACGGCTCGGCTCCTTTTCAAAAATCTTAAAGATGTTGCCGGACCAGTTGCTGGGCGGCATCGGGATGCCGGAACTGAATGAGGAACAATCAGCTCAAATGGAGAAAGAGCTGAAGCGCACCGAAGCCATCATCGATTCGATGACGGGTGAAGAGCGCACGAATCATTTGATCCTGAATGCGAACCGGCGCCGGCGCATCGCCCGCGGGTCAGGCACCTCGGTGGCGCAGGTCAATGCGCTGATCAAGCAGTACACCGAGATGCGCCAGATGATGCGGCAGCTGTCAGGGTCGGGAATGTTTGGCGGCGGCGGCTTAAAGGGAAAGATGATGCGCCGCATGGCCGGCATGTCCGGAATGGAAGGAATGATGGACGGCGATGGCGGCGCCATGGGTGGATTGCCTACCGGATTGGCAGGCGGATCGCCGGCCGGACCTTCACGAAAGAAAAAGAAGAAACGTAAGAAGAGACGATAGTTGTTCCGGCAGTGATGAACTGCCTTTAGAGGAGGACGAGTTGTTAGCAATTAGATTGATGCGCACAGGCGCCAAGAAACGCCCTTCGTACCGCATAGTGGTGAAGGAAAAACAGTCCAAACGCGATGGCGCCTATTTGGAGAACCTGGGCACTTACAATCCCACGCGCGAGCCGGCTGAGATCAAGCTCAAAGCCGATCGCGTTCGTTATTGGATTGAAAAAGGCGCCCAGCCGACTGACACTGTGCGGCGTTTGATCAAGGCCAACGCTAAAACCGAGGCTGCGACCGCCGAGGCGTGATCACTGTTTCATGCGAGAAACCGTTGAAATGATTGTGAAGGCCCTCGTCGATAACGTCGAGGCTGTTGAAGTGCGTGAGGTCCCGCGCGCCGGTTCGACCATGATTGAAATCCGGGTCGCGCCTGATGACATGGGAAAAGTCATTGGCCGCCAGGGTCGCACCATCAAGGCCTTGCGTTCGCTGAGTTACGCAGTCAGCGAAAAACAAAATCATCGTTTCGTTCTGGAAATTGTGGAATCAGGCGCCAGTTGAGTGCCGGGCCGGAGTTAAGCCCCGAGGATGAGCGACGCTGAGCCAAGCCGCGGCGACGAGAGCCCCGCGAATAGTAATGAAAGTGGAGAGCTGGTAACCGTCGCCCGCGTCACAAAGACGCGAGGACTCCGCGGTGAAGTGGTAGCAGATCTTTTGACAGATTTTCCCGAGCGCTTTGCCGCGCTGGAATCCCTGATCGCAATCCGCGCGAACGGCAGTCGCCAATCCTTGCGGATCGAAGAGCACTGGTTCCAGGGGAAACGGCTGGTGCTGAAGTTTTTCGGATACGATTCGATTGAGTCTGCCAAAGAGTTGATCGGTCACGAACTGGCAGTGCCCGAAGCTGAGCGCGTGCCGCTTCCTGAGAACCAGTTCTACACCTGGGAATTGATAGGGTGTCGCGTGGAAACAGTGGCTGGCGAGGACTTGGGCGTAATTCGCGACGTGACGATGACTGGCAGTGTCGAGATATTGATGATCGACGGTCATCAGCGCGAATTGTTAATCCCGATGGTCGAGGACATTTGCGTGGAGATCGATGTCGCGCGCAAGCTGATTCGAGTGGATCCGCCGGAAGGCCTTTTGGAATTGTAGAATGGGCACCATCGGCACATGCTGCGCGTCGACATCATCTCAATCTTTCCGGAGTACTTTCGCGAGGCGTTTGATTACGGAATTGTGCGGCGGGCGCGGGGGGCGGCACTGGTCCAACTAAAGGCGCACGATCTGCGTGGCTGGACTACAGACAAGCACCGCCAGGTTGATGACCGGCCGTTCGGCGGCGGCGATGGCATGGTGCTAAAGCCGGAACCGATCTTTGCAGCGGTTGAGGATCTGACGAAAACGCGGGCCGGCGATCGCTACTCTGATGGTACGCGGGTGTTGTTGTTGTCGCCCCAGGGACGCGTTCTGACGCAAGAGCTGGCGAGTGAGTTGGCGGGCAGCGGCCATTTGGTGATGATCTGCGGCCGTTACGAAGGTGTGGATGAACGGGTTGCAGAGTCCTTGATAACCGACGAAGTCTCCATCGGAGATTACGTGCTCTCCGGAGGCGAACCGGCGGCCCTGGTCCTGGTTGACGCCATCGTGCGATTGCTGCCGGGAGCCCTGGGGAGCGAAACGTCGGCGACGAACGAATCCTTTTCCGCTGGACTGCTGGACCATCCGCAGTACACGCGGCCGCCGGAATTTCGCGAAGCTCGCGTACCTGAAGTTTTGTTGACGGGCCATCACGCTGAGATTGCACGTTGGCGGCGTGAGGCGGCGCTAAAGAAGACTGAGCGCAATCGGCCTGACCTTTTGAAATGATACTTTAGGTTGGCCGAGATAAAATGGAAGACGTCGGCGACCAACGATCGAGTACTGAAAATACGGAGTTACTGAGATGAATCGACTAGACACTATTGAATCCGCGCAACTGCGCGCCAATGTTCCTGACTTCAAACCCGGCGACACCGTTAGGGTCCACGTGCGCATCAAGGAGTCGGAGACCAAGGAACGGCTGCAGGCTTTCGAGGGCGTGGTGATTGCGCGCAAACATGGCGGCGCGCGCGAAACGATTACCGTGCGCAAGACCAGCTTCGGCATCGGCGTGGAAAGGATCTTTCCGCTGCACGCCACCATCGTCGATCACATCGATGTGGTGAAGCGGGGCCGGGTCCGTCGCGCCAAACTTTACTACCTCCGCAACCTGCGCGGCAAAGCCGCCCGCATTCGTGAACGTGACACGCGTCAGACGGTCGTCGAACAGCCGAAAGCTGCCAAGGTTCAGGAGTAGAGCGAGGGGACGTAAACGGTGAACCGTAAACCGTGACCAGCAAGTGCCTGCGGCAGCCAAGTTCACGGTTTACTGTTCACGTTCACGGCTCACGGCTTACGGTTTACGAATCTTGCATATCGCAATCGATGCGCATTCAGTTGGGACCCAACTCGCCGGCAACGAGAGTTACATTACGAATCTGATTGAAGCCCTGGCGGCCATCGATTCAGTTAATCAGTACACGCTCTACGTTACCACCCCCGCATCGACTAAGCGTTTCGCCAATCGCTGGCCGAACTTTCAATTACGCACCACGCTGCCCCATACGCCTCTGGTCCGCGTGCCGTTAACCCTGGCAGCAGAATTGCGCCGCCGTCCGGTGGATTTGCTGCACGTACAATTTACCGCCCCGCCTTTTGCCCCCTGTCCGGTTGTTGTCAGTATTCATGATCTGTCCTTTGAACATTTGCCCGAGACCTTCAAGCGCCGCAGCCGCGTGCAGTTGCGCCTGACGGTGCGCCGGACTGCGCGCCGGGCGGCGCGGATTCTGGCGCTCTCGGAGTATGGGCGGAATGACATCATTGCCACTTACGGAATCGATCCGGAGCGCATCTCGGTAACGCCACTTGCGGCTGCACCGCACTTCGCTCCGGTCACCGACGCAATACAACTATCGCGAGTTCGCAAGAATTACGGCCTCCGGGAAGATTATATTTTGTGTGTAGGATCGATTCAGCCCCGAAAGAATCTGCCGCGCCTGATTGCCGCTTATGGAAACTTGCGCAGGCTGCGTCCTGAGGCTAAGCTTCCTCAACTCGTCCTGGTGGGAAAAAAGGCCTGGCTGTTTCAGGAAACTTTGCGCGTGGCGGCGGAACAAGGCTTAGTGGATGACATAAAGTTCACGGGCTATGTGCCGGAAGCCGACCTGCCCGCTCTTTACAGCGGCGCGGTATGTTCCGTGTATCCTTCATTCTTTGAGGGCTTTGGCTTGCCGGTGCTGGAAGCAATGCAGTGCGGGACGCCGGTAATAGCTGGAAATCGCACCAGTCTTCCCGAAGTCGTCGGGGACGCAGGTCTGCTGGTGGATCCTTTTGATGAAAACGAGTTGGCCCAGGCAATTGCCCGCGTTATCGAAGATTCAGACTTAGCCGCGGAGTTGCGCGTCAAAGGTTTGCAACGGGCCCGGCAATTTAGTTGGCACGAAACGGCGCGACTGACGTTAAAGGCTTATGAGCAGGCAGCAGCTGCAGGATGAGGAAGCTCATCTTCGGTGAAATCGCTTCTATAATTTTTCAGTGATGCGTATAGCTATTCTCGGGACCCGTGGAATTCCGGCCGGTTACGGCGGCTTTGAAACATTCGCAGAACATTTGTCCACGCGCCTGGTAGCGCGGGGACACGAAGTCACTGTTTATTGCCGCTCGCACTATGTCTCCCCGCGACAGCTCGAGTATCACGGCGTGCGCCTGCAGGTGCTGCCCACCATCCGGCACAAATACTTTGACACGGTAGTCCATTCCTTTCTCTCGGCCTTGCATGCCGCTCCGCGACGATTTGACGTAGCCCTTATCTGCAATGCCGCTAACGCTCCCTTCGTGCCAATTTTGCGATGGACCGGAACGCCCGTAGCCATCAACGTCGACGGGTTGGAGCATAAGCGCAAGAAGTGGAACGCGCTGGGCCGGAGTTACTATTTGCTCACTGAGCGGCTGGCCACGATTCTCCCCAACGAAACCATCACCGACGCCAAGGTCATTCAGGACTATTACTCCAGCCGCTACGGCGCGGCCTCAACCATGATCGCGTATGGCGCCGATGTTGAGCGTCATCCCAACCGGAACCTGGTGCGCCGCTGGCGTGTCGAACCTAACCGCTACGTCCTTTACGTTTCGCGGCTGGAGCCGGAGAACAATGCGCAGCTGGTGATCGAGGCCTTTAAGAAAGTTCGCACGGCGCACAAGCTACTGGTGGTCGGCGACGCTCCCTATGCTCACGATTACATTCGCGAACTGAAGGCCCGGGCGCGGCGTGACAAGCGAATCATCTTCACGGGGTTCGTATTTGGCCAGGATTACCGTGCCCTGCAGCAGAATGCTTATTGCTATGTGCATGCGGCGGAAGTCGGCGGCACGCATCCGGCCCTGCTGGAGGCGATGGGTTATGGAAATTGCGTGCTGACCCTCGCGGCCCCGGAGAACATCGAAGCGATTGGCGACGCCGGTATTCCCTATGCGAATGAGAACGACCTGGCAGAAAAGTTGCAGCGGGTCCTGCGTGACGGTTCGCTGGTCCAGTCATTCCGCCAGCGCGCCCAACAACGAGTCCGGGAGCTTTATGATTGGGAGTATGTTGTCGACCAATATGAACAACTGTTTGCCCGGATGACCGGCACCACGCTTCCCTCGCCTGACAATCTGTCCCAACACGAATTCGCCGAAAGCAACGCAGTTAATGTTCGGTAGCGCCCGCTAGTTCGGCTTGGAATCCCATCCGCATAACCTAATTAAAGACAGAACTGCGAAATAGCCACCGGATCCGTTAACCACGGAACTGGCGTGTTTTCACATTCGACCCGTTCGCTTTGTGCTGCGGTTGAGTGATACGTGGTCGCAGAATCTTCGTCGTCGCAGAATCTTATCTAACTGAATCAGGGCGCTGCGCCTCGGTCGCGTTGACAAAGACCAACCTGCGCATTACAGTTTTTTCGTCTTCCCGGACGCGCCTCTCCTTTTCCGGACCAATTCGCCCCCGCCTGACGAATACGTTTCCAGATCCAAAGGGCATCACTATGACTAAGACCAGCGTTTCCCGCAGCCTACCCGTGATGATCGCGTCTGCAGTGATCGCGTTACTGCTGGTAGCGGCGGCATGGCCGTGGCTAAACACGTCCTTAGCAGGCGCGAGAATCAAGAGTTCATCGCTCAACCTCCAACAGGAAATGGGCCGCAGGTTCCGCCACTATGAAGACTTACAACTTGATCCGGCGCAGATTGCCCCTGAGGTGCGGCGCACTGGCCACCTCGCGCTCAGGAGTTCGACCCAGAATTTCGAGCTCAACCTGGTCGTCAATGATTTGAGAGCGCCGAACTACCACGCTCAGGAAGTGGGCGAGGACGGTGTGGTCCATGAGTTACCCATAGAGGCGCCCCGGACCTACAAAGGAAGCGTCGCCGGCATGCCGGACGCGCGCGCGCGCTTCACCATTGATGACGATCTGGTGGAAGGAATGATCATCCGGGCGGGAGAAATATATTTCGTCGAAGCGTTGCGCAAGTACCACGGCTCGGCAGCAGCTAGCGACTTCATTCTCTACAAAGCATCGGACGTAATTGTTCCCGATCAACCGCTGGAGGGGGAGGCGACTCTGCCCGAAAAACTTAACCGCGGGTCGGCACAATTTGCTGCGAGCACTTTCGATTCAACGCCTGAGGTTTTTTCACCGTTCAAGGTGGTCGAGATTGCGACTGAAGCCGATTTTGAATATGTGACTGCGCTGGGGGGAGCGGCGGCGGCAAACAACGACATCTTGAGCATCCTGAATCAGGTGGAAGGAATCTACGAGCAGCAAATCGGCCTGACCTTCAGCGTGGTTTTCCAAAACGCCTGGTCCACTTCCGCTGATCCTTATTTCTTAACCGGCGATCCTTTAGAAATGCTCAAAGAATTCACAAATTACTGGCAAGCGAATTTTTCCGGTACCAGCCGCGACCTGGCCCATTTGTTTACCGGAAGATCTCTCGGCGGCCCTTCGGGGATTGCCTGGCAAAGCGTCGTCTGCCGCACTCCCGGCTTTGCTTATGGACTGTCGATTCAGGAAAGTTTTCCGCTTTTCCGCGTCAGCATTCCAGCGCACGAAATGGGTCATAATTTTGGGGCCACGCATCCGGATGATCCGACGGCCCCCGCTCCTGGCTGTGATAACACCATCATGATCTCGATCGCGACGCCGGCTAACACGCTTAACTTCTGCCAGTTTTCAATTGACCAGATCACCAACTACGTGAATGCCAACTCTGGGTGCCTTTCAACTGCTAACCCTCTGCCGACGATCCAGATGGAGTTGGCGACGTACAACTTCAGCGAAGGAGTCGGCAACGCGCAGGTGCATGTGAAGCGCACGGGCGACACGACTGGCGCTTCATCGGTGAACTTCAGCACGGGGGGCAACAGCTTCTTCTCCTGCGACACTTTCAACGGCTCGGCCGTGCAGAACTGTGACTTCACTCTGAACCAGGGGACTTTGAACTTTGCCGCGGGACAGAGCGACCGCAGCATTAACATCCTGATTAATGACGATACGTACGTGGAGGGCAACGAAACCCTTTCCTTAACGCTCAGCAGTCCGGTGGGGGCGACCCTGGGCTCTCCCAGCAGCGCTACGATCACGATTACCGACAACGACTCAGCCGGCGCCACGGTGCCGGCTCCCAAGACCTTCATCGCCGCCCTGGCCAGTTCTTTGGAAGTGCCGCCTACAGGGACGACGGGCAAAGGCGGCGGCATGGTGCAACTGGATGGGCCGGAAACGGGCGGCAAAGCCGGATTGATCTTCTCCAATCTCAGCAGTGCCGAGACGGCCGCGCACATTCACGGGGCCGCGCCGGTAGGCACCAATGCCCCCATCCTGTTCCCCTT
Organism: Blastocatellia bacterium; assembly: GCA_033856235.1. Lineage (GTDB taxonomy): Bacteria > Acidobacteriota > Blastocatellia > Pyrinomonadales > Pyrinomonadaceae > DASXRU01. The sequence goes on along the minus strand of JAWVFI010000054.1, from coordinate 761 downwards.
ACCACTGGGGACGGTGACGAACTTTGCTATCAGCCCCACAGGGCAGCAGGTGGCGGATCTGAAGGCGGGGTTGCATTACATGAATGTGCACAGCAACAACTTCCTCAATGGCGAGATCCGGGGGCAGTTGCTGTGGAACCCTTTGAATGAAGTGGATTACTTCGTCACTCAGCACTACTACGACTTTCTGGGGAGATTGCCGGACCAGAGCGGGTTCGACTTCTGGACGAATGAGATGAAGCAGTGCGGCATCAATGTGCAGTGCTTTAGGGACAAGAGCGTGGATGTCTCCAATGCCTTCTTCTATGAACAGGAGTACCAGCAGTCGGCTTCTTATGTGTTCCTGCTCTACCGGGCGGCATATGGCAATACCCAGCCGTTCCCGAACCCGGACCCGGCCAACCCGACGGAAGCGAACAAACTGCCGCGATACCTGACGTTTGTCAGGGACCGGGCGCAAGTCACAGGCGGCAGCAACCTGGCCGCTTCACAGAAGGCCCTCGCTGATGCTTTTGTACAGCGGGCAGAGTTCACGAGCAGATATCCCCTCAGCCTGAGTACCGGAGCGCAGTTTGTGGATGCGATACTGGCGACGATAAGCACTGCGGATGGCGCGGTGTTTGCAGCAGCCGACCGCACGGCGCTGATTACGCACTTCAATAATGGCGGGCGCGGCCTGGTGATGTTCCATCTGGCGAATGACTACTGGAACGGCTGTAACCGTCTGCCGGGCAGTCCGGCGGCCCCGTGTGTGCCGGCCG
>JAWVFI010000053.1:0-12598 GCA_033856235.1 Blastocatellia bacterium | reverse complement strand
TCGAACCAGCCTTACGATATGCGCGAGGTTATCGATCTTATCGTTGACGAAGGATACTTTTTTGAAGTGCAGCGTGACTACGCGCCAAACATCGTGGTGGGTTTTGCGCGACTGGGTGGCCGTTCGGTCGGGATCGTTGCGAATCAACCGGCGTTCCTGGCCGGCGTGCTGGATATCGACGCTTCAGTGAAGGGCGCGCGCTTCGTTCGTTTCTGCGATTGCTTCAATATTCCCCTGATCGTGTTCGAAGACGTCCCGGGATTCCTGCCCGGAGTCTCGCAAGAGCACGGCGGCATCATCAAGCACGGCGCCAAGCTGCTCTACGCTTTCGCCGAAGCCACGGTGCCGAAGATCACGGTGATCACAAGAAAAGCCTACGGCGGCGCCTATTGCGTGATGGCCTCGAAGCACATTCGCACCGACATCAATTTCGCCTGGCCTTCGGCCGAGATTGCGGTGATGGGAGCAGAAGGCGCGGTCGGCGTGCTCTATCGCCGCGAGATCGCCGAAGCCACGGACAAAGACACAGCGCGCCGCACCCGCATCACTGAGCTGGAAGAAAAGTTCGCCAGCCCCTATGTCGCCGCCGAGCGCGGCTTCGTGGACGAAGTGATCGAGCCGGCGCAGACGCGGTCAAAACTTATCCGCGCGCTGTCGCTGCTGGAAAACAAGCGCGACACCAACCCGCCCAGGAAACATGGGAACATTCCGCTATGAAGGCCTGACTCGCCGCACTTTCCGGTGTGCCAGGAGTCCAAACCTATTCGAAAACAACAATCACCCGTTACCCAAAAAAGGACAAAACTAAATGAGAAAAGTCAGCCGAGCCAAACTTGTGCTATTTGCGACGTTCATGTCACTGATCGTTGCTGCGGCCGTAATGTTCGTATTCGCGCAGAGAGGCGCGGCGCAGGATCAAGAACAGCCAAGACCTATCAGACCAATCCAACGGCCGATTGTGAATAACGCTGTTCAGGAAAAACAGGCGGAGCAGATTCGGGCGCTGGAAGCCGACGTGGCTTCACTGAAAAACGAGATTAGCGGACTGCGGCAACCGTTAAATGATCTAAACGCTTGCTGTGAAAAGCAGGTGTCAAAGGCTGACTTTGCGAAGGAGATATTTGAGCTCAAACTCCGCCTTACCACGCTGGAAAAGGAATACAAGGGCCACACGCACCAGAATCTGAAACTTGGCGTTTCCCTCAACAACGTCATCGTCACGGATCCCAACAAGGTGGAAAAGCTAAAGTTTCCTCTGGGCGGGCCGGTGCAGCACTGAACAGCTTCCCCCAACAGTCGCTTCTTCAATCCGCGAAGCGGACGAATGAGCCCAACAGTTACTGCGGGAAAAGCGCAGAAGGCGTTGGGGTCCGCTTGTATGTTTCCCCCATGCAAGTTAGAAAGTGATTGTAGCCTGTGCCGATCGCTTGCTAAGTAGAAGAGATTGGCCCGAGGGGTGCAGCAGATCGTTGTCCGCAAGGTTGCTTAGAGCCCGACGTGAAGCTTTGATCGTTGCACCTCGTTTTCCATCAACCCGAACAGTTGCTAGGGCCCTGGAGCCCGCATTTTCAGCAAGCCCGGGAAAGGAGAACCGATTTCATGTGCCCGCAAAAGTCTCAAGCCTTTATTGGCATCGATGTTTCCAAACAACTGCTGGAAGTGGCCGCACACCAGAGCGATTATCAATTCCGCTGTGCTAATAAAGCGAGCGCCTTTGGCGAACTGATCGCCGAACTCAGCGACTTCCGGCCGACATTAATCGTGCTGGAAGCAACCGGTGGCTTGGAAATACCAGTCACCGCCGCCTTGCATGCCGCCGGCTTGCCGGTGGTAGTAATTAACCCGCGGCAAGTGCGCGACTTCGCCAAAGCCCTGGGCCAATTGGCTAAGACCGATCGGCTCGACGCGCGCGTCTTGGCTCACTTTGCCGCCGCTATCAAGCCCAAGCAGCGCCCGATTAAGTCAGCGGATGAGCTGGAGTTAGACGCCTTGGTCGGCCGTCGTGGCCAACTCGTCGAGATGCTCACGGCCGAGAAGAATCGGCTTGGTTCAGCAGCCACCGACACCGTGCGCCAAGAAATCAAGCAGCACATCGACTGGCTCAAGGAACGTATCGCCGAACTCGATGAGCAACTCAAAGCGCTGCTGAAAAGTTCCTCGCTCTGGCAAGTCAAAGATGACCTCTTACAAAGTGTCCCAGGCATTGGCCCGGTGGTTTCTTTTTCCATGCTCGCTGATTTGCCGGAGCTGGGCACGCTTAATCGCCAACAGATCAGCAAACTCGTCGGCGTGGCGCCACTCAATTGCGACAGCGGGCAACAACGCGGTACTCGCCACATCTACGGCGGACGCGCGCGCGTTCGCAGCATGCTCTATATGGCGGCTCTGACCGCTACCCGTTACAATCCAGTTATCAAAGAATTCTACAAACGTCTGCTGGCGAACCATAAACCATTCAAAGTAGCTATCACTGCCTGCATGCGTAAACTGCTCGCCATTATCAACGTCATGGTCCGTGATGGCGCCCGCTGGAATACCCCAGTTTTAGCTTGACATAGAACACAGTTGCTTCACGGATTGGGCGCTTGACTCCGGACGATCCCAGCGATAAATCGCTGGACTATTTTTAGGGCGTGCGCTCACGCTGACTAGGGGAACGTTACCTTTGTGCAAAGCCGCACTGAACCACAAGAGCCGACTACGGCGAAACGAAAATTCCAGGCCCGCCTGCTACCGCGGGTGCTGACAGATCGTTCGCCCATCTCCCCCTAGCCTCGCTTTGCGTAGTAGCCTTGGCGGTACAACAGTTTTACTTTTTGCTTGCGCAGCTCGGGATTTAGGACTTCGATTCTGAGTTGGCGGAAGCTGCCATCGCGAGCTTTGTTAATTGGCGAGTAGGCAATCAGGTACTGCGAGCGAAGTTCTTGTTCGATTTGTTTGAAGGCGGATTGCAGTTCGGCTTCGTTGGCCGCGAAAAACGATCGGCCGCCAGTGTTCTCTGCTACTTTGCGTAGCGCGCCTTTATCCACCGGATAATTGGGATCGGTGATGCCGATTCCATAAACTACGACGTTGTGCTTGACGGCGAAATCGATGGCTTCCTGCTTCTTCGTAATGCTGCTGGTGTCGTAACCGTCGGTCAGCAGGATGACAGCGCGCCGAGTACGTTCCGGCGTTTGCGAGAGCACCTCGTTGGTGCTGGCCCAGACTGCATCCCAGATGCCTGACCAGCAGCGCGGATCTTCCTCGATTGATTTCTCGTCCGGATCGCAATCCGGGTTCTCTGCCGGTATCTGCACTTTCAAGCGATCGATTGCGTGTCGCAGGCGTCCCTTATCGTTTGTTAATTCCTGCTCCACGAGGGCCTGGGCATTGAAGGAAATCGTCGCCGCCTGATCGCGATCCGCGCGTAGTACTGAATCCAGAAATTCAATCGCGGCCTTCTGCTCATCCGGCAGGGTCCGCTCTTGCGACTTGCTGACATCAACGATGATCGCCAATGACAAGGGCAGTTCTGTTTCCCTTTGGAAGATACCGACGGTCTGCGGGATTCCGTTTTCGAAAACCCGAATATCTTCCGGGTGCAGGTTGGTTATGAAGTGATGTTCCTTATCGACGGCGGTGAAGAGGGTGTTGACCAGATTGGTTTCCACGCGGATTACTTCGTCGTCAGAAACCTCGGTGGCGGGTTGATTGATTTGAGATGAAACCTGGCTGGCTTCTGGTTTCACCGGCGCCGTCTTCACGAGTCGCGGTCGTTGCCGCGGTTGCGTTACCGGCTGTTGAGCCGAAATTGGAGGCACCAGGGCCACGAAAGCCATTAGCAGCAAGCCGTTCACGCGTCTGAGGAGAATTCGCATAGTTAATCTTTGCTCTTTCGCATTCGCGCTTCGCGCTCATTGCGGTCGAGACGCCCGCGGTCCCAGTTAACAGGTTGACCTTTACCCGGGGGTGATTTCGATTAAGCGATTAATCGGATCGAAGCTCAACCTGAAGGGGCGCAGAGCGGCACGACCAAGAAGAACGGGCGCGCCGGCTTCCAGACCGGACACGAGGTCCGTGGGAATCCTTTGCAGGGCCAATGATCCGATGGCGATGGTCAAAGGCGCGACGCGACGCGCTGAGATTGTTCCGCCGCCCACGTCCTGGACGGGCCGGTTGGTTGCTGACCCACGTTCAGCCGAGCGGCCCATGCTGTTATCTCGCAATGCCAATCCAAACTCGGAGCCGGTATCCAACAAGGCCTTTTGCCCGTCATCAAGGAGGACGTAAGGCCTCCGGCCGCCAGCCTCTCGTATCCACGGAACAACGGTCCCAGCGGCAGGAGCCTGATTAGATCGCAGCGGGTTCAACGCCGGGTCAAACGCCGACACTCCTCCTGCCGGAAAATCGATCACATAACCGAGCGGCCAGTAACTTTCCGTAGGGTCGAGTACGCCATCGATGTCACCGGGGAAAATGTCAGCCGTTAGCATCGTGCCGCCGCCCGGCAATGTGTTGTCCCGGTCTCCCAGAGCTAGCGTGCGAACCTTTATGTCGCGACCGGTACGCGTATTAGCAACTCCCGACAACCCCGCTATGCGGTGCATCCGCCCTTCGATCACGTTGATGCCTGCTTCGGAGGCTACGCGTGAAGAGACAATGGTGGCGCCGGCGCCAGTGTCCAACGCAAAGTTGTATGGCCCTGTTCCATTAATCCAGACGCTAACCAGCAAGCCCCGACCGGGCGTCTCTCGAAAGTAAACGGTACGCGGAATTTTGAAACTGGAAGGTGGTTGAGACTCTGAAGCCTTTGCCACGGCGCGCGAAAGATGGGCAGCCCCAACCGGAGCTGCCCATCCAAACATCGCCAGAGCGATGACGCATCCCGCCAGATATGGCGTGGCACTTCTGAGGCATTGACGCAACATGAAGTTCGTCAGTGCTTAGTAACGACGAGTGCGATTGCGGAGCTTGTAGGTGTACAGAGCCGAACCGCCGGCACCCGCCAAAGCGCCAATTCCTGCGCCTCTCTTGCCACCGATCAGACCGCCGATAAGTGCGCCGGCGCCGGTACCCATGCCCACCGTTAATTTGTCACGATGCTTCGTCCAGAAGCTGCGACCACGCGGCTGATTGCCGTAATCGTAGTAGACGCGACGCGAACTGGAGCTGGAAGTGACTCTGCGGCCGGAACTGACCACACTGCGCGGCGCAGCATAATTGGCGCGAGCCAGTCTGTTGGAGCTGGTCGTATTATTTGCGCAGTCGAGAACACCATCGGCGAAGCCTTCCCGATAAGCCAACTGCTCCTGGGTCGTTGAGAATCGCTGGCTGTTATTCGCCGCCAACTGGTCGGTTGAGGCGTTTACAAACTGGGCGGACGGAATGGTGGAGCCGTCAGAATAAGTGGCCGGAGCCGTGGTTACCGGAGTGCTAGCCAAAGTGGTCGGCGTATCTGCACTCGTGTCTTGTTTACGGACCACCAGGGCACCCACCGATCCGCCTATTAAGGCAGCGACCAACGCTACCGGTAAAATCAAGTTTCTTTTCGCAATCATTACTCAGTATCTCCTTAGGTTAGATAGTTCGGATCGATTTCCACTGGAGATAGCAGCAAGAAGCATTCCTAAACCGCACATAAAGGCTGATGTTGAGATACGGGGAGGATGAAGAGCCAAAACCCCTTTGTAAGCTCACATTCCTTGCGGGCACTGCAAGAAAATCACAAGAATTGAATATGGCTAGTGAATGGATCGGCTTAGCTGCTTTACCCTATATGGGAAACGGGAGCATCCCATATCCTCAGGTCAGAACGTCTGCAGTAGCGGGCGGTTGAAAGGTTCGTTTGGACGTCTTGGTCGCGAGAGTCTAACCGCCCGCTACTGCAGGCGGTTCTGACAGGACAAAGGCCGGAAGCAAATAGTCCCTTCCGGCCTTCTCTTCAATCAAGTGATGAATTGCTTAAGGAGTTGCAGGCTTCTCCCGCAGCAACTCAATTGCCTTCTTCAACTGGAGATCCTCTGCAGCAGGCTTTACCGTTTCGGCGTTTGTCGCCGGCTTTTCATTCGCACCGGGAGGATTTTGAACCGCATCGTCATCATTCCCCGTCAAATCCTCAGGATCAACCGCGTCCAGGATTTCGGGGCGCTTCACTTCAACCGAAGGTGTGACCCCCGACTTTGAACGATCCTCTCCCAGGAAAACCCTGCCGCTTGCCGATGCCCACTTGGTCGTCGTCAGCAGGAAACCATCGCCGTGAGGCAATGTAAACAACTGCTGCTCCGCACCAGCGCCGAAACTCTTTTCTCCAATCACATCACCGCGTTTACGTTCCAGGAATGCTGAAGCCACCACTTCTGCCGCTCCCGCCGTGCCCGTATCAATAAGCGCCGAAACAGGGCCGTTGAATATAGTGTTCTTCGGGTCAGCCGCAAAGTTCTTCAGCACCTGACCTTGGCGGCCGATTTGTTCAGCGATGGCCCCATCCTTTATGAACAGGTTCGCGAGTGCTACGCCTTCAGCCAGAGTGCCGCCGGCTACACTGCGGAGATCGAGAACGATCTTCTGCGCTCCCTGCTTCTGCAGCTCCTGCAAACGCGCGCGGGCGTCAGCGGCTTCGCCGGTGTCCAGACTGTTTATTCGCAGGATACCGACGCGGCCCGCTTCCATGCGAGCTTCGGCGGCCGGGGCCTTGAAGGTGCCGCGGCGAACCGTCAGCGTCATTGGTCGCGCATTCGCGCGCAGGATCCGCAACTTAACTTCGGAACCAGCCGCGCCGCTCAGCAGTTGCCGGCCATCGTAAAGCGAAATGTCCCGGGTGGCGCGGCCGTCGATGTATTCAATGATGTCGCCGGCGCGAACCCCGGCTTGATCTGCGGGCGAACCTTTTACCGGAGCGATGACATACAGGTAAGACGCAACTTGCGAAAGTTCCGCGCCGATTCCAACCTGATTGTTTCCATTAGAGCCGCGAAATTCCTTCACCTGATCAGGAGTAAGATAAGTGGAGTAGGGATCAAGGCCATAAGCCAGCCCGCGCAACGCGCCGGCGCGCACCTTCTCCATGTTGGGCTCATCAACGTAATCGTCCTGAATGTGCTGCAGCACGGTGGCAAAGATGCGCAGCTGCGCACCGGGATCAGTGGCCGGCTGTTGCGCGCGAGTGGAGATCCATCCGCCGATTACGGTGTAGAGCGCCAGGGTGGCAGATAAAACAACCAGGGTAAACTTACTGCGAAATGTCATGAGATTAACCTCTGAATACACGGGTAAAGGACAGAAAACGCGCGACATTACAATTAGGCCATCGCGTTCGGTATCATACAGGCGCTCTAAAACTCGCGCAAGCCAGCGTTAGGACGACTTTACGCTGCCGGTGCTGCGGCCGGTTGACAGCCATTCGTGCAGTTCCTATAGTCAGCGCGCTTAACTGCAGAAACATCTTGCCCGAATCAATCATCAAACAATCCGAAAACGCGTACGGCCAAGTTGGTTCCGGGCGGTGCATTGCTCTGGATATCGGCGAAAAGCGCGTCGGTGTGGCCATCTCGGATGAACTGAACATTAGCATCACACCGCTGCCGGCGATTCAGCGCACCAGTTGGAAGCGCCTCTTGCTCGAGGTCTCGGGAATCATACGGCACTATGACGCCAAAGCGCTGGTAATTGGTTTGCCGTTAAAGTCGGATAATACTGACGGCTCTGCTTCGGCGGGGATGCGACGGATGGCTGAGAACTTTCGCCTGTCCCTCGACGTACCGATCTTTCTACAGGACGAGAAGCTGACCACGTTCCAGGCGCGTGGAAATTTGCAGGAAATGGGATACGAGGCGAATGAGATCGACGCCCGAGTTGACAGTGCCGCAGCCGCGATAATCCTCGGGGATTTCTTATCCAGCTGGCGGCAGGACCGCGATTCAGGGCCTAAGTAAAACCTTTTGCCAAACTCCAAAAAGATTCTCAAACGCGTGGTTCTCGGCCTGCTGGTAGCCTTCGTGCTGGCTGGAGCAGGGATCGCTATTTGGGTGTATCGAGATCTGCACACGCCGGTGGCGCACTCCCACGCCGCGGATTACATCGTCATCCCCAGGAAGTCTTCCACCGACTCAATGCTGAAAACGCTCGCCGGTGAGGGCATTCTGAGGCGGACCTGGCCACTGCGTCTCTACATCAAGCTTTCCGGCGCCGGCCCCAAACTGCGCGCCGGAGAATATCGCTTCCCGACTCCTATTTCCCCTTTGGGAGTACTCAGGAAACTCCAGGAAGGCGAACAGCGCCTCAGTCGCTTCACGGTCATCGAGGGCTGGACTCGTTGGGACATTGCCGCATCGCTGGCGCATATTCCGGAGCTGAAGCTCACTGACACCGCTGCCGCGCTGGCGTTGATGGACGATGTGGAAAACATCAAGGACATTGATCCGGCGGCCACTAATCTTGAAGGCTACCTCTTCCCCGCCACCTATAGTTTTCCTCCCGACACAAAAGCCGCCGCGATCATCGCGACAATGGTAAATCGCTTTCGCCAGGAGTGGCGGCCGAATTACACCGAGAAAGCGCGCGCCATGAATATGACACCGCGTCAGATTGTAACCATCGCTTCTCTGGTAGAAACAGAGGCCAAGCTGGATGAAGACCGGCCCCTGATCGCTTCAGTAATCTACAACCGACTGGAAAAACACATTCCCCTGGGAATCGATTCTGCAGTGATCTATGCTTCGAAGCTTGCCGGCAAATGGAAGGATGACGGAAGAGTTTACCAGAGCGACCTTGACCGGCGGTCACCTTACAACACTCGTATGGTAACCGGTTTGCCTCCCGGACCAGTTGCGTCGCCCGGCGCCAGTTCCATCGCCGCCGCCCTCAATCCCGCAACATCTGATTACCTCTATTACGTGCGCGAGCCATCTCGTAACGACGGCAAGCATAACTTTTACTCCAAGGAAATCGACTTCCAACGCGGCGTCGCCGCCCTACGCAAGTGGGAACGCGAGAACCCCCGCTAGTTTGTAGGGGCGGCACTCCGTGGCCGCCCCCTTTTCTTCTTCGGCTTTGCGCAAGTTCTAGCCGATCCATGAAGGACGTGGCTGCGGCGTGCCAACCCTACAACGGTGCGCTTGTGCGGGGAACAGTTGTGATTTATGCTGCCTGCGTCTTCCCGGTTCATATCAAGCTCATGATCACAGGATTTTCGTCATGAAAAAAAGCCTTCAAGTCGTGTTCGTCCTGATTGTTGCCACTGCGATAGCCCACGCGCAGGGCAAAGGCGTCGATAAGCAGAACGAAAAGATTCGCGACGCGGGGAGCGGTTCAGCGCCCGGCTCGAATGGCACCAAGCAGGACACCGGCGTCGGTCGCGGAATGGATTTTGGCAGAGGCCGCACACCCACTGTGCCGCCGATTCCCAACCCTTATCGCCTTAGCGCTCGCCGCGATGTAATCGTCAAGGCCGTCGCCGATCTCATGCGCGATCGCAAGATGATCGTCGATGAGGCGGCCTCCAGACCGACTGAGGGAATGGTAGTGAGCCAGCCTTATACTTTCATCAAGGGCTCCGTAGTGGCTCGCTCGCAATTGGGCCGGCTCGCTAACTTGCCTGACTTTGGCAGCAGCGACTGGACGCGCGGCCGCTACAAGATAACCGTGGTCGCCCAGCCGATTGACGGCACCGCGACAAATGTTACGGTGACAGCAACAGTCGAAGGACGTTCCGATGGTGTGCGTGGCGTCGAGTGGGTGACCCTGGAAAGCACCGGAGTCGCCGAACAGGAATTCCTGAGCGCTCTCATCGAAAGCATTACGGGCGCACCGCCTCCGGGGCACGATAGCAGCATTCGACCATAGCTTGCGGAACCTACTTCAAGTTATTCCTTAAAGGTGATACACCCTGCGATGATCACGCCTAACCTGTTGGACGATTCCGCCATCGCTGACGACGAACGAGCCAATACTCGCAACCGCGTGCTGGTAGGCGTGCTGTGCGCCATCGTCCTTACGGCCAGCGTTTCGGGTGGCTATCTTTATTTGCGCAAGCGCCACGCCCGGGAAACGGCCGCGCGCGTGCTGGCGGAAGCAAAGCAAGGCAAGGTGGCGATTCCCCCCAAGGCCCAGGTCTTCGTTGATGAGGCCATGCCGCAAGGAACCCAGATAATCATTGGCGGCGCAGTCCAGAACATCTCCAGCGAGCGGTTGAATGATGTTTCGGTGGCCATCAACCTGCGAAAACGCAAAGACGGCGGCACGGAGATCAAGGTAGTGCCTTTGGATCCACGCGACCTCAACCCGGGTGAACAAGGCCGCTACATGTTGCTGATCACGGCCAAGGACTACAGTCTGGCGAATGTAATGGGGCTCAAGAGCGGCAGCCTGCTGGCCGAGATACCCTTCAAGCAACTGCCAGGGGCCGAGCGGCCACCGATGAAAACTCCCGAAGGGAAGACGATTGTCGTTGGCCGGCCCAGAGGCAAGGGCGAAGAATTTCTGAACACTCCGGATAATCCGGCGAAGATTCCCTAACCCATCCGGTCCCATATCGATATTCATGAAGTGGTATCTGAAGCGTCGGCATCTGACTAATTTCACTTAACACTTCAGCCGCGGTTCTTGTTTTATCTGGAGCTCGAAAGATAGTAGCGTCCGCCCAGCCAACCAAACAGTTCCAAGTCCCGTCACAATAAACGAATAGGCACTTGAGCGCTGGTTGGCTTTCGTCTAGTATTTCTCCATTGGTTTTGGTGGCGCAGATGGCATTCAGCACTACGGTTAGTTTGCGTTGCTGAATGGCTTTGCACAAAGTTCCCTTTTCTCCCCATCTCCGCAAGCGGAGAGGGGGATGGGGGAGAGGTGGCAGGAGCGAAACCCCACCCCTAACCCCTCCCCGTTTACGGGGAGGGGCAGAGGGAAGGTTAATCGGAAGTTTTTGTCCAAAGCTTGTTACCGCTTAGTTGCTCGCAGCGCGCCGGTCGAGGAGTAGATTAAATCAAAATGTCCCAACGCCTTTTCTTCCTGGCTTCGTTTATCATCGTGCTTTCAATCTCGGCCGCTGGCCAAAGCCAGATGCCGGCCCCTCCGGATGCCGTCAGCGCCGACAAGTCTTCCCCGAATTCCAAATCGATATTTGAGGGTTTGCCCGGTGAAGAGATGCGGGCCAAGCGGACCTTGCGCCTCGCCGAAAAAGAGCATCTGGAGAATCTGGAGCGGGCCCGCGACGTGGCCAAGCTGAGCAGTGAGATCAAGGACGCCTTCGCCGCCGCCAACAATTTGGGCCCTGCTGAGAAAAAGAAGTTGGAAAAGGTGGAAAAGCTTACGCGACGCGTCCGGAGTGAAGCCGGCGGATCGGATAATGAAGTCACGCTCGACAAGTATCCGGTGGATCTGGAGTCCGCGTTAGGCCGGCTGGCGGACGTTTCCGCGGAAATGCGAAAGGAAGTTGAGAAGACTCCCCGCCAGGTGGTTTCAACCTCAGTGATCGACCGCGCCAATCAGATACTCGAGATTGTTCAATACGCCCGCCGGTGGGCCCAGTAACCGCAATGTCCAAAGTCCCTGGTCCAAAGTCCAACGTCGCTTTGCCTCATAATAACGTTGGACTTTCGACTTTGGGCTCTGGACGAATCAGACCGCTCCTCGCGATCCTAATCCTCTTCGGAATGGCTGCTTCATTCCTACTGGCATCGCCCGGATCCCTGAAAGTTAGCGCCCAGGAACAGGACGACGAGGTCATTCGCGTCAACACCGACCTGGTGCTGGTGAACGTCACTGTCACGGATGTCCAGGGGCAGTTTGTGGGCGGACTCAAGCGTACGGACTTTACCCTGCTGGAGGATGGGCAACCGCAAACGCTTTTCTCATTCAGCAGTGAAGAAACGCCTTTCGCGGCGGCGGTCTTACTAGACACTTCTGGCAGCATGGAGAAGAGACTCTCGCTGGGTCGCTCTGCGGCCATCCGGTTTTTGGACGGACTGCGCAGCGAGGACGTGGCGTCAATTTACAGGTTTGATACTTCGGTTAACCGGCTGCAGGACTTCTCTTCCGGCCGCGATCTTCCGCCCAGCGTCTACAGCGCTCAGACGCGCGGGATGACGGTGTTGAATGATGCGGTGCTGCGCGCGGCTGAAGATCTTTCGAAGCGTCCGGAAAAAAGGCGGGCTGTGATTGTCCTGTCGGACGGTGGCGAGAATGGAAGCAATTCCTCGTCCAGCAAGGCCCTCGAAAGGGCCCTCAGTGCGGGAGCCACGATCTACGCTGTGAACATGTCAGTTAACGATGGCGCGAGGGACCTACGCGGGGCTGGCGTGCTGCGAAATTACGCCGAGAAAAGCGGCGGCCTTTACATTCCTACTCCCGGGGGCCAGGAATTGCGCGATTCGTTTGCGACTATCCTGGCGGAGTTGGGCCATCAATACACGCTCGCTTACCGCTCATCCAATCGGGCCCGCGACGGAAGTTGGCGCGCAATTGAAGTGAAGGTTCCACGCCCGGGGATCACAGTCCGAACCCGCAAAGGCTACCGCGCCCCCAAGTAGGACAGGCACTCCTGCCTGTGCCCACTAACCATTCAAGCTCTTCACTGGGAGCGCGGGCGTCCCGCCCGCATCTGCGCGAACGCAAAATAATTCAT
>JAWVFI010000052.1:0-21312 GCA_033856235.1 Blastocatellia bacterium | reverse complement strand
CGATTTCGCCGCCCGGTTTTTTGTCAGAACCGCCTGCGGTAGCGGGCGGTTGATCTTTCAACGGTTCGCGTTCCGACTCTTCAACCGCCCGCTACCGCAGGCGGTTCTGAATCATGATCATCCTTCCGGAATCAGACGAAGAACTCCTGCGCGAGTGCGAGGTTGAAACCTTCCGTTCCAGCGGGCCCGGGGGTCAGCACGTCAACAAAACGGAAAGTGCTGTCCGTTTGCGGCACGGGCCATCCGGCGTCGTAGTCTCGTCGCAGCAGGAACGAAGCCAGCACCGCAATAAGGCAATCTGCCTGCAAAAGCTGCGCGAAAAAATTGGGCGGTTAAATTACCGCGCGCCGCGCCGCATTCCCACTCGTGTATCACACGCCGCGAAGAACCGAACCCTTGAGGAGAAAGCCCGCCGCGCCCAAACCAAACGCCTGCGTTCAAAGCCGCAGGGTGATGAGTGATGCGACACACGCATCGTGTATCATCAGTCCAAGGGAGATTTCATGATAACTGTCGCAAACCGAATTTATGTGAGTAAGGAATACGCCGAAGCTTTTGAGAAACGCTTTCGCGAGCGGGCGGGACTAGTCGATAAGATGCCCGGATTCATTTCCAACCAGGTACTCCGTCCTGTAAATGACGGAGACCCGTATGTGGTTTTTACGATCTGGAACAGCCGTCAGGATTTCTTGAACTGGGTGCGCTCAGACGAGTTCATTAAAGGGCATGCCCAATCAGGCACTCTGCCCAAGGAAGCGTTTTCCAAATCCAACGTACTGGAGCTGCATGAGGTCGTTCAGGATTCGGCACGGCCGGAATTAGAACCGGAGCCGCCCGGCGGGCCCTTCAATATGCATTGATCTCGGGCTGAATCGTAAATGGTAAATGGTGAATAGACCGAACGAAAACGGCTCGTCGCCTGACTACCATTTGCGATTTACCATTCACCATCTACTAACTACAGTTCTTCGCCTTACGGTAACCAGCCTTCTCGGCCTCTGCCTCGGAATCGAAGTAGACGCGGTTCTTCTCTGATACTTTCGTGTACCCCGAACAGGCCGGCAGATGATAGATCTTGGAATTCTTGTTCCCAACCACCCTTCCTTCTGTCGCCGGACTCGCCAGTGGTGCAGCGCTCGGCTTGGTATCGGCCGGCGGCGGAGTAGTTGTACTTTCCGGCGCAGTGCTCCTTGGCTCAACCGGCGGCGTCATGTCCGCTGAACAATTGCCTGCCAGTTTGAATCCCGCGGCTTCGGCTTTGGCGGCGCTTTCGAACTCAACCTGATTCTCTTTTGTAACTTCGTCATAACCCGGACAGCCGGGAAAGTGGTAAACCTTTGAGCTCTTGTTACCAATCACTTTGCTCTCGGGGATTTCTTCCGCTGCGACAGGTTCGGTTGGTGCCGCGTTCGTGAGCGGAGCCACTGGCGTGACGGCCTTTGGCGCGGCAGTCTCACCCTTGCCATCCGTCGAACAATTCTTTGCCAGGCGGTAACCCGCAGCTTCCGCTTCTGCGGCGCTGTTGAACTTCACCTGATTCTTTTCGGAGACTCGATTGTAGCCGGCACATCCAGGCAAGTGGAAAATCTTGCTGTTCTTGTTGCCGATGACCGGTTCCTGCGCGGCTGTCGTTGGGGCCTGGATGCCAGGCCGCGGGACCGTAACAGTCGAAGCAACAGGCGCGGGCGTGGTCGCTACACTGACCTTTGCGGACTCAGGAGTGCTTGCCGGCGCAGGGATATTTATCTGCGGCCTTACGGGCACGTTCACCGCAGGCTGCGGCGGAGCCACCTGGGTAGGAATGGGCTGGATGGTGACCTGGGTCGGCATTGTTTGCGCGATGACGACTTGCTCCGCAGGTGGACAGTTGCCGGCACGTCTGTAGCCCGCAGCCTCAGCTTCCTCGACCGTCTTGAAGAAAACTCGATTCGTTTCCGCCATGTCGCGATAGCCGGCGCAATCCGGGCGGTGATACTTTTTCGAATTCGAATTTCCAATGATCGTGCCCACGGGTGGCGGTGGTCCCCAGCGCTTGGCTTTGACCTCCTGGCGCCAATCGCCAGGTGCTGTCGGGGTGGCTGGTGATTTCCATAATCCCAGTTGAGCAGCCCGGGCGGATTGTTCGGCAGCAGCATAAGTGCGCCTGTCCTCCGGACTTTGTTCGTCTTCATACTTCTTGAAGTGCCAGGCCATGCCTGCTTTCACTTGCTCAATGTTGATATCGCGTCCGTCCAGCATGATCGTGCCGACAGTCCGCCGGTACTTATCAACTTTGGTCCAAACAATCGTCACCTGTTTGCCCAGCACCATCCGCGAAAGATTCTGCTGCGAAACGGCGCCAGCCTCCTGCTTCAACTCCGGAGCATCGATGCCCTGCAAACGGATGTGAAATTTCTTGTTGTCCTGGTCGAGCACGGTGATGGTGTCGCCGTCGTGGACATTAATCACCTTGCCCTCTATTACCAGCTGCAGCTTATTGGCTGCGGATACACTGGGCGATGGCGACGTCGCCGGAGCAGCTTGCTGTGCGGGAACAGCGCACGGAACCAATGCCAGCAGAAGCCACAGGGTTAAACGGTAAAAGATGTTTGAACTCATCTCGTCAATCCTCATCAAGAGCTCGGCCTCATTAACTTGGTGATTACAGGGAGACTGAAAAGCGGTAGGTCAGGCCGCAGACACATCCGAAAGTTAAGTGCCTAGCCTATCATGAGGATGGGAGCTCAATACAAAGATTTTTGTAAAGTCGTTACAAAATTTCTTGTATGCAAATACAAAAAATCTTGCATCGCTGAACCGAGATGGCGATGGGGTTGAGCGTATGGGCGGCAATCCGTGGCCGCGCCCTTCGTCGAAAGTTGGCGAAAGTGCAACCTAAGGGGTGGCCACGGAGGGCCATCGTTACAAACGTTTGGTTGCCTTACTATTCAGTAGGGGTTGGAGTTCCTGCCATACGCGGTCGGGTGTGATTTCTACGAAACAGGCAGGTTTGAACGCGGCCGGCTTACCGTATGAACATTCCACCTCGTGACACTTCACGCATTCGAACTCTGACATCACGTGCGTCTGATGACGGCCCGTGGCGCCGACCAGAAACGGATCGGTCGCGCCGTAGATTGTCACAGAGGGAACATTGCAAGCGGCGGCAATATGGCTCAGGCCGGTATCGAGCCCGACGGTCGCCGCTGCGCGCGCGATGACTGACGCTTTTTCTGAGATGGAAAGCGAAGGCAACACTATAACCTTGTCATTGCCGGCGGCGATTCGAATCGAACGCTGCTGCTCTTCCGCGGAACCCCATGGCAACACGACCTGAAAACCTGCGCTCGTGGCTTTCTGTGTTAAATCCTGCCAGTAAAACTCCGGCCACACCTTTGAGGTCCAACTGGTGCTGTGAATGAACACGAGGTACGGGTTGGCAATAGCCAGGGGATCCCTTGGCAATCGCGACAGGTCGATCCCGTAGTCAACTTCGCTCTCGGCGTAGGTATAGCCCAGCGCTTTTGCCAGCAACTGGCGCATGCGCTGAATCGAGTGCTGACGTTTGGGCACGGCGTATCGCTTCTGGTACGAGAGGTGCGCTCCCCACTCATGAGCCGAGCGCGCGTCCAGGCCATGACGAGTTCCCTTCGCCAGCCGGGCAATCAATGCGCTCTTCCACTCACCCTGCAGATCAACGATGGCGTCGTAATGCTGGGCACGCAGGCCAGCGAGAAAATTGCGTACTTCCCTGGTCTTCACAGCGTCGCTGACGTTTTTCCCCCAGCGCCGGTGCGCGCTGGCAAAGACATTCTCGACTTGCCGGTGCCACGCCGGGACTTCGGCGAATGACTGGTCCACGGCCCAGTCAAAGCGTATGGCCGGAAACGCTCTCACGGCATCGGTGAGAGCGGGCAGCGTCTGCACCACATCGCCCATTGAAGAAACTCTGACAATCAATACTCTCATTAGTAACTAAGCGGCCCTCTATTCCGTCACCATATCGCTGCGTGAACTGCCGCGCCGACGGGCTGCGCGCGCGGATCCTTTAGATAGTACCCGTCGCGGCTCAGATAGTTGAAACGCAGAAACGGCCACACTCAGAAGCGGCGCCTTTTGTTTCATTTATGTTGCAATCCATGCAGTTTACAGGGCCCTCCGCTTCATCCTTCCGACCTCAAGTATTCCTCAAGAATTCCTCAAGGCCCGTTAGTAAAGTGTAAGGGTGGCCCAAGATAAATTTTTTAGTACTACCGCTAGCCGTTTTCGCACAGCACAGTTCTGCCGCCACCTCTTGGCCCTCTTTCTAAGGGTTACGGCCTTTCAACTCACCAGATTCAATGATTCAGGAGAGCGACCATGAAAAGACACCTGCCGACATTGGGATATGTTTCGTTAACTTCGAAGCTCAGGCTCACCCTGTTAACCGCCGTAGTCTTCGCGGTTAGCGGCTTGTTCATTGTGCTGGTTCCTGCTTCCCATAGCGCGAATCCCACATCGGGATCTGTCTCGGAGGCAAACCCGCTGGTCACCTGGACCGGGCAGGTAAAGCCGGCCACGGGCTCTGCGGATTGCGGCGGGCCAAACAATTCCGGGTGTGAAAACTTTACCCTGAACTTTCAGGCGCCCTCGGCGGGTTATGGTGCGTATCTGGTGGAGATCAGGCTGACGCCGGCGCTGACCGGCGATTGGGACATGCAGGTCTACGGGCCGGCGGGAACCCTGGTGGATGGATCTGGAAACAGTCCCGGGCAGGCAGAGTTGGTCACGTTGCTGAGTCCTCCTTCGGGAACCTACACGGTGTCGGCCGCTCCCTTTGCGCCATTGGTCGGCGCGGACACGAATAGTTTCTCAGCCAGCGCTGAACTGAAGCACCACGTAGTCAATCCGGCACAGCAAGGGGCTGATTCAAATTTGCGCTACCACAATTTCGCCGCTAGCGGCAACCTTGGTAACGACGCAGGCGAACCTACGATTGGCGTTAACTGGAAGACCAACCGGGCAATGTTTATCGCCATGGAACAGACGCTGCGCGTGACGTTCGACGATTCGACTTTCCCGGCCAAAGCCACGTGGGAGGACAAAAGCTTTATCGGCACGAACGTGATTACGATGGATCCGATCCTCTTTACCAACCCCAGGACGGGACGAACGATCGTCTCGCAGTTGATAACTCCGGCGGCTGCCAACAGCCTCGCAATACTGACCGATGGATGCAGTCTTTCCGCTTACACGGACGACGATGGCGAGACGTGGGTTCAGAACCAGGGTTGCGGACTGCCCAGCGGCGCGGACCATCAGGGAATCGGAGGTGGGCCATTTCACGCGCCCATACCGAGCCGCTTGCCGCTGCCCGACCAGGCGGATGGCTATTCGAACGCGACCTACTACTGTGCGCAATCGGGGGTCACGGCTTACTGCTCGCGCAGCGATGACGGTGGTGTAACCTACGGGCCCGGTGTGCCGATTTACACTAGCGAGTGCGGCGGCCTGCATGGACATCCGTCGGTCGGTCC
This sequence comes from Blastocatellia bacterium, assembly GCA_033856235.1. GTDB lineage: Bacteria > Acidobacteriota > Blastocatellia > Pyrinomonadales > Pyrinomonadaceae > DASXRU01. The sequence goes on along the minus strand of JAWVFI010000052.1, from coordinate 15,817 downwards.
CGACGGTACAGTTTATGTTCCCAACAAGAACTGCGGCGGGAAACAGGGAGTTGCGGTTTCCGAAGACAACGGAATTACCTGGAAGGTCCGGACTGTTCCCAACACCCTGGGATCGAGTGTGGATCCGGGCATCGCAGTCGGCGCTGAAGGTACTGTCTATCTCGGTTATCAAAACGGTGATGGCCGGCCCAGCGTTGCTGTTTCACGGAACAAAGGTATTGACTGGACGCCCAGCGCGGACGTCGGTGGCGCCTACGGGATCAAGAACTCAATCTTCCCGCGCATGGTTGCGGGCGACGACGACCGTGCGGCTTTTGCGTTTCTGGGCACGCCGACTGGAGGCCCGTTCCAGGACGCAGCTTTTGCCGGTGATTGGCACCTCTATATAGCTTCAACTTTTGATCGCGGAGCGACCTGGACCACCATCGACGCTACTCCCACGGATCCGGTGCAGCGCGGCTGCGTCTGGATGCAGGGTGGCAGCAATCCCTGCCGCAACCTTTTGGACTTCATGGGTTCAGCCGTCGATCGCGAAGGACGCGTGCTGGTTGGTTACGCCGACGGTTGTATTAACTGCTCGGGCCCCGGCGGTTCGCGAGCCAAGAAGGCAACCATCGCGCGGCAGGCCGCCGGGCGCCGCATGTTCCATCAATTCGATCCCGAAAGTGATCCCAGCCCGACGCCGACGCCGAGTCCGACAGCGACTCCGACGCCGCCACCGTCTGGCCCACAGACACTGCACTTCCATGGTAGTGCGACGCACGAGTCGGGCTGTTCCGGAAGTGGAGCTCCTGACATCATCGCCTGCGGTGGTCCTTTCCTATTGGATCAACCAACCCTGGGCGCAGACACTCCCGGCCATTGGGATGCTCCGGATACGGTCCACAATGGAACCGCCGACCGGAACATTTACGATCCGAATTGGATCTGGACCCTGGATCAACCAACCACACTGAAGGGCGACATGACGCTCAAGTGGTGGGCCACTTGCCGCAACTGCGGCCCCAGTGGCAATGCCGATTGGGCCATACGATTGTGGGCGGACGGCGCCAAAGTATTTGAACAAACTGTGCGCGCTACACCGCCAGTTCCGAATATTTCTACATTGCTAACAGCAACTGTGACGCTGCCGCAGGTTTCGGCCGCAACCAATTTCGTGTTGCAGATCGATCCCGTTTTCGCCGACCCCGGCATTACTATTTACTACGACTCGCAGGTGCAGTGTCCCGGCAATACGAGCGGTATCCCCTGCGATTCCACAGTCACGATGCCGGTGTTCAATGCGACCTCGACGCCGACGCCGACACCGACGCCAAGTCCGACCGCGTCACCTACGCCAACGCCGACGGCTTCGCCAACGCCCACTCCCAGTCCCAGTCCGGGAGGGAATGCTTGTGTGACGGCGACAGAAGTCACCAGCGATCCGGGAGGCGATCAGCAGGATCCAATTCTGCCGCAACCGGGCGCGACGCAACTCGACGTGCGCTCGCTGAGTGCCGGCGAAGACTATCGCTATAACAACTCGGCGCGGTTGCGCTTCAATCTGAAGGTGGACAATCTGAACTCTATTCCCGTGGGCGCGGTATGGCGCGTGTTGTTTAATTTCACCCCGCCAGGAGGCACCGTCGCCACTTACTACGTGGCCATGACATCCGATAGCAAGTCGGCTATCAGTTATGACTACGGGACGCAATCGGGCAACTTGCTGACACCGCTGGGCGGCCTCGAAGAAGGCTCGTACAGTGCTGACGGCAACATCATAATGACTCTGGCCATGAACAAGGTGGGCGCGGCCACAGGTAAGGTAACCGCTGGTTCAACTCTGGCCACTGTCACGGCGCAAACCGAACAAGCCACTGATGTGGTGGCCGGGACACTCTTCAGCACTGTGGACGACATGACCGGCGGCACGTACACGGTGGGTGCAATGAACGGAGCCTGCGTCCCAGTAGATCCGCCGCTGCCACCCGGCACGGCCAACTATGTCAAAGGCGGCATGACCTTCAGTCCAAGCGTCATGTTGCGCGCGAGCGCTGCCACTCGCGACGGCGAGCCCAGTATGCGCGTGGATAAGCTCGGTAACGCGTACGTCGCAGGTATTCGCGGCGTCCCGGCCGGAGTCGATCTGTGGTACTTCGATCTTCGACCCGGCAGCTCCACCTATGATCCGCTGATGCGTAATCCGATTTATCGCGGTCAGCCCGATCAGTTCTCGCCGGATGAAGCCATGGAGGTCGGCGCCGACGGCGGCGGCGATGTGGATCTGGCAGTAGGCTTTGATGCTGCCACTCCGGGCAATGCACCTTACCTGGCATTCTCCAGCCTGACGGCCGCGAACATCTCGACGGCGCGCTCGACCGACCGAGGTACGACCTTCACGAAGAATCCCGCCGGCAACGTCACCGGCGGTCTGCCGGCGGATGACCGGCAATGGATGGAGTTCTTCGGTAAGGACAGCGTCTACTTGCTCTACCGCACGCTCAATCCGGTAGTCGCGTACGTCCAACGTTCCAACGACGGCGGTCTCACTTACGGACCGGCTCGACTGGTGGGGACTATTGGCCAGGTCGGCGGCATTAGCGTGGACCAGAACGACGGAACCGTTTACGTCAGTGGTGCCTCGGGCATGGTAGCGGTGGGAATTCCAACTGCCGCCGGCCTGGAGCCGCTGACCTATACCACCTACCAGGTCGTACCGAGTGGCAACGCGCACATCTTCTTCACGGTCAAGGCCGGGAAGGACGGCACGGTGTACGTCTGCTACTCCGACGGCAAGAACGTGAACATCAAATACTCAAAAGACAAGGGTGTAAACTGGAGCCCGACCATCCGCGTTAGCGACGGTCCCGAAAGCAGAACCGCCGTACAGCCGTGGATGGAGACTGGACCCACGCCCGGTTCAATCGGCGTAGTCTGGTACGGAACTTCCCAATCGTCCAACAACGACGATGCGGATTGGAAAGTCTTCTACGCTCAGAGTCTCAACGCTACTGCCACGGTGCCTACTTTCCGGCAGGTGGAGGTCAGCGATCACTTCATTCACGGCAGCAACATTTCCGAAAGCGGACTGCCTCTGGTTCCGGGGCCGTCGCCGAATCGCAACCTGCTGGATTACTTCCAAATCGGTTTCGACCCAACCGGGGCGGCGGTGATTGCCTACACCGATGACCACAATGATTTTGACGGCAATACTTTTGTGGCGCGGCAAACCAGTGGTCCGGGAATCGGCGGGACAGATGTTCCGGCTCCCGCCCAGGGCAGCGCCGTACCGGCGCCGACGCCGTACTCTACTGATGGTTCGCAGGTAGTCGATTTCCGCCATGACGGGCGCACCAGTAATGCGGTCCTGGACGTGGACGATCCGGTGGATATCCTCTCCATCAAATACTCGACCGAAGGCACCGCCGCTAATCGCGTGCTGGTAGCCAAGATGAAAGTATCCGGTTTGTCGCTGTTAACGCCGCCCAGCGGTACCTGGCGGATAAACTTCACCGCCAACGCCCCGTACGCACAGTTGAGTCCGCTTGGGGATTACAACTTTGGCATCTCGGATCGCGGTGATCAGTTCTTCCTGCGGGCCGCCACGGATGCGCAAGGCAACAAGACCTACGTCTATGGTAAGGCTCGCCGGGAGCATCAGAATGCCGGCGGGATTACTTACACCGACATCGGCGCGGCCGATACCGGGTCATTCGACGCGTTGACCGGGACCATCACGATTAAGGTGGCCCTCAGCAAACTCAACGCAGCGCTTCCGGCCGGGCACACGCTGCTGGGGACCGGTTCAATTCTGGCGGGGCTACGGGGAAGCGCATTTATCAGCGCCCAGGGCAATAACGCCCGCTCCGACAGCACCCGCGGAGGCACGCTGTTCACTATTCCGTAGTGAATAGATGTTCAGGGGGGGTGGTGCCCTACTTCTGTAACGCAACTGTTGATTTGCGCGAGGGTGAATGCCAAATCGCAAAGTTAGCCTGCGTTACCGAATTAGGGCACTACCATTTTGGGGTGCAGGGATTTACAACCCGAAGTTGAACGTGGTAGATACACGCGGCGATGCCGGCGGCAAGTCTGCCCAGAGTGACCATAACCATCCTGCTGTTTGCCTTTGGCGATGATGTAGTTATGAAAATTCGCTTCGCAGTTTTGCTCCTCCTTTCGATACTCTTGGTGGCGCCGCCGGTTAATGCTGGGCCGAAACAGCCGCAGCGAGAGGTATTTGGCTTGCGCCTCGGCATGAACGAAGAAACCGTCCACCGGGTCCTGAAAAAGATCGCCACGCAACAAAAAGAAGAGCGAGAAGAGGAAGGCGAAGGCGAACAGGAAGTCTGGGTGCTGAAGAAGGATTCGAGGTTTGATTACCTTCTGGTAAGGTTCGATGCTCAGCACGAATTGTGGTTGATTACCGTGGTAGTCCACAAAGATGCCGGCGTCCGTTACGGTGACCTGGGTGCACTGCAAAATGCAAAGCACGCAACTGATGGCCGCAACGTTACCTACAAGTGGAGTGTCGCGGCAAAAGGCAAGCAGGCAGGCTACGTAGTCATAGCTCGCGGCAGCAATCCGGACACGCTAACCTCTTACTCAATTTCGCGCGCCGCTCGCCAATAACTGCTAAAAGCTCCACGTCAGACCTACGCCGTATTCGCGCGTACCTTTGTCAAAACGACCGCCAACGTTGCTGGGAAGGAACCTCGAGTGCGGGTGTTCACCAACAGTATCGTCGCCATTACGCACCTTTCCCATGTGGCAAACGTACCGCCCGACTCCGTACCCCAGCGCGCTACCTATGAGAATGTCGGATAGGAAATGTTTGCGAGCGGTGAAGCGGGAAATACCAACCGCCCCGGCGGCCGCGTAGGCGCCGTAGTGGAACAGAGGATTGTCTTCATATTGACAAGCAAACACAGTAGCTACCGACCACGCGGCCGCGGAGTGTCCGGAAGGATGCGAGTTTCCACCCGTGAAGAAGCGCCCTCGTCCACGATCCTCAAGGGGCCGCGGACGCTGAGTTATTTCCTTGAAAGCAAAGTCTACGATCGCCGCATCGATCAGCGCTTCAGCAGCGAGCTTTCCCGTCTCGCGCAGATGTGCGTTGGAAGTCCCGCGTCCAATTAAATAAGTCGCGGCGACAATCGTTCCCAGACTGTACGTTGAGCCGGCGTAGCTGATATCGCGACTGACGGCTAAGCGCGTCCGGTTATTATCGAGCGAACCAGCGCTTCTTCGATCGGTAGCTATCAAACCCGCGGTGCCCAATCCCAGAGGCACAAGCCAACCTGCGTCACTGCTCTCCAATTTCGCCGGCGACATCCAAATTGCTTTCTGATCACAAGCGATATTTTTGAGAAAACTTCCCTGACAGGCACGATCTCGCGGCTTCGCAGGTTCAGGCGTGGGGGTGGCAGCGGGACTCTGTGCCGCCAAACTTGCGGCCATGGCCAGCACTATGACAAACAGCATCCACGTGCGCACAACCGCTGATCCAGCAAAAGTGTTCATCTCTTCCCCCTTTTGAGAACCTCCCGCCTTCCCCAAATAACGGGATTTTCATTCAACTAATTCCCTGCTCCACGCATCTTACTCCAGAAGCATCGCCCTCCCATATGGATGTTGCCCGAGCAGACTGTTAAGATTCGACGACCAAACGTTCACCACGGTTTCGTCAAGACGCCAACTCGAAGAATAAGCCTGAGGTTTACCGCATGAGAAAGATAGCTACCACCGTTTTAGGTTTCGCAATGCTGATCGCGCCGGCCATTTTGGTTCAGGCTCAGGATGCTGCGCAGCCGGCCGCCAGTCCCAGCACTGAACAGCAGGAAAAAGAAAAAGCGGCGCTGGAGAAGAAAGCCTTGACGCTGTTGGATCAAGTTATCGCCGACGCCGCGTCGATGAAACTTCCTGAGAACCGCGTGCGGTTGCAAATCAGTGCGGCTGACATGCTGTGGAAACGCAGCGAGGCCCGGGCCCGTACGTTGTTTGCACAGGCTGCTGAGGGTATCGGCGAGCTATACCGCAGTACCGATAACACGGAAAACAACGGACGGCGCAATCAGGGCCAGAATCGTAATCCGGCGCAACTGCGCCAGGAACTGGTGCTGACGATAGCGCGCTTGGATGCGCCGCTGGCGTACCAGGTGCTCGCTTCCACGCGTCCCATAACGCCCGCAGCTGAGAATAATTTGGATCCGACGTTTAATCCGGATGAGAACCTTGAGCAGATGCTGTTGTCTCGAGTAGCGTTGAGTGATCCCAAACTGGCGTTGCAAAATGCCGAACAGTTTTTGGAAAAAGGCGAGTTTCCGCGCACTCTTTCGACAGTGCTGGCGCAACTGCAGGAAAAGGACAAAGAGGCAGCGACCAAGCTGGAGACTAAACTGGTCCAGCGGCTGCAGTCATCAAACATGCTGGCCAATCTGGATGCCGGCAACCTCGCGGTTGGCTTGTTAACGGCGGGCCCGCGCCCGGCGACCACGACCACGGCCACCGATGCAGTAGCTGCGGCGCCGAAGAGCAGGGGGCAGTTGCTATCGGAAGCGTCTTACCAGGATCTTATGGGCAGTGTGATCGATGCCGCACTCAGGGCGACTCCGGCGCCGGCCGGTCAGCGCACCGGCAATGCGGGGCGCGGCCGCGCGCGAGCCATGGTCATCGGCGCCGGCCAGCCACCCGCGGTGCAGTCAGCCCTCACCGAGAGTGAGGTGGAACAAAACAACTCGCGCGCTATGCTCGCCCAGGTGCAGGCCCTCTTGCCAAAGATCGATCAATACCTCCCTGATCGCGCCCAGGCGGTGCGTACTAAATTGGCCGAAGTGGGAACATCGGCTAATCGCGGCTTTGATCTGCGGCAAGTACAGACCGCCATGCAGAATGGCGACGTAAACAGTCTGGAGGCCCTGGCCTCTTCGGCTCCGCCGGCCATGCAGAACCGCCTCTATCAGCAAGCCGCGATGAAGGCTCTGGATGAAGGAAACGTGGATAAGGCCCGATCGATCGCGGACGATCATCTGGAACCGACTACCCGCGCGGCGGTGGCCCAGGCAATTGATTTTCGCCAGATGGCCGACAAGATCGAAACCAGCAGGATCGAGGACGTACGTCAGACAATCGCCGGGTTGAGTAATGATAACCAGCGAATTGATTTGCTAATACAACTCGCGACGGCGGCGCAAAAGAAGAACGCAAAGCTGGCGCGGCAACTGCTCGACGACGCGCAACGACTGGTTAGCCGGCCGGCGACCAACTATCAGCAGATGGACGCGCAGCTTCGAGTGGCGCGCGGGTTCGCGACCCTTGATTCCACACGCAGCTTCCAGGTACTCGAGCCAGGAATTCTGCAACTAAACGAACTGCTAGCCGCGGCTGCAGTATTGAATGGATTTGAAACGAACGTCTTCAGAGAAGGTGAACTACCGCTGCAGGCCAACAGTGGGCTGGGCAACATGGTCAACCGCTATGCGCAGGAACTGGCGCTGCTGGCGAAGACCGATTTCGAACGGGCCCAGACTCTGGTCAACCGTTTTCAACTCCCCGAGCCACGCATCCAGGCGCGGCTGGCGATTGTGCAGGGTGTGCTGCGGCCGCAGCCTGTACAGAGCATGAACAACTTCAACTTCTTCGGCGGCGGTAATTTCCAGAACCAGCAGATCCGGCGAATACAATAAGCCGACGCCACAGGCACCAGCGTAAACTTGTAGGGGCGGCACTCCGTGGCCGCCCCCTTTTTTTTAAGTCGCGGCGACGTTCCTACAGCGTCGTTACCGCGGAGACTTCCTCCACAGACTTTGCTGTCGTCACGCGCAGGGTTTTCCTCACCACATCCAACTGGCCGGTAATCTGGACGTGCTGGCCTTCGAATCCTTTGAGACTTTCGGGATTCGCGACAATCCAAATCTTCTTGCCGGCATCAGTCACAAACACCATGCGTTGGGCTTTCCATTCGGGATGGCCCACGTGCGCGCCACCCATCAGGCACTTCTTCACGCAATCCTCGCCGCCGGGCTTCGCGTGTTCCGCGCCGCAGGCTTCGTCGCTGACCCAGCCGGTTATATTGATAGTTTTTCGTTTCGATCCAGACGCGCCAACGCCTAACATCAACAGTGTAGCGATCGTCACCGCGATTAACAGATTGCGTTTCATGGTTTAGTTCCCTTCCGCCGCATGATACACCCGCCGCGGTAGAACAGGCATTCGGCCGGTCGTCTGAATCCATTCGAAGCTTACTTGACCAGCGGGGACCGGCAGGAAGGCCTGTCCTACTTTGACGCTCGATGTTAGAATTCGACATCCCCGTTCGAACCGTTGATCCAATTTCCAGGAGGCTTAGGATGAGTTTCACTTATCGTCTTTCCCGTGGGTGGGCGGCGGCGTTCTTTGGTTTGGTTTCCGCCCTGGCGCTCTTGTCGTCCTGCGCCAAAACCGGTGGGCCGGATACCAGCCCGGGCGCAAAAGGCACGCGGGTGGAAGCGGAGGAGTTTATCAAAGATGCGGAACAACGACTCTTCGATCTAAATCTGAAATACAGCCGCGCCGATTGGGTCAAGAGCGTCTTCATTACCGACGACACCGAAGCGATGTCCGCTGATGCGAACAGTGCCGTCCTCGCAGCGACAACCGAACTGGCGGAACGATCAAAACGGTTCGACGGATTAGATCTATCCCCGGACACGGCCAGAAAAATAAAACTGCTGCGGCTCTCCCTAACCTTGCCGGCGCCGAAGGAGGCTAAAGATCGCGAAGAGCTAACGAAGCTGGCCGCTTCCCTCGAGGGCGACTACGGCAAGGGCAAGTACTGTCCCGATGGCGACAAGGGAAAATGTCTCAGCCTGGGCGACATGGAAGAAATTATGGCGACCAGCCGCGACCCGGAAGAGTTGAAGCGGATCTGGGTCGGCTGGCACAAGGTTTCGCCACCTTATCGCAAGGACTACCAGCGCTTCGTTGAGCTGAGCAACAAGGGCGCGCGCGAGATGGGATTCAAAGATACCGGGGCGATGTGGCGAGAAAAGTACGACATGGACGCCGACGCCTTTGCGGCAGAGACAGAACGCCTCTGGCAACAAGTCAAACCGCTTTACGATTCGCTGTACACATACACGCGCCGCAAACTTTCAGAGAAGTACGGCAAAGAGATCGTGCCCCCGGATGGTCAAATTCCCGCCCACCTGCTCGGCAATATGTGGGGCCAACAATGGGACAGCATTTATGACGTGCTAAAGCCGGCCGGCAGTGGTGATCGCGGTTACGATCTGACGCAGATTCTGAAGGCACGCAACACTGAGCCCAAGCAGTTAGTCCACTATGGCGAATCGTTCTTTACCTCCCTCGGCTTCGAACCGCTGCCGAGCACCTTCTGGGACCGATCGATGTTTACGAAGCCGGCGGACCATGAAGCAGTCTGCCACGCCAGCGCCTGGGACATCGATTTTGAAAAAGATGTGCGCCTGAAGATGTGCATTCAGATTAACGAAGTGGACTTCACTACTGTCCATCATGAGCTGGGGCACAACTATTACCAGATGGCCTACGCCGGACAACCGTTCCTTTATCGCGATTCTGCGAACGACGGTTTTCACGAAGCTATCGGCGATACCGTGGCCCTCTCGGTAACGCCGGCGTACCTGAAGCAGATTGGCCTAATCGATAAGACGCCGGACCAAAGCGCCGATATTGGATTTCTGCTGCAGCGTGCTCTGAATAAGGTCGCCTTCCTACCTTTTGGCTACCTCGTCGATCAATGGCGTTGGAAAGTTTTCTCAGGTGAAGTCGGCCCGGCCGATTACAACAAAGCATGGTGGGACCTGCGCGCCAAATACCAGGGCCTGGCGCCGCCGGTGCCGCGCAGCGAACAGGACTTCGATGCCGGGGCGAAGTACCATGTGCCTGCCAACACACCTTATGCCCGGTATTTTCTGGCGAACATCCTGCAGTTCCAGTTTCATCGGGCTCTCTGTCGCGAGGCAGGGTTCAATGGGCCGTTGTATCAATGTTCTATCTACGGCAATAAGCGGGCGGGTGAAAGACTGAAACAAATGCTGGCCCTGGGATTGAGCAAACCGTGGCCGGAAGCGCTGAAGACTATGACCGGCGAAGACAAGATGGACGCGACCGCGATCATTGATTACTTCGCGCCACTGAAACAATGGCTCGATGCCGAGAACCAAAAAGCCGCCGCTGGCGTGAAGTAGGCCAAAATCGGACACTCATTTGCTCAATTTGATAGGATCCCGAGGGCGTTGCTCCGCGTACAACGTCAGCGAGGCTGGGAATCGCTTCCCACCCGAGTGAAACATTGTCCGGCCTCCGCAAACTCGTTGCAAATTAACGGGACTATAGCTATCCTCACCACCGCCCGTTGCGAAAACTGAGGGCGTACGAGCATTAACTACAGGGAGTTGTGAATGAGCAGAAAAATGATTCTTAGGATCGGTTCGGGCACTCTGATCACTTTGCTGGCGCTGGGCGCCATCGCGACTGCCAGTGCCCGGCAGAGCGCCTTTCCGAATATTCGCATTAAGAATTTTGGCCAGATGACCGAGAGATTCTATCGGGGCGCGCAACCAAAGGAAGACGACTACGCTGACTTGAAAGCCCTCGGCGTGAAAACGATTATCGATCTGCAGGAAGATCCCAAGCCTTACGAGAGACCGGCCGCCGAAAGTTTGGGGATGCGTTACATAAACATTCCCATGGTTGATAAGGGCTATCCACCCGATGCGCAGATTCAACAGTTTCTAAAGCTCGCGAATGATCCGGCGACGGGCGTGTTCTTCGTCCACTGCGCCGGCGGCCGTCATCGCACCGGCATCATGGGCGCAGTCTATCGCTTCACCGTGGACCATTGGAACTACGATCAGGTTTACGGCGAGATGAAGCAATACGACTTCTACTCGAGCTGGGGCCACGGCGATCAGAAGAAATATATCCAGGACTACTGGACGAACCTGCTGGCAAAGAACGCCGCTGCAGTCTCAAACGCCGCCGACGCTCACAACTAGACTCAACGACATTTGAAAAATCTAAAGGCCGCTCCAAACGGGGCGGCCTTTCCTACTTGCGTGTCGAGCAACGAAACAAAAAAGCGCGGAGGCAGGTACCCTTCCTGACTGCAGGGTGGGCCTGGCTAAGCCATCACGCAAGCCTTGCAATATTTTCAACGCCACCTAATTGCAGTCAGGAAGGCGGGCTTGCCCCCGCTCTTGTTTCCTCCCGCGGAGATCAAGAAGAACTAGTAGCCTCAAAAAGTTTTCCAATTGTCGCCGCGAAATCCACTTGGCTGTTTATGCGGGGCTCGTCCGCTGCCACTGGTATTTTCTCGTAGCTGCCATCCGGTCGTAGTTGCCGGGCTTTGACGTTGTCGCGGAGATAAGTTTCCAATACCACATCCCGGAGATAGGTCTTCAGCCTGGCATCATGGACCTGGCTTAATACCTCGACGCGCCGGTTCAGATTGCGCGGCATCAGGTCGGAGCTGCCCACATAGACCTCGTCCTCACCGCCGTTGGCAAAGTAGAAAACGCGACTATGTTCAAGAAAGCGGCCGACGATGCTCCGCACGGTTATTGTTTCCGAGAGGCCGGGGATGCCCGGCCGCAGCATACAAATACCGCGGACTATTAGATCGGTAGGCACTCCCGCCTGGGACGCTTCATAAAACTTGCCGATGATTCGCGTGTCAGCAATCCTGTTGATCTTGCCAATGATACGCGCCGGGCGACCGGCCCGTTGGTGTTCAATCTCACGCTCGATCAACGCGGTCATCCGGTCCCGCAGATTAACGGGCGCCACCAGCAGTTCCTGATACTGATTTTGGCGCGAATATCCGGTCAGGTAATTAAAGAGCTCGGTCGCATCGGCGCCGATATCCTCGTTGGCCGTCAGCAAACCAAGGTCGGTATAGGTCGTTGAGGTTGTTGGATTGTAATTGCCAGTGGCGATATGAACATACCGTTGCAACCTTTCCCCTTCGCGACGGATTATCAACGCCAGCTTGCAATGGGTCTTTAACCCCATAACTCCATAAACCACATGGATCCCGGCGCGTTCCAGCCGCGTCGCCCATTCGATGTTCTTCTCTTCATCAAAACGCGCTTTCAACTCGATCAGGACGGTGACCTGTTTCCCTTGTTCGCTCGCTTGAATCAATGCCGGCAAAATCGGTGAATCACCGCCGGTGCGGTAAACACAGATCTTGATCGCCACGACCAGCGGGTCATTTGCGGCGACCGCAATCAAATCGGTAATCGACGTATACGAGACGTACGGATGATGCAACAGCAAGTCGTGCTCTTTGATCGCTTCGAATATTTCGCTGCCGTGCCGGAAAGCGTCCGGCATCAGGATTGGCAGGGGCTTATCTTTTAGGTCCGCTCTGGGCAGATCGTAAAGCGCCATCAGATCGGGAACATTCAGCGGTCCATCTATCGTATAGACCTCATCAGGAGCCAGGCCAATCGACTCACTGAGATACTGAACCAACTCGTCCGGCATGGCCGAAGAAACTTCGAGCCTGACGGGCGTCCCGAAACGACGCCGGCGCAACTGCTCCTGAAGCGTGTGCAAGAGATCGTCAGCTTCGTCTTCCCGGATATCGATGTCCGCGTCCCGCGTCAGGCGAAAAGTGTAGGCTTCGCTAGGACTCATTCCTGGAAACAAACTGTTGAGGTTCGCCTTGATCAGTTCGCCCAACAACACAAACTTCGCTTGAGTGCCGGGGACCGCGACCATCCGCGGCACCAGAGGCGGTACCTTGATCCGTACAAAGCGCGGCTCGGCTTGCATCTGCGAGCTAATGTCAGCATCTGGTCTTTCGTCTTCTTGAACCATCAAACCGAGATTCAGGCTCTGGTTGGAAATGTAGGGAAACGGATGGCTGGGATCGACTGCCTGCGGGGTCAGCACCGGGAAGACATTTTCGCGGAAGTACTCGTCGAGGGCGTTTCGCTCCTGGTCCGACAACGCGTCATAGGCCGAGATCTCAATACCGTTAGCTTTTAGCCTGGGGATTACGTCCTCTTGTAAACAGCGTCCATGCTCGGCGACCAGGGGCACCAGCAGTTCTCGTATTTTCGCCAACTGTTCGCCTGGCGTTAGCCCGTCGGGTGACAACGCGTGAACGTCTTCCTCCATGGCTTCTTTAAGGGCCGAGACCCGAATCATGAAGAACTCGTCCACGTTACTGGAAAAGATTGCCAGAAACTTTAGACGTTCCAGCAAAGGCTGGCTCTCGTCCAGCGCTTCCTCCAGGACGCGGCGGAAAAACTCCACCTGACTGACCTCGCGATTAAAGAGGTAGTCTTCCACGCGCACCGGTCTGGTGCGCAGCGACGGCCCCGGCAAATGGCGCAGATTATCGGAATCGGTGTTGACTTTGGACATATGGTTCATCAGCGTGCTTTGGCTTTGATTTAGATTTCCTTTGGTACGCTACCCCTCTGATGCGGATTGCGGTCCAAGTAGCATTGTTTTGTGTCCACGTGTTTGTTGCAATTTAGCGGCGACGGCCGCCATGCGGGGAGATGGTTTCATCCACCATTCTGGATATCAAGAATCGTTCCGCAACACATCGGAGATATCACATTAAACAAGACTTCTCGTCACAAAGTTTGCGGGCGCAGAAGTGCCGCCCGGAAAAGGCGTGTGTACGAATTCCAGCCTTTGGACCGAGTTATCATGGAGCAATTGAGTCCAGACGGAAAGGAGCAGGAGCAGGAGCAGGAGGCAGACGGCAGAAACCGGATGCCTGTCCCTCGCTCCTGCTGCCCCTGCTCCTGCGTCCTGCTCCTGCCTCCGCCCTGCCCTCCTGTTTACGGTTATCATGCGGTGGGGGTAAACTGCAGCGAGCCTCCAGTGGGACAATGCGCATCCAAGTTGTCGGCCTGATTGCGATCGGGCTCTAAGCGTAAGAGAGTCGGCAAGGAGGCATCACGAAATGACCGGTAACACCAAACGAGCGCTGATTGTGGTTGATGTGCAGAATGACTTTTGCCCCGGCGGGTCTCTCGCCGTGGCGCACGGCGATGAGGTAGTCGCTCCGCTCAACAAACTGATTGCGGAGTTTTTGGAACGCGGCGAGCCGGTTTTTAAGAGCCGCGATTGGCACTCGCCTCAGACCAGGCATTTCGCAGCCTATGGCGGAACCTGGCCGGCACACTGCGTTCAGGACACGAAGGGTGCCGAGTTTCATTCCCTTCTGCTCGATGATATGCACATCCGGATTGTCTCAAAAGGATTGGGCGACACAGATTGCTACTCTGCGTTTGATGAAACGGATCTTGACCTGCAACTTAAGAGGCTGGGTATCGAAGAAGTTTGGATCGGCGGCCTGGCCACTGACTATTGCGTGAAAAGTACGGTGCTCGACGCCCTGCGAAAAGGCTACCGAGTGATAGCACTGACGGATGCTATGAGGGCCGTGGACGTCAAGGCCGGCGATGGCGAACGCGCCATCAAAGAAATGCGCGAAGCCGGAGCGGTTATTCAGGAGCAGTCGGTACGAGCAGTCGGCAGGTGACGACTGCCCTGGCTACTGCGGACTGCCCCTGCCGACTGCCCCTGCTCCTGCCTACTGATAAATGGGCACACTTAACATTGATCGATATCATGCGGCCATGGGGGACGCGTCCTATAAAGACGCCACCCGGGTGCACGATAAGCCGCTCAGCGAAGCACCCGCGACTTTTTACTGCACCCAACGAAAACTTCCCTTTGCTCCCTGCCTCGGTCACGAGCGCCTCGTCAGACTATTAATTGATAGCCAGATCGATCGTCCGCGACTGAGGTTTTTGGAACAGGACCGTGGCGGACTGCAACGCTTCGCGAAAGCAATCGAGGACATTCAATTCGCCGGAATAGTGCGAGCTGTGCGTCCGGGCACGATCATGTTTCCGCACCAACCCTTTGCCGATATCACTGGCCGCTTCGGACTGACTCAGGCGCAGGAGATCAAGTTTGAGCACGCGTTCGATCTGCCGATGACCACGGCCAGCACGGCCATGCAGTTTCGCATGGCTGCGGGCAATCGCTGGCTCTCGGACTTTTCCTTGCGGCGCAACGGCGACATCGAACGGGCTGTGGACATTGCCGTGTACGCCTTCATCGGTGGCTTCAACGACACGTCGAACATGGAGGCCGCGCACCGGCTGGACATTCCCGCCGTGGGCACCGAAGCGCATTACTGGCAGCAGGCCTTTCTCGCCTACATGTACGACCCGGAAATTGAACCGCGCACTGGCCAACCGAAACACTTTGAACAGGTGGCCTTCGAGCGCTGGCTGGACGCCAACCCGAACGGCACCACGCTGCTCCTGGACACGATCGACGTTTACATGGGCGCAGTGCATGCGGCGATGGCGGCAACCTCCACTGAAGCACGGCGAAAGGCGTTCAAAGGATTCCGCGTTGACTCTGGCGACCTCGCCGACCTGGGAAGGTGGTGCCTGCATTTCTTCGAAGCCAACGGCCTACACGGTTTGCGCCCTAATTTGACTGGCGATCTCGATGTCGACAAAGTCCGGCACATCGTCCGGGAATTTCCCGAAGTCGCCGGCTTTGGCATCGGCACTAAACTTTCCAGTGAAGTGCGAAACGTGGCCGGCGTAATCTTCAAACAGTGTCTGATGGATGGACGGCCAACGCTGAAGGCTTCTAACTCGCCCGACAAAACTACGCTGCCCGGGTTCCTCCAGGTCTTCCGCGGCATTGATGCGGCCGGCAACTACGTGGCAGACGTCACTGGACTCGACAATGAAGAAATCGAGATTCCGGGCGCGGTGCGCGTCGAACGCCAACTGCTTCCCTTCTGGGAGAACGGACAGCA
>JAWVFI010000051.1:0-63049 GCA_033856235.1 Blastocatellia bacterium | reverse complement strand
TTGCCTGGGACGTGCACGGGAACCAGAAGATGGTGGTGCGCGCCGGCTATGGCATTTACTACCAGCGGCTTTCCAACCAGAACATCCTGCAAAACTCTCTGGCGGCGCCCTTCACAGTGCAGCCGCTGGACAATCGCGCGGTGCCGGCGGCTTTACAGTTAGGTAACGCGTTCGCGGGGCAGCCCGGACCGTCGATTATCGCGACGGGGTTTATTCCGCAGGCGACTCGCTTTGCGGGACTGTTCAATGTCACTACCGGGACAGTCAATGGCGTGCCGTCGAATGGAATTTCCAGCAACCCCGCGGACGTTAACAATGCGGCCTTCAGGCCGATCTTCGTTAATGAGCTGGGCCAGCGCTGTCTGAACTATGCCGACATAAATACAAGTCTCGGCGCCACCAACTGCTCTATCAACCTGGCGTCGTTTACCAGCGCCCCACTTGACGCCTATACGCCGTACACACAGCAGTACAACATTACAGTGCAACGCGAACTGTGGAACGGCTGGGCAATCGAGATGGGTTATGTAGGCGCGCACTTCATTGGCGGCATCGGTATCTGGGATCCGTTTCTCGCCACGTTGGCCAGTCCTACTGCTCCCATCACGGTGAGGGACATGAATGGTGTTGCCTACTCCATCACCACCAACACCGTGAACAATGAGGAACTACGGCACCAAATCCTCGGCCTCTCGCGTAAACGCGGCTCGCGTTACTCGTCAAATTTTGGCCAGGGTAAATACGACTCGTTCCAAACGACCCTCTCGCGCCGGCTGCATCGTGGTCTGTATGTGCAGGCGGCCTACACGTTCTCGCGAAATGAGGACAACGTGAGTGGTTCGCAAAGCACTGACGAGCTGAACGCTACTCGCGCGGGCCAGAATGGCGGCAACATCTACAACGATCAATCCAGCCCACAACAGAATTACGGGCGGGGTGACTTTGATCGCCCGCAACGGCTGGTGGTGAGCTACGCCTATGATCTTCCGGTGCCCAAGATGAGCTTGTTTCAGAATCAGGTCTTCAAGGGCTGGACCGTAAGCGGGATCGTCACTTATCAAAGTGGCTTGCCGTTCTCAGTTACAGACAGCACCAGCGGCGGACTTTACGGTACCGCGGCGGGCACGGCCACTCTCTCTGGTAATTGCCGGGCTGACCTTAGCGATGCATATACCACTGGCTCGCTGAACGACCGCCTGAATAATTATCTCCGCACCACTTGCTTTACGACGGCGCCGGCCCTTCCTAACACGAACGGCGCCGGAGCGACGGGCTGGGGAAATGTTCCGCGGAATGCGTTTCGCGGGCCACGACAAAACAACTGGGACCTTTCACTGATCAAGCAATTTCACCTCGGTGAGCGGAACAACTTCACGTTCCGCACCGATTTCTTTAATCTCTTCAACCACCCGATCTTCAGTACTCCCTCGGCGGTGAATATCGGCACTCCCGCGACCTTCACCAAGATTACGGAGACCAGAGTTCCGGCACGGTTGATTCAATTCGGATTGCGGTACAGCTTCTAGACTGTATCTGAGAAATCCATTCGCCGGGCGGGACTGCAAACCGCCCGGCTTATCGTTTGAATTTGGGGTAGTGGCCTGTTTTGTAACGCAAACTTTAGTTTGCGATCCGTGAATGGCATTTAAGCGCGCCGCAAACTGAAGTTTGCGTTACAAAAAACCAAACGGGGACACTACCGAATTGGGATTCGGTTTGCACTTGGCGACGGATCGAAGGGGAGCGAGCCTTGCCTTCTGCCTCGTACCAGTAGCATCATTTCGCACGCTCTGCCAATTGAGGTGATCAGATGCTAAGTCTCGTTTCCCGTTCGTGGCTGGCCGTTGTGCTGCTGGTCATGGTTGTCCCGGCGTTGGCCCAACGCGACCGTGATACTTACACAGGCAGCTCTCAGACCTTTGAAGTGGGTGGCATGGTGCGCCTCGCCGAAACGGGCACCACGGCCCAAAACATTCAGGTGCGCCTGGAGCGATTCGGGGGCGGGCTGGTGGACCAGATCCCCACTGACAGTCAGGGCCGCTTCCGTTTTCCCAATCTGCAGCGGGGCTACTATCGAGTAATCATCAATACCCCAGGCTATAGCCCCGCGCAGCAAGACGCAGATCTACAGGTCCTCTTCCGCATCTTTCTGGCCTTCAATCTGGTTAGCGATAGACCCGCAACCCCCGCCTCCAGTTACGTAATTGACGCCAAAGCTCCGCCGGCAGCGCGCGAAGCATTTGCCCGCGGTAGTTCGGCCCTGGCAAAGAAGAACTACGATGAAGCCATTCACAATTTGCAAAGAGCCACCGAAGTGTATCCGGGTTTTTTAGAAGCAGAATTCCTGCTGAGCGAAGCTTTCCTGGATCAACGATCATGGAAAGAAGCCGAGGCCTCGCTCCAACGGGCCCGCAAGTTAAAGCCCGACAGCGCCCCCACCCTGATATCATTAGGTGAAGTTTACTGGCGGCAACAACGTTTCGACGAAGCCGAGAAAGTCCTGCAGGAAGGACTGAAAATCGATGACAAATCGTGGCACGGATACTTTACGCTCGGCCGCCTTTACTGGGACCAGGGAGAGATCGGCAAAGCCGCACCACAAATAGGCAGGACGCTGCAATTGAAACCTGACTTTGCCGAAGCCCACCTGCTGGCAGGCAATATCCTGTTGCGTCTGCGGGAGCAGAAACGGGCCGTGCTCGAGTACCAGGAGTATTTGCGCCTCGCGCCCAAGGGCGAGTTCGCTTCCCAAGCCCGCGAGCTGATCGAAAAAATTAAGAGCGCACCCAACCAGGATAAGAAGAACTAATTCGGCAGAAACCCGCAAAGAGAATTCAATGGCAAATATTCGCAAAGCAACCCCCGATGAAGCTGAAGTCCTGACGCAGATCGCCCACGACGCCAAGCGGTACTGGGGATATCCTGAAAACTGGGTTGAGCGTTGGAAGGAAGATTTGACGGTCACTAACGTATTTATTTCGACGAACGAGGTTTACGTCGCCGTCGCGGATTCTGAGCCCAACTCTGCAAAAGCGAATGAGACACAAAATCCCGCGATCGATGGCTTCTATGCGATCGTGATCGACGGCGATAAGGCCGAGCTGGAGCACATGTGGGTGAGGCCCGAAAAAATCGGAAGCGGCTGTGGCAAAGAATTAATGATCCACGCGATGGAAACGGCGACGTTTCTAAAGGCCGCGGCTTTGGAGATGTCGGCAGACCCGAACGCCGAAGGGTTTTACAGACGAATGGGCGCGATCAGAATTGGTGAGATCCATTCTGAGATCGAAGGCCAACCGCGGACGCTGCCCCGCCTGGCGATCGAGTTGTCAGAACCGCCTGCGGTAGCGGGCGGTTGATCTAGGTTGAAATCCTGGTTCTGAGAGATCTGCGTTGTTAGATCAACCGCCCGCTACCGCAGGCGGTTCTGACCTCACTGTCCACAGTCGGCGTTGGTGCGCGCCAGGCTCAAACCAAATCTCTCCTGATATTCCCGCGAAGTAATGAAGGAACAGATCATGCCACGATAGTTGTTGGGCTCGCGATTGTTCAGCACGTTCAGCCAGAAATCATATCCATCCGGCTCCGGATCGCGCTTCAGGTAACCAAAGTACTCCATCGTGACAAACGAGGGGTTGTATTCGCGCGTCTTGAACTCCGCGATTTCAATCACTTCCCGCAAAACTTGCGCCCGGGTCTTACCCCCCTGCATGTCGGTAGTGAGCTGCTGACGTTGGGCAGCGAACGGCATCAGGCTGGCGGTGTCGAACAACTTGTTCACAAACTGCGACGGCGTCTGAGTTAGAGGATAGACCTGTTGAAAGGCGGCGCGGGCAACCCAATCGTTAGCAAACGTTTGTTTACTTGTTTCCAGGTTGGAACCGCCGATCACCTTGGCGCGCTCGGCAACGAATTCGGTAAAAGTGGGCCGGCGGCCGTAAGAGGCGCGGAAAAAACGATAAATAAAAGAGCCGGTGTCCTGAAACTCTTGTTCAATGAAGAATGATCCGGAAACGCCGATTCGCCGCGAGTTAATACAGACCGGGTCATGGCCGCACAGCGTTATCTCGTTGGTCCAGTAATTCCACCCGCCATCGTCCGGCTCGCGACTAAGAAAGTCCAGGTAATGGCGGCGAACGAAGAACCGCGATTCGTTGATGGGATTTGCCGGCACGCCGCCAAACGAAAGCCCCGTCAAGAACTGCGAGCCAGGATCGTCCGTCCGAGCAAAGATGGCGCCGTCATAGGGAAAGCCCGTTAAGTTCGGATCGGGAAAAGCGTCAATCCGCGGCGCGCCTCCGTTACCCCCCTGGGCGGAACTATCGGCAGCCCCCGAGGCATCTTCGATTACATAAATGTTCCCGATCCGATCAACGGTCAGTCCGTGAAGGAACAAATTGTTGTCAATGGAAAGGCCTTCAATAACGACCTCGTCACGATCGGCGCGGCCGTCATGATTGTCGTCAAAGAGGGCGAGCATCAAGGTGTCATTGCCGCTTGAATGCGAGAAAACCACGCCGCGCGAATTCACCGCGACTTCCAGTGGGGCATCATCGGAAAACCGGTAGGAATAATAAGGCGTGGCATCAAGCGTATCGGGAATTGCATCGCCGTCAGTATCCCGCACAATGCGCAATTCGTCGGATGCAAAATCCGCAATCAGTAGATCGTTATTTGGCAGTAGGGCCAGCGCATTTGCGTTATAGAGTTTGTTATCGCCGACAGTCACCAGCTTGCGCGAACGCGTATCGTCAAATCCAGTTGCCGAAGAATCTCGTACCAGCAGGATCACACCCGGCGACGGCTCGTTGTACGGATCATTTGGGTTGGCCGAGTTGTAGTAGCCACTGGAGCAAACAACTACGAACTCCCGCCCGGCCGTGGACACACCGGTCACCACTGCTGCTGCCGATGGCAGATCGAAGAACTGCTTCAGGTTGTAAGTTGATTCAGCATCAGATTTGTAATTGCCGTTTGTATCGACGGCGACCACGAGGGCGCCCACGGGCGAGTTGTTGACGGTGCCGGAAAAGACTCCATAGCGAGCGCCTGATTGCCCCAGGGCCACATCGAAAAACCCGCCGGCGCTATCAAAAGTGGTGCGCTCGTCCGCGACGAGATCGTTGTTGCGGTCCACATACTCCTCATCGGTACCAGACAGCGACGTCAATTGTGCGGTATGCAGGACGCGACTTAACGGCGTGCCCGCAGCGATCAGAGGTAATGACTCAGGATGTTGCGGCTCGGCCGAGAGCGCGAGCACAGAAAACCCGGCGGCCGAGGGGACGCGGGAGGGAACGCCAGTGAAATTCCGCGGCCGCAACTGGCTGCTGTTTTCCCGCCGCAGCGGTTGATGACCCTGCTTGCGCGCGATACCCGTGGTGCCGGCACGGGAAACGAGGGCCCGGTGCAGGTCTGGCTTAAGTCCTTCGTCGCCCGGCTTCTGGGCGATGGTGTTGCGGGTGACCAGGCAAAGACTCAGACCCAGCGCGCTCAGCAAGAAAGCGCGAAAATAAATTTGACCCTGCATGAAAAACTCCTCGTTCTCTCGTCGAGTATCCGGGAGAGAAAACCGCTGTGACAGGCCCGAAGCCTGCCACAGCGATTAGCGAATGTTCCTTCATTCACCGGTTATCGTTCTTGCCATCCGGTCGCGAAGGTCGTTCTTCCGACGGCTTGGCCGGCTCTGACCGTTGTGGCGGCGGATCGGAACGCGCCGGCGGCTCGGAACGCGCCGGAGGTTCGGAACGTTGCGGTGGCGGATCATTACGCGGCGGCGGTTCATAACGAGGCGCCGGTGGTTCCGATCGCTGGGGCGGCGGATCGTTACGCGGTGGAGGATCGTTACGCGGCGGCGGATCGTGGCGCACAGGTGGCTCGTATCGTGGCGCGGGTGGTTCCTCCCGGCGCACGGGCGCTTCGGATCTTTCCGGTCGCGCTGGTCGTGGCGACTCCTCGCGTGGTTCAGATCGCGGTTGCTCGCCGTTATTGCGCTCCACTTCCCGCTCCCGTGCCGGCCGCGCCGGACGGTCAATCGGGGTTGAATCACCAGGGCTATTTTCTCTCGCCCTGGAGTTTGGCTCGCGCGCCGGACGCGCGGGAAGATCGGGCGTGGCGTCAACCGGGTGCCGGTCGTTGTCGTTGTCGCGGACTACGGGCTCGCGCGCCGGACGATTCGGCCTGTCAATGGATCCGCTCCCTGGCGTAACCACGTCGCCGGTTGGGCGCGCCGGACGGGCTGGACGCATTACGGCCCCCGTAACTCCTTCCAGGCTGCTCCCGTTGCCGGGATTTGCGGGAACCGGATCGCGGCCATTCAGAACCCGAGTCCGGCGAAGCTCGTTGTCCAGCGCTACGCCAGGACGGCGTTCCGCTGCACCCGTGGGACGTTCCATGAAAACACTGTCCGCCGGAGGCCGGACCCTCGCGGTCCGGGATTGCTGCTCACCTGATCCTGGATTATTTCGATCGAGCCGGCCGTGCGGCCGCACCGGCAGGTCTCCAGTTATGGGATCGAGTCCGATCGCTCGCCGGGCAACCTCAACTGGCACTGCCTGGTTGCGACCGTTCGGTCCAAAAGCACGGCCTGCCTGTGACGACACTCCGCGATAGAACGATGGATCAGCGCGCCGCAGCCGCGCGAGTTCATCCGGACGCATGGCCCGGAAGTGATCGCGGTCATAGTGTCGCGAGCGCGGATCGCGTTGGTGATACGACAGTGGGTACCAGCAATAATTCGATCCGAAGTTGAAGTCTACGGAGATGAATGCCACCAAGGCCGGCCGCCACCAACTGCGACGTTGGTAGAAACTACGCGGGCACCAGGCCCAGTAGTCGTTGTAATAGACCCAGCGGCCATAGTGATAAGGGGCCCATCCCCACGGCTCCTGTCCTACCCAGGTCCAACCGTATGGTGGGCACCAAACCCAGGAGCCATAGCGATAAGGGGCCCAGTCGCTGTAGTTATTGATCACCGTCACGTGCGGCCGCCAGATCCAGCCGTAGTCGTTGACGTAAGACCAATCGCCATAAGCGTCGAGTTCCTCGGCACCCCAGACATCTGAATCGTAATAACGAATACGGTCGTCATAGCGCAAACGCGTGGCGAGGTAAGCTTCCCGAGAGTTGATCCAATCGTCCCAGCTATCGTTCGCCGCCGCCGTCGCAAACTGCCAATCGCCTTCTTCATCACCCTGGTAAGTCAGCGTGGCGCTGTGGCCGGAGCGCACCACGAAGCCAGACGTTGGTGAGTAGATGCGCGCGCGGCCGTCCTCACGTACGGTGATCTGCACGCGCCCGTTCGGCTCGACATCAAGCCGGTAGACGCCCGTCTTTTCCGCGGCCAGGGTTGTTTTCGGAGCGTCGATCTCGAAGTATTCCCGATCGCGATCAAAGCGGGCCAGGCGAACGACGGCGGTGCCCCGCGTCAGGCTCATCGCGATGCCTTCATTTCGGAGCGTGACGACTGTGATTGAAGAGTTGGAACCAATGCGCGCGAAGTTACGAGCATCCAACTGGATCTCCAGGCGGCCATCAGCGCCCGTCGCCAGTGTGTCCCCTTCGACGAGGGCAAGATTAAGTTTCGCCGCTTCCCATTCGGTATTGCCCTGGCGTCTGAGGGTAACCTCGCCCTTGATCAGGCTGATGCGTGCGACTCGCGCCGTTACTTCATATTCGGGTTCGGTATCGTCATCGACGCGCGCATAAGCGCTGCAGGCGACCAGGACGATGAGTAGAGAGAGAATTGTGGCTGGAACTGCTTTGAAACGCATGGGACGCTCCTTTGTTGGAACCGAGACTGTTTGTTGGCCCAGAGAGCCGACCGCTTCCAGATACGGCGATCAGATAGCATTCGCCGTCTGAAAAGCGAGGGGTTCGAATTGGTGACGACTAGAGCAAGGGCTGTGCCCGTCGCATAACGAGTTAGTATTCGCGGCGAGAGTTCGAGGGTGCGGCAGAACGCCCGGCGACGAATTAGCTAGGACGTTGCCGTGACACTACTGGCCTAACTCCTGTTTTCCCTATAAAAAGTGGAGTCTGTCAAAGTCTGACGGGAGAATTGGTAGCGATTGGCCCTTATGCCAGATCGTGCAGGCGTGGCACTAAATAGTGTAGGTGTGGCACTCCGTGGCCACCCCCTTTGGGAACCTGGAAATTACGAGGGGGGCGCCCACGGAGGGACACCCCTACAGGATCTTATTAGTCGATCTTTTGGATTGTGACGGAGACCAGTGGCGAGTCGCCGGCCGTTCGATTATAAGAAACCCAATAGCCGGCTTTGGGATAGCGCACGAGTTTGTACATCGACCCGTCGGGCTTAGCTTCCACATCTGCTCCCAGCACTTGCTTGGCGGTTGGGGCTTCACTGGCTGACATGAAGTCGACGGAGATAGTCACCACCTTGCTGGTCTTATACAAAACCTGGGCGGCCATCTTTTCGCCAAACATGTAAAAGTCCTGTTCAGCGGATTTATCTTTTGGATCGCCAAGCTTCTTGCGCGCCTCGTCGGTGGTCATGCCCAGGCGCACACCTTTGAATTCATTGAAGGCCGGTTCGTCCTCAGTCCGCGCGCTCGCGTCACGGACACGCTGGGCCTGACCACTGTGCGGCAATAACAAGATAAGGGTTGCTGCGGTCAGGCCTAACAACGCTGGCTTTAGCTGGATGGGGATTCCGGCGATGCGAAACATTGGGGGATCTCCTCTCGAAGAAATGTCGCTGTAGGGCGATCAGTGCGGAAGGAATTTCAGCGAGCCCGCTCAACTTCTGCGAAGCTGTGCCTACGCGGTGGCGGAACCCGGGAAGCTAACTCTCTCAAGGGCGCAAGATATTCCAAGCCCGGCGCCAAGTCAATAGCCGATAGCTATTGACTAGCGTCAGAATTTGGCATAGAAGCTTTCTATCTTTTCTCCAAGCTGGCTTATTTTGAGTACCACTTTTCCCATGAGAAGGAGTCTGCACCAAATGAAACGCATTCTAATGACATTGGCCCTGCCGCTGGCGGTGGGCCTTGTGACATTCAGTCAAACGGGTTGCCAGCCGGCAACCGAACCGGCAACCAATAATCCGCCGCCTGTGGCCAGAGAAACGCCGCCCGATACAGCGGCAATTACCGCTGAATTGACACGCATTGAAAACGACTGGCCGCGCGTCGTCAAAGAAAAAGACGTCGAGGCTATCAGAAAGGTAGAGGCCGACGACTACATCGGAGTCGTTCCTGACGGCACAGTCAGCACGAAAGAAATGGACATCAGGGATGCCACCGCGGGCAACATGACGGTCGATACCATCGAAGTAGCCGACATCAAGGTTACTATCCTGGACAACGACGCGGCAGTGGCCAGCGGACGGACCATCATCAAAGGCGGAAAGTACAAGATGCCCGACGGCAAGTCGATGGAAATTAGCGGTGAGTACCGGTTTGTCGATACTTTCGCGCGTCGCAGCAGCGAGTGGAAATTGGTCGCTTCGGCTGCAGTCAGGGTAATGAATCCAGGACCAGCAGCGTCACCAACTCCGAAGGGTACGCCGGCAATGACCGCGGCTACGCCGGCCGCGAAGGCCGCCACGCCTGCAATGAAGGCTGCGACACCTCTGCCTCCGGCGCCGACGAAAACTCCTTAGGATAGGTTACGGCGCTTGGGTTTGGATCGATTCGAAGCATGAGGGGCACGATTCTGTTCGTGCCCTTTGTGCTGTTTAGCTGTGAAGTGATGAAATAACGCTGACAGCGTTGGCTAATTCCAGCCCAGGGTTTGGTTTGAAACCCTGGGGAGAAAGATAGTGCACATTCATTTGTCCGCAACTCTGAAAGAGTTGCGACGGAGGTTAGGGTTCGCTAGACAGTCACGCAACCCCTTCAGGGTTGCGTGTTCGAATGAAGCGCACTTTTTCCCCAGGGTGCCAAAGCACAACCCTGGGCTGGAATTCGCGAACGCTTTCAGCGTAAGGGGCTTTCGTTACGACCAGATGCCTGGTATTGCAGCAGCGCATGTCGGGCACTTTCCCCCCGGCGTTACTTTCATCGCATTAATCACATAGCCAAAGCGCTCCACCAAAAGTTCATCGCACGAGGGGCAGTAGGTGTTTTCCCAACGTCCCACTCTCCCCGGCAAGTTGCCCGCATAGACGTAACGCAATCCCGCATCGCGTCCCAACTCGCAGGCGCGAATCAGTTGTTCGGCGGTGGTGTTCGCGTTTTCCTGCATGTGATAGTCCTGATGGAACGCGGTGACGTGCCAGGGAATATTCGGAGAGACTGCGGCGATGAAGTCAGCAGCGCGTTTCAACTCGTCTTCTGAATCATTAAATCCGGGAATAACGAGGGTGACGATTTCTTCCCAAAAACCACGGTCATGGACCATTTGCACCGTTTCCAGAATGTTATCCACCACGCCGCCCAGTTGCCGGTAGCTCTTGTCGCTCATCGATTTGAGATCGATCTTGTAACAATCAGTCCACGGCCGGATGTAATCGAGCACCTCGGGGGTGGCGTTGCCATTTGAAATGAAGGCTGTCCGGAAACCGGCGGGTTTTGCTTTCTTGAAAACTTCGATGGCCCACTCGGCTGTAATCAGCGGTTCGTTATAACTGGTTCCCAACATTGAGGCGCCATAGGCTTTGGCCATGGTTACCAGGCGCTCAGCGGTCATCATTGTCGGTGCTGTTCCCGCGGCGTCGTCGCGCAGCGCCTGAGAAGTTAACCAGTTCTGGCAATACGCACAGTGCAGATCACATCCCAGCATTCCGAAGGTCAGAGTGTCTGAGCCAGGGAGCGCGTGGAAAAAGGGTTTCTTTTCCGTGGGATCACAGGCCAGCGCCGCCACGTAATTTATCGGCACGCGCAAGCGCCCGTCTTCATTGAAGCGAACCTTGCAGATGCCGCGCTTGCCTTCCTTAATCAGACAGCGGTGGCCGCAAGCAAAACACTTCAGGGCGTTGTCCGGCAGATGCTCGGTCAATTCCGGCGCGCCTTCGGCAGTCAACCGATCCAAACGTTCGGCGAGTGAAGTTGCGGAAGCGCTGAGGGGCATGGAAGTAAAACCTCGGAGCCGGTTGGTTGAAGTCTCATTAGCACCTGACTTCAGTCACGTGGTTAAGGCCGGTTCTTGATTCCTAAACCGTTTTAACGGTTTCAAAGGTAAACCGTTAAAACGGTTAGATCGATATGGTCTCATCAGATCACCGCACTAAAGTGCGGTGCTAATGAGAACTTCAAAACTGACCTCATTTCTCAAACCCAGTGCAATAGCGGAAACCTGTTTGAGCAATTATACTCCCCCGGGATGATCATCGAAGAACTTACTGTGACCGCATTTCAACAGCACACGCGCATCGTTGGCTGTGAAAAAACCAAACAGGCCATTTGCATCGATCCCGGCGACGACTCAGAAAGCATTGCCCGGGCAATTGAGACACATGGCTTTCAACTTCAGGGCATCGCCTGTACGCACGCGCACATGGACCACGTGGGCGGCGTCGCGGCGCTGAAACGGCTGAAGCCGGAGGCGCAGATTATTCTGCACCAGGCGGATGAGTTCATCTACCAACAACTCCCGCAACAACCGGAATGGATCGGGATTCCCCGCGGGTCGTGGTCCGCCATGGGCTTTGACTACGAAGCGCCGCCAAAGATTGATAAGTACTGGAGCGACGGCGAGACTTATGTAGTAGGGGAGCTGAGCTTCAAAGTGATTCACACGCCGGGGCACACGCCGGGCCACGTCGTCCTCTTTAATGAGCAAGAGAAAAAAGTCTTTGTAGGTGATGTGCTGTTCGCGGGTTCCATTGGCCGGACTGATTTGCCGGGAGGTTCGACCGAACAACTTCTCGACTCAATAATGAATAAGTTACTGCCGCTCGGGGATGAGGTTGAGGTTTACTCCGGTCACGGGCCGGTAACAACGATCGGTGAAGAACGAATGACGAACCCCTTTCTGACGGGCGGCTACAACCTGGGGCGAGGTAGTAGGTTGTGAAGATTGTAGGGGCGGCACTTCCGTGGCCGCCCCCCTTCGTATTTCTGAGTCAACCTCGCAACCGTAAACGAAGGGGGTGGCCACGGAGGGCCACCCCTACAAGATCGATCTGTCCGTCCATTATCGCGGATGGGTAAACTACTTGCGGCCGCCGAGTTTGCTGGCCTTTAACTCTTCCCACTTGCCCTTCAGCTCGTCGTTGAGATCGCTGGAGAAAGTCTCCACCGGCAGATTATTCTCCTCGCAGAAGTGACGCCAGAGAATAAAGCGCAGATCGAATTGCCCGGTTTCATCTGAGATTACGTTATCGATCGGTTTGTCTTGCTTGCTCATAGGAATCTGGCCCCTCGTTCTTAAAACTTCTGCCTTCGTTACTTGCCCGCAGTTTAGCAAGTAAGACCTGCCTTTATCCACCCGCGGTGTTTAGAGTACCGACTTTAGTCGGGCTTTCATGGAGCAAAAGACCCAACTGAAGTTGGTACTCTGAACACCTGCTAAGTCGGGCCATTTCGACGCCGGTGGGGATTATCAGAGGCTTTTGTTATAATGAAAAAGCTTCGCAAATTAGGGGGCGACAGGCTTCGACAGGAGCTCTGGCGCGGATTGTGATGCATGCCGGGCTACTCTATGCAGCTCGTTAAAAAGCGTAGGGAAAAAACAATTGCCAATAACAATGAATTGGCTCTCGCTGCCTAATTAAGCACCGAGCGTCTCCGCCGCAAGTTGCTCATGCGCGCGGATGGAGATGTCACCTTAGATGAGCTGGCCCACTCCTTCGGTCCGTGGGAGTGGGCGAGACAAAGTCGGACTAGCTCTTGCCGAGGTCTCGTCGGTTCACTTACTCGGCAGCGAGCGAATATCTGTCAGGCCTGGCAACAGGTCAGGGGCAGGCAAGAGAAGCGACTAAGCATGTAGATTCCTTCGGCGTTGGCTCTTGGATCCGAGTTCAATTCTCGGCGCCTCCACCAATCTTTCTGAATTGCGGATTGCGGAATTCGGATTTGGTATTTTGAGATCCGAAGCTGGTGCGTGAAACTTGAATCCCGGAATCCGAAATCCCCAATCCGAAATCCGAAATTCTCTGCCGATTGGCATCTTCGATAGCGGGGTCGGCGGTTTGACTGTTTATCGCGCCCTCCACGAGCGTTTGCCCGACGAGCATTTTGTTTACCTGGGTGACACGGCGCGCGTGCCCTACGGCACTAAGTCGCTGCGGACCGTCGAGCGTTATGCAGTTGAGAATGCGCGGTTTCTGGAAGCGCACGGGATTAAGTTACTCGTCGTGGCTTGCAATACTGCGTCCGCCCTCGCGCTGCCGGCAATTCGCGCCGCCGTCCGTTGTCAGGTGGTCGGCGTGATTGAGCCAGGTGCACGCGCGGCCGTAAAGGTTTCCGGTTCCGCAGGAAAAAGGATTGGCGTGATTGCTACCGAATCGACGGTGAAAAGCGGTGTGTACGCTGCCGCGATTAAGCATCTGGATCCGCAGGCCACGGTGATCGAACGGGCCTGCCCGCTCTTTGTTTCCCTGGCCGAAGAAGGTTGGGCTGAAACGGATGTGGCCCGCAGCGTGGCCGCGGAATATCTTTGGGATTTAGAGAAGAGTGGAATTGATTCCCTGGTGCTTGGTTGCACGCACTATCCCATTCTGCGCGGGGTGATTCAGGGAGCAGTGGGAGAGGCAGTAAAGTTAATTGATTCCGGCGAAGCCGCGGCGCAGCAGGTGGAAAGCTGGCTGGCAGATTCCGCTGTAGCGCACCAGCCGCGTGAAGACAGCGAGCCGGAACGGCAGCTGTGCGATGATCTCGATCATTTTTATGTGACCGACGCCGCGGAGCGATTTGCTCGAGTGGCGGAAAGATTTCTCGGGCATCCGCCGTCAGTTTTGGAAGCTGTAGAAGTTTGGGGGAATGATGAGCTACGAACGGTCTGATGGTCGCGCGGCAAACGAGCTGCGGGCTGTAAAAATTACTCCGGGTTACATGCCGCACGCCGAGGGCTCCGCGTTGATTGAAGTAGGACAGACCCGCGTGTTGTGCGTGGCAACGGTGGAAGACAAACTGCCGCCGCATCTACGGAGTCAGCGAGGACGCGGTTGGGTCACAGCCGAGTATGCAATGTTGCCGCGCGCTACTTCCACAAGGACTCCGCGAGAAAGCGGTCGCGGCGGGTTGTCGGGACGGACGCACGAGATTCAACGATTGATTGGCCGCAGCATGCGATCAATTGTGAATATGAAAGCCCTGGGTGAACGCACTGTGACGCTTGACTGCGATGTGCTGCAGGCGGACGGCGGGACGCGCACGGCGGCGATCACCGGCGCTTACGTCGCCCTGGCTCTGGCTTGCCGCGGGCTGATGACGCGGGGAAAGATTACGAACAATCCGATAATGACGGAGCTAGCTGCCGTCAGCGTCGGCATCGTGGAGCAGACTCCATTGCTGGACCTGAAATACGACGAAGACTCAGCCGCCGAAGTTGATATGAACCTGGTGTGCACTGGCGACGGCCGCTTCATTGAGGTCCAGGGGACCGCCGAAGGGGCGCCGTTTTCGCGGCCAGAGTTGGATCAAATGCTGGCACTGGGCGCTGAGGGCATTCAGAGGCTGATTCAGTTTCAACGCGCGGCCCTCGTGCAAACCGCGGCCCAGCCCGCATGATCGGACAACGAGGCCTTGATTTCCCGGCATCTTACATAGACAACTCTCGCTCAGGAGTATCCTTAGCACGCGACTGACCCAATTCTTGACTGACAAGTAATCCACAGGAGTTATGAAACCAATGCGCCGTCTGATCATCTTCATCACCACTGTTATCGTGGCTTCGCTCGTCGTGATGGGACAATCCCAAACGTATACCAACGATAAGGTCGATTACAGTTTGGAGCTTCCGTCGGCGACGTGGAAGGTCATCGTGGAACCCGAAGGCGCGCACCAACACGCCGAGTTCATCTATGGCGAACGCACCGACGGGTATCTCCGGATCCGCAAGGAAGCCATCGAACCCGGATTGACGGTCTCGGAATTTGGCCGGCGCGATCAGGAACAGAAGGTGCGCTACCTGCCGGGGTATATCGATGGCAAGGAAGAACGGTTTGCGGGCCGGCTGAATGGAGTAACGATCTCTTATGAGTTCACCCAGGCCGGCAAGCCGATGGAAGGTCGCACCTACTACCTGCAGGCTGACAGCCATACGATCTATGCGCTGAGGTTTACCGGCGCCCGCGCAAAACTTGGCCGCATCCGCAACCAGACGGACCTCATCGCGCGCAGTTTCCAGTTGAAATAGTTTCTGGCCCGAACGAATTCCACGGTAGCTTCGATTTCACAGAGCCGCTCGCGGTAGCGAATGATGCGAGGTCCCGGTTAGTGCCGCATCCGTTACCAGCGCAACCGGGTCTGTATGGGTTGTAACTATGGCTGCGGATCCCGACTCCCCAACCTTCACTCTCCACGAAGCCCTCGCCCTGTTACCAACGCCGCAAGGAAATCGGCGAATCACCCGGGTCAGAACCGCCTGCGGTAGCGGGCGGTTGAACTTTCAGCGTACATTGCGCTAAAGCTTGTACGGTACACCCGTGTCGCCGCGTTTAGCTTCAACCCAACAGGTGTTTAGAGTTCAAACTTTAGTTTGATGCGCCAGGGAAAACTCAAGATCCGGTCTCGTCTTCCAAGTTCGATCGCTTTGTGCGCGGCTATCGCCCTCCTCTACTTTGCTGCGGCCGAATGTGGTCTCTCGCTGGCTTCAGTGCACAGCAACGTTTCTCCGGTCTGGCCGCCCAGCGGGATCGCAATTGCCGCGATCCTGTTATTGGGTTATCGAGTAGCGCCCGGCATCCTGTTGGGCGCGTTCCTGTCAAACCTGGCCACCGGAGTAACTATCCCCACCGCCGCAGCCATTGCCGTGGGCAACACTGGAGAAGCTCTCTGTGCCGGCTTCCTGGTCCTGCGTTACACCGGAGCCCGGCTTCCTCTTTATCGCTCCAGGGATGTCTTAAAGTTTGCTGCTCTGGGTGCAGTTTGTAGCCCGCTGATCAGCGCCACCATTGGCAGCGTCAGCCTGTGCGTCAGCGGCGCCGCTGCCTGGGAAAGGTTTTGGTCGCTTTGGCTGACGTGGTGGTTAGGGGATAGCGTCGGCGCTTTGGTCGTCGCGCCTTTGCTCCTGGCCTGGGGGTCTACGTTAAAAGCCGAATGGGACCTGAAGAAATTGTGGGAAGGCTTACTGCTGATCCTCTCGCTGGCGCTGGTCTCCATGATCGTTTTTGGCGGATGGTTTCCATCGCACGAAAAGAATTATCCGCTGGCCCATGTGGTGTTTCCTTTCTTAATCTGGGCGGCCTTTCGCTTTCGCGAGCGCGGCGTCACGCTGAGTATCTTCGTCCTCGCCGGAATCGCTGTTTGGGGAACCTCAAAGGGGCATGGTCCCTTCATCCAGGACATGGCCAATGAGTCGTTTCTTCTGCTACAGGCTTTCATGGGGACCGTTACGATCACCGCTCTGGTCCTGGCAGCAATCGTCAGGGAGCGAAGCAGCGTTCAGGAAGAGAAAACCAACCTCGCTGGCTTAATTGAAAACGAACGCCAGCGTTTGAACAACATCGTCGCAAATGTCCCCGGGGTTGTCTGGGAGGCGTGGGGCCATCCTGACGCCGGAACGCAGCGCATCAATTACGTCAGTGACTATGTCGAGACGATGCTGGGTTACAGCGTGCAGGAATGGTTATCGACGCCGAATTTCTGGCTCACCATTGTCCATCCGAACGATCGCGAGCACGCCGCCAGAGAAGCTACGGCCACGTTCGGTAGCGGAAAGAAGGGCACCAACCAATTTCGCTGGATTGCGAAAGACGGCCGGGTGCTGTGGGTCGAATCTCAGTCAGTCGCAGTTCTCGATGGCGAGGGAGTTCCGGTGGGAATGCGGGGCGTGACTATGGATATTACGGAAACGAAGCTGGTGGATGAAGAACGTTCCCGCATCTTGAAACTGGAGCACGCCGCCCGCAACGAAGCCGAAGCCGCCAATCGCACCAAGGATGAATTCCTGGCGACGCTGTCGCACGAGCTACGCACGCCCTTGACCGCCATGCTCGGCTGGCTGGGGATGATGCGCACTAAGAGCCTGGATGAGGCCACCTCCGCCTATGCCTTTGAGGCCATCGAACGCAACGCCCGGATGCAGGCGCAATTGATCGAAGACCTGGTGGATGTTTCCCGCATAGTTTCCGGGAAACTAAAACTGAACGTGCGGCCGATGGATCTGTTCCCCGTGGTCCATGCCGCCGTGGACGCCGTCAAACCGGCAGCGGATGCCAAACAGATTTCGATACAGATAACGCGCGAACCATTTGTCGGACCGGTTACCGGCGATCCCGATCGGTTGCAGCAGGTGATCTGGAACCTGATGGCGAACGCCGTGAAGTTTACGCCGCGCGAAGGCGTCATCGAAGTGCTGCTGCGGGAAGATGCATCGTCAGCGCAGATTGTGATTAGCGACGGCGGCATTGGAATCGAGCGGGATTTTTTGCCGCACGTGTTTGAAAGGTTCCGCCAGGCCGATTCCACTGCCACGCGCGCCCATGGCGGCTTAGGTCTGGGCCTGGCGATTGTGCGCCACCTGGTCGAACTGCATGGCGGCACGGTGAGTGCGGCCAGTCCCGGCCCGGGCCTCGGGGCGACCTTCACAGTTAGTCTGCCATTGACCGCCGTCCGCAACCCGGCAAAAGATTTGCCGGACCAATCCGCGAGGCGGGAGGACGACCGCGCGAATGACAAAGGTGATCTTGCGGGCGTGCGAGTGCTGATAGTTGAAGACGAAGCCGATACGCGGGCCCTGCTGGCGCTGATGCTCGAAAAAGCGGGCGCTGAAGTTTCGCAGAGCAGCAACTCAAAAGATGCGCTGGCTCGAATCACAGAACTTCAGCCCCATCTGCTGTTGAGCGATATCGGCCTGCCCCTGGCAGATGGGTACGAACTGATCCGGACACTACGGGATTCTCCTCTAGAAGCTTTGAAGCACATTCCGGCGATCGCTCTTACGGCTTATGCGACGGACAGAGATCGCGATCTGGCCCTTGCCGCCGGGTATCACCTTCACCTCGCTAAGCCAATCGAAGCGGTAGAACTAATCGCCGCGGTCGTGCGGCTGACTACTGTTGCAGAGATCAAAAGATAAATGCGTCGTTGCAATTGGGCCCGAACCGACCTCTCGATTCTTTATCACGACCAGGAATGGGGCGTGCCGCAGCACGATGACCGGGTGCTGTTTGAGTTTCTGATTCTGGAAGGCGCACAGGCGGGCTTGAGCTGGGAAACAATTCTGCAGAAGCGCGAGAATTATCGCCGCGCTTTCGACAACTTCAATCCGCGCAAGATCGCGAAATACGATTCACAAAAATCTGAAGAGCTGCTCGCCAATCCCGGCATCATTCGTAATCGCTTGAAAGTGGCGGCTGCCATTCAGAACGCGCGCGCGTTCCTCCAGGTGCAAAAAGAGTTCGGCAGTTTCGACTCCTATGTCTGGGAGTTTGTTGGAGGAAAGCCTTTACAACGGAAGCGCGGAACGTCGCCGGCGCCGGCCACCACGAGCGAGTCAGAAAAACTCAGTCGCGACCTTTTAAGTCGAGGGTTCAAATTCGTCGGCCCCACGATTTGTTACGCGTTCATGCAGGCAGTCGGAATGGTGAACGATCACGACCCAAAGTGTTTTCGCTATCGGCAGAAACCGGGTTGATTAGAAGCCCGACTGAAGTCGGTACTCTGAACACCGCTGGCCCAGATGATTTCTACCTATGGAACGAGAGTTGACACTGCGAATCGTACTGGAAAAGCCACCAGCTGGCGTGGACTTTGGCGTGCAGAAAGGCCGAGGCAATGACTACGAAACCATGCAGAAACAGCGATCGAAAGCGGGCGACCTGCACTTCGAATTCACAGTTCGAGCGAAGCAGGCCGGCAAGGGCGACTTCCCGAATTTCCTCGGCCCGATCGTTCAGGGTCCTAAAGGAGAGCGCTTCATCTACATTGACATTGGAACGTGTGCAGGACAGATTGGCACCATTTGGAGCCGGCGTTTGAAAATACCCTTGCGGGGAATTACGTGGGAAATGATCGACCAGGCGACAGCGAGTGAACATTCGATCATCGAGACAAGAGTGAATGGCACCGGGAAGGACGGCGGCCCAACCTGCGGCACGGTCAAGCCCTTTGCTGGCTGGAAAGTTTCAGAAGCCCGACCGTAAGGAAGGGCTCCCGCCGACAGTGCGTTTCGATCCAATCTTTCCTAGCGGAGTGACTCGACTTTTTTCCCGAATTGAAAAAGAAAGCGATCGCGTCGCAGGATTTCGATGCGGTTGAGAGCATAGAGATCGATTTGACCGCCCGGACCGTAGGTCGTGGTGAACGCGGCAGTATGGCCCGCGCCTCTGATTATCTTTTTTGCTTCGTCGGTAAAGAACCCGGCGGGGTAAGCAAACGTCAGGCACGGCTTCTGGGTTAACTCTTCGATCTGCTGCTTCGCTTCCTCAACTTCCACTTTCACTTCCGCAGCGGAAAGCTCGTGTAAGAGACGATGATTCAAAGAGTGGGAGCCGAACTCAATTCCGTAACTCGACATTTCCTGCACCTGTTCTCGGGTCAAGTGCGCGCGCGGACCCTCACCCTTTGCTAAAGCCTTAGTTGATTGCGTTCCTAAAACCGACGGAACAATAAAGATAGTGGCCTTGATTCCTAGTTGCCTCAGCAGGGGGAAAGCGTTCGTGTAGTTGTCCTGCCAACCATCATCGAATGTCAGCGTGATGCCGTTCTCAGGAAAGTCACCATGCTGTCTGTAATGGGCGATCAGCTCAGACGCTGGGTAGAAAACAAAGCCCGCATTCTTCAACCAGATCATTTGTCGCGCGAAGCGGCGCGGTGGGGTGAAACCGCCACGCACCAAAGAGTCGGCCGCCGGCGTGTCAATCTTGTGATACTGGATGACGGGAATAACCACGATAGATCACTTTAACGCTTCCGGCCCTGCTGTGAGGCGCCTACACGTTCGGCTCTTCAAAAATACTCACATCCGAATCGGCACGAGTCAAAAACCAATTAGCCGGCTGATAGATTACCTCCTGGCGGGTAGGAGAGTGGACCGTGAATTCCGGAGAGGTTTTGATGCGCCAGAACCCGAGCTGCTGCAAGCGTGCTTCAACGCGCACATCAAGCACATCAATTACCAAACTGCCGGCGCGTCTGGCGATAGCCTTTTGCAGAGCAGCCTGTAATAGTTCGTCAATAACTTCATCATCAGCACTGTCGTAACAAATATCGCTGATCGCGGCCTTCGATGGCGCTCCGCCTGGCGCGGCCTTCCTGAAAAACAGAATGACGTAACCTCTGAGTTGTTCCTGTTCATAGAGGCCAAGCACCCCGAACTCTTTACCGGGCTGCAGCCGAAACTGCCAATGCAGATATCGCGAATTGCGAATCACAGCGCAGGGCCATTGGGCTGACGCTCTCTGCCAGAGATGGTCGAAAGAGCTGTCGAAGTGTTCGACCGCGCGCGCGGTGTAGCGCGGGGTGGCGGCCGTTTGATCCGGCCGGGGACGAAAAGGTGCGTAACTGAGGTTCGCCAGTTCCCGGAGAGGCGAGACGCCGGCGATCTCTTTCACCGCATGACCCGGGTACAGTAGTCGTTGGTAACGGTGGACTGACCCAATCGAGGCCCAATCGAGACTGCGAAAGACATTTCGCGACTGCTCATTGATGCCGAGCGCAAACATTGTCGGATAGGTTTCGCGCGCCAGCAGCATCAAACGCTTGCCCAGTTTCTGTCCCCGGTATTCGGGAAGCAAAATGAAATCCAGAATCCAGATCGCCCGTCTGGTTTCTTCCCCAACTTTTAGTTCCACCAGGATCGTTGCCGCCTGGCCCACGACCCGCTCGTTGTCTTTGACGATCCAGAGGGGAACGTTATCGAGAGAAGTGTATGGGTTTTCCAGGTAGTGCCAGCGCCAGAAATCCGGATCATGCTTGCGCGGCTCGTTGGGATAAGCGATGCGCAGGAAAGCGAGTAGCGCATCCTGATCGGCCAGCTCGAATTGTTTGATTTGGACGTCGTCGGACATGAAGATCGTTAATCGCCGGGCGCACTTGTAGGGGGCGGCCCTGCGTGGCCGCCCCCTTCGTTGATTTCACCTTAACCATAACGAAGGGGGTGGCCACAGAGGGGCCACCCCTACAACTTTCGCGAGGATTTCAGAATCCCGGTCACAATAAAGCACGCGCGCGTTTGAGTACGTTTTCCAGGTTGAATCCCAACTCGCGCATGGCGACGTCGCCGGGCGCCGAGCCGCCGAAACGATCCAAACAAATTAGATCGCCGTTTGGTCCTACCCAACGGTGCCAGCCCTGCGACACGCCGGCTTCGATTCCCAGGCGCGCAGCGATTGCCGGTGGCAGGACTTCGTCGCGATAGGCTTGCGTTTGCTCTTCGAATAGTTCCCAGCAAGGCATGGAAACGACGCGCGTGGCGATTCCTTCTGATTGCAAAGTTTCGCGGGCATCGAGGGCTAGCGAAATTTCGGAACCGGTAGCGATCAGGATTAGTTGCGGAGCGGATGGCGCCTCAGGTGAGCCCTCCCTGACGGTCGGGCTACCGCCCCGCGCGCCTTCTGCTTCGGCCAGTATGTAAGCGCCGCGGCGAAGTCCGTCGGCTGAGGCGAAGGTGTTACGATCTATTAATGGAACTTTCTGTCGAGTCAGCGCGAGCGCTGTAGGACCTTTGCGCCGCAGGATTGCGATGCGCCACGCTTCGCGCACTTCGTGAACATCGGCAGGTCGAATCACAAACAGGTTAGGTATGGTCCGCAATGCCGCCACGTGCTCGACTGATTGATGAGTTGGCCCATCTTCGCCTAAGCCAATTGAGTCGTGCGTGAAAACGTAAATCACCTGAACTTCGGAAAGCGCTGCCAGGCGAATCGAGGGCCGCATATAATCCGAAAAGGTGAGGAACGTTCCACCAAAAGGAATCAGTCCGCCGTTCAGGCTCATGCCCGTTAGCGTCGCGCCCATAGCGTGCTCACGCACACCGAAGTGAAGGATGCGGTTCTGGTAAGTTCCCGCTTCAAAATCTCCACCATCTTTGATGTCAGTGTTATTGGAAACCCCCAAATCGGCAGAGCCGCCAATCAAAGTCGGCAGGTGCGGCGCCAGCGCGTTGATGACCTGGCCGCTGGCAACCCGGGTGGCGACCGCCGTGGCGTCTGCGAATGAAGGCAGACGAGTTTCCCAATCGGCGGGCAACTCTCCGCTCATCACGGTGCTCCACAGCTGACCTAGTTCCGAATGCTGCTCGCCGTATTGCTTAACTAATTGTTTCCAATCTAATTCCTGCTGCGCGCCACGTTCTACGGCTTCGCGAAAATGCTGCAACGCTTCGTCGGGCACAAAGAACTGTTTGTCTTCAGGCCACCCCAGGTGGCGTTTCGTTTCGCGCACGGCCTCTTCACCGGGAGCATCGCTGTGAGCTTTGCGCGTGCCGGCAGTAGGCATTCCGAAGCCGATCGTCGTTTTGACGGAAATGAGCGAAGGCTGAGTGCCAACCGACTGCGCTTCGCGAATCGCGGCTTCAATCGCCTCGGTGTCGTTTCCATCATCAACCGTTGAGGTGTGCCAGCCGTATGACTGAAAACGCTTCGGCACATCTTCGCTGAAAGCGAGATCCGTAAAGCCTTCGATGGTGACTTTGTTGTCGTCGTAGAGGTAAATCAGTTTTCCGAGTTTGAAATGGCCCGCAAGCGAAGCAGCTTCAGACGCGACGCCCTCCATCAGATCCCCGTCTGAGACAATTGCATAAACGTTATGATCGATGATCGGGAAATCCTTCTGGTTGAATTTCGCCGCCAAGTGCGCCGCGCCCATTGCCATGCCGACGCCGTTGGCAAAACCCTGCCCCAGCGGCCCGGTGGTGATCTCGACTCCGGGAGTCAGTCCGTATTCCGGATGCCCCGGCGTCTTCGAGCCCCACTGGCGGAAATTCTTTAACTCTTCGAGCGGAAGATCGTAGCCTGTCAGATAGAGTAAAGAGTAAAGCAGCATCGAGCCGTGACCGGCAGAGAGCAAGAAGCGATCGCGATTTTCCCAGCGGGGGTTTCGGGGATTGTGTCGCAGGAACCGCGTCCACAAAACATAAGCCATCGGCGCTGCGCCCAGGGGCAGACCCGGATGTCCCGACTCAGCCTTTTGCACGGCATCAAGCGAAAGCGTGCGAATGGTGTTGATGCAAAGCTGGTCCAGGATTTTGGTGCGGTCGTTCATCTGCGGTGTGGAAGCGCTCATTCCATTTAGACTCCGGGCTGGGATTTTCTGACGTTAAAAAGAACCTCGGGCTGCTGTGGGGAGAAATACTAACACGTTTGGCCGGGAGCTTAGTACCGCTTCCGATTTACTCTGGACACACCTATGATGGGGTGGCGTATGAAGGTTCGGGATATCCTGAGGTTATTGAAGGACGATGGCTGGTTTCTGGTCGCGACTCAGGGAAGTCATCGGCAATTCAAACATCAAAGCAAGACGGGAAGAGTGACAGTAGCTGGTCATCCGAATGATGACGTTCACCCGAAGACATTGAGAAGCATCATGACCCAAGCAGGGTTAGGAAAGAGGAGCAATTAGTCATGCAATACGCAATGATTATCGAAAAAGGGGAAAGAAACTATTCAGCCTATCTCCCTGATCTTCCGGGCTGTATTGCCACCGGTACAACGCTGGATGAGGTAAAGCAGCTTATGAGCGAAGCAGTTGAACTGCATTTACGAGGAATGCGTGAAGATGGATTGCCAATCCCTGAACCGAGCTTAGTCGAATATATCGAAGCTGCTTAGCGAAGCGTTGCATTCGCTACTCCACAACACCACTCTCTTAACTTATCTGCTCGCGCAAACATGAGCCGCGCAAAATTCGATCAAGCCGCCTGCGAAGCCCTGGCCCAGTGCGTTCAGGGAATCGAA
This sequence comes from Blastocatellia bacterium, assembly GCA_033856235.1. Taxonomy (GTDB): domain Bacteria; phylum Acidobacteriota; class Blastocatellia; order Pyrinomonadales; family Pyrinomonadaceae; genus DASXRU01. The sequence continues at coordinate 39,084 of JAWVFI010000051.1, read as the reverse complement.
AAAGACACTGACGCTGAGATCGTCATTGTCGTGCGGGCCCGCTCTGGAACCTACCGCCAGGCGGATTACCTGTTTGGCAGCATCCTTGGGTTCGCCGGGCTTTTGTTCGTCGTCTTCTCGCCTTTTAATTTTCACCAGTACTGGGTGCCGGTTAACGTGCTGGCGCTCTTCGCCCTCGGTGTTTACCTTGCTTTCCGCCTTGATGGACTGCGGCGCCTTCTGACAACCAAAAAATCTCGCGCGGGCGCGGTGCGCACCGGAGCGGCGGCGATGTTCTATGAAGCCGGAATTGCCAACACCAGCGCAGAGATGGGCTTGCTGATCTATCTCTCGCTGTTGGAGCGCCGGCTGGAAGTGATTGCGGATCGCGGCGTGTTGAAGGCGGTGCCGGCCATGGAATGGAATGAAGCGATTTTCAATTTGCACCAAGCGGGGCGGCGTCCTGAGTTGGCTACCCTTAGTAGTGCCATGTGCGAGCTGGGCTTACTCCTGGCCAAACATTTACCGGCCACGGGCGAAAACCCAAACGAGCTTCCTGACCTGCCGCGCTTCGAGTTGAAATGACGCCAAGACCTAGAAGGTATCTGCGTTGGACTGTCGCGCTGCTGGTTTTCCTGGGCGCGACGTTCATAGCCTGCATTTTGTTCACGCCGGAGGCTTGGGCGCGTGTCGGCGGCGGAGGCTCATACGGCGGCGGCGGTCACGGTGGTGGAGGAGGCGGCGACGGCGGGGGGATCGCGCTCTTGGTGCGCGCACTGATTTACCTGACGGTGGAGTATCCCGCCATCGGCATTCCCCTGGACATCATTGTTGTTGGGTTTTTCATTTATCGATGGACGCGGCCGCGAAAGAAAACTACGGCTGCAGTTTATTCCTCCGGGGTCCTGGGGCTGGCGCCAACCGGCGCCGGAGCGCCCGAGCAACAATTGAGAGTAGGCCAGCTGTTCGATCAGTTGCGGCGGTTCGATCCCAACTTCTCCGAAATCATTTTTGCCGATTTCTGCTACGCCCTGTATGCGCGAGCACACCACGCGCGTGGTCAGGGGCAGGCTGCGCTTAAAATCTTATCGCCATATTTGAGTGAGCCGGTGCGCAATGCGCTCTGGCAACGCAACCCGCCGAACCTGCAGACGGTAACGGGAATCATAGTGGGCGCCATGCAGGTGGTGCAGGTCGAGGGATTGGCGACACCGTTGGTGCGTGTCAGTCTGGAGTTTGAAGCTAACTACACCGAGGTCGTCTCCACTGGCAAAACCGGCAGCGGCGCGAACATCCAAGTGAGTTACTACGTGCGCGAGCGTTGGCTGCTGGAGCGCAAGCGCGACGTCCTCTCACCCCCGCCGGAACAAGCGACGGCGCTGCATTGTCCCCGTTGCGGCGCGCCTCTGGAGCAGGACAGCGTGGGCGCCTGCAAGTTTTGCGGCACCAAGATCGATAGTGGCGAGTTCCAATGGTATGTGCGCGACGTGAGATTGCTGAGCAGCGAAGCCAAAGGGCCCCTCCTGACCTCCAACGTGCCGGAGGTCGGCACCGACTACCCGTCGGTGGTGCAACCCAACTTCGATCAAATCCGTATTGCCTTTGAGCAAAGTCACCCGGATTTTTCCTGGGGACAATTCCAGACTCGGGTACGGACGATCTTTGGCGAACTGCAGACCGCCTGGTCCACCTTGGCCTGGGAGCGGGCGCGTCCCCATGAGACCGATAATATTTTCCAGATGCACCAATACTGGATAGAGGCCTATAAGCGACAGGGTTTGCGTAATGCCCTCGACAGTTGCGTGATTAACGCGATGCAGCCGGTGAAGATCAAGGAGGATGCGTTCTACAACGCGATCACTCTTCGCATCTGGGCGCAGGGGTATGACTACACGGTCGACCAGGCGGGCCGCGTCGTCAGCGGTTCAAAAAACAGCCTGCGGCGATGGAGTGAGTATTGGACGTTCATCAGGAACCGCACTGCTAAACCTTTAGCTAACCGGGCAGACCTGAATTGTCCCAACTGTGGCGCGTCACTTAAAGTAAATCTTGCGGGCATCTGCGAGTTTTGCGGCGGGAAGATCACTTCCGGCGAATTCGATTGGGTCCTTTCCCGCATTGAGCAGGACGAATCTTACTCCGGCTGACATCCCCAAAGGTCTTATGGTCATCGAACCCGGGTCAACGTTTAACCCCAATTTCCCGAAAAACAAACGGAGCAAGCTTTGAAGCGTAAAGTCATAAACCTTTTTTTAGCCACCTCGTTGGCCCTATCATTTACGGCCGGAACAGTTTCCGGCAGTGTCCTGAAGAACCAGGCAACGCCCGTTGCCGGCCGCGCTCAGGCGGCTCAGGCGAAACAGGCGCCGTCACAACTTGTGAGTCGCGTCCTCGCCAATGGCCTGGAAGTCATTGTCCTTGAGGATCATTCGGTGCCGCTCGTGACCATTGAGTTGGCGGTAAGAAACGGCTCCTACACTGAACCCCCCGAGTTAAACGGGCTGTCGCACCTGTATGAGCACATGTTTTTCAAAGCGAATCGCGCCATTGCTAATGCCGAACAATATGTGCAGACGGTGGGGCAATTAGGAATGGCCTACAACGCCCAGACGCGGGAAGAAGTCGTTAACTATTATTTCACGACGACCAGCCCCAACCTGCGCACGGCGATGAATTTCATGCGCGATGCGGTGCGCTATCCTCTCTTTGATAAAGGGGAATTTGAGCGCGAACGCGAAGTGGTTATCGGGGAAATCGATCGCAACGAATCAAACCCGTTCTATTACATGAACCTGGAGATAACCAGCCGTCTCTTCTTCAAATATCCCAGCCGCAAGAATGCGCTGGGAAATCGTCAGACAGTATCGACTTCCACCACCGACATGATGCGTCTGATACAGGGCCGTTATTACGTTCCCAACAACTCCGCCCTGGTGATCGCCGGCGATGTACAGCCGGAAGAGATTTTCAAGATGGCGCAGGAGTTCTACGGCGACTGGCCGCGGCGCGAAAAGGATCCGTTCGAAGAGTTTCCCATGGTGGAGCACCCGCCCTTGCCGAAGAGCGATGGGGCTGTCGTCACGCAGGAAGTAAAGAACGTTACCATTGCCGTTAGCTGGCATGGGCCCTCGATTGGCAAAGATAATCCCGGAACTTACGCGGCAGACGTTTTTTCATTCATCCTGGCGCAGCCCAACTCCCGCTTTCAGCGCGCGCTGGTTGACACCGGTCTGGTTACCGGCGCGAGTGTCGGCTACTACACCCAACGAAATGTGGGACCAATTCAAATCAGCGTACAGACCAGTCCGGACAAGGCCCGCGCCGCCATTCGCGCTGTCTATAATGAGATTGCTCATTTCAACGATAAAGATTACTTCACCGACGACCAGTTGGAGAGCGCCAAGGCCCTGTTGGAAGCCGACGATCTTTACTCGCGCGAGAAGTTGAGCGAGTACGCGCACACCATTTCGTTTTGGTGGGCGACCACGGGAATAGATTATTTTCGTGGCTACCTGGGCAATCTGCGCCGGACTTCCCGGGCCGATATCAGCCGTTATGTGACCACTTACATTCAGGGCAAACCGCATATTAGTATCGCCCTGATCTCGGAAGCGGACCAGAAGCAAGTGCAGCTAAAGCCTGAGGAGTTAATCGGAAGATGAGAAAGACAATTGACGTTCGGGAACAGACAAGCACACGCTTCTGCTTTTTCAAATCAGAGCGCGGGCGCGCGTTGGCGGCGTTACTTACCGCCTTGCTTGCGATTGTTGCCTGGGGAGACTTCAGCGCGAAAGCTCTGGCACAGGAGACGTCACCGGCTATCAGGATTTTGGTGGACGATAAATCAGTCACAGTGCAATCGGAAGTGGAACGGCGGACTTCCGCTGCGGCTGCGGCCCTGGTAACGGAATTCGAAGTTAACGGTTTGAAGGTGCTGCTCAAACGGCGCGAAGGCAGTCAGACAGTTGCGGGCGGGTTGTTTATCCGCGGGGGCTCGCGCAACCTGACGGCGGCGAACGCGGGGATTGAAACCCTGATGCTGGATCTGGCAAGCGAGGCCAGCATCAATTACCCGCGGGCACGCATGCGCAGCGAGCTGTCGCGCATGGGCACTGTGATCAGTTCCAGCGAGAACTACGATTACTCGGTGCTGGCGTTTACCACTACGCGTCCCAACTTTGATCGCTCCTGGGAAATCTTTGCCGATGTGGCGCTGCGCCCGGCCTTTACCAAAGAAGATTTTGACCTGGTCAAGAACCGTCATCTTTCGCAGTTACGTGATGATTCCGACGATCCTGACACGTACCTCCAGCGGTTGCAGGAACGCGTGGCCTATGCCGGCCATCCTTACCTGAATCGCCCACAGGGCACGGTCGAATCGGTATCCAGCCTGACCCTGGAGGACGTGAAGCGTTATCACAAACAGATGCTGGAAACCTCGCGATTGCTGCTGGTGATTGTGGGTGATCTAAATGCCAACGAGCTTCGCGCCCGTCTGGCGGCTGCGTTCGGCAAGCTACCACAAGGCGCCTATCGTCCCCAGCCGGTGCCACCGCTCTCCTTCAGCGCCGCTTCTGTGGAAGTCACTCAGAGGGGATTGCCGACGAATTATGTTCAGGGACTTTTTACCGCGCCCTCGCTGTCGGCCTCTGATATCTACCCGATGCAGGTTGCCTCCAGCATGCTGCGCGACCGCGTCTTTGAAGAAGTTCGCGTGAAGCGAAATCTCTCGTACGCGCCCAGTGCGTTTTTGGGAAGCCAGGCGGCCAACATCGGAGGAATCTATGTTTCGGCGGTTGATGCCAACCTGGCGGTCAGCGTGATGTTGAATGAAATCAAGCGCCTGCAGGTGCAACCGCTCAATGCTACCGATATCAGCGGCGTGGTTTCGCAATACCTGACCGGTTACTACCTGGGCCAGGAAACGAATGCCGCGCAGGCAGCGAGTCTGGCCGAATACGAGTTAAACGGAGGCGGTTGGAGGAATTCCTTCGACACGCTCAGTCATCTCCGCACCGTGACGCCGGCGGACGTGCAGCGAGTAGCGCAAAAATACATGCGCAATATTCGCTTCGTGGTGTTAGGGGATCCGGGAAAGATCGACAAGTACGTCTTCACCAACCAAGGCGGAGCAGAAGCCCGACCGTAAGAATCAGGAGCAGACGGCAGGAGCAGACGGCAGGGGAACTATGATTGAATCGTCCGCCCAGCGCGCAAATCCTACTTCGCCAGTTCGCTTTGTAATTTCTTATTCCAGGCAGGATCAACCGACGCGAGTTTACTGCTCTGCGCCAGGGCCGACGCGCGATCGCCGAGTTCCAGATACGTCATACCGAGGTTGTAATACGCTTCGGCCATATCGGGGCGAAGGCGCACAGCCTGCCGGTAGGAAGCGATTGCATCCTCGAACCGGCCCGAGTCAAAATAAGCATCGCCCAGACGGTTGTGAGCTTCGGCTGAACCGGGGCCCAGTTGCAGGGCCCGCTGGTAGGCGCGAATGGCTTCCTGATGTCTGCCTTGTTTGACCTTACAGAATCCGACTTCCACCCAAGCCTCAGCGCGTCGGGGATTCTTATTCACGGCATTCTCGAAATAGGAAAGAGCGCTTTCATAGTTTCCCAGCCAGAGCGAATCCAGCCCGTTGCGATACCAAACATCCGCGAGCGCGTCGGCTTGCAGCGGCGACCGGGTTTTGTTTGCCAGCTCGGCAAAGGTTGAAAGATTTCCGGGAAGCAGGGTCACGATGCGTGCCGAAGAGAGAGCGAGATTAATGTTCTGCCCGTTGGTCACTTTCACGGTAACGATGCCGACGACCTGGCCCTTCATGTTAAAGAGCGGGCTGCCGCTGTTGCCGTGAGAGATGGGCACAGTTACCTGAATAATGTTGCCCAGGTTCGGCACGTCGCGAACGGCGGAAACGATGCCGTCGCTGACTGAGCCTTCCAGGCGCAAAGGATTTCCAATCGCGAAAACTTTTTCGCCTTCCTCCGGCAGGGATGTGCCCATGATCGCCACGCGCGATTTTTCCAGGGGAAGATCAATGCTGAGCAATGCGAGATCTGCTTCCTCGTCCACCGCCAGCAATCCCGAGACCGCATAGCTGCGGCCCTTGCCTTCGAGGGTCTTGATCTCAGCCCGCACCGCGCCGCGAACGACGTGCAGGTTCGTCATTACCTGTCCGGGGCGAATGAAAAAACCGCTGCCGCTGATCAGAGAATCATCCTTGGCATCGTAGGTGGTGACTGAGACCACGGCAGGTTTGACCTGGCGCACCAGCTCAGGAAGCGATTCCTGTGCATTCGCAACGGTCGTAACAACGCCTACGAAAAATACTGCCAGCAGCAATTGGGGGAAATTGCGGTATCGCATGACTTGTTGGTTCTCTGTGTGGGTTCGATAAAGATCAGAACGGATTTGCCAAGGGTATGAACTCTGATTGATAAATCCCGCCGCAATCAGTCGCCGGAACTTTCTTGGTTAGGTAGACCAGTTCCAGGGAGAAGAACTCAGTCCAGATGTCGTCGGGAGTGGCTTGGAATCAGAAGAACATCGCCAGGTCGCCAAGCCGGGCGCCATGTTTACACGAATGTTCTGCAGAAGCAATAGTTTTAGTGGGCGCTCTTCCCGGGAAAGCGTTGTTCAGAGTACCGACTTTAATCGGGCTTTTATTGAAAGAGGAACCCAACCAAAGTTGGTACTCTAAACGCCTGGCATCACAGGCTGCCTTTTGCTACCCAGGTTCTTCAGGTTCTTACCTTTTCGGAACAAAGAGAAAGGCCGGCCTTGATGACAGGCCGGCCTCTCTTGCTAAGTCACAGACGGAAGCCTGTGCCGAGGTTATTTGATGATTCGCAGAATCACCGGACCACTGGGCGCTGAAACGTCCACCGAAGGCTCAGTCGTCAGGAACAGTCCAAAGTCTGACAATGTGACATTGGTATTGTTCTTGGCGGTGTCGATCTCCGCGACGTTAGGTTTGCCGCTGTTGGGTGTGGAACCCAAACGCGTAAAGGTGCCGTCGGGTGCAACTGCCCACAAAGTCAGGAAGGCGTCAGTAGGCACACCTGTGAGCTCATGGAATTTCGCCTTCACCCGCGTCGTCCCCTTGTGTTTGTAGTTCGGTGTAATAAAGATGGTGGTGCGCTGCGCATGAAATGTGTCGTTGGCGAAATTGACATGCACTTCCGATTCTTTGTCCGCCGGCAGACTGGGAATACCAAGCATCGGGATGGCGTATGGTGATGACGCGGCAGATACCTTTTCTCCGGTGGCGACAATCTTGTCGTCATCTTTCCGCGCCAAAGGCACAACTGCTAATCCCGTCGGAACTACACTACGGAACAGCACCGGAAGGTCCGGAGTGAACGTAGCTATATCCGATTCCGGTGAAGCAATGATCATGAACCGCTCGAGCGGCAGTGGGTTGGTGGTGACATAAGTGCCCACACCGTTTTCAATTGCCAGCGGTCCCAACAAGGTGGTGGTGCCGGTGGGATCAACGGCATAAAGATTCAACGTGGCCATGTCGGCCGGAACTCCGGTTAAGTTTACTTTGACCGTGGTGCCATCCGGGTTACGCAGGATGGTGGCGCGGCCGGTGGCGCCCTTGAGAGTCGCCGCCGGGGTCAGGTCAACGATGACTTCTTTACCCACCGGGTATTCGACCACTGTCCAGGTACCATCAGCGTTCTGGACCACCTTTGTGGCTGTGGTGGTGGTAACGGTTTTGACTTCCTGGGCCGCCGTCACGGCAGCGACAGAGAGGGCGAGCATCGCCGCTCCCAATAATGAAACTAACTTCTTGCTCATGAGTATTTCTCCTCCTTAAGGAATCACTTTGTTTGTAGGGGGAGTGAATATGATTGGTTTGCTTGGGATTAATGGGCAAAGGACATGCCAAGAGTCGAAGGGCTGGTAAGCAGGCAAAACTGAGTTTTACGGATGAAACTGCCGGAAAATGGCGGAACGATCTGATACAGGAGTGTACGCCTGCGCTTCGGCCTTGTTGAAAGGCCAAGGGTGGTTCCTAATACCGATTCAACTCGGTGATGGCGTGCAATAGATCGGCGGCCTGAGGCAGGATGGCTTCTTCCAATTGCGGAGCGTAGCCAACGAACGTATCAAGGGCAGCGACGCGGCGCACGGGGGCGTCGAGGTATTCGAACAGCTCGTCCGAAATGCGCGCGGCGATCTCGGCGCCGTAGCCGAACGAGAGGGTGTCTTCGTGGGCCACAATCACTCGCGACGTTTTCTTCACCGTTTGCGTTATTGCGTCCCAGTCGTAAGGGTTCATACTCCGGAGGTCGATGATCTCGACATTGATTCCCTGCTTTTCGGCTTCGCGGGCGGCGACGATCGAACGTTGCACGAGGGCGCCATAGGTGATGATGGAAAGGTCGGTTCCTTCGCGCACGGTTTTGGCTTTCCCGAACGGGATCATGAAATCGTCACCGGGGTACGGCGACTTGTTATACGTCTGGCGATAGAGATGCTTGTGCTCAAGGAACAGCACCGGATCGTCACAGCGGATCGCGGTGCGCAGCAGACCGTTGGCATCCAGGGCGTTTGACGGGTAAATCACGCGCAGCCCGGGGATGTGAGTGAAGAGTGAAACGCCCGACTGCGAGTGATAGACCGCGCCGCCCTTCAAGTATCCACCCACCGGCACGCGCATAACGACCGGCGATGAGAACTCGTTGCCTGAGCGCCAGCGCATCAGTGCCAGCTCATTACGAATCTGGTGATAAGCAGGCCAAATATAATCAAAGAACTGAATCTCGACCACCGGCTTCAAACCGCGCGTGGCCATCCCAATGGCGCGGCCGACAATGTTTGCTTCGGCCAGCGGCGAATTGAAAACGCGCGCGCTGCCAAAGTTTCTCTGCAGGTTCGCAGTCACTTTGAAAACGCCGCCTTTGCCTTTTACTTTGTCCAGGTACTGTTCGCGGGAAACATCCGCCACATCTTCACCGAACACGACGATTCGCGGGTTGCGCGTCATCTCTGTATGCAGGCAGCGATTGATCAAGTCCACCATCGTGCCCGGGTTGCCGGAGAGTTCAACGCCTGCTTCCGTATCAAACTCCGGCGACGTCGGATCGATTCGCGGCGAGTAAACAAATCTCGTGGCGGTCTCTGCGGCTGGTTGCGGACTGGCAAGCGCGAGATCGGCCGCCTCGTTAATCTCGCGATCGACTTCATCCTTTAATTTCTGCAGCCCGTCCTGATCGATGACGTTTTCGTGGACCAGCATGGCCCCAAAGCGTTTGATGGGATCGCGTTCGGCGTCGGAAGTTCGTTCTTCATCAGGGCGATACAGTTTTTCATCGTCCGAAAGCGAATGCGAATAAGGACGAATTACTTTGGCGTGCACGAACGATGGGCCGCGGCCTTTGCGGCAGTTCGCGACGGCGCGCCGCATGGTCGCGAAAGACTCCATGGCGTCCGTGCCATCGCAGCGTTGCATGTAAAGGTTGGGAAATCCGGAGATCAGTTTCGAGACGTCACCGCCGGCAGTTTGCACTTCCACCGGGACGCTGATCGCGTAACCGTTGTCCTCCAACAGAAAGACGACAGGAAGTTTCAGATTACATGCGGTGTTTAGCGCTTCCCAAAACTCACCTTCGCTGGAAGTCCCATCACCGAGAGAGACGTAAACGACTTCATCACCGTGGAACCGCTTGATCCGGCCTTTTAATTCTTTGATTAGCTTGAAGCGATAATTAGCTTCCGCGCAACCCACTGCCTGCAGCAACTGCGTGCCGGTGGGTGACGATTGCGAGACTATGTTTAGCTTTTTGTGGCCCCAGTGCGAAGGCATCTGCCGGCCGTGCGAGTTGGGATCTTTCTCCGCGCCGACGGCGGACAGGAGTTGTTCCAGCGGCGTCATGCCCAGTTGCAGGCAGAGCGCGCGATCGCGGTAGTAAGGATAGAACCAGTCGTAACCAGGCTTCAGCGCCATGCCCGCAGCCGCCAGGATCGCTTCGTGCCCCGCGCCACTGATTTGAAAGAAGATCTTGTTCTGGTTCTTGAGTTGAATTTCCTTGTCGTCCAAACGGCGCGACAGGTACATGGTGCGATAGAGCGCGATCATCTGCGCTGGTTCGAGGACGGGTTCGGGTTGGCGTTCAGTTCGGCGCGCTGCCTTGCCGTGGGCGGGCCGGCGCTCTCTAATTGGCGGCGCGGCGTTGACAGCCAGCGCGGGCCGCAGGTCGGCAGCCTTCACAACCGGCGCGGGAGCCGGAGCCACCTGTTGCGGGCTTTCGCTTTTCTTGACGAGTCTTAAGACCTTTGTGTCACTCATCGTTGGCAACTCATGCGGACTGTTTAGAGTCGGGCTACCGCCTGACTGAGCGGGCGGTAGTCCGCTCCTAAACGTCGGGAGATTTATATTCGTCGTCCAGGATCGATTTGTATTCTTCCACCATACCCGGATGTCCGTGGGCCTGGGCCGCAGCCATACCGCGTTGATAAGTCTCGCGCGCTTCGTCGCGACGGTTTAGGCGTTCATAAGCGCGGGCCAGCATGCCGTAAGCATTACCTTCATCATCAGCGTGCTGCAGATAGCTTTGCAACGTGGTTATCATTTCGCCATCGTTACCGCTCTTTTCAAATTCCTTCGCCAGCCCAAACAACACACTGGTGTTGGCGGGATCGCTTTCCAGCATCTGTTTGAAGAGTTCTATGCGCGATGACGCCATATTTACTTACCGCTGATGATCAGCTTCGCAATTGTCTGTAGCTGCATGTTCGAAGTGCCTTCGTAAATGGCCCCGATCTTGGAATCGCGCCAGAACTTCTCGACCGGATAATCCTTGACGAAGCCGTAGCCGCCGTAAAGCTCGACTGCCTTGGAAGCAATGCGTTCCGCGGCCCGCGACGAATAAAGCTTGGCCATCGCAGCTTCTTTAACAAAGTTCTGCCCGGCATCCTTTAGCCGCGCCGCGTTGTAAACCATCAGCCGGGCGGCTTCCAAATCCGTCGCCATCTCTGCCAGCTGAAACTGCACGCCCTGAAACTCGTTGATCGATTTGCCGAACTGCTGCCGTTCAGTCGTGTACGACAGCGCCGCCGCCAAAGCACCGCGCGCGATGCCGACCATTTGAGCGCCAATGCCGATGCGCCCTTCGTTCAACGTTTCAATGGAAACCTTGTAGCCCTTGCCAAATTCGCCCAGGACGTTTTCTTTCGGCACCGGGCAGTCTTCGAAGATCAATTCCGTGGTTGAGGATGCGCGGATGCCAAGTTTGTTTTCCTTCTTGGCAACTGAGAAGCCGGCGAACCCCTTCTCGACGATGAAGGCCGTGATGCCGCGATATCCAGCCTCGGGATTGGCGTTCGCAAAGACGATAAAGATTCCAGCCTCGATGCCGTTGGTGATCCAGAGCTTGCGCCCATTCAATAAATACTGACCATCCTTTTCGACGGCGCGGGTCTGCATGGCAAACGCGTCGGAACCGGAACCGGCCTCGCTCAGTGCGTATGCGCCTACGGACGAGGCTGCAAGTTGCGGCAGATACTTTTTCTTTTGCTCGGCGCTGCCCCAGCGAATCAGCGCGTTGTTGACCAGGGTGTTCTGTACGTCAACCAAAACCCCGACGGACGCGTCAACTCGCGACAACTCTTCGACCGCGGTAATTGCGTTAAAGAACGAGCCACCGGCGCCGCCATATTCTTCCGGGGTCTCGATGCCCATCAAGCCTAACTGGAAACACTGCTCGATCAGTGCGGGATCCAGTTTTCCCTGCTCGTCCATTGACTCGACACGTGGGCGTAGTTCGCCTTCTGCGAATTCGCGCACGCTCTCGCGAAACATCTGCTCGTCTTCCGAAAGCGTAGTTAAAGGACGCGCGCTTTGATCCAAAACTGCCGTTTGACTTTGAGCCATACTACCTCTGCCTTGACGGTTCGAATGATTTCCGGATTTTGCGAGCTAGCATCATAATCAACCGAAAACTAAAAGCCAAACCTCGGAGTGCGGTGATATTGATTCAGCGTCGCATCCAGGCGTTTAGAGTACAAAGTTCAGTTTGCACCCCGCGGAGCAGCAGAAAGAAAAACGCAAGCTAAAGCTTGAACTCTAAACGCCTGTACCCACCAAGTGTCGTACTTGTCCTGCTGATTAGAGGGATCCCTGCGTGGAAGTAGCGCTCTTTACTTTGATATCGCTAAAGGTACGCTTGTTGCTACGATTTGAGATTGACCGTGGTATGCCTTATCTTCGACCTTATAAGTGTGCGGAAAAAATGAATAACTGAAATGAGTGCGCCCCCCGGAAAATCATCGTCGAAAAAATTCACGCCTTTGGGAATTATCTTTTCCCTGGCGGGGCTTTTGCTGTTTGCCTATTTCGTGAAGCGGGCAGGTCTGGGGGAGGTTCTGAGTGGAATCAGGCGATTGGGCGCCGGCTTTTTGATCGTGCTGGCTATCTCTTCGGTGCGCCACATCGTGCGTTCCCTCGCCTGGATGCAATGTTTCGAAGCTCCGGATAAGCTGCGCTTTCGCGATGCATTTCGCGCGCGTCTGATGGGCGACGCGCTCGGAAACATTGTGCCCCTGGCTAGCATGTTCGTATCCGAACCGTCAAAGCCGGCGCTGATACGCGACCGCGTACCACTGATGGCCGGGCTCTCAGCCATCGCCATCGAAAACATCTTCTACAGTCTCTCCGTGTCGGTTTTTATTTTCTCCGGCATGGCGGCGTTATTGCTCACGTTTCATTTGCCTAAGGCCCTCCGGTTTGCAAGTATCGGCGGGCTGATCTTTATCTTCCTGCTAATCTCGGGTGCGGCCCTGGTGATTCGCAAGCAGTGGAAGTTTCTGAGTGGAGCGCTGGAATTTTTGTACGGGCGCGGCCTGGCGCGGCGCTGGCTGGAAACGGGGCGGGCGCGGGTCAGCACTTTTGAGGATCGGATCTATGGGTTCTATCAGCGAAATCGCTCGCGGTTTTTACTAATCCTGTTGCTGGAGGCCTGTTTTCATTTGGCCGGCGTACTGGAAATCTACGTGACGCTTTCATTTATCAGCTTTGCCCTGGCGCCGACTTTTTTTACCGCGTTCATATTGGAATCAGTCAACCGGGTGATCAATGTCCTGTTCAAATTTGTGCCGATGCGCATGGGCGTAGATGAATTCGGCACGGGCAAGGTTTCCGGAATTTTGAAGTTTGCCGAAACTACCGGAGTGACCCTGGCCATCATTCGCAAGGGCCGCGACTTGTTCTGGACCGGTGTCGGTGTCGCTTTTCTGCTGCATCGAGGATTATCATTACGCGATGCGGCCCGCGAGGCCGAAGCTGCGACCGCCGGTGAGCAATCGGAACCAGTTGTGCTGCCGCCGGCGCGCCCGAGCGAATCCGCATAGATGATGCGGGCATCCTAACCAAGGGGATCTTTCTTGTCACAGCATATGGAAATCGGCGCAGCCCAGGGCAAGGCCGTGCCCCGCCTGATAAATTCGCCTGGTCTGGCGTTGACGTGGGAACGCAGCGTCGTGCTGGCGCTGGCCGCGATGGTGGTACTGGGGTTTGGCTTACGCCTCCGAGGGTTGAGCAGCCTCGGCCTCGCTGAAGACGAAGTGAACAAGGTGGAAGCGGTCAGGGCTTACGAGCACGGTGACCTGCGGCCGAACGCCGAGCATCCGATGTTGATGAAGTCTTTGATTTATGTTTCGGTGCAAGCTGCGCGGGGCTGGCACGCCGCTACCGGCGAGACGATTAGCGAGGAAACGATTGTCCGTTTACCGAATGCAATTTTTGGCGCCCTCACGGTGGTTCCTCTCTTTCTGCTGACGGCGGCTTTCTTCGATCGGCGCACCGCCTTGCTGGCGGCGACCTTTTGGTCCTTCGGCATCAACGCTATCACTTACAGTCGCGTTGCCAAGGAAGATACGTTGTTAGTGTTCTTCCTCCTCTTCGCCTTGTATTTCTATCTTCGTGCCAAGCAAACCAACGGTCACGAAGCAAAGCGCAAACGCGGATTCTATATTTGGAGCGGCGCCTCGTTCGGCTTGATGATGGCGTCAAAGTATTTCCCGCATTACTTCGGGCTCAACGCCCTCTATCATCATTACTTCCATGTCCGGAAATCCGAGCCGGGAGAGCCGCCGGGCGGAGTCCATCCCGCTTATTACGTCGCGTTGGTGGCGGCTTTCCTAATAGCTAATCCGGCAGCCCTGCTGCCGCAAACGTGGAACTACTTCGACGCATATGCCAGCGAGCAGATGCTGAAGCACTCTGGCTACCTGGTGGGCGCGCATCTTTATCAGAACAAAATGTCAGCCACGCCCTTCTGGGGCACGCCCGTTTATTTCTACCTTTTGTTTCTGGCTATCAAAGTTCCTCTCAGCGTGCTGTTGGCGTCGCTGGTGGGTCTCGGAATATCTATTCGTCGCTGGCGGCATCCCGGCCACGCCTTCGTGCTTTTCATGGTGTTCTTCTGGATTGTTCCCTATTCATTGATCGGGGCAAAGTGGCTGCGCTATACACTTTCGCTGATGCCGTTCGTTTACATGTTGGCGGCGGTGGGTATCGTTACGCTGCTCAACTGGGCGAGCGGACTGCTGAAAAGGACCGGGGCGAAACACGCGATGCAGTTTGCCGCAGTGGCTGTCCTGATTAGCGTGCTGGTGGTTTGGCCGGCCTGGATCGCCTACGCCAACGGCCCGCATTATGCGCTGTACACCAACGAACTGGCCCCAGGTCGCGCCGGCTATTACTTTCCGCATGACGAGTTCTACGATGACGGTTTGCGCGAGGCCATTCGCTACGTCTGCGACACCGCGCCCAGCGGCGCCCTGCTCGCTAACGAGACCCCGGGCGTGGTGCGTTATTATCTGGAGAAATTCAGCCGGCCGGATCTGCAATCGCGCGTGCTTTCCGATCCGAACTTTACGATTACCGGTGATGAGGCGGAAGCCTATGTGATCTTTCAGAAGGGCCGGACCTACTTTGAGAACCAGGAAGAAATGAAGATCGTGCGTGCCCGTTATCATCTGGTCCACGTCGTCTGCGTCCAGGGTCAGACCGCGGCGGAAGTTTATGCGACCAACGCCCGGACGACGGCGCAGCCGTGTGGGCCATAAGGAGAAGCGGCTTGCCGCAGCACAGTGCGGAAAGGCTTCGCCTTTCCGGCTCCTGCTTTTACACTTTGAGGATGTGCCTCAGAGTAGAGGCGCAGCCTCTACATTGATTTAGGTTAATAAATCGGAAAGCCCAAGGCTTTCCGCATTGTGCTGCGGCAAAGCCGCGGAGTCTTGCAGAGCCAATCCAATACTGACATGAAAAAGACAACGTACGCACCAGCGAATCACTGTTTGCTCAAACGATCCTTCTTCGTCCTGATTGCCGTCATCGCTTCCGTTGGTATTTCGCACCGTGCCCAGGCTCAGAATGAGACCACGCGAGCGCACGTGGTGATCCTGCAAACCACCGATCTCCACGGCAACATTTTCCCGATCGATTACTACACCAACAAGCCGGATGCGCGCGGACTGGCAAAAGCCGCCACCATCATCAAGCAGCTACGCAAAGACAATCCCAACCTCTTGCTGGTTGATTCCGGGGACACGATTCAAGGCACGCCCCTGGCCTATTATCACAACAAGAAAAACAACACGCCGCCTGACCCCATGATGCTGGTAATGAGCGCTTTGAAGTATGACTCGATGGCGGTCGGCAATCACGATTACAACTTTGGCCTGCTCGTGCATGAGAAAGCGCGCCGCGAGGCAAATTTCCCGTGGCTGTCCGCGAACACCTACAACACGGGAACGGACCAGGTGCACCACGCGCCGTATATCGTCAAAGAAGTGAACGGTGTTCGCATCGGGGTGTTGGGTTTGACTACCCCGGGGATCCCCAATTGGGAAAACGTCGAGAATTATGCCGGACTGGAATTTCACGAGACCGTCAGCGAAGCAAAGAAGTGGGTGCCCGTACTGCGCAACGTGGAGAAAGTTGATGTCGTCGTCATCACCATGCACATGGGCATTGAAGAAGATTTGCGCACCGGAAAGACGAATCCGGCGCAGGTGCCCAATGAGAATGCCGCGGTGGCGATTGCCCGGCAGGTCCCCGGTGTGGATGTAATCCTGATGGGCCACACGCACCGGGACGTGCCTTCGCTTTACCTTAACGGCGTGCTGTTAGCGCAAGCTGAGAAATGGGGACAGCGAGTGGCGCGGGTCGATCTTTATCTGGAGCGGCAGGAAGGCAAGCGTTGGCAAGTGCTGGGAAAAGCAGCCACCACAATTCCCGTCACCGACAAGACGGAAGCCGATCCGGAAGTGCTGGCCCTGGCCGCGCCTTATGATAAAGAGACCCAAGCCTGGCTGGGTCGCGTGATTGGCACTTCGCCCGTGGAACTGAGCGCCAAAGAAGCAAGCTTTCAAGACACTCCCATTCTGGATCTAGTTCAACGCGTGCAGTTGGAAGCCGGCAAAGCCGATGTTTCCATGGTGGCTAATTTCAATTCGAATGCGCGCATCGCGAAGGGCCCCGTTACGGTCCGCGACATTGCCGGCCTTTACGTGTATGAGAATACCCTCGTGACGCTGGAGCTGACCGGACAACAGCTAAAGGACGCCCTGGAGCATTCCGCGCATTACTTTCTTCCTTATCAACCGGGAAAGACTTTGCGCGAGCTGGTGGACAAGCGCATTCCCGATTACAACTTTGACGTCGCCCAGGGAGTTACTTACGACCTCGACATTTCGAAACCGTTGGGCCAGCGCATCCTGAATCTGAAGTTCAAAGGCCAGCCTTTGAGCATGACCCAGAAGCTGCGTGTAGTGACCAACAACTATCGTGTCAATGGCGGCGGCAACTACAACATGTACAAAGGCGCGCCGGTGATTTACCGCTCGAGCGAAGAAATACGCGAGCTGATCATCGACTGGGTCGAGCGCAACAAAAAGGTCCCGGTCACGACCGACAACAACTGGCGCATCCTGCCGCAGTAGCTGTCAGAACCGCCTGCGGTAGCGGGCGGTTGACCTTCGGCCAAACGCTCAATACCGCTGGATCAACCGCCCGCTACCGCAGGCGGTTCTGACAAACCATCCGCTTAGCCTCACGGAAACGTATCTTGTATGATGTGCAGCGTTCCTGCTAAGAGGCGCCCTTTACGCATTTGCAACCTGAAACCGCACCTACCTCCGACAATGAATTACTGCGCGCTGTGGCGCGTGGCGAAGAAAGTGCGCTCGCCCAGATTTACGACCGTTATCGACTAATCCTATTTGGCCTTATCGTTCGTATAGTCCATAGCCGCGAAGAAGCGGAAGATGTTTTACAGGAAGCCTTTTTACAAATCTGGCGGCGGGCGGGAGATTTTGACGAAAGCCGCGGGCGCGCCTTTACCTGGCTGGTAACGGTGGCCCGCAGCCGGGCGCTCGATCGTTTGCGCTCGCTGGGCTCAAGGGCGCGGTTGGCGGAAGCGGCGCCGCCACCGGAACAGATTGGGGACGCCGCCGCCGACGCAATTCATTCGGAACAGGCCGAAGTGGTGCGGCGCGCTCTGGCCCAGATTCCAGTCGATCAACGACAGACGTTGTTCCTGGGTTATTTCGAGGGCCTGACGCAGTCGGAGATCGCGGCCCGCCTGGGAGCGCCGCTGGGAACTGTGAAGACCCGCATGCGCGCGGGAATGATGAAGCTGCGAGAGCTGTTGCACGAGCAAAAAGAGGGCGCTTATTGAGTTGGGTAATGTCGCGGTTTAGGAAGTTCGCAGACTAACAGTTTGCGTTACATGATGGTCCACGAAGATTACAAGCAGATGCTGGCGTTGCAGGCGCTCGACGCGCTGGAGGGCGCCGATGTGCGCGAGTTGGACGCGCACCTTGCCACCTGTGCGGAATGCCGGACCGAACTCGACGAAATGCGGGATGCGTCGAGTTTGATGGCCTATGCGTCGAATCAATTGGAGCCGTCGGCGGGGTTGCGTTCGCGGATTCTGGAAAGTGTAGCCACGCAAAATTCGTCCAGCCGCATGAGTGCCGCAACGCCCGGCGTCGAACCGGCCCCGCGTACAAATGTTATCCCGCTGGCTCGCCCGAAACGCCGGCAATGGAACTTGGGGCAAAGCTTCGGTGCCATCGCTGCCGCGCTCGTCCTGGCAGCATCGATCGTTGGGTTATTCGTGTTGTGGAATCGCTATCAGGATTCACAACGAGAGATTGCCCGTCTGGCGCAGGAGAAGGCAACGCAACAGCGAGAGTTGACGCACCTCAGCGAAGCGCTGGCGATGATCACTGCCAGGGACGCAGCTAAATTCGAATTGGCCGGAACACCAATGGCCCAGAAAGCCCACGCCATGCTGGCTTACGATCGCAAAACCGGCCGCGCGATGCTGATGGTCGAAGGCCTGCCCGCGGCCCCGGCTGATAAAGCCTATCAACTCTGGTTCATCGCCGGCGGCAAACCGATGCCCGGAAAAGTCTTCACCATCGACGCTGAAGGAAAGGCTATGATGGATGACGACGTTCCCGCCGCCGCCCGTGAGCACGCCGTGTTCGCTGTCACCCTGGAACCAAAGAGCGGCGTCACCGCTCCCACCGGCCAAATCTACCTGGCCAGCGCCGCTTCGTGATTTCACTGGATTGCCGCGATGGACTGTTGCCAGGCCGCAACTCCCGCTTGAGAACACTTAAAGATTTTCCATCGGGGCGGCTTTAAGTAACGAGGGTTGCCATTCTACCGGCTGTTAACAAAGACATTGATACTGCCGCCCCTTCTCGTAATAGGTACTGTCTCAACAACCAGATAACCCTGCAGTGAGCCGTCAGGACGCCTTCTTAATTGATCAAGAAACACTCTGTGAGTTTTCCCCGATTTCAAAAATGAGTTGTCTCTAACGATTAGCCGCACAATGTCTTTATGCTTAAGCGACTGAGCAATCTCAGAAACGTCAGCCTCTGGGGCGTTGGTAAACTTGAAACCCTTTCCATTTACCTGATACTCGAGCGCTCTGGTGATATCGCCATTCAACACGGCTGCAGGTATTTCGACGGCTACATGAAACCTCATCCGTTGTCCCAAACCCGAAGCGTGGACTTCAGTGTTGTTTTCCGGATTGCTAGGGTTTTCAAACTGGCTCGTTTGATCAACCACGGCCATTAGATTCAGAGTGCCGTTTTTCCGGAACCAGATCTGATTTGCCGGATGTATTTCATTGTTGAAATAATCCTCTTTGAAAGTTTCTAAGACAGGGCCGAGAGGTAAGTCAGCAATGAAAAGCCGCTCCCACATCCAGGGTCCATAAGCGCAAGCATCTCCAGTTATATTTACAGGATCGAAGGAAAACATTGGATTGATAGGTTTCATGAACTCCTTATCAATAGCATCTTTCGGATTTCCGATCATCGCCGGGGTAAACTCTACTTCAATGTTATCTTCGGAGAAGTCCTCTAGAAGTTTCCGGCCAGCCTCTCTGACCCGATCCTCTATTGATTTTCTGACCGCCGGGATATTGCAGTTTGAAATTGAGCAAGAGATGTTTACTTGTTCTCGGAAGTATCGATCACTGACATACCTCTCCATCTTGGGATTCTTTAACATAAAGCTAAACTTTGGGTTGGGGATGAGATGCAGATTGGCGTCGATATCCAGATGAAACGTGCCATCATGCTCCAGGTTTTGAGGGCATTGTTTGTACGTCTTAACCCGGCCGCAGAATGTTCTTCTAATCTCATCAACCGGAGCCCAGCCGATCACTGATCTGTTACCCAGCGCATGAAATTTCTTTCGATATTCGTAGAACAAGTCGTCCGGGTCTTTGCCGCTGTTGTGATAGTAAATCGGTTTTGTGGTGTCGCCGCTCAACACTGCAACTCCGGATTGATTGGCAACAATGTCCTTGAACTCTGATATTTCTTTTGCCGTCGCCAGCGGCAGTAATGACATATCGTCTCTGGCGACCAGAATCCACTTTTGATTATCCGCACCGGAAGCATCCGTGCCGGAAACGATGGCCCTGACGGCGCTGGATTCAGGCTGCAAGACGACGTTAACGGCGAGACTCTCAATCGTGAAGACCTGCGACTCATTGGCAACCGGATTGATTTTCCAAATCTGATGGACCGGGCAATTAGCAGTGATCGCCGCCGTTAAGCACGCGGGCCTTTGAGGAAATCGCTGATCAAACACCAATACCTTTTTGCTTGAGGAGCTGGATGAGGAATCGCCGGAAACGGTTTCGTCTCGACCGTCTTTCAAGGAAAGGAACAAGTTGTTTTCACTCACGATGCGAAAGTTTCCATTACCGGCTTCCTGGAGTCTGAACAATTGCGACGGTCCTCCAGTATGCTCAACCTGCCGCACTTGCGTTCCGGGCGTGATGACGCCGGATAATACTTTATTCGAAGCCTTGTTCTTGATCACAATCTTTTGGTTGGTAATGAAATTGTGAGACGCGTTGGCAAAGTTTGGCCCTCTGAAAAAGGCAAACCTTTGTCCGGAGCCACTCGAAAAAATCAGGAGAGTTAGGGCTATGGTTGAGAGAGGCAATAAACTCCCTCGGTGTTGTTTTTGGGTTTGCTTTGTTTCGTGGAACATCATTTCTCTCCTTCTTGATTCAGATTCTGTTTACGTATTTGCTGAAGCCGAATTCACTGTTGCTGTTGCCAGGCGTTCAGCTAATAACGCGTGATTTCAAATCGAACTCCCTCATGAGTCTTTTGACCTGCCAAAGACCTGCGACACAGTTGAGGCCTGCCACGGAGGTTGGTTGACGAAGGACCTTCACCAGGTAAAAAAGAACGGAGACAACGATGGAGTATCCAGGGTGATCTAGTTGATCGGGACAAAGGTCTGAGTTTCGATCCATAGCTGGATTTCGCTCAGGCCGGAGAGGTCGACACCGCTGATTTTCAACTCCTCTTCCTCGACCGAAATCTGCCAGTCCCCGCCGACGCCGCGGCCCCAAAGGTTTTGGATCGGAATGCGTTCCCGACCCGCCTTGCCTGAAAGCGGCGGCGTCCCGGTGACCTGTAGTGAATTGAATTGCACGGTGGGGTGAGCGATATGCGGCGTGAGCGGTTGGTCGATAACACCGCCGTCGCGCCGATTCAGACGGTAAAGGCCGCCATGTCGCACCGTGCAGCTGAGGCCGGGCTGCTTGGAAGACGCGCCCACCAGCGCCACATGAACGTCCTCGACCTTCGTCTCGAACTGGCGTGATGGCAAGTCGTTCAAGTCGATGGTGAACGAGATGCGGGATTGTTGCCCGCTCCGATCCTTGAATGCGGCCAAGCTCGACGCATTCGTAATGGACAGGAACTCCACACCGGCGACAAGCGCAACCTGCTGATCCGAGGTGAAGTAGTTGTCATAGAGTTTCAACATGGCGATGGGATCCAGGAACTGCTGCCATGACTCCGTGTAGGCGCTGACCAGTTGCGGGATCAGCAGCGCTAATTCCTTGGCATCGGCCACGGCGGCGGCCTCGTCGAAATCGGCCTCGATGTCCGGGTGAATGAAGCCACTGTCAAAGGCCACATTCGCTGATGCGTCCTGGAAGGTATAGATTTCCACCGATCGCTGCGCTTGGAACGCCACGGTTAGCAGCGCATCGGCCTGGCGCTGTGTCGCCTGCACAGCGGATCGAGCCGCGGCTATGAAAATCTGCTCTCCCTGACGGATCCTTGCGAGTTGCTCTTCGGCGAGTGCGACCAGTTCCTTTCCGCTCGCGACCGCGACGGTCCGTGCGCTCAAGGTCAGTTCTGCCTGTTCCTGCTGCAATCGCGCCAGCAAAAGCTCATAGGCAAGTTCGACGCCTTGCCGCATCAGACCCACCACCTCTGCGTTGCTTGGCGTTGTTCCGGCCGTGAGCTTCTCGATCGCCTGCACCAGGTTGACGGTGGCCCTCACACCCTCCACTACATTGTCTACGTTCTTGCCGACTTCGTCATATTGAGCCTTCAAGGCGTCCTTCTCCGCTTGGGTCACATCGAAAAGTTTCCCGCCGATTTCAGATAGCTGTACCGTCAGTCCCGCGATCGCCGGCACCAGGGCATAGAGGCTGGCCCCTCCCGTCGGCACGGCGGCGATCACCGCCCCGACGGCTGCGGCCACAGTTCCCACCGTCGTCAGGATGGCGCCAATGCTGATGCTGTCATCGGGCTTCTTGGCGGCGGCCACCGCGATCTGCGTGTTGAGTTGGGTCAGCCTATTGGTTGCGTGGTCGTAAACCTTCTTCGCCGCTTCCACTCCCGTCGCCGCCGCGTCGCGGTCAAGCATGTCGACATTGATCTGCTGGCGGAGCTGCTGGATATCGAGCGCCAGACGCTCGCGCGCCGCGTTCTTTTCATCACCTTTCAGCAGCAGCGCGATGCCGCCCTGGAAGAAGTCGGTCACGAAGCCCGCCAGTGCCGCATAGAGATTGAGATAGCGGTCAAAGTCGGGAAGCAGGTCAAGCGTCGTTGATAACCCCAGCACGTTCTGGCCGAGTTCGATCTGCCGCTGGAAGCGGGTCGCCTCGGGGTTACCGGGCGCGAGGTTCAGGATCGCGTCGAATTCCGCGCTCGCCATTTTCAGCTGGCCCTCACGCACCTGGTCATTGGGTTTGTAGCGACGGTAGAAATAGATTCCAACCAACAGCCGGTAGGCCGCCCACATCGCGGTCGTCGGCTTGCCCACAATCGCTCTGGCCCGCGGGTAGTACTTCGCCGCCCCGATTGGTTCGATCACGGTGGCGCCTACGACGCCGGGCGCGCCCGCATGACCGGCCGCGCCGGGCTTAGGCTCGGGCCCTTCCGCGGGACGTCCCGACTTCCCGGCCGCGCCCCGGACACCGGGGTCTCCGGCCCCGCCGGCTGCCACCTCGATCAGCATCGGCGGCGGCACGCCAGCAGCGGTGAACTCAACCCTGATCCGCCCCCCCTTGCCGCCCTTGCCGCCATTACCGGCCGCACCGCCGTCGCCGCCGACCGAGCCATTGAAGCCGTCCTTCTTCGGGTTGGGGGGCTCCCCCTTGGCACCGAGCCCGCCAGTGCCCCCGGCGCCGCCCTTGCCGCCCTTGCCGCCGTTTGCCCGCAAGGTCACATCGCCCACCCGCTCAACGAGCAGATGGATCGACCCAGCGTTGTCGCCGGGGCCGCCCGGCGCGCCGGGGCCGCCTGGCCCGCCCGGTATGTTTATAGTGTGCGCCGCCAGGCCCGGCCTGCCGTGTGCACCCTCGGCGCCAACGGCCCCAGGCGCGCCGCTGACGTCAATCGAGCCGCGCTTGGCGTCATAGCGTGACGCCACGATCCTGATGACGCCACCTGGAATTTTGAGATTGAACCCCGGCTCATGCTCGATTTCCCTCGCGATCAGCGTCACAATGAACGGGTCAGCGGCATTAATTTTATCCGTGAGCTTCTTATCGATAATGATGCGGTCGCGAATGCGAACAAATTCAGGGATGGTCGGGAAAGTACCTGTCGGGTCAAACGTCGTAGACATTTTGGTCTCCTGGTAGGCGCCGCAAGGGCGTGGTCAGCTACAGCGCAAAATCCTGTTTGCTATGCATTCGGTTCGTCCGAATTATTCTTGTCTGGTTAGCACAACGTCATGCACTTACTAACGCGAAATCCCGTGCGGTATTCCCTCAGGAATTTTCGAGGTGTTACAATCACCGCACTTCGAACTCAGTCGTTTCCACCTCGCTTTCGGTTTTTGTTCGCAACCGTTCCGGAAAGTAAGAGACGAATCTTATGGCGATGGACGCGCCGGAAGATGTCACGGGACTCCTCAAGAAATGGAGCAACGGCGATCAGGCGGCTCTTGATGAGTTGATGCCTTTGGTCGAGCGCGAGCTCCGCCGCCTGGCCGGTGCCTTCCTCCGACGTGAACGGCCGGATCACACACTGCAACCGACGGCGTTGGTTAACGAGGCCTACTTGCGTCTAATCGACCAGCGAGATCCGCATTGGCAGAACCGCGCCCAGTTCTTCGCGGTGGCCGCGCAGCTGATGAGGCGTATCCTGGTCGACCATGCCCGCGCCCACTCTGCCGCCAAGCGCGGTGGCCCCGGCTACAAGTTTTCTCTGAGTGATGCCGAGCAGTTTGGCACGAATCCGGATCTCGAGATTGTGGCCCTGCATGATGTGCTGGAACGGCTGGCGGAGATCGATCCGCGGCAAAGTCAGGTGGTGGAGTTGAGGTTCTTCGGCGGGTTGACTATCGAGCAGGCGGCAGAAGTCATGAAAGTCTCGCATGCGACCGTCGAACGCGAATGGACGATGGCCAGGGCCTGGCTGCGTCGCGAATTGTCCTGAAGCCCGGAACGGTATCCAGTTGAGGGACTTCTCCCTGCATCCTCGCGTTTATACAAAGAGGCTAAGGTAAGGACTTGCTCATGATAAGAAGTCGTACTCAGAAGTAGCTTCCCCAGAACTCTAATGATCCAGAATCGCTGGCAAACAATCAAAGAACTCTTTAATGCGGCGTTGCAACGTGCGCCCGAAGAGCGAGCTGGTTTTTTGGATGAGGCTTGCGGCGACGATGAAGTCGTTCGCAATGAAGTCGCTTCGCTCCTGGCCGCGCATATCTCAGATGAAAGTTTCCTGGCCGTTCCGGCTTTCCAAATGGGTGCCGAGTTGTTGCTGGATTCGAATGCCGGTCCGGCTGCCGGCGACCAGATTGGTCCTTACAAAATTTTGTCGGAGCTGGGCAGCGGCGGTATGGGCGACGTGTTTCTGGCCCAGGATACGAGGTTGGGAAGAAACATCGCCCTCAAACTCTTGCCTGTAGACGTGGCGCGTGACCTGCAGCGCGTGCGCCGCTTTGAACAAGAGGCGCGCACGGCCTCCGCGCTAAACCATCCTAACGTGTGCGTGATTCATGAGATCGGCAAAACCAGTGATGGCCGGCAGTTCATTGCGATGGAGTATATCGACGGCGTCACGTTGCGCACCCGCTTAGCGCAGCAGCGAATGACGTTGACCGAGACCTTGGATGTGGGAGCGCAGGTCGCCTGGGCGCTGGAAGCGGCACATGCCGCCGGGGTCGTTCATCGGGACATTAAACCGGAAAACATCATGCTGCGGCGCGATGGCTACGTGAAGGTGGTGGATTTTGGGATTGCCAAGCTAAATGAAAACCTCTCCCCACCAACCGCCTTCGATGAAGCCTCAACCCTCGGTAAAGTGAACACTGATCCGGGAACCAGGTTGGGCACCGTGAAGTACATGTCGCCGGAACAACTGCGCGAGCGGCCGGTAGATGAGCGCACGGACATTTGGAGTTTGGGAGTGGTGCTGCATGAGATGGCCACCGGAGAGACACCATTCGCCGCCCGCACCACCAATGAGACCATCGCCGCCATCCTGGAGCGGCAGCCTCTGAACTTCGAAGGTTATGCGCAGGACATACCTCTCGGGCTGCGGCGCATTATCAAGAAGGCGCTCAGCAAGAACCGTCGCGAACGTTATCAGAAGGTCACATCCCTGGCTGCGGATCTCAGGCAGGTGCGACGACAGATTGACGCTGAAAGGCACGGTGAGTCCTCCGGATCGGACAGCGATGGGACTGAAAAGCTGATAGGAATCGTTCGCCAGCCCGTCGTGGATTTTGCTGCACCGGCCCCGCTCCAGAAGAAGACTTTCCTTTCATCAACGGCTGAATCCATCCTCACTGAAATCAAGCAACATAGGAAGGCTACGATATTTGCCGGGGTTGGGGCCGTGCTCGCCCTTTTGGTTGTGGGTTACGTATCGGGCGTTTTTCGTCCCAGCCAGGAGCCACCACCACATAAGCTGGAATTCACTTCGCTGACAAACACCGGAACTTCAGTTTGCGCGGCAATTTCTCCCGATGGCAAATGGGTAGCTCATGCCGAAAGCAAAAACGGAATGCAAGAACTGGTTGTGACGAGTGTGGGTACGCCCGGCAATTCGGTCGTGGTTCCCCTTGCTCCTCCTCAATACCGCGGCGTGACTTTTTCGCGCGACGGCTTTTACCTCTACTACACCATCAGTGAGAAGGGCGGCAGCGGTACTCTCTATCAAGTAGCTTTGCCAAAAAGCACGCCAAGAAAAATCAAAGAAGGGGTAGATAGCCCAATTACTTTCTCCCCCACTGGCGACCGATTCGGGTTCGTGCGTTTTGATAGAGCTGCTAACGAGTATTCCTTGATGATCGCCGGCAGTGACGGAACAAACGAACGCACGATAGCCACGAGGCGTGGTGGGAATACTCTGTCTCTCGGTGGTCCAGCATGGTCGCCTGACGAAGAGGTTATTATTTGCTCCGCCGGAAAATGGGAAAATGGATACCATGAAACTCTGATTGAGTTCGGCTTAGAAAACGGACAGGAAAGGCCCTTCATCGACCAACAATGGTATGCAGTCTTGCAAGTCGCCTGGTTAGAGAACAAGAGTGGGTTGATCATCAGTGCTAACGAGAGACCTTTGAGTCCATTTCAATTGTGGCAGGTCTCGTATCCGGATAGAAGAGTCGTGAGAATCACCAACAATCCAGAAAGATATGAAGGTGTGAGTATATCGCGTGAGGGAGGGGAGATCGTGTCTTTGCGAAGTTATCAAGACGCGCAGATATTCGTTCTGCCGCTTGGGGATTCCGAACGTGCCCACTCGCTCATGCGAAACGTGGGTCGGGTCTACGGCGTTGATTGGACCAATAACGGCAGAATTGTGTACTCATGGACAACTCGTAATAACCTTAACCTATCTGCGATTGATCGCGATGGCGCCAATCAGGTCCAGTTAACTGGCGACGCTGGGGATGATATTTTCCCCGCTGCTTCCCCTGACGGACGGTTTATTGTTTTTGTTTCGAACCGCACCGGGAGTCTGAACCTGTGGCGGATTAATGCCGATGATGGTGGCGATCTAAAACAGTTGACTTTTGGTGATGGCAATTCATCGCCATCTGTTTCACCAGACGGGCAGTGGGTTCTCTATGACAATCAGAGTAATGGCAAGTTCACCATCTGGAAGGTGCCTGTCGATGGCGGCGAGCCGGTGCAAATCGGTGAGTCTGCGCGATCACCTGTACTATCACCCGATGGTCAATTCATTGCTTGTCGCTATTACGTCGAGGGTGCTGAGTCGCCAAGTATTGCGATTCTGCCGTTTCAAGGGAAGTCCCCACCTAAGGTACTGCCCATTCCGGTGATGGATTGGCAACGAATCCAGTGGACGCCCGACGGCCGCGCGTTAACCTATGTCAAAGCAGTCGACGGGAGGTCTAATATCTGGAGGTACGAACTGGCTGACGGATCAGCCACGCAGCTCACGAATTTCAAAACAGATGATCAAATCTTTGCTTACGCCTGGTCGCCTGACTACAAAGAGCTCGCGTGCGAGCGCGGACTCAAAGTCAGCGACGTGATGATCATTTACAATCGGAAGTGAGCGCGTGGCCGAACCTGCGCTAAGATGTTGAAGTCTTCGAGGGATCTTCACACCTGGGCGGATCTACATCGGGAATTTCCCTGACAAACTTGAGAGCGGCTTCCACCCGCTGCTTAGCATTTTGGTCCAGGTCGGCTTTTGGTTCAAAGCACTCGATTATCGTCTGAATTGCGAGGAAAAATTTTCCGTTAATCTTTCTTTGGCCCCGGATCAGACGCTTCAAGCTTTCGTGTTCTCCAATACCCAAATCCGAAAACACTTTCTCTTCGTCTTCGTTCCACTGGGTTTCATCAGTCATCGTCATTCTCCTTTGTGGTTATTGGTTGTCCGGGATGCGCGATTTCGGTAAGAACTGGGTGCGAAGTATCCGGAGGCCCAACCGAGGGATTGCGAGGTCTGAAAAAGCTGTGACCTTTGTTGCTTCGGCTTATATATCAGCCGCTGGTAGCTGTCAAACAATTCGGCAGACAGGTAACTTTGTCGCGCTTCAGATACTAACGCGCAATCTGCGAATAAATCCCCTCAAGTCTTTTGTGCAACCTTGGCTAAGAAACTCTAGGTTAAGTTCTGTTGATCGGATTGCCGACTGAGGATAAAGATAAAACCGAATCGGTCGCTGACCAACCTCAAGCAAAAGGCAACCCGGCGAGTGAGGGTTCACACATCTCGCCGCATGAGGGATCCCACATTAACCGGATCAGCGTCCTATGCTAGGATATTACTAACAAACGGTAGGTCTTTTGCTACAAAAGGACGGATTGTAATGGCCTCAATGAATCCTAAGAACTATTCGCCGCGCAAGGTTTTGCAGGCTCCGCCGGCGCAGCGGCGCCATATCCTGCGCCGTTTCTGGTTGCCGGCCGTACTGTTGCTGGCGCTGGCTGCGGGTGGGCTGACCGGCATCATCGCCGCCTACCAGCTCAACTACTCGCAGGCCGCGAGCGAAGTGGCGGCCCTGGCTACTTACCGGCCCAGCGTAGTGACGCGGGTTTATGCCGACGACGGCACGACCGTGATCGGCGAGTTCGCCCTCGAGAAACGTATTCCCTTAAAGTATGAACAAATTCCTCCCACGATGAGGAATGCAATTCTGGCGATCGAGGACGCGCGTTTCTATGATCACATCGGCATCGATCCGATTCGTATCATGGGCGCTACCTGGAAAAACCTGACCACCGAACGGGTCGAGGGCGGATCGACACTGACGCAACAACTGGCCAAGAACCTTTTCCTTTCGAAAGAACAAACCTTCCGGCGCAAAGTAAACGAGTGGGCGCTGGCGCTGCAGATCGAACGCTATTACACCAAGAACCAGATCATGGAGCTGTACGCCAACCACATATTCCTGGGCGCCAACGCCTATG
Source organism: Blastocatellia bacterium (assembly GCA_033856235.1). Classification (GTDB taxonomy): domain Bacteria; phylum Acidobacteriota; class Blastocatellia; order Pyrinomonadales; family Pyrinomonadaceae; genus DASXRU01. Next base: position 10,387 of record JAWVFI010000051.1, on the reverse strand, counting down.
GAATCGAGGCAGGCGCGGAAACATATTTCGGCAAGCAGGTTAAGGATTTGTCCCTCGAGGAAGCGGCACTGCTGGCCGGCATTCCTAAAGCGCCGGGCGAATATTCCCCGACCATTCGTCCCGACAAGGCAAAGGAACGGCGCGATTTGGTGTTGGACCAGATGGCCAAGAATGGATTTGCCACCGAAGCCGATGTGGCGGCCGCAAAAGCCAAACCCATTCAGCTTGCCGACACTGCCTACTACCAGTCGCAGGAGAAGTCGAGCCCCTTTGATTATCCGGTGGAGTACATTCGGCAGGAGTTGGAAGAAAAATATACGACGCGAGTGGCGCAGAGCGGGCTTTCCGTTTACACAACGATCAATGTAGCCGCGCAAAAGAAAGCGTACGAAGTTGTGCGCGCCGGACTTCGGCGTTACGACCGTTCGCACGGAGGGTGGCGCTCGTCCTACAACCTGATCCCCACAGCCGCGAACAACGGGGCCGGTCCGCCGACGCAAGCGGAATTGGTGGGCTACAAACATCCGGATTGGTACGGCAACGATTACACGGTCGGCCGGCACCTGATCGGCATGATTCTGAAAGTCGATAACGCAAAGAACGAAGCGCAAGTTCGCTTTGGAAACTTTAACGCGACCGTAACGGCTGCGGACATGGGTTGGGGTCAACGCCAGCCTCACGCGGAATTCAAACCGGGATACCTGGCTGAGTTTGAGATCAAGGAAGTGGATCCCAAGGCGCGCCGCTTGAAAGTTGAGCTGTCGCAGATCCCCGCAGTGCAAGGCGCCATGATGACCTTGAACGCCAAGACCGGCGAGGTAGTGGCAATGGTCGGGGGCTACGATTTCTACACCAACAAGTTCAACAATGCGACCCAGGCATATCGCCAGACTGGTTCCTGCTTCAAGCCTTTCATCTATACCGCCGCGGTCGAATGGGGCATGACTCCGGATACGACCGTCAGCGGCGCGCCGATTAGTATCGCCGGGTGGCAACCTCATAACTACAACGGCTCGCTCGGCAATGGCGACCTGCCGTTGAAGACGGCGCTCGCCCAGTCAATGAATATTCCCGCCGTGCACCTGTTGCAGACCGTCGGTATTCAAACCGGCTCGCAGATGGTGCGGCGCTTTGGGATTAAGGTGCCGATGGCGCCTTATCTCTCTTCCGCCTTGGGCGCCACTGAAGTCCCGTTGGATCAGATGGTGTCTGCCTATTCCGCCTTTCCCAATAAGGGCATTCGGGTTGACCCGCACATGGTCCGCAAAGTGGTCGATCGCGATGGGGCAGTGCTGGAAGAGTGGGAAAAGACGACTTACAAAGTTGTAAACGAATACGTGGCGCTAACGATGGTTTCCATGATGCGCGGCGTGGTAGAAGGCGGCACGGCATCGGCCGCGCGCGTGTTGGGCGTGCCTTTGGCGGGAAAAACCGGCACGGTCAATGATCATACCGACGTTTGGTTTATTGGTTACACACCCACATATGTGACCGGCGTCTGGATGGGTTATCCTGGCCGCAAAAAACCGCTGGGCAATGATATGACTGGCGGTGTTGGCGCCCTGCCGTTCTTCATCGACTTCATGAAAGATTTTCTGAAGGACAAACCGAAGGACAACTTCGATAAAGCGCCGACGATGCCCGAAGACATGAAGGAACTTTATCGCCAGCGGCAACGCGAGTTGGCTGCAGAGCGGGCCGAAATGACGGCGGATGCGAAAGCGACCACCGCCGACGAAAATGCGGAGCCCAGCGCCATAACAACTCCCAAGTTGGAAGATGCCACGATGCCGCCGGCGCCGCGGGCCGACGACGTGGGCGAACCGCCCAAGCCTTTTGAGACAGCACCGCGAAAGGAAGCACCGGGTTCACACCCGGAAACTCCGCCGCCGGCGACTACGCGTCCTCGGGAAGTTGAGAATCCCAAGAAGAAGGGAAAGAAAGGCGGCGACGAGCCTTAAAACTGCTCTGCTTCAGAGCCAGCAGAAATAATTAGGCGGCCAAGCCCGGTAGGGGCTGGGCCGCCTTTCTGCTGTTTGAGCGCTAAGGGTTAGTTAAGAATCTTCTCCAGCGTATAAGGCAGCATCTTTCGCCACCAGGGCCAATCGTGGTCCACGTCGTGGCCCCAGAGATCCAACGTGTGGGGGATGCCTTTGTCGGTAAGAATTTCCGCTAACCGCCGGCTACGTTCAGGCGCCTCGTAGGATCCTTGTCCCGAAAGAATGTAGATCGCATCCGCCTTTCTCAGCAGCGGCAGGTAATGATCGTCATCGAGGTTCGACAGATAGTCCACCGGATTGTTGAAGTAAACGTTGTCGTCGGAATAGCCTTCCAGGTAAGAGCGAATGTCGTAACTCCCGCTCATGGCTATCACGCCGCGAAACAGATCCGGATGTTTGAAATAAGTGTTGGCCGAGAGAAAGGCGCCGAGGCTGGCCCCGGTCGTGATCGGACGCGCATCGGTGCCGGCTTCCCGGCGAATCAGCGGCAGCACCTCATCAGTGATGTAACGATTATAGCGAGTCAGCAATTGCACTTTCAGGTGCGGCGGCATCTGCTCATTAAGCAGGCTCCAACGATTTACGCTGTTGATTGAGTAAGCACGCACTCGTCCCTGATCGATCAGCGGTTGGATGGCATCGACCAGGTGAAACCGTTCGTATTCGAGATAATCCGCCGCCGCCGTGGGCAGCATCAGCAATGGCAGACCGGCGTGCCCGTAAGCCACCAAAGGCATTTCAATATTTAGATTCGGGCTGAACCAGGATGTTGTGCGTCGCTCCATGTGTGGGCAGTCTCCGGCTAAAGTAGGTTGCGCCCGCGCGCCTTGCGGTATTCCGCGGGGGTTTTGGTGGACGATAACTTCGCAAACTGAAGTTTGCGTTACATGCTTTTTGATTCGGTGAGAGATATTCTCGCACTTCGGTAAGGAGCGCAAGCTAGACGTAACGCAAACTTTGGTTTGCCGACCGCCTTCGACGGGCGCTCTCATACCGCGGTGAAAAGCGGGAGCGCCGCAATTGTTCCCTCCTTGACCGTGTGGGGAGCGTTTGCTATAAAAACTGTTCCTCCTGTGCAGGCTTTTCCCGCCCGCCCAGGCCAGACATTCCGCAGTAGCTCAATGGCAGAGCATCCGGCTGTTAACCGGAGGGTTGTAAGTTCGAATCTTACCTGCGGAGCCAATATTTGACGAAGGTCGCTGGAAGTAACGCCAGCGGCCTTTTCGTTTTGCCCACGCGGTGTTCGTAGACCATTTGCGTTTTAGCAGCTCTTACTAGTCTCGCCAGCCGAAGAACTAGTCGAGAAAATCAAGCGACTTCCTCAGGAGCAAGTCGCTGAACCTTCTGCTGTGTAGCTCTCACAAAGAACAGCCGGTCTCGGCAAAGAGAGTGTCGCGCTCTGGCATCAGGTAGCCACTCTAGATCGCTCCGGCGCACCCAACGAACTGGTGAATCGAAATCAACGGAGCTGAGCCAGGTCGAAGATGGTCTCAAGCCCGATAGACTTGCAGTAGGCTCTCGTTAACTACGAAGGACAGCTACCTGCTTTCGAAAAATATTTTGCATCTAATCGCGGCCTCGCGCGTATAAGAACCCAGTACGGATCTATTCGGACGCTGAAATCGATTAGCCCATCTTCAGCAGGAGCTGATTAGCCCCGCCCTTTCGTGCGCGGTAGCAGTGCGGACCGGCAAATTCCAACTATTCGCGAGATATTGATAGGAGGTTCGCTGTGAGGCTACATCAATCCTGGATTAGCGTGGCCTTAGTGTCCCTGGCGCTAAACATGGCCCACGCAGTCACGCCGACCGATCCTAAAGATGGCGCGCGGCTGGACGCCGCTGTCGATAATCGTGTGACTGCCACCGCTGAGGCCAACCTGCCGCTGGCGACGGTCCGCACTCGTCTGATTGCCGAGGACAAAGTAGTCGCTTCCGCCTATTACGACACTTTGAGTATTCTCAGCACCGTTAATCGCTGCAGCGCTTTCTTTGGCGGACCCGCGGCCGCCGTCGATATCTTCAACCGTATGATTGGCCTGGTGGAAAAGGATTACTTCGCCGCGGCGATCGGGATGCAGATGTCTGGGGAAACGGTGAACTTTTCCAATGCGCGGACGCAGAGCGAGTTCAGGCTTTTCGACAAGGTCGCCCTCAATGTCAATGGCCCTTTTTTCCGCAGGCCCTCTGGTGCTGACGCGCGGATCGGAAGTTTTGAGCCCAGCACCAGAGAGGCCCGGGTCCTGATTTTTCTACATGAGATGGGCCACGTGGTTAAGGGATCTGACGGGAAGTGGCTGTTGCCAAACGATGGTGGCAATGAAGCCCGAAGCCGGCGTAATTCACAGATCATCGAGCAGGTCTGCGGCGATGAGATCAATGGATTGCGTACCAGTGAAGCTGCTTTGAGTTTGGCCAGGCACCTGCAGGCTGAAGCGGAAATGTCGGGAACGACGACTACGCCTGAAGATGAACTGCAAAACTAACCGCCAGGTTTTTAGTTAATGAATTCGTTCGCACGGAGCTGTGCGAGCCTGCCAGCCCACCGGTTCCGGCCTCCTCATCCGTGGCTGGGGCCACTTCATCCCAAATTAATTGCGAAAGTTCCGTTAGGGCTTAAGCTCCTGCTTTGCCGACTCTGCCCATCGAGCTTACGACGCGCGGAGTCGCGGCAGCGCGAGCGAGCTGTGAAAGTTTGAGCAGGGGTTGCGTTGCCTGTTGGCAGCAGTTCTAATACGCTGGGCCTCGCCTCAAGAGTCGGAGAATCGCCGGCCGCGGATCGACGCGTGGCGTCGAGGGAGTTTAGCCGTGGCCTTCAAGCCACGGTTTTCAGGTGCAAGAAACCTTGAGCGCCGCGTCAGCGACGATGGAACTCCCTGGTTCGTTCGTCATTAAGCCTCATGTATTGAAATCGTTTCCATCGTCGCTGACGCGACGACGAAGGATAACGAAATCTGTAATCCCGGCCTTGAAAGGCCGGGCTAAAGTCACTTCGACGCTACGCGTCGAAGCTTCGCTGCATACTTTTGAGCAATGCCAATACGCTAAGATCTATTGAGTTTCTTCCGGTCGCCATCATCTGCCAGCCTCAATGAATGAAGACGCCAGCCCGGATTTCGACTTTAAGGGCCCCGGCAATCTGCCGGGGCACAGCCGCTGGCGCCGCCTCGCGCTGATCTGGGGAACCTGGACTTTCATCGGCATGGTCTTCACCTTCCAGGGCTACTTCACTTCGTATCGCTCTGAGCGGCCCATGCTGTTCACGGATTCGCTCTACATGCAGATGACGTGGGCGTACCTGTTTGCCCTCGCCACTCCCCTCGTCCTATGGGCCTCGGCGCGACTACCAATCGAAAAAAGCAATTGGGTCCGGAGCGCGCTGTTGCATGTTCCGATCAGCATAGTTCTGAGTTGCGTGCTGACGGCGCTGGGCCGCGTTCTGATCTGGCTGAACTTCGGTTACCGGGTGGGCAAGCCGCTGACGTGGGAAAGCGTCACTAACTTTGTGGTCGCCAACTTCAGCGAAGGGATCGGTATATACCTGTTAATCGCGCTGACCAGTTACGCGCTGAAGTATTACCGGCAATATCGCGAAGGCCAGTTGCAGACTCTGCAATTGGAATCCCAACTGTCCCTGGCCCAACTGCAGGCGTTGAAAATGCAGCTGCACCCTCATTTCCTATTCAATACTCTGCATTCAATTTCCGCGCTGCTCAATCAGGATCCCGCTGCGGCCCGGAAGATGATTACCCGGCTGGGGGATTTTCTCCGGCTCACCCTGGAAAATTCCGGTTCTCAGGAAGTCACCCTGGAACAGGAGATGGCCTTCCTCAGTTGTTACCTCGAAATCGAACGCATCCGTTTTCAAAACCGCCTGGTCACCCGCATCGATGTCGCCCCGGAAACGCTGGACGCGAAAGTGCCCAATCTGATTCTCCAACCCATTGTGGAAAACGCGATCCGCCATGGAATTGCGCCGCGCTCGACCCCTGGCCTCATAGAAATTGAAGCGAAACATCAAAATGGGACCCTTCGTATCCAGGTTCGAGACAACGGCCCGGGGCTTTCCCATCATCGGACATCCGAGAATCTGTTCAGGAAAGGTCTGGGGCTGGCGAATACCAAGACGCGGCTGGAACGACTATACGGAGCGGCTCATCTCTTTGAACTCAGCGATAATCCCGACGGGGGATTGATCGTGACCTTGGAAATACCTTTCCATACAGACGGCCCCGCTCCGGTTAACCGGGAACTCTCTTAAGCGCCAGCCTTCGGCCAAACCCGCAACTCAAAAGTTTTTGCCAGTGTCTCTGGTAGCGCAAACTGTTAGTTTTGCGCTGAACGGATGGCATTCAACGCTCTCGCAAACCAACAGTTTGCGTTACCGAACTTATGACTACCTCTCCCCCGATCCGAGTCTTGTTAGTGGACGACGAACCACTGGCGCGCGCAATGCTCCGGGAAATGCTGCAGAGCGATCCGCACGTAGACATCGTGGCCGAGTCGTGTAACGGCAACGAAGCGTTGGCGGCCATTCGAACTCACTCACCCGAACTGGTTTTTCTGGACGTGCAGATGCCGGAAGTGGGCGGGTTCGAAGTGCTGGCGGCGCTGGAGAAATCGCAAATCCCTCACGTCATCTTTGTCACTGCTTACGATCAATATGCTGTGCGCGCCTTCGATGTGCACGCGCTGGATTATCTCTTAAAGCCTTTCGACCAGGAGCGCTTTGACGTCTCGTGGCAACGCGCGCGAGTGCAAATCATGCGAGACCGGAATGGCGGCATGGACCAGCGTATCCTGGCCCTGCTGGAGGAGATGAAGGCCGGCAATAATTACCTCGAACGGTTGGTGATCAAAGCGGCGGGACGTATCTACTTTTTGGAAACAAATGAAATCGACTGGATCGAAGCTGAAGGAAACTATGTATCGGTGCATAGTGGGAAGAAAACGCATTTGTTGCGCGAAACGATTAGCAGCCTGGAATCGCAGCTCGATCCCAAGAAATTTGTGCGGGTCCATCGCTCTTCAATAGTGCGCCTGGATCGGATCAAAGAGTTGCAGCCCTGGTTCCACGGCGAATACCGCATCATCCTCAACGACGGCACGCAGCTGACCTTGTCTCGCAACCATCGCGACAAGCTGCAGGAAGCGCTGGGGAAACTTCCCTGATGTTGGGAAGAGGTTGCATCAGCTAAAGCTCGGGGCACGATTTTCCATATATCATTTTCCATTTCTTATTTCTGATTGATACCCAAACTTAAGACGCCGTTTGAAACTGACTGCTTCTGGGCGATCCAAGGCAGCGTGCGTTTGAGGCGCAAATCAACTGAATTACTGGGAGCGCGGGCGTCCCGCCCGCCCCGTGCCGCTTGATCCAAGATTCAAGAAAAGATTCTTTCGCGCTTTGCGCTCAGTTGCGGGCGGGACGCCTGCGCTCCCAGTACAGAGCTTGAGTCAATTTCGTCGCTCAAATGAGAAATGGAAAATGACATGGCAGAAGCCCGACCGGCAGGGAGGGCTCCCCCGTGTTTCTTGCTCAAGCCCTCCCTCACGACGGGCCTTCGCTAATCTTCCCCGATTCCTGTCCCTGTCTAAAGCCCACTAGTCCCAACTCTCTGCCCTTCCGTCACAAACCTTAATTCAGATGGAGCATGGGGCGGGTATAACTCTCGCAATCTACCGGTCGATAAAGAGCTGAAACGCTCAGGCCCATCGTCAGCAACCGGTTCGCGCCAATTACTTAAAGGGGAGGTTAGGGATGAATTCGACAATTTGGGAAAGCGACGACGCGGAACTCATCAATGATCCAGGGCAAGCGCAAACGCAGGGGATAAGCTCTGCCGGCGAGAGCGAAGCCATGGCCGGCCATCGCATTGATGGTCTAAGGCAACTGACGATGCAACTTTTTCGCGAGGTCCAATCAATATCCGACGTCGAATCGGTGAAGGTGGAGTCCGGTGTTGACTACTACGAAGAAGTGCGGCGCTTTGAGGTTGACATGATCATGCGCGCGTTAATGCAGACCGCCGGACACCAAAGGCGCGCGGCCCGTTTGCTGAACTTAAAAGTGACTACGCTCAATTCCAAGATAAAACTCTTCAATATCAAGATCGATGATGCCGTCCGCATGCCGCCTGCGGGTGGCGCCGAACCCGCTACTCGACCGCATGCGTGAAAGTAGCTTTTGTAGGGGTGTCACTCTGTGGCCACCCCCTTCGTCGCGGTTACCATAGGTTCCGAAGGGGGCGGCCACGGAGGCCGCCCTACTGATTACACCCCAGCCTTGCTATTCAACGAAAAAATGTACGCGCTCACGCTGATACAAACGTTTTGAGCGCCGCGATCTCCGATAACCACAACATCACTCTCGACAGAATCCAAATCCTGCAAGACCTCTCTCCAGACCCGCGCCGCGAGTTGGCCCAGGCTAATGACGAACTGGCCTTTTGCCAGTGTGGTCCAAACGGCACACACGTTGCACCTTTCTAAACTCCATCAGCAACAGGCTGGATAGCCGGACGTTCGAAGTTTCGTACGCTGACTCGATACCCCGGACGGGCCAGGCCGGCTAAAACGCAAACACAAATTTCGAAGCCATGAGGCAATCGGTGTGCTCCGATCCGATTGCAGCAAATCGATCGCCGGTGCGCTTCGTTACCAGGAGTAGAGAAAGGAATTCAATCATGAGCAAGACTAAAGCAAGACGAGCGACCACTGCGGCCGCGCGTTTCCTATCAGTCGTATTCGTTCTTGCGATGTTGTCCGGCGTTGCACTGGCCCAGAGTTCGACCGGTCAAATCGTAGGCAAGATAACGGACCCGAATGGCGCCGTTGTTTCCGGAGCGACCGTCACCGTGAAGTCGGTGGACACAGCCCGTGAAGTGACAGCCGTCTCGGACGATCAAGGCGGATATATCGTCACTTCGCTACAACCGGGCCTTTATGATGTAACAGTGCAGGGCGGGAATTTCAAAGCCAGCAACCAGCGCGTGCAGATCACTGTCGGCTCGAAAGTTTCCGTTGATACGCAACTCGCATTAACCGAAGTCACTGGCGCGGTGGTCAGCGTCATTGGCAGCGAAGGTCTGGAAGTCAATACTCAGACTCCGGAAGTTTCCAACATAGTTAGTGGGACGCAGATCCGTGAGCTCCCGACACTGACTCGAAACCCGTACGACCTGATCGGATTGGCAAATAACGTCGCCAGCGATGATCCCGGCCCGGCGGTACCGGGTGTAGGAGTCTCCGGCCGCGGCGCCGGCTACAACATCAATGGCATTCGCGCCGCGAGCACCAACGTGTTGCTTGATGGTGTCGATAACAACAACAACTACGTGGCGGCCCTGGGCCAGAACGTACCGCTCGACGCAGTCGGTGAATTCCGCGTGGTCACCAGCAACTTTTCTGCGGAATACGGACGCGCCTCTGGTGGCATCATTAACGTTGCCACGCGCGCCGGCTCAAACAACTTTCACGGATCCGCTTTCGAGTTTAACCGGATCTCAAAGCTCGCTTCGAACGGCTTCAACAACAACGCCAATAGCATTGCCAAGGGAGTTTTTGCGCGCAACCAGTTTGGCTATAGCCTCGGCGGCCGGCTTATCAAAGACAAACTGTTCTTCTTCAATAGCACGGAGTTCACGCGGGTGCGCAGCAATGGCGATGTGTTGTCGGTGGTTCCGACGGCCGCGCTGATCAACGCCTCCGCCGCTTCGACGCGCAATTTCTTTTCCGGCTACTCGTTGCAAGCGACGCCGACGGGAACGTCCTACACCGTGGGAAACATCGTGAACACCTTCAACCTACCGGGCGGCAATGCTTTCGCCGGGCTTCCGGCAAACCTCCAGGCCTTTCAACTAGTGCGCTTCACGGAACCTACGAATTTGGGAGGCGGCTTTCCGCAAAACACTTACTCCATGGTGGCGCGGATGGATTACAACCTGAGCGACAAGACGCTGATCTTCGGACGTTGGGCGCGTGAGAACAAAGACTTCTTTACGGGCACAACCGCGTTCAGCCCTTACGCCGGCTTCGATACGCCGGCCACGGTGCGCAGCAACAATTTCCTGGTGGCGATGACGCATACGTTTTCGCCGCGGCTGGTTTCAGAAAGCAAGCTTTCCTACAACAAGCTCGGTGGCGATGCGCCTTACGGAGCGAACCCGGTGGGGCCGGGCCTTTACATGTTCCCGGGTTTGACGGGAACGATTGGCGGTAACACCATCGCCCTTCCCGGTTACTGGCCTTACAACGCCGGCGCTTCGCCGGCTGGATTCGGCGGTCCGCAGAACTCCGGTCAGGCCTACGAAGACATGAGCTACTCGCGCGGCCGGCACCAGATCAAGTTTGGCGGCCAGTATTTTTACATTCAGGACAACCGCTTTT
>JAWVFI010000050.1:0-11317 GCA_033856235.1 Blastocatellia bacterium | reverse complement strand
GGGAACAGTTTGGCTTGTCTCGTCACAGGCCCTCCCCTGGCCCCTCCCAGAGGGCGAGGAATTAGAAGAGGAGCTAAAACCAGGGCACTACCAACCCTTAAGGCCTGCTTGACAGTAACCTCCAGTCAGACGTATAAACCCTTTTGAAAACGTGGTGAGTTAAGGCGACTTGCGGCCACGAAAAACAATCCGCTAAACAGCATCGGCGAGTCTATTAAGGACTCAGAAAACTTCTCAGCTTCAAAGAAGTCCCGCGTTGTTTGGCGCGGGACTTCTTTTTTGACAGACCCAAGACCAACCGCATGCGTAACTTTAGAGAACTTTTAGACGGCGAGGGCATTTACGTCGTCGATGGCGCGATGGGCACCATGCTCTACGCCAAGGGCGTCTATATCAATCGCTCGTACGACGAGCTGAACCTTACTGCCCCCGATCTGGTGCGCGAAGTGCACGCTGAATACTGTCGCGCGGGCGCCGACATTCTGGAGACCAACACGTTCGGCGCCACTGCGCCGAAATTGCAGCAATATGGTTTGGAGGGCAGCCTCCGCGAAATCAACATCGCCGCTGCCCGCCTGGCCCGCGAAGCCTCCAGTGACTGTTACGTCGCCGGCGCGGTGGGACCGCTCGGCCTGCGCATTGAACCCTATGGACCTACGTCGTTTGACGAAGCGAAAGATCTATTCAAAGAACAGATTGCGGCGCTGCTTGAGGGTGGCGTGGATCTGTTCGTGCTCGAAACATTTTCCGACGTTACTGAAATGCAGCAAGCACTGCGCGCCGTAAAAGAGCTGTGCGACCTCCCCGTCATCGCGCAGATGACGATCCAGATGGACGGAAACACAGCGTTCGGCACCACGCCGGAAGTCTTCACGGCCAGCCTGGATGAGTGGGGCGCGGACGTCATTGGACTCAACTGCGGCGTCGGCCCGGCAATTGTTTTGCACGGTCTGGAAAAGATGCGCGCCGTTACGAAAAAGAAACTGGCCGCGCAACCAAATGCCGGCTTGCCGCGCGACGTGCAGGGCCGCCAGTTCTACATGTGCTCGCCGGAGTACATGTCCAAATTCGCGAAGCGCTTCATACAGGCTGGCGCGAAATTCATCGGCGGCTGCTGTGGCACGACCCCGGCGCACATCAAGTTCATCTCCGATGCCGTGCTGGCTGCCTCGCCGCGCGCGCAGCGGTCCAGCGGATACAGCGGCCCACTTGTTCGCGTGAATGAACTGATGCCCGCAGACATTAAAGTCGTGCCCCCCGAAGAGCGTTCAAACTGGTCGCGCAAAATCACGCAGGGCGAGTTCGTGACTTCAGTTGAAGTATTGCCGCCAAAGGGTGTCGCCGCGGAAAAGACTTTGCAGGCGATTCGGCTTTTGAAAGATGCCGGAGTCGATGGCGTCAACATCCCCGACGGCGCGCGCGCGCAGTCACGCATGAGCGCGATGGCCACAGCCGTACTCGTTGAGCGCGATATTGGAATTGAGGCAGTGCTGCACTACTGCTGTCGCGATCGCAATCTGCTGGGAATGATGTCAGACCTGCTGGGTGCTGCCGCGCTGGGGCTTCGCAATCTGCTGCTCATTACCGGCGACCCGCCGAAGATGGGACCGTATCCGGACGCCACCGCGGTGTTCGACATTGACGCCATCGGGTTGACGAACATGGTCAACAAGCTGAATCACGGTCTGGACCTCGGAAACAATCCAATCGGCGAACCGACCGCGTTCTGCATCGGCGTGGGAGTTAATCCCGGCGCCATCAACCTGGATGAAGAGATCAAGCGCTTCGAGTACAAAGTGGAGGCTGGCGCGCAATACGCGATCACGCAACCGGTGTTCGACACCGATCAGCTCCGCGACTTCCTGAAACGCATTGAGCACGTGCGCGTTCCCATCGTCGCCGGGATCTGGCCCCTCGTTTCATTTCGCAACGCCGAATTTCTCCACAACGAAGTTCCAGGCGTACGCGTGACGCCTTCGATCATGGAACGCATGCGCGAGGCGTCGGCCATCAGCAAGGAGGCCGGTAGAGACGAAGGCCTGCAAATCGCGCGCGAGTCCTTAATGGATGTGCGCGAGCTGATCCAGGGCGTCCAGGTGTCTGCGCCTTTTAATAATGTGAAGTATGCTTTGGAAGTCTTCGAGGCGCTGCCTGAGTTTGCTAAGTCGGAACCGCCTGCGGTAGCGGGCGGTTGATCGGACGCGTTCAGAGTACCGACTTTAGTCGGGCTGTTAGTTGGTAAAAAAAGCCCAACTAAAGTTGGTACTCTAAACACTCAACGTATTTCTATCGAAACCCTATACTGAAATTTCCGGTGGCCAGATCGACGAAATCGATCTCCGGTTTCATCCCTGCTGCCCGCATCGAGTCTTCCATAAAAACAACTTGTAAGCCCTGGTACTTGCTGCCCAAAGACGGATCCAAAGCAAGGGCCTTTCTCCACGCGCCAAACGCTTTCTCCACGTCCCGTTCAAAGTTCAGGTAAAGCAATCCCAGGATGCGCCAGAGTTCCGGGTTCCGATCATTAGGCGGTGCGACCGTGGTCTCGAGATAAGGAATCATTCCCTCCCAACGGCCCAGGTTCTTCATGCAAAGAAAAATATGGGTATCGACGCCGGGCGGGGCTAGCTTGTTCCTAATTAAAAGGAATTTATCGAGCGCTTCTGGCCATCGCTCTTGTTTGAAGAATGCGAGGGCTTCATCGAGTGTTGGGCGCCAGGGTTCCATAGATTGTGTGCCTCTACATATTCAACTTGTGAAGTAATCAGTTCCTCAGTGTGGGGCCTCGCAGATTTGCTGAAACCCTCAGCATTGAGAAAAAGCTGTAGCCCGATTCATCGGGCTTTCCCGAAGGGTTAATAGCCCAGCGCTTGAGCGCTGGGTCATCGCTCCCAACGTGAAGAGGAGCGCGCTTTAGCGTGCTTACGACTCAACGGCTTTAGCAAATTAGAAGCCCTGGCTAAAGCCCCGGCGTTAAGCCCGTTAAAACGGGCTGCTTGCACGTTGCGCGTTGCCAACCGGCCGTAAAACAGCCGGTCTAGTAACCCTCGGGGAAGCCGCGTTAACGCGGCTAGTCTCCAGTGTCCCCCTCCCATGCTCAATCCTTCATCACATGCCGTAGCGCGCTTTCGAGATCAGGATATTTGAATTGATATCCCGCTTCGCTCAAGCGCTTTGGCACGACGCGCTGGCTGGAAAGCAACATCTCGTCGGCCATCTCACCGAAGGCCAACCGCGCCGCAAATTCCGGCACTGCAAAGAACGTCGGCCGCGAAAGGACTTTGCCCAGCGCTTTTGTGAACTCGCCGTTGGTAACTGCGTTGGGCGCAACTATGTTGACAGGGCCGCGCAACGTTTCGTTCTCCAGCGCTAACGTGATCGCGCCGACCACATCGTCCATTGCTACCCAACTCATGTACTGATTTCCCGATCCTATTTTCCCGCCGACGCCGAGCTTGAAAGGCGGCAACAACTTTTCCAGCATTCCACCTTTGGCGCTAAAGATGGGTCCCAGGCGCAGGTTCACAACCCGCACACCTGCGTCGATAGCGGGCTTGGTTGCCTCTTCCCATTCGCCACAAACTTCCGCGAGAAATCCTTTTCCCGGAGCGCTATCTTCGTCCAGCATCTCCTGGCCGCGATCGCCGTAGATTCCGGTTGCCGAAGCGCACAGGAACACGGCCGGAGGTGCAGTAAGCTTAGCCAATGTTTTGCTGAGCAGGCGTGTCCCCTGAATCCGGCTTTCGCGAATTCGTCTTTTCTTGTCGTCAGTCCAGCGGCCTTCGGCGATGCTTTCACCAGCCAGGTTAATGACCGCGTCGAAGCCTTCGAGTTCACCTGAATCAAGCTTGCCCTGATCCGGATGCCATTCAATTTCAGGCAAGCCAATGTTGGGCGACTGGCGCACCAGATCGGTGACGCTGATTCCCTTCCCATCGAAAGCGCCTTTCAACGCGCTCCCCACCAATCCGGAGGCCCCGGCAATCAAGACTTTCATAGATGTCCCTCGTTAGTCTCAAACTCGGACAGGATTAACAGAATTTACAGGATGGGAGGGAGAAGACTAGATGATCAAAATTCCCTTGCTGAGGTCAGCATCACCAATCCTAACTACCCACCGTCTCCTGGATTAGCCTATCTTGTGAATCTTGTTAATCCTGTCAACGTTGTGCGCCGGCCATTTGCTTGTCTTTCCGACGAAACGCTGTAGAATTCGTCAGTTCCCGATACTAACGATTGTACCCCTGAATCGTTTCGATTCTAACAGACCCGGTCGCGGATTTTTCCTGGAAGGCCGCGACCTCGCCTGAACGATCAATTGACCAGCTTTTGTGGACTAGCTGTCGCTTGACCAAAGTAACACCGGAAACCTCTGGGCGCCGCCGGCAACGGTTCCTGATTGTCGTCCTCGCTGCCTTCTCACTTTGCTTTCTGCTTTGGCAAAGCGCGCGGATGCAATCGCCGCTGCGGCGAATCACGAACACTACCGAAGAAGGCATCAGCGTCAATCCGGCAATCAGCGGTGATGGCCGCATCGTGGGGTTCGAATCCACGGAAGACATTGCCCACGCCGGCGGGCCGGAAAGTTTTCGCGCTATTCGCGCCAATGTCTCCGTCGATCCGCCAACCTTCCTGCAGCTGGGGGCGACGCGGGCTCCCGCTCCCGCCATCTCCCAGGACGGATCGCGGATCGCCTTCGCTTCGAAAGACAATCCGCTTGGCTCGAATCCGGACGGCAACTCAGAAATCTTTCTGCATGACGGCGCGAAGCTGATTCAGCTCACCAACACTTCGCCGGGCGACATCGCCAACCGCGTCGTCAACGGAAATTTCCTGCCCTCGATTTCCGACGACGGTCGTTTCATCGCTTTCTCTTCGAATCGCGATCTCACCAGCCAGAATGGCGATGGGAACCTCGAGATTTTCATTTGCGATACGGTCAATCTTAGTTTCACTCAGCTCACGAATTCATCGGCCATAGTTGGATTCACTGATGCAAAGATTAGCGGTAACGGCGCGGCCGTCGCTTACATTCGTGACAACGGATCCACGCCCGGCGCCAGCCGCGACCTGCTATTGCAGAATCGCGTAGGAGCGCCGGCGCTGAAGGTGCTGGCCGCCGGCGCGCCGTTGCTCGCGATGACTTACGGGCGGGCCATTAGCGATGATGGTTTGCGGGTGGTCTGGTCTGCGGAAACGGCGACCAATTCGACCCAGGTCTTTTTGTTTGATGGCCGAAACAACCTGACGCGCCAGATCACGGCACTCGGAGCCCGCACCACAGAAGTTGCGCCACAGCCGACTATCAGCGGCGATGGTTCGCGCATCGCCTTCGCCACACGCCGTACAGTAATTTCTCCGACTTCCGATGTCGGGGTCGATTTATACACTTACGACATTCCTTCGGGAACGTTTACCCGCGTTACTAACGCTCCTTCATCGGCGACGGCTGAAGTTGTTTCTTCACTTAATGACGATGGCTCGATCATCGCTTTCAGTTTTCCCCGGGTGCTTTCCGGAGCTGTTTCAAACAGCGACCTTGCAAATAACTCTGAGATCTATGTCACCGGAACCACGCCCCGGCCCGCGTTTGGCACGCTGACAATTCTGAATGGCGCGTCATTTGGAAACGAACCCGCCACCACGGAAGCTGTTGCGCCTGACAGCATCGCCGTTGCCCGCGGGGGCGCGCTGGCATTTTCAACGCAACAATCACAGCGGCAGCCGGACGGCACCTTTCCGCTTGTGGTTGGCGGTACCCAGGTAACTGTAAATGGAATACCGGCGCAGATATTCTTCGTTTCGCCGACCCAGGTGAATTTTCACGTGCCGGCGGCCACCGCCCTGGGAACTGCGGAAGTCGTGATCACAAACTCTGAAGGTTTCCAAAGCCGTGGCAACATCGCCGTGCTGCGCGCTGCCCCGGGCGTCTTCACCTTTGGCAGCGATGGCTTGTTCACCGGCGAGGGCGTGGGGGAAGGCGCAATCCTGAACGCGGACACTTTGACGCGCGGTCCATTCGATCCTAGTAGCGGCAATCTGCGGCTAATAATTTTCAGCACCGGCGTGCGCAATGGATCCCCGGTGACGGTCACGGCCGGTGGCCGAGCTTTGACGGTCGAATCAATTGTCCATTCGCCTACGATGCCGGGTATGGACGAGATTCACGTGCTGGTGCCTGCTGACCTGCGCGGGGCCGGGACTGTCGATCTCGTCGTGCGCGCTGACACTCGCGACAGCAATCCGGTGTCGGTGAGTTTCAAAGGTGATTCCAGTCGCGACATTGTCATCAATGAGTTCCTGGCCGATCCGCCAGCAACCCTTACCGGCGATGCAAATCATGACGGAGTCCGCAGCGACAGTGAAGATGAGTTTATTGAGTTGGCCAACACCACCACGCGCGACATCGATATCGGTGGCTACCAAATCTTCACCCGTGGTTCATCGGATGTCCTGCAGTACACCTTCGCCGCCGGAACGATTCTGCCATCGTGCACAGCGATCGTTGTTTTCGGTGGCGGCAATCCCAATCCGGCTAACCCTGTTTTCGGCGGGGCGCAGATTGTTAAGACCAACGGTCTTTCGCTAATCAACTCGGGCGGCGTGATTACGCTGCGCGATGCTTCAGGAAATATCGTCAACTTCGTTTCTTACGGCGGCTCAACAGGGCTGGACGGCAATGCGGACCAATCGTTAACGCGCTCTCCCGATTTGACCGGGAACTTCACTTTGCATGGCTCGGCACCCGGCAATAACGGAGCGTTTAGTCCCGGCACGAAATTAACCGGCGCGCCCTTCACTCCGTGCGCCCCTATCGCTCGGATCGACGTTTCGCCCGCGGCAGCAACCATGCAGGTGGGCGGCCACCAGCAATTCACTGCGCGCGCGTTTGACTCCGCCGGCAACGAAGTTTTTGGCGTCATTTTCTTCTGGCAATCCAGTAACACGGCCGTCGCCACAATCAATCAAAACGGCCTGGCTACCGGGGTCTCTGTGGGCACAGTCGAGATTCGCGCTTCAGGTCGCGGCATTACTTCCGCGCCCGCAACTTTGACAGTCAATCCGGCAACCCCGGTGCTAACCAGCGTGACCATTACGCCGGTTGCCGCCACGATTGGCGTAGGCGAGACGCAGGAGTTTACGGCCCAGGCAAAAGACCAGTTTGGTCAGGACATTGGCGGCGTCACTATTACTTTTGCATCGAACAACACGGTCGTTGCCACGGTCGATTCCGTTAGCTCGACTTCCGGTACCGGGTCAGCTACCGCAACGGTAACGGGGCGCGCCACCGGCACCGCGCAAATCACAGCCACAGCTAACAACGGCAGCTACACCATCACCAGCAGTCCCGCGACGCTGACAGTTGAAGCCGGCGCCGGGCAAGTTCTGATCAGCGAATTCAGGACCCGCGGGACCAACGGCGCGGCGGATGAATTTGTCGAGATTTATAATCCGACCACCGCCACAGTGATCATTGGCGGGCTAAAAATTCGCGCCTCAAATAACACCGGCACGGTCAGCGATCGAGTGACAATTACCGCCGGAACCTCGCTCGGGTCCGGCTGTCATTACCTGCTGGCGAATAGTTCGGCAAGTGGCTACAGCGGCTCAGTCGCAGCCAACCAAACCTACGCAACTGGAATAGCCGACGATGGCGGCATTGCGATCACGCGATCGAATAACACTTCGATCATTGATGCGGTGGGAATGAGCAGCGGCTCAGCGTACAAAGAAGGAACGACCCTTGCGCCGCTGACGAACAGCGTTAATCAGAGCTACGAGCGGAAGCCCGGCGGCCCCTTCGGGAACGGCACGGACACGAATAACAATGCGGCCGATTTCTTCCTGAACCCCTCCAGCAGTAATCCACAGAATTCATCTTCAGGCTGCCTGGATTTGACGACTGCGGACATTTCGATCACCAAGACTGATTCACCCGATCCCGTAACTACGGGCGCTGACGTCACCTACACGATCACAGTAACTAACAATGGCGCCGCCAACGCCCAATCCGTAGTTGTCACTGACAACCTTCCCGCGGCAGTGACGTTCGTGTCATGCGGCTCGACCGCAGGCGGGGTATGCGGAGGATCTGGCAACAATCGGACAATCAGCTTCCCCTCCCTGCCCAGCGGCGCATCGGCCACCATTACTCTCATCGCTACTGCAAACAGCGCCCCCGGCTCGACGATTACGAACACAGCTACGGTCAGCGCCGCGACCTCAGATTCGAACGCTGCGAACAATACGGCGACCGCAATCACCAGCGTGCAGGCGCCGCCGCCACTGCTAACGATCAATGATGTCTCTGCTGCCGAGGGCAACAGCGGCACGACGATCTTCTCGTTCACAGTCAGCCTCTCTCAACCGGCGCCTGCAGGCGGCGTTACCTTTGACATTGCCACTGCCGACAACACCGCGAAGGTGTCGACCAACGATTACGTCGCCCGAAGTTTGACCTCGCAGACCATCCCCGCGGGACAGCAAACCTATGCTTTTGACGTAACCGTAAACGGCGACACTGTCGTCGAACCTAACGAGACTTTCTTTGTGAACGTTTCGAATGTTGTCGGAGCTGTCGTCGGCGACGCTCAGGGAGTGGGCACGATTCAAAACGATGACACTGCCAGTCTCGTGATTAGCCAATTGTATGGTGGTGGCGGAAATGCTGACGCGACTTATCGAAACGACTTCGTCGAAATCTTCAATCGCGGAACAGCCACCGTTGATTTTGGGGTCACGCCCTATTCAGTTCAGTACGCCGGCGCCACGTCCAACTTCGGTTCAAACAAGCTTGACCTGATCTCTGGAACTGTGGCCCCCGGAAAATACTTCCTGGTGCAACTGGGCGGCGGTGCGATCGGTGCGGTGCTGCCTGCGCCTGATGCCACCGGCAGCATCAACATGGCTGCGTCGTCCGGCAAGGTTGCTCTCGTGGCCGGCACAACTTCACTTGCTACCGCGACGTGTCCGGGCGATGACAACATAAGTCCTTTCAATCCCAGCAACGCCAATATTGCAGACTTTGTCGGGTATGGCAGCGCGAATTGCTACGAAGGACCGACCGGCCCAGCGCCGTCGCCTGATGCTGTCACCGCAGCCTTCCGAAAATCCGGCGGCTGCATCGATACCAATAACAACGCCGCTGACTTCCTGTTGGCGTCGCCCTTCCCGCGCAACACAAGTTCCCCGGCGAACAACTGTGTCGCCGGGCCGGCCCCTAATTTGACGATCAGCGACGCCACGGTAACGGAGGGCGATAGTGGGACGGTTACGGCAACCTTCACGGTCAGTCTCTCCGCGCCGGCGAATGCTACCGATGTCACTTTCGATATCGCTACCGCTGACGGCACGGCGCAGGACGACAATCCTGCAAGTGAAGACAACGACTATGTCGCCCGGAGCCTGAACGCACAGGTCATTCCTGCTGGAGCGCAAACTTATACATTCAGCGTGACGGTGAATGGCAACACGGTCGTGGAGCCCAACGAGACCTTCTTCGTTAACGTGACTAATGTGAATGGCGCGATTGTGACAGACGGGCAGGGCCTGGGAACGATTCTGAATGACGATTTGCCGGCGCTCTCCATTAACGATGTCTCGCAGAATGAAGGCAACGAGGGAACCACAACATTCACGTTCACCGTAAGTCTGACGGCCCCCGCGCCCAGCGGAGGCGTGACCTTTGATATTGCCACTCAGGACAATACCGCCACTGTCGCGAACAACGATTACGTGGCTAAGAGTTTGGTGGGGCAGACAATTCCCGCGGGTCAGCAAACCTACAATTTCGCGGTGACCGTTAACGGCGATGTGGCTATAGAATCCAATGAGTCCTTCTTCGTCAACGTAACGAATGTCTCGGGGGCCACTGTCGCCGACAGCCAAGGCACGGGAACAATTTTGAACGACGACAGTCCGACGCTCAGCATCACCGATGTCTCAGCGAATGAGGGCAATAGCGGAACGACCGTCTTTACCTTCACTGTCAGCTCCTCGCTGCCGGCCCCGCCGGGCGGCATCACGTTCGACATCGCGACTGCGGACGGCACAGCGCATGACGACAATCCGGTTAGCGAAGACAACGACTATGTGGCGAAGAGCCTGACCGGCCAAACGATTCCAGAGACGCAAACTAGTTACACGTTTGACGTCACAGTGAATGGCGACACCCTCGGTGAGGCCAGCGAAACGTTCTTCGTCAACATTTCAAATGTCACAGGCGCTTCCGTCTCCGACAGCCAGGGGATTGGCACGATCCTGAATGACGATGGGACGCTGGTGGTCATCAGCCAGGTTTACGGTGGCGGCGGGAACAGTGGCGCTCCCTACCAGAACGACTTTATCGAGCTCTTCAATCGCGGCGCCAATCCTGTCGATATCACTGGCTGGTCAGTTCAATACGCTTCGGCCACCGGAACCAGTTGGTCCGTAACTCCAATCTGTCCCACTGGACTTTGCTCGATCGCTCCCGGCAAATACTTCCTGGTGCAGGAAGCCGGCGGCGTGAATGGAGTCGGCCTGCCCACGCCCGACGCAACCGGCACGATTGGCATGGCCACCAGCGGCGGCAAAGTCGCTCTGGCAGTCAACACGACGCCCTTGACTCTCAGCGGCTGTCCGCTCGGATCGGCTGTGATGGACTTCGTTGGGTATGGGTCCGCGGACTGCTTCGAAGGTTCCGGTCCCGCGCCGGCGCACAGTAATACTACTGCCGACCTGCGCGCCGCTGGAGGCTGCATCGACACGAATCAAAACGCCGCCGACTTTGCGACCAGCGCGCCCACGCCGCGCAACAGCAGTTCACCGGCGAACGATTGCACCGCCGCAGATGTCGGTATCACTAAGACTGATTCGCCTGATCCGGTGACCACGGGTTTTGACGTGACCTATACGATCACGGTCACGAACAATGGACCAGCAACCGCTCAATCGGTACTAGTAACTGACAACCTGCCCGGCACAGTGACATTCGTTTCCTGCTCATCAACTGGCGGCGGTGTCTGTGGCGGCACGGGTAACAACCGCACAGTGTCTTTCACCTCGCTGGCTTCTGGAGCGTCCGCGGAAATCAGTCTGGTAGCCACCGTAAACGGAGCGGCCGGATCGACTATCGACAACACCGCAACGGTCACCGCCGCGACGTCCGATCCGAACGCCGGTAACAACTCAGCGAACGCGGCTACAACCGTGCAGGCAGTTCCGCCGTCGCCGACACCGACTCCCACGCCGGCCACCAGTGTCATCATCAACGAAGTAGATGTCGATCAGACCGGCACAGACACATTGGAATTTGTGGAGCTTTACGATGGCGGGG
>JAWVFI010000049.1:0-20395 GCA_033856235.1 Blastocatellia bacterium | reverse complement strand
TTTCCTTGTCGGTCGCGCCCGGCGAAATCTTCGGGTTCCTGGGCCAGAACGGCGCGGGAAAATCAACGACCATTCGCATGGCGCTGGGATTGGTGCGGCCCACTCGCGGCCGCGTCAGTTTGTTTGGACATGACATGGCGAAGCGGCCACTGAAGGCCCTGGGCCAGGTGGGCGCCATGGTCGAATCGCCGGCGTTCTACGAGAATTTTTCCGGCTGGGACAATCTGCGCATCTTCGCGGCTATGTCGGGTGGCGCGGACAAGAAACAGATCGAGACCACGCTGGCGTTGGTGGATTTGCTGGATCGCAGCCACGATCCGGTACAAGCTTACTCGCATGGAATGCGACAGCGGCTCGGCATTGCGCAAGCTCTCCTGCCGGAACCAAACTTCATTATCCTTGACGAACCGACGGATGGACTCGATCCCCAGGGAATCCGGGAGGTGCGTTTGCTTCTGCCGAGGTTGCGTGACGAACTCGGCCTGACCATTCTGCTTTCCAGCCATCTGCTGCACGAAGTAGAACGCGTGTGCAGCACGGTAGCGATTATCAACGAAGGACGTTTGTTATATCAGGGCAGCATCGCTGATCTGGTCGCCAAAGATCTGGTGGTGAAGATTACCGCTGAACCATTGGAAGATGCTTTTCAACTGCTGAGCAGCGACCCTTTGCTTTCCGTGAGCCGGAATGGTTCGCAATCACTGTACGTGAAGATGGCAAATGCCTGCATTCCACGCGTTAACGCCCTGCTGGTCGCAAAGGGCATTCGAGTCATGGAGCTGGCGCCGCAGCCAGCTACGCTCGAAGACGTTTTTATGAGCCTTACCGGTAAAGTTGAATAGCGGAGCAGGTATGACTCAAGCTCTTCACTGGGACCGCGGGCGTCCCGCCCGCAAACCTCGGCTCAGCGCCAGTCTGCGGGATAGTATTGACGAGGCCTTACAGTTTCTTCGCGCTGCGCGCTCATGGCGGGCGGGACGCCCGCGGTCCCAGTGAAGAGCTTGAGTCGTTAGACGGCCACATGCTTCTTCAATTTGCCATGCTAATTCGCTGACAGTATCATCCCTTCCTTTGTTACTTCCGATGCGCTTGCCGAAGGACTCTAATGCTACAACTGCCTAATCGACCTCGACGCCTGAGAAAAACTGAAAACCTGCGCGCCCTGGTGCGCGAGACTCGCCTGGCTCCCGAAGATTTCATCCTTCCCTTGTTTGCCTGTGCCGGAAAGAAGGTCCGCCGCGAAATCTCGTCGATGCCGGGAGTACACAATCTCTCCGTAGATGAAATAGCGCGGGAGGCTGAAGGCGCATATCAGGTTGGCGTGCGCGGTGTAATCCTCTTTGGCTTGCCGGAATCCAAGGACGAAATCGCCAGCGGCGCGTATGCCGAGGACGGCATCGTGCAACAGGCGGTGAAGGCCATCCGCACAGCGGTGCCGGACATGATTGTGATCGCCGACACCTGTCTCTGTGAATACACTTCGCACGGGCACTGCGGCGTGGTCCGCGATGGTGAGGTACTAAATGACGAGTCGTTAGAGTTACTGGCGCACACGGCGGTAAGCCAGGCCCACGCCGGAGCAAACATTGTGGCGCCCTCCGCAATGATGGACGGACAGGTGGGAGCGATTCGTGACGCGCTTGATGAGGCCGGCTATGACCAGGTCGCGATCATGGCTTACGCCGTGAAGTATGCGTCCGCTTTCTACGGTCCGTTCCGCGAAGCCGCCGACAGCGCGCCGGCCTTTGGCGATCGCCGTGCTTACCAAATGGATGCCGCCAACGCGCGGGAAGCCATGCGCGAAGCCGAGCTGGACTACGCCGAAGGCGCCGACTTCCTGATGGTCAAACCCGCGACCTGTTATCTGGATATTCTAAAAGCCCTGCGCGATCGCTTCAATGTACCTCTCGCTGCATATCATGTGTCCGGTGAGTACGCGATGATCAAGGCCGCGGCGCAAAAAGGCTGGATCGACGAGCAACGCGTCATGATGGAAACACTCACCAGCATCAAACGCGCCGGCGCGGATATCATTCTGACTTACTACGCGCGTGAGGCTGCGCAAATCCTCGCCGGCAGATGAAGGCTTAGCGCGAATTTCCTGTCTGTTCGTGAGTTTCGTGCAACTTCGTGAACCGTGCGCTTTGTAATCGGAGCGGACGATTCACGAAATCCCACCAAACTCACGAAAGAACACGAAACAAGGCCTTTAACATTTTCAGTTGAGCGCTTGGACTCGGTGTTTCTTACCTGACTTCCACTTCCACCGGCGACGCATCGTGCGACTCGTAGCCTTCGGGCCAGTTGGCGATGTTGATGCCATAGAGCCAATCTGAATCCACCGTCACCGCAAACCGAATGGTTAACGGCAGCCCTCGCGCCGCGCGCAGGCGAATCGCCAGCTCGTCAACCATCCACTCCTGAATCAGGGGGTGCTTCGGATTCTCAACCGGGATCAAGCGATGGCCGCAATCCGTTCCGTTCACAAAAAGAGTTACACGCGTTTTGACCCAATCGGGGCTGGCATCCACCGGCAGGACGGGCTGAAGATGAGCGCGGACCACGAGGTGACCGACGCGGCGGCGGTCTTCGCGTGGGGGCACGACATAGTCAAAGAATCCTACCCCCGATCCCCAAACAAAGCCTGGACCATCTCCCAACTTTTCAAAGCGCCCGGCGACGGCCATCTCCGGCTTAAAGCGATACAGCAGCGAGCCATCATCGCGACTTACTTTTTGCGGTTGCAGGCCGGCCTCCTGCGGCGAGCGATTGAAAGCAAGCTGCAGCGGCACCAAATGTTGCCCAGCATCAAGCACACGCTTTGGGACGTTATCGTTTTGCCGCGCCGCGAACATTTGCGCCGCACGCTCGACCTCGCTAAAGACAGTGGCGTCCTGCGGCGCCGCATAGTTCACGCCATAACCGCGCTGGGTCGAAGGCGTCAGAATCCAGAACATCGCCCCGGCGGCGCCGTTCTGCAGCGCGCTGGCACAGTAAGAATGGAACCAAACCTCGCGGCCGAATCCATGATGACCTTCGGGCAGCATCCCGAATTCACCGAGTACCAGGGGCTTTTTCAGCGAGTAGGACGCCGCGGCGCGGTTTTCCACGAAATGATCCAGAGCTTCCGGTGAATCCACCGACAGGTCGCGATCGTCGCGTGGGTAATTGTGCACATCGCAGTAATCGATCGTCGCCAGCTGGTGGTCGAGCAGCCATTCCCGCCGTTCCGCAGCGGAGCGATACCCCCAATCACCGGGCGCTACCAGATGATGTGGATCGATAGACTTTAAGTAGGAGCTCATCTCAGCGATCCAGGCGCGGCGTTCTGCCCAGCGGCCGGTGATGGCCTGGGCTTCGTTCATTAGCTCATACCCAAAGATTGCGGGATCGTCGCGATAGAGGATGCCGGTGATTGAGTTGCGGCGCCCGGCAATCTTTTCTACGTGTTCGCGGTAGAGGCGGCGGGCAGTTGCGTTCGTGTAGAACAGCATTGCCTTTTCATTATTGATACCGAAAGGATACTTGTCGTCATCGGCTCCGTTAATCCCCGACCAGCGCATGTACTGAGTCACGCCGCCGGTATCGCGCCACCAGTTCGCCAGGCAAAGTTGCACGCGTAGTCCATTACGCGCAGCCTCGGCGATTACGCGATCGAGGAAGATGAACTCTTCCTCGTTCCATTCGTTTGGCTTTAGCCGAAACCAGCGATCGCGTTTCCAGGTGTTTGCGGGTTGCACGTCCTCCAGCCCGCCTTCGCCTGAGGCCCAGACGCGGACCACAGTGATCCCCTTGCCGGCGGCGAACTGCATCATGGCGGGCATATGGCTGCGAGTATCTTTTTGGAACATCAGATCGATGTTCGCGCCAACAAAGCGGTAAGGCTTTCCATCCACGGTCAGGCGGGCGCCATCTCTTTGCACAAATCCGGCCGGGCCGCGCGGCACCCCGTTTCCGCGCCCGGTACCCAGCAGAAAAACAATTGCCGCGCTCAAGGTAATTCCGAGCGCGGCAACAACAATTACTTTCTTTCCCATCAGCCAAATTCTCAAAACACTCTCGCTCCCTTTAGAGCGGGCTATCATCCAGCTTCGTCGGGCGGTAGCCCGACGCTAAACGGCCCGGGAGTGTTTGTACTTCAGCGCGGACTGGTCATCCGAATGAAACCCATGATGGCACACAGAGCGCCAATGACAACGAAAACATTGAAGAAGGTCAGTATGGCAAATACCGTGCTGGCATCTTTCAGGATCAAGCCAAACGCGAGCGCCAGGAATTGCAGGTGAAACAACAACAGACAAAGGGCAAGAAATGAGAACCATCTGGCCGAAGCGCCAAAGGCCCGCGCGCGCGCAAATCCCAACACGGCCGCCACCAGCCACCCAATCGCTCCGGCGATTAGCAGGCTGATAATCACCGGCCCAAAGTAGTATGGCGGGACAAATGTCGTGTCCTGCTGCAGCATCATTAGTACCGAAAAGGCCATCTGGTTGACTCCTCTACAAAATTCGTCTGGTCTACAAACTAAGCGCCGTTTGCGCCCATGCCAAAGGTAGCAGCGCAAACGGCGTCAAACTTTAATGCAGGTGGCGCCCGCCGGCAGGCATGACGGCACGCGCTGCCCTCAGGATCACCAGGCTCTCATATTGTCGAGCAACACGGGAAACTTTCGCTATTGCGTGATGTGAATTTCTTCTTCTTTATTCACGTGACCCAGGAAATAGATCAGCGCGCAAATAAAGAACACCACGCCACAGCCAATCGCCCACCACATATTGTGGGACCCCGTATCGCCGCTGTTCACAAAGAGGTAGAATCGGTAGATTCCATACCCCAGTGCGCCTAAACCCACGACGATGGCTACCAAATCTTTCATTTTCACCTCCGGCCAACGAGTGTTATGAAGGTTGCGATAAAGCCGGTCGAATCAATTGGGCTGCATGTTAACGCCACCCCAGTGGATCTGGCAAGGCTTTAAAGCGTCCTGATGCACATTGCTACAGAATTACTCGCCGATCGCCGTCGCGCCGGGTGACATGCTCGCGGTCGAAAAACTCCAACAGGGGAATCGCGTATTTCCGGGAAATCCCGGCCAGCTCCTTGAACGAGGCCACGTCAATGGCGCGTTCAGGCTGATGCTGCTCGGCATAAGCACGAAGTTTGACGGTCAGTTCGTCGAGCGCCGGCCGGTGGAAAAAAAGTTGCGGCTGGACCTGCACCAGCAAGCCGCCGTCGATCAGCAACTGGAAAATCTTTCGGGCGTGGGCGCGGGCGCCAGCGGCGGTCCCCGTCTCAGCCATCGCCTGATCCAGCGTGGGTGCTGCCAATCCCGCCGCTTCATAAATCTGCGCGAAGCGATCTCGCAGTTGGGCATCGGGGGTGGAAAGCTCGCGGCTATGCGCGCGCGCGCGAATGGTGTCCTTTTCAGAAACCAGTTCGCCTGCTTTTTCCAGGTCAGCAATCACAAAGCGAAATAATTCCGGCGCGGCATGCGCAAAGTGGCGCTCTCGCAAAGTCTCCCGCGACAGTCCCTTTGATAAGGGCTCGCGGCGGTGGTGTTCGGCGACTGCCGCCTGGGCCAAATCTTTGAGCTGGGCGAAGGCTTCCTGAGTGACGAAAACGCCTTCAGCATCAACCACCAACCCGCTCGCCCTGGTTTCTGCCAACGCCGTATCAATCACCTCATCGTGCCACCCGGTGCGCGCGATCAGGTCGCTTCGCCGCAACCCATTCGCGCCCGCGAGCTGGATGAAGACGCCGACTTGTCCGGCTTTGTCGGACCCGTGTAATTCTGCGAGCCGCGCGCGGGCCTCGGCCGTATCTCGCCCGCGATGCTTTGCCGCAAAGGGGTCGAGGACCGTGCCGCCGGCGATTGTCCGCGACGGTGAATAAGAGCGAACCACGAAGCGGTCGCCCCGGACTGCAACCACCGGCAACTCAAAACGAAGCTGGGCCATGCCAGTCTCGCCGGGTGGGATTTCGCCTCCAGTTTCGAGCACCCTAACCCGCGCGAGGACTTCAGCCGCGCCCAAATGCACCCGCACTCGAGCGCGTGAACGCAAAGCTCGCGGCGAGCTCTTCAGGACCTCGATCCGCGCATCAATGATTTGCGTCGGGTGCAGGGAGGCGACCGGAGCCAGCACCATGCCGCGTTCGATGGCGGCGGTGTCGACGCCACCCAGGTTTACCGCGGTGCGTTGACCCGCTGTCGCTCGCGGCACCGCCGCGCCATGGACCTGCAAGCCGCGCACGCGCACGCGCGAACCGGACGGCAGCAACTCCAGCTCGCTTCCTTCCGAGATCTCGCCGGCTATCAAGGTGCCGGTTACTACCGCGCCAAAGCCTTTCATCGTGAACGCGCGATCGATAGGGAGGCGAGTGATGAAATCTGCGGGACGCGCCGGAATGTTGAGTGCCATCTGTCGCAGCATGTGCTTGAGGTCGTCAATTCCCTCTCCGGTGCGAGCGCTCACTGCCACCATGGGCGAGGCTGCCAGAAACGATTCCTGCACGAGGTCGCGGGCTTCCGTTTCGACCAGCGCCAGTAACTCTTCATCTACCAGATCCTTTTTGGTAATCACTACGAGGCCCTGGGCAACGCCCAACAAGCGGCAGATCTCGAAATGCTCGCGCGTTTGCGGCATTACTCCTTCATCGGCGGCAATGACGAGGGCGACCAAATCAATTCCATGGGCGCCGGCCAGCATGTTTTTCACAAAGCGTTCATGTCCGGGGACATCCACAAACCCGGCGCGCACGTCTCCTAAATCGAGATCGGCGAACCCAAGATCGATAGTGATGCCGCGACGTTTTTCTTCAGGCAGGCGGTCCGCGTCAACGCCAGTGAGCGCGCGCACGAGGGCAGTCTTTCCGTGATCGATGTGGCCGGCAGTGCCGATGATGATGGAACGCATGGGAAGGGTTCAGGTTCAAGGGTTGGAGTTTCAAGTTTGCCGGTATCGGCCCGCCTCTCTATTCAACCTCAAGATACCTAAACCTGAAACTTGAAACCTGAAACCTGAAACCCTGGCCTCAAATCCTACTGCACGATCTCGAAATCAATCCATTGCGTCGTGGTGCGGTGTTTGGGGTCAGCGAAAATGTCGGTGACCAGCAGTTGTAGCACGTAATCGCCCGGGGCCATTTCGCTTCCCAGTTGCAGAGCGCCACCGCCGGTCATGCGTTTCAGGTCAGGTTGGTTGCTGAAATCGAATGGTAATTCCTTTCCGGTGAAGACGAGTTGCCCCTCTCGAAACAACTTTATTTGAGTGATCAGTTCCGGCCGCAGAGTGCTCTTATTCAGTTTTGCATTGTAGATAAAGTATCCGTAGCTAATTGCTGCTCCGCGACGAAACTGTCGCACGGCCGCGCTGGAAGCTGGATCAGAGCCGGCTACTTCCTGGCCGACGTTCGTCGGTCCGATCGTCGGGATATTGACCTTCTTGAGATCGGAGGCCAGGACGCTGCTGAGCAGAATTCCGGAAATATTCAGGCGATTCTTTTTCAAATCCGGCACTTCTACGAACTGGCTTACCGAGCCAACCCGCGACGACGCTTCATCGCGCAAGGCGGCCCGAAGTTGATAACCGCCGGGCTTCTTGATCGGTACGGTAACGAAGTAGACGAACCCACGCTGCAGCATGCGTTGATATTCTGCGCCGCGCACTCTCATGGTATGAATGTGACTGAGTTGATCGATTACCAGCCCGTTATCGCCAAACGTGATCGCCATGATGTCAAAGACTGTTTTGTGCCAGCCGTCCGGTTCGTCGGTAAAGGTCAGGTCAGAAGCATCCACATGCAGTAAAGAGCGCAGGATCGAGCCCGCCTTTGCGTCGTTAGCAAACAGAGAGGTCAGCCGCAGGTGGACTCCGGCTGAGCCGAAGGGCGAGGTCACGGCGCCGATTAATTGTTGCGCGGGCGTTTTCGCAGGGGGCAGGGCCTCGGAATCGGGAACGCCGATGAATCCCTTGCGCATGCGAACGTTGAACTTGCCGGGCCGCAACACTTTTAGGCTCAGCTTGTGAAATTTGCGCCGCCCGCGCGAATCAAAGGTCGAATCGTCCGGCCGGTAACCAATCAGATAGTAACCACTCTGATCCTCCATCACGCGCTTGATGCCGCCGCTGAGATCGTTGTTATTGCGGATGGCGATTCCACCGGTTTCGTCCGCCAGAAAGTTCAAGCCATTTTGCGATTCGAAGAAGCTGTCGCGACGGGAATTCTCCTGATCCCGAAGCTGCTGCGAGGAAAAGCCGCTGGTATTGTCGGCTGCTGTGAGGCCCAAAGTTTGCAGCCCGCTGGCTTGCATGGTGTAGATCACGACCGACGCGCGATTCGCCTGCTCAGTGAGGCTCTGCAGCGCGCTGAGCACGCGCTCGCTGTGATCACCCGGATCGACTCGGCTCATGATGGGGATACCGTCAGAGATCAGCAAAATGGATTTCCGGCCTGGCAGATCCTTCAGACCTTTCACCACATAATTCACTGCCCCCAAAGTGCCGACGGAAAACAGGTCCTCACGAAACTCATCCAGATCCTCGCTATGCAGGCCGACATTGTCGACCTGTGCCGCAGGTGTGTCCTGGCCCGAGGGGTTATTACCCTGCAGCGGTGCAAAGACACCGATGCCTCCTCGACCATTGGCGAACCACTTCACGCGTTCAATCGCCGCATAGAGTTGCCGCTTATCAGAAGTGAATTGTTGTAAGGCGCCCATGCCGCCGGCAGTGCGGATAATCGCCACCAAATCCCCGGGCTGCATTTGCTCGTCAACAAATTTCTTCAAAGCCCGGCGGACGTAGTGAGTGCTTTCAAACGACAGACCCAAATCGTCAACCACCAGGGCAATCGTGCGGCGCACCTGATCCGGGCGCAGTTTCACCGGCGGCGCCGGGACGCCGTTCCTGTCAGCCTCACGCGCGACTGGTGGCGGTGGCGGTGCTGTTTCAGCCAGGAAGAAAGAAAAGTTCGTAATCTTCTGCGGGCGTCCGTTTTCGGAAATCTCCAGTTCTTCCGGTTTCAGATCAGTTACCAGTTTGCCGTGTTTGTCGGTAATGACGGCATCGACCTGGACCAGTTTAGTGGTAATGCGGACCACTTCGTCTTCCTGCGGTTTGGTGGCTGGTTGCTGGGCCAACGATGTCAGGACGAGGAGCGGAACAAGAACCAGGACAAGCGGAATTCGGTATTTCATGGTGAGATAACTCCCGGGCAATTCTTTCCAGCTAAACGTGCGGAAGGTTAGTATGAAAGAGGGGGTAAAGCCAAGGGGTTCGCAACGTAGTCGAAGATGGTCGTACAGCTCGCGGCTCGCCGCCGCACAGTGCGGAAAGCCTCCGGCTTTCCGGCGGTGGTTTTTCTTGCTTTGAGGCTTCGCCTCCTCGTGTCCTTCAAGGCGCAGCCTTTCAGGGAGCAAGATCTGGTTGCCCGGAAAGGCTAAGCCTTTCCGCACTGTGCGGCGGCGAGCCGCAAATAACAGTTCAAGTTGGCTTGGAATTCGATGCCAGCACTCGCTCATAAAACTCGATGTACTGGGGAATGATCCGGTCGGTGCTGTAACGCGAAACAGCGGACTCGCGGGCGCGCTGGCCCATGGCGCGGCGCAGGGACTCGTCTTTTACCAAACGCGCTGCGTCGGCGCCCATCTTTTCGATATCGCCCACCGCGCTCAGATATCCGGTGTCGCCATCGTCAACCACTTCCGGCAAGCCTCCCACTTTGGTGGCTATTACCGGAACCTCGCAAGCCATCGCCTCCAGCGCCGCGAGGCCAAACGACTCCTGCTCCGATGGCAACAAAAGCACATCCGCGGTCGAAAGATATTCCACGATGTTCGCCTGCTTGCCGACAAAGACGCAGTGCTCGGCTATGCCCAGACAATGGGCCCGGTGCTCGGCATTCGTCCGCTCGCTCCCGTCGCCCACCATCACCAGCCGCGCTGGTGTTTCCTGTAGCACGCGCGCCAGGATATCGACGCAATCCACCGGACGCTTTACCGGACGAAAATTGGAAACATGGACCAGCAACGGCACGCCATCGGGCGAGAGCTGCGCACGCAGCTCCGGCACCGGATGCCGCTGGTAGTCTGAAGCGCAAATGAAATTCGGGATGACGGCGATGTCTTCAAACTGAAAAGTTTCGATGGTAGCTTGCTTCAGGTAATGCGAAATCGCTGTTACGCCGTCTGATTGGACAATGCCATAGCGAGTAATAGGCAGATACGATCGGTTCGCGCCTACCAGCGTGATGTCTGTCCCATGCAGCGTTGTGATCACCGGAAGCCGGCGTTGCGGCTTTAGAGACTCGCGCGCCAGGATGGCGCTGATGGAATGGGGAATCGCGTAGTGAACATGCAGTAGATCGAGGTTTTCCGTTTCCGCCACGGTGGCCATCTTGGTGGCCAGAGCGAGCGTGTAGGGCTGATGCTCAAACAGCGGATACGACATCATCTCGACTTCATGAAAACGCACGCGCTCATTCAATTGTGTCAGCCGTGTGGGCAGGGCTGAAGCGATGAAGTGCACCGTGTGACCGCGGGCGGCCAGTTCCTTTCCCAACTCGGAACCGACGATGCCGCTGCCGCCGTAGGTCGGATAGACTGTGATGCCGATGTTCATTGATTTAGAGGCTAGAGACTAGATGCTAGAGACTGGGACTTTTGGTTCTTGTTCTGATTCTAGTCTCTAGCCTCTGGTCTCTAGCTTCTCCAAAAAAGAGCAGAGGCAGGACGACCCTCGCAATCGCCTGCCTCTTTTCTCAACTTGTCTCACCTTTTGGAAAGGGGGTCAAGTGAGGCGTCGGAGTATATGCCCACCTCCTGGTTTTGGCAACACTTTCAGACTCACTTTTGAGCCCAAAGTTCGCGACAGAATCGGCCCCATTTTCACTCGTGGAAATGATCAACGAAACCAGCATGAAAAACCGTTTGTACGCTGATGCATAATCCAGTTCAGCGCCAATTCGGCTATCCCGGCGGCAACGCGTATAATGAACCTTACAGCAAGCAAAACATCAGTAAGGACAAAGCACTAATGCCAAAGATCAGCGACATTGAAGAAACTCCAAATCCGAATGCGGTGAAGTTTATTTTGCGAGAGGCCGTTACTAATGGCGTGGCGCGGCAATTCGATTCAGCAGCCAAGGCCCAGGACGATCCTCTCGCCAAGGCCCTGTTCGAAGTGGGCAACGTCGTTTCCGTGTTCTACATGGATCGCATGGTGACAGTGGAGAAGGAAGATGCCGCCGACTGGGATGACCTACTGCCAACTCTCGCCGTGCCGATCCGGGCGGCTGAATCAGTGACCAACACAAATGGCGGTTCAGCGGCGGAAGCTCTGGGCGGGGCGATCGGCGCGGTCGTGAGCGGCGATCCGCGTTTGCTGCGCATCAATGAGATCCTCGATGAAAAGGTCCGCCCGGCCCTGGCCGGTGACGGCGGTTATCTGGAAATTCTCGGGCTGAAAGATCACACCCTCAGCATTCGCTACCAGGGCGCCTGCGGTAGTTGTCCCAGCTCGCTGACCGGCACGCTAATGGCCATCGAAGGAATGTTGAAGCAGGAAGTGGATCCGGACCTCGAAGTAATTGCGGTTTAATAACGGCCGGGTAACTGTTAAAGCTTCCCTTATTTATTCGTCATTGAAGATATCCTGGTTAAGATCCAACAGCGGCTCTGCCGCCGCACTGTGCGGAAGGCTGTGCCTTTCCGACGCATGGATTCGATTCTCCGAGGCTACGCCTCGGTTGAGGCGCAGCCTCAATAATAAAACCTTCCTTAACGGTAAGGCAGAGCCTTACCGCACTGTGCTGCGGCAAAGCCGCGAGCGCGGCTGACTTGACCCGCGATAAACTCATCTTTTTGGAACTTACGCGCCACGGCTGCGTTCTAGCGCCAAGCTCTCGTACTATCGATCTGTCTGTGGTTCCGGAGATTCCCATGACTTTAGTTATGCGCTCTTCCATGGTTTTGGTCTGCCTGTTCTCCCTCGTCACCCTAACTATTGCGCAAGCGAACAAGCCGGCGGCGGATACTGCCAGCAAGAGCCTCAGCAGTAACAAGGCCGCGGTCAACGCTGCTGCTGAGCGCGCCGCCAAAGAGCGACGGGCCACTGCCGTTTCTTTGCTGGTGACCCTGGCGGACGACGTCAAAAACTTCACCGATCAAACATTGCGCGCTCGCACCCAAGCGCGCATCGGTGATGCGCTGTGGGACGCTGATCCTGATCAGGGACGCACTCTGTTTCGCAAAGCCTGGGACGCAGCCGAGCTGGCCGATCAGGAAGCCGCGCGTCGATCTGAAGAAGACCGGCAAAGACAACAGGCGGAAGGCAGAGGTTTCGCGCTGGTCCGGCCACCGAATCTTCGTTTAGAAGTGCTGCGCCTCGCCGCCAAACGCGACCGCCTCCTGGGCGAAGAACTGCTGGACAAATTAAAGGAAGCGAAAAAGCAGGAAGCCGATAGTACTCCGGCGCCCCCGGGCGTGGGTGACACATCCGCGGCCACGCGACAGCGGCTGCAACTGGCAAATCAACTTTTGGATACTGACATGGAGCGGGCCCTGCAGTTTGCCGATCCGGTCCTGGGAACGGTAACAATGGATGGCTTGAACTTTCTTTCCTTCCTGCGCGACAAGAATCCAGCTGCGGCTGACCAGCGCTACAGCAGAATGTTGATGAACGCCGAGGCCGACCTGCAATCTGACGCCAATACCGTTTCCCTTCTCTCTTCTTACCTTTTCACGCCGCACCTGTTCGTCGTCTTTGAGCGCGAAGGAGGGCAGAATACTTCGCAGATGAACCAGCGCATGCCTCCGCCCGAGGTTGCGCCTGAACTACGCGCGGCCTACATGAGGATTGCGGCCGCGATCCTGCTGCGCCCTTTACCGCCGCCGGAACAGGATCGGAGCTCATCCGGAATTCAGGGGAAGTTCCTGGTGATCAGGCGCCTGCTGCCGCTCTTTGAACAGTACGCGCCTAAGGCCACAGCGGATCAGCTGCGCGGCGAAATGGCTTCGTTGGGCCAGGGCACCCAGCGTAGCGCCCGAGATGAAGATGACGATGACGGCCTCCCGCAGCGCGGGCTTGCGCCGGAGCAGAACCCTGCAGATCGGGAAAAGGCCCTGCTCGACCGGATTGATCGCGCCAGGACTCCGGCCGAACGCAATGCGATCTACCTGCAACTGGCAACGATCAATGCGAACAAGGGCGACCTGCGGGCGCGCGATTTTGTGGAAAAGATCGATGACAGTGAGATGCGCGACAAAGTGCGGCCCTACATCGACATGACCCTGGCTTTGAACGTAGTGGAAAAGAAGGACACGGAAAAGACCCTGAACATCGCCCGCACCGGTGAGCTGTCCCACATTCAAAGGGTCTGGGTCCTTACCCAGGCAGTCAAGACCATGCCGAAGACCGATCGTGAGAAGGCTTTGGAGATCGTTGCCGAGGCGGCGGCGGAAGCGCGGCGGATAGAACCCTCCGATGCGGACCGTCCGCGAGCGCTGATTGCGGTGGCTAATGCGCTAATGAGCCTCGATGCGCCGCGTGGCTGGGAAGCGTTACCGGAAATTGCGAAAGCCGCCAACTCGGCCCAGGACTTTACCGGCGAAGACGGGCGTTTGATGATCCGGTTGCAGACACCCAGCATGACTTCTATACGCACAAGTACGGTGGATGACTTCAACTTAACCGGACTCTTCCGCACGCTGACGCAGGAGAACTATACGGAAGCGGTACAACTGGCGCGCAATTTCGAGCGTGAGGCGCCGCGGGCGACGGCAGTAATCTCAATTGCCAGAACCATCCTCAGCGAGAAGCAGAAGTAGAGCATTGTCAGAACCGCCTGCGGTAGCGGGCGGTTGATCTCGGCCCCTATGAAGCTGGTGTGGCGAGAGATCAACCGCCCGCTACCGCAGGCGGTTCTGACTAGGAATAGATGTTCATGGGCTGGGTCAGCAGGGCCACCGGATCAGCGACGTTCAGGGCCTCGCGGACATAGAAAGCTTCGCCAGCCGTCACCCCAATCAAAGAGCCGTAATAGCGCATTCGCCACTCGACCTGCTGCAGGAAGCCCTGTTCGCTGATTCGCGTCGTCGGTTCTTTGGAATCAGGATGAAAAAATTGTGAGGCGTGCGCCCTGATGGCGCGCATTTTATCTTCCACAAACTCGGAAACATCAACCACGAACGAAGGCATCACGAGACGTGACGAAACGGCGTGAGCGATAGCCGGCATGCGCACCGCATCCAAACCGGCCCCCTCATCATAGCGGCGCATAGTCGCCAGCCGGCACGCTTCCCGCACAATGCGACTGGTCGCAGCATGGTCGGGATGCGGATCGTCCCAGTGCGAAGTAAGAATTACTTTTGGCCCGTGCGTGCGAATCATGCGGACCATGGCCGCTCTGGTCGCTTCGGTCAGCCAGATATGGCCATCAGGCTGGTCCAGGTTTAAGCGCAGGTCCAGTTTCATGATCGCGGCTGCATCCAGGGATTCCTTCGCGCGAATCTCCGTCGTCCCACGGGTGCCCATCTCGCCGTGCGTCATGTCGAGCACGCCGGTGCGATAGCCGAGCGACTTCAACTTCAACAGCGTTCCGGCCGCCGTCAGCTCGGCATCATCCGGATGAGAAAAAACCGCCAGCGCGTCGAGGTGTATTTGTGAATCGGCCATCGCTGTTGAGGTTTAACTGAACCATTGTGTTTGGTCAAGTATGAGCGGTTGACTTACCCCCGGGTGCTTCAGTAGCCTCGCTGCCTGGATGAAACCTGCCATTCCTGGTTTCGTGAGACACATTGCAAGTGCAGTGTCCCACTTCGGAAAGCGCTGTTCAGAGCACCGACTTTAATCGGGTTTTTATCGCTGAGGAAAAAACCCAACTAAAGTTGGTACTCTAAACGCCTCGAAAGCACGACGTCGCCAGCGCAAGACTTGACCGATATATGAAAACCCACACGAGCAAAGCCCGTCGTCTCCGCGCAAGCTTCGGGCCTCTGTTGATTGCTTTCCTGGTAGTCCCCATGATGTTGCTGGCTCAAACTCCTGCAGCGAAACCGGAACCGTCATTGCTCGAAGAGGGCGGGTCGTCCAAATTCTCGGCTCCCAGGAATGGCCCATACCAAATCAAGATCGTTTCCTACAACACCCGCTGGCGCAGCGGGGATGAACTGCAGCGGATTGTTCAAAGTCTGAAGAGCGGCGCCGGCCTGGGTGGCGCCACGCTCGTCGGCCTGCAGGAAGTTGACCGCAACAAGGTCCGCAGCGGTAACGCGAACACGGCCCGGATGCTGGCCCAGGAACTGGGCATGTTCTACGCGTGGGCGGCGCCGCCGGCGACCAAGGGCGCCAAAGAGGAAGAGACCGGAGTGGCAATTCTGAGCGCGTATCCCTTAACGAACACAACCCACATCGTTTTGCCGCACGAAGGCCCCGGCGGCCGCAGGCGTTCGGCCCTGGGGGCCACGATCACAATCGGAACCCAGACAATTCGGGTCTATTCCGTGCATGCGGAAACGCGCATCACGGTCGCGAAAAAGTTGGATCAGATGCGCGCAGTGCTCGCTGATTTGAATCACTATCCCAAAACCATGCCCGCGATCGTGCTGGGCGATTTCAACACCTGGGAGGTTAATGCGGGAGAAGAGACCTCGAGGTTGTTTGTAGACGCAGACTTCCAAACGCCATTCCATAGCGACGTACCAACGTTCCAGACGAAAGCGCTAATCACGATTGAATTGAAGTTGGATTGGATCTGGCTGCGAGGTTTACAGGCCGAGAGCTCCGGTATTGATCGGACGTTAACGGTTTCGGATCACTTTCCCTTATGGACGGTGGCGAGTGTGGGAAAGGGCAGGAAGCAGGAGCAGTAGGCAGGAGCAGAAAACAACTGCTCCTGCCGCCTGCCCCTGCCGCCTGCTCCTGCCGTCTGCTCCTATTATTCCGTTACCGCACGCCCCACTCCCACAAACCGTACTGAATTTTCTTGTCCAGCGGATGGCCCGCCTGCTTTAGCGAGAGCATGATCTGTCCACGGTGGTGTGACTCGTGCGAGATCAGGTAACCGAGAAAACCCCACACGTGCGGCTTAAAGCCTTTCACTTTTCCACCCGCTGCCGCGCTCTGGGCGAGGAGGGTCGCCATCACCCGGCCGGAGTCGGTGAGCGATTTCTGCAGCAGCTTCTTATCTTTGGCCTGGTGATTTTCGATCTTTGCCAGACCTTTCAAGAGCTCGGGAGCCGCGGCCTTTAGCCACATCAAACGCACGTTATGAATATGCGCAAACTGCTCGCCGATGTTTCGACCCTTGGAAGCCGAGTAGCTGGCGAGGGCCGCCGCTTCAACAGATTCCAGCAGGTAGAGATTAATGCGCGCGTGGATGTTCCAGGTTTCGAGGAATTGATCTTCAGGCAAGGGTTACCTCCGCAGGTTCTGTAGGGGCTGTCTAACGCACTTTCACGGTTACATTATTTGCGGTCAGCGCATTTCCCGTGGCCCGCTGCAGTTCAGCGATCGCCTTATTCAAATCCGTTTGCGCGCGTAATTCGTTCGCGCGGGCAGTGGTCAGCGCGGTCTGGCGTTCCAACACCAGGAATACCGTCGATTGCCCGGTGTCAAACTTGCGCTGCTCGCTGGCGTATTGCTTCTCCGCCGCATCGCGGCCCGTCGCCGCGGCGCGTAAACGCGCTTCCGTTGAACGTAAAACCTGCAAAGCGTTACGCACGTCCACCTGGACCAGCTGCTCCAACTGCTCGCGTTGAGTGCCGATGCGTTTTCCCTCGACCAAAGAACGGCCCAGGTTTGCTTCAGCCGTCCGGTTGCGCAAAGGCAAACTCACGGCTACTCCGAAGCGGAAATTATTGAACTGGTTCGTGAACAGATTGCGCAGCGATTGCGGATAACCGCCGACCAACTCCGGCGGCAGAGTCCCCGCCGGTGTCGCGGGCAAAGGCGCCAGCCCGCCAAGTACCGACAGTTGATTGACGCGATCCCGCAACTGGTCGCTCGAACGCGTGAACGGATTCGTCGTCGAAACCACAGTGCCGGCAGTGCCCACCACGCCGTAGCTGCCCACGAGATCAACTTGCGGTTTCGTCTGGTCGCGATAGAGCCGCTGGTCCAGTTCGTTTATCTCACGAAGCAAATCGGACTGGCGGAGCTCCGGCCGGTTTTCCAGGGCCGCCTTCAGCGCCACCGGCAAGGAAACTTTCGGCACCTCCAGGTCCACATTGTCAATGGGCACAATCGAAGTATTCCACAAAGGCGCCTGGCGGTTTTCCGCGATCAGGTTCTTCAGATTATTTTCGGCGCGCGAAACATCTTCCAGCGCAGTGAACTCGCCTTGCTCAAAAGTGGCGACCTGCGTTTCCACCGCGACGATGTCGATCGGCGCGAGTGTGCCTTCAGTCACCAGGCGCTTGTTGTGCTCAAGTTGCGAGCGCGCGTCGCGTACGGCATCGCGCTGGACCTGCAAATTGCGCAAAGCAAACACCAGGTCCCAGTAAACGCGCTGGACGTTCGTGATCGTTTCAATCGCCCGCTGGCGAAATTGCGCGTCGGTAAGCGAGAGGTTCTTTTTGGCGACTTCGATCTGACGCCGAGGCAAATCGAAACGTAGACCGCGCCACAGCGGCTGGGCGTAATTAAATGTCAGCCCGGTCGGATACTGGGGATTGAGCGCGGCAAACTGGCTATTGCTGGTCTGCCGTATCGAAGAAAACTCGATCCGGTAATTGCCGCCATATTTTGGCGCCAGACCTTCCAACCGGGCCGTACCGGTAAAGTCGCTAGTCTCAACCGCCTCCGAAGCGCCACTGAGGAAGCTGGCTGCCGGTGTCTTAATCCGCTCGAAGTAGGTCTGGGTGCTGAGCTTTGGATCATAAGCACCACGCGCGCCCAGCAAATCAAATTCGGCTATAGCGACGTTATCGCGACCCACCTCAATGTCTTTGTTGTTAACGAGGGCCATCTCCAGCGCCTCGCGCAAAGTCAGTGGCCGTTGCTGTGCGGAATCAACTCCCACACGGCCCAACTCCGGCAGGGGCCGGCTGGCGCTGGCGCGAAAATCCTTCGCGATGAAAGGAATGTTCAAGGTGGAAGTAGTTGCCGGGGTCGGCGACTCTGCGGGTTGTTGGGCAAGGCCAGTAACTAGAAAAGCGAGCAACAGGAACGCGGCCAGGATCAGACGCGCCACACCAATCGCGGCTCTGCCGCCGCACAGTGCGGAAAGGCTCAGCCTTTCCGGGCCGACGCCTTCAGAAGGTTTGGAGGCTACGCCTCCATGACGAGGCGCAGCCTCGCCTAGGATTTTTGGCACGGTTGTCGGAAAGGCTGAGCCTTTCCGCACTGTGCGGCGGCGAAGCCGCAAAAGCACGACCTCCGCCTGATTCCTAGAACAGTCTATTTCTAATATCGAACTCATTATCACTTCAATCCAAACAGCGAAGCGGTCGTAGTGGCCGCTTTGCGCCTGGCCCACACTTTGACTCCGGAAAAACCGCCGCCGATTCGGCCCCAGACGCGGCTCTTTGCCAGATCGTCAAAAAGCGAATAGAACACTGGCACCGCCAGCAGCGTCAGCAACAAACAAAGCGATTGCCCGCCCACCACCAGGACCCCAATTGAACGATTGGTCCCCGAACCCGGTCCACTGGAAATAACCAGCGGCATCATTCCGGCAACCAGAGCGATCGTGGTCATCAGGATCGGGCGCAGGCGATCGCGGTTGGCGCGAATAATCGCTTCATGACGCTCCATGCCTTTCGCGCGCAAACCGTTCGTATGATCGATTTGCAGAATGGCGTTTTTCTTTACTACGCCAAACAGCAGGAGCAGCCCGAGCCCTGAAAAAATATTTACGGTCTGTCCGGTCACCAGCAACGACAGGATGCCAAACGGAATAGCCAGCGGCAGCGTCAGCAAGATGGTGATCGGGTGGATGAATGATTCAAACTGCGCCGCCAGCACCATGTACATGAAGACAAACGAGAGCAGGAAAGCGAGCATGAAGTAATACCCAGCGCGTCCCAACTCTTTTGATCGCCCCGCCAGCCCGCTCTTGTAGGTGGATTCCATTTTTTCTTCTTTGGCGAACTCGTTCATCTTGCTGATCACCGCGGCCTGCGATCCGCCGGGTTTGACGTTTCCCAGCAACATCACCTGGCGCTGGCGATTCAGCCGGTCGATGGCCGAGGGACCGGTGCCTTCTTCCACCCGCACGAGGTTGTCCAGACTGACCCAGCCAACTTTCGACGAAGCCACAATCATCCGCTTCAGGGCGTCGATACTGGCGCGAAACTCGCCGATAGCGCGCACGCGCACGTTGTACTGGTCGGTGCCCGCGTTGAAGGTGGAAACCTTTTGCCCCGCCACCAGAGTGTTCAAGGCCTGGGCCACGTCGCCTATACGGACGCCAAGATCTCCGGCGCGCGCGCGGTCGATGACCACCCGCACCTCGGGCTTGCCAATAACGAGGGTGGAGTCGGCATCGACTACATCGGGGACCGTCTTCATCTTTGCCAGAAGGTCTTCGGAATACTTCGTCAGCTTTTGCAGGTCGGGCCCGCCGATGACGAATTGAATGTCAGCATTGCGAAAACCGCCGCCGGAGATGGCCGCCACCTGCTGCACGCTGGTGCGCAACTGGTTTGGATATTGCTGGAGATACTTGGACAGCACTTCGGTGCGCGCGCGCGTCATGACCTGGCTTTGATTGACGCTGCGCTCTTCGATTGGCGCCATCTTCACGTAAATGGAAGCCACGTTCACCAACTGCTGTTGGCCGCTGCCAATCGTAACCAGCGTGTCCGTGACTCCGGGCAGTTGACGCAGGTCGGTGGCGATGTGCTCGGTCAACGCGGAAGTTGACGGCAGGGTGGAACCTTCGGGCGTGCGCACAGTGATTTCAAACTGCGACTGGTCGTCCACGGGCAGAAAGTTTTTGCCCACGAACATGAAGAGGGGCACGATGCTGATGATCACCAGCACACAGGCCAGCACGATCATCCAGCGGTGCGCCATCGACCATTTCAACATCGCGGTATAGACACGATCGATTGGACGGTAGAACCGCGATTGCTTTGAACCGTGGTCCGCCGGCTCGGTGGCCCGCTCAAACGGTCCTTCCTTAGCGTCGTCACTGCGCTTGATCAGGCGCGCCGCCAGCATTGGCGTCAGGGTGAACGAGACCAGCAACGAAACCGCAATCGCGAATGATGACGTCAGTCCGAAGGAAGACATGAACCGACCAACGATCCCGCCCATGAAGCCCACTGGCAGAAACACCGCCAGCAGCGAAAGGGTGGTCGCGCTGACCGC
Organism: Blastocatellia bacterium; assembly: GCA_033856235.1. Taxonomy (GTDB): domain Bacteria; phylum Acidobacteriota; class Blastocatellia; order Pyrinomonadales; family Pyrinomonadaceae; genus DASXRU01. The sequence continues at coordinate 83 of JAWVFI010000049.1, read as the reverse complement.
GAGTCCAATCTCTTTGGTGCCTTCGATGGCGGCCTGAAACGGCGGCACGCCTTTTTCTTCAATGAAGCGGAAGATGTTTTCCA
>JAWVFI010000048.1:0-18617 GCA_033856235.1 Blastocatellia bacterium | reverse complement strand
GCCGGCGCTGTCGGCAACGCAAAAAGAAAAAGTGATTGAGCTGGTGCTGAAATCGCTCGAACGGAGCAACGTTTCCGCGCTGCAAATTGATTACGATGCCGCGACCTCTGAACGAGAGTTTTACCGCGGCGTGCTGTTGGGTCTCAGAGCCAGGATGCCCGATAACCTCCCCCTCTCAATGACGGCGCTCGCTTCCTTTTGCGTAGGAGATCGCTGGCTAAGTGACTTGCCCGTTGACGAAGCGGTGCCGATGATTTTTCGTATGGGCGCCGATGACCGGCAGATCAAGAACCTGCTGGCCGGCGGCGGCGATTTCCACGAGCCGCTGTGTCGCGCGAGCTATGGCGTCGCTTTGGACGAGCCGGTGACATTATCGTTTCGCGATTCCCGCCGGCGCTACATTTTCAACCGGCGATCATGGATCAAGGATGATGTCCTCTCGCTTGTGGAGGGAACGGGGAAATAAAGTCTGTGGACCACAAACGTGAGCAAACTAAAGTTTGTACTCTAAACACCTGTTGGGATCGGAGTTCAATGTCTCTTCCAGGCGTATAGAGTACAAGCTTCAGCTAGCGTCCTAGCCACACACTCTTTCGTAGTCATTTGCGCTGATGCGATCCTGGGCGGCGAGCATATGAAGCCTTAAGTGAGAATTGTCAGCGCCGTATCCAGCACCTTAACTTTGAACCGTAACCAATTCAGGGCTGCGAGGCTGGCTTTGCATTGCACGCTGGTCGCATTCGCCCGGTCAGGAATCATGACGCGCTCGCGAAACTCGGCGATGACGCGGCTGTCGGTGATCACCGCCACGGTTTCCTGATACATGCGGTAACTCAAGTAATCAAAATTCGAAGAGCCAGCAATCAAGTATTCGTCGTCAATCAGCATGGCCTTCAAATGGCTCATCCTGCCCTGGTAGAACCGCAGATCGATTTCCGAGCGCGTCGATTCCAGGCGCGCATACTCGGAAAAGAAGCCCCAATTATTATGTTGCGGCGTCACGATTGTGACCGCAACCCGACGACCTGCGGCATTGCGCAACCGCTCGTAAAAAGGAAACGTAATGTAAGGGCTCTCGACAAAGATTGAGTGGTGCGCGGCATCGATCAAGTTCAGCACCCGCCCAAAGGCTTCCCCGTTTGCCCGCCCGTCCAGGCTGTAAAGCTCCATCCCCTCGAATTCAGCGCGGGATTTGCGATCCTGTCCGCCCCAGGTAGAAAGAAAATCTTCACGTAAGAAAGCGACGGCGGCGGCATCTGTAATGCGCAACATCATGTCATGCCAGGCGGCATTGTGTTCGCTGAAATTCATGCCCCCGATGTAAGCCACGCGGTCGTCAAGCAGGATCAACTTTTTATGGTTACGGCTGAGAATGCTGCGCGGCGTAATTCCGTAAGGGTTCGTAAACTTAAGTTGCACGCCCCCGTTTTTCATTTCCTGAAAGAGGTTGGCAGTCTCGCGCGCTTCCCGGCGTAACTCGGCATTGGCAAAATTTCCCGGAGAGAAGCGAAACTTATCGCTGAGCACGATTTTGGTGAAGGAGTCGGCCAGGATCCGCTTGTCGGCAGCAGGCGCTGCGAGCAAGCTGGAGCCCAGCAGTTTCCCAATCGCATCGCCTTCGCAGGCCAACGTCTGGACAAAGACTGATTCGCGCGCGGTGCGAATGTCTTCGCTTAACCGCGCCCAAAACTCTTCAAAGTCGATCAGGATTTCTGCGTCCATAGAGGCGGGCTGATTGTATTCGATTCCGATGTTAGAATGAACCGCATAACAATGCTGCACATCCATAACGGCGATTCCTCTGCCGGAATCGCAAGGAATACCAGCCTCCCCGGTGAGCATCTCGCCTGGCGCGAAGCGCTGATTTGTGGGCCAGCACCCGGCGGGTTGAATGACGATGAGTGGCGCCGCGTGCGCGCGAAACATCTTAGCAGTGCATATGATCTAGCGATCGAAGAATGCGAAAACGATCTGCGCCGCCAGGAAGAAGCCCTCGAGAGGTTTTCCGAACACGAAGAGGTTGTGCTCTGGTTTGAGCACGATCTGTTCTGTCAGATTCACCTGGTTTATCTCCTCAACTGGTTCGCGCAGAGAGAGCGCGGCCCAACCAAGCTCAGCCTGATTTGCATCGGCGCGTTTCCGGGGATCAAAGAATTCCGCGGCTTGGGTGAGTTAAGCGGCGAGCAGATGATGTCACTGTTCGGCAAACGCCACGAAGTAACAGTGGCGGAATTGGACCTTGGCTCTACCTCGTGGGCGGCGTATTCCTCGCCGGACCCGCGCGACCTGGTCACGCTGTTAGCTAGTGACACTTCCGCCCTGCCATTCCTGGGCGCAGCGCTGCAAAAACATTTGGCTCGATTCCCCTCGCTGCGAAACGGTCTGGGGCAGATTGAGAATCGAGCGCTCAATCTTATCGCCGGCGGTGCGGCGCAATTTGGTCCGCTGTTTGAAGCCTTCGGAAAGGCTGAACCAATCTACGGCCTCGGTGATGCGCAATTCATGCTCTTGTTGCGCCAGCTCGCGAAGGGACAGCTGCCCTTATTGACGATTGTAAATGGCGATGGCGCGACCCTTGCTTCCCATTCGGACTTTTCGAAAACTTCCTTTACGTTAACAAGACATGGTGATTCGGTGCTGCGCGGCGAAGATGATTATGTTGCACAAAACGGGATTGAAGCGTGGCTCGGTGGAGTGAATCTCGCTGGCCCCGATCCGCAGTGGCGTTGGGACGAAGAGCGGTCGCAGCTTGTCTCTCAGAACCGCCTGCGGTAGCGGGCGGTTGATCTTGCAATGTCAATGCCTCCGGGTTACTTCAACCGCCCGTTACCGCAGGCGGTTCTGACAGGTGATTGTATGGATCTCGAAAAAGTTCGCGCTTACTGTCTTTCGTTTCCCCACGTCACTGAAGACGTACAGTGGGAAAACGATCTGCTGTTTCGGATTGGCAAAAAGATGTTCGCGGTCGCATCGCTGGAAGCGTCAGATCACGTTCTTTCTTTTAAGTGCACTCCGGAGAAGTTTTCTGAATTAACGGAGCGCGACGGGATTGTGCCCGCGCCCTACGTGGCCCGTTACCACTGGGTCGCGCTGCAGAGCTTCGATGCGCTCAAGGAAACTGAACTAAAGGCACTGCTGCGGAATTCTTACGACCTGGTGCTGGCCAAACTGCCAGGGAAGCTCAGAGAACAACTTAAGTGAGCCACAGGAACGCTAAGCCGCGTTCACGCGGCTTTCCCGCAGGTTACTAGACCGGCCGTTTTACGGCCGGGCGTGAGGCGTCGCCAGCTCAAAAGCCCGTTTTAACGGGCTTGTCTCTTTTGGGCTTTAGCCGTTGAAAGCACGCTGAAGCGCGCTAATAAAACTAAGCCACGCTTGACCCGGCGCTAGAAGCGCCGGGCTAGTAACCCTTCGGGGAAGCCGTCTGAAGACGGCTGAACTCCAAGTCGTCCGTGAGCATCAAGCTGGTTTTCGACCGGTCGGGTCGAAGCGAAGCGGTTGTCAGTCGCGTGCTATAATTTTCCAGTTCCTATCATGCCTAACCCTTTGACTACTCGCGCCGGCGTCTATGTCCATGTGCCTTTCTGCCGCTCGCGTTGCTCTTACTGCGACTTCGCGACAGGCATGTACGAGCCGACACTGGCCAATCGCTATGTCCGCGCGCTGACGAAAGAGATCCGCGCTTTTTCGCTCCCAACAGAGAACAGAGACATCGATACTATCTATCTCGGGGGCGGCACGCCTTCGCTGCTGTCGCCTGTGCAGTTGCAAACAATCCTGACTGAGATTCGTCGGCGATTCAGAGTTGCCGAAGGAGCGGAACTGACCATGGAGTTGAACCCCGGGGAGCTGCAGCTTGAGACGCTGCAGGAGTTTCGCCGCCTGGGAATTAACCGGGCCAGTTTTGGCGCCCAGACTTTCGCCGACGGAGAGCTGAAACAACTCGGGCGCACGCACACAGCGGGCGACATCCGGCAAACCTTTCATCATTTGCGCGCCGCCGGTTTCGACAACATCAGTTTTGATTTAATCGCAGCGCTGCCGGGCCAGACACTTGCAGCCTGGGCGCACAATCTTGATGAGGCGCTGGGGCTAAGACCGGAGCACCTTTCGCTCTATTTGTTGGAGGTACATGAAGCCACGCCGCTCGCCGATCAGATCAAGCGCGGCGCGCGGTCCCTGCCTGATGAAGACTTGGCGGCGGAGATGTACCGGTTGATGGTCCAAAAGGTTGGCGCTGCTGGATACCAACATTACGAGATATCGAACTTTTGCTTGCCGGGATACGAATCCCGTCACAATGCCAAATACTGGACCGGGGCTCCTTATTATGGTTTTGGCTGTTCGGCGCATTCCTTTGACGGTGAGGGGCGGCGCTGGGCCAACGAGCGAGATACAGCGCGTTATGTTGCTATGGTGGAGCGGGCAGCTTCGCCTGTAATTGAAATCACCGCGCTCAGCGAAGACGAAAAGCGGGCCGAGTCAGTATTCCTTGGCATGCGGATGCTAACTGGAATTAGCCTCAAGGAATATCGCGATCGCTTTGGCGTTGACCTGCGCGCCGATCACTCGGAAGAAATCGATCGTTTAAGCGAAGCGGGTCTGATCGAATTCGATGATGACTTGCTGCGCTTGACCGCCACTGGCGCCCTGCTGTCGAACGAAGTGTTCGCCCGGCTTTCTTAAGAACTAACTGACACCTGATACCCGACACCCGATATCTACCATCATGATCGACCTGCGCAGTGACACTGTAACCAAACCCACGCCCGCCATGCGCCGCGCGATGGCCGAAGCCGAAGTCGGCGATGACGTTTACGGCGAAGACCCGACCGTCAACCGGCTGCAGGAGCGCGCCGCCGAGATCTTTGAAAAAGAAGCGGCGATTTTCGTTCCTACGGGCTCAATGGGAAACCAGACTGCCGTTAAGCTGCACACGCGGCCCGGGCAGGAAGTGGTAATTGAAGAGCGCGGCCATATCTTCAATTTTGAAATGGCGGCGATGGCGGCGTTTTCCGGCACGCTCGCGCGTCCCGTGCGCAGCGCCGACGGCAGTGGAATTCTGACCTGGGATGAAATCGCGACGGCCATTCATTCGAACTCGGCTTACTACGTGGCGCCGACCGGACTGATCGCGCTGGAGAATTCGCACAACCTGGCAGGGGGAACTCTGTTGACGGCTGAACGCACTGAGGACATCTGCGATCGCGCGCACGCGTTGGGCATTCCCGTGCACCTCGATGGCGCACGCATCTTTAATGCAGCGGTCGCCCTGGGCCAGACGGTTGCGGATCTGGCACGGCCGGCTGATTCGGTAATGTTCTGCCTTTCAAAGGGTCTGGGGGCGCCGGTCGGTTCCATGCTCCTGGGCGATCGCGAATTCATCGACGAAGCTCGCGTGGTGCGCAAGATGCTGGGGGGCGGAATGCGCCAGGCCGGCGTGCTGGCCGCCGCGGGATTGATAGCTCTGGAAGATACGCCGCGGCGACTTCATGAAGATCATGAAAACGCGCGGCGTCTGGCTGACGGTCTGGCCGAGCTTCCGGGCTTCAAGATCGATCCGGAAAAGGTCGTAACCAACATTGTCATCGTCGACGTGTCGGAAGCTTCTCAATCGCCCAGTGAAATCTGCGCCGCGTTGCAGCCACGCGGAGTGCTGGCTTCAGGCTTTGGGTCGGCTATCCGGATGGTCACACATTACGATGTTTCGCGGGCAGATATTGAGACGGCGCTCTTGGGATTAAAGTCAGTGGTTAGTGGTGAGTGAGTAGTCTAGCGCGCCATGGCTTTGCCACCTGATGTGCGGAAGGGCTCAGCCCTTCCGGAAACGACCTAAATATCATGGGGCCTGCGCCCCCAATTTGAAATCCGGGGCGGGGCCCCAGGTGCTAAAACGATTTAACGGAAGGGCTGAGCCCTTCCGCACATCAAGTGGCGGAGCCACGGCGAAGTCAACGGACAACTGGCAACTGACGATTATGATCATAGCCATCGACGGCCCTTCAGGTTCAGGGAAATCGACGTTGGGCCGGATGCTCGCCCGCGAACTGGGATTGCTTTACATCGACACCGGGTCAATGTATCGCGCGATCGCCCTCGCGGTTATCGAATCAAGCATTCATGAAACGGACGACACCAGTGTTGGCGCCCTCGCGGCGGCGGTGGACATCACGCTCGAAGGCGATCCAGATTCGTTAAAGGTCCGGCTCGACGGACGAGACGTCACCGAACGAATCAGGGACGAAGACGTGACCGAAACATCATCCGTGATTTCGACAATTCCCGCCGTGCGCCGGGCCATGGTGCAAAGGCAACGCGAGCTGGGAGCGCGTGGCGCCGTGCTGAACGGGCGCGACATTGGCACGGTAGTGTTTCCCAACGCGGACGTGAAATTCTTTTTAACCGCGTCGCCGGATGAACGCGCGCAAAGGCGTTTTGACGAAGACCAGGCACTGGGTGCTAGCGGCACCCTTGCGGAAACGCTCGCCGACATGACTGAGCGCGATCGTCGTGATTCCACCCGAGAAGATTCGCCACTGCTGAAAGCGGATGATGCTGTCTTAATTGACTCGAGCAGTCTTTCAATCGACGAAGTGTTTGCCAGGATGATGGTGGAGATTAAAAGAAAGAGCGGGGGCAGGCCCCCTTCCTGACTGGAGATTTCCATGCTTGATGCACTCCGCGCGACTTAGCATTATCGCAGTAGGGAAGGCAGGCTTGCCCCCGCTCTCCCGTGACACACATGTTTACTGGAATCATCGAAGAGCTGGGTAAGGTACGCGCGATTGAGCCGCGCGGCGAAGATGCGCGCATCGTAATCGCGGCCAGAACTGTAACCGCAGACTCGCGCGAAGGCGATTCCATTTCTGTAAATGGCGTCTGCCTCACTGCGCTCGATCTAAAACCCGATTCCTTTGCTGCGGACGTCTCCAAAGAAACATTGATGCGATCCACGTTAGGCAGTCTGCAGCCTGGCTCACCCGTAAATCTTGAACGCGCCGTGACGCCGGCCACGCGCCTCGGCGGGCATATTGTCCAGGGCCACGTTGACGCTCGCGGAAACTTTTTGGGTACCGAGGAACACGACGACTCGCGCACCATGCGTTTCGGCTATCCCGCGGATATCGCCCGCTACATCGTCTTGAAAGGGTCTATCACGGTCGAGGGCATCAGTTTGACGGTGGCGAATCTTGCCGATGAGTTTTTCGAAATTGCCGTCATTCCCAAAACCTGGGAGGTCACGAACTTCCAGTTCCTGAAGCCCGGCGATGCGGTGAACCTGGAGGTTGATATTATTGCCAAGTATGTGGAGAGGATTCTGACGGCAACACCCCGTCAAGCTTAGAATTGAATTTCTACGATTCAGTTTGGGCGATTTTCGTGTAGTGGGTCGGTTAAGTTCACCACCAGGAACAACAGGAGTGGTGCAGTTAGACAATCTCATTAGCACCGCACTTCAGTGCGGTGATCCGGTTGGGCAGGACCCCACGACCTGTTTTAACGGTTTACCTTGGAGAAACCGTTGAACACGGTTAGGCATCAAAGATCGACCATGAGCACCTGACTGAAGTCAGGTGCTAATGAGATTGCAACTGGCCCTCTTGCAATTCGATCTTGACGAGTCGCAAATCCGGGCCTTTCGCGCTAACATACTTTCCCTTGTAACGTTACCTGGGGGTCGAAGTGAACCCCAATTCCAGATCAGAGATCAGAGATTTCAGACTTAGAACCAGAAAATGCAATTTGCCTCCATCGAAGCCGCCGCCGCCGATATCCGCGAAGGGCGCATGATCATTGTGGTTGATGATGAAGACCGCGAGAACGAGGGCGACCTGGTTTGCGCGGCTGAGAAGATCACTCCGGAAATCATCAACTTTATGGCCACTCACGCGCGGGGCCTGATCTGCATGCCGCTCACCGAAGAGCGTTGCGACGAGTTGCACCTGACAATGCAGGTTGCCGACAACACTTCATTTCTGGGAACGGCATTTACAGTTTCAATTGAAGCTCGCAAGGGAGTAACAACTGGAATCTCAGCCAGCGACCGCGCGACCACAATTCTGACCGCGGTGGATCCCAAGACGAGGCCGCAGGACCTGGCGCGCCCCGGTCACATTTTCCCGCTCCGTGCAAAAAAAGGCGGCGTCCTGGTGCGGCCCGGACAGACCGAAGCTTCAGTAGACATGGCGCGCATCGCCGGCCTCTTCCCCGCCGGTGTCATCTGCGAAATCATGAACGAAGACGGGACGATGGCCCGCCTGCCACATTTAGCGAAGTTTGCAGATCAGCACAATTTGAAAGTTATTACGGTCGCCGATCTCGTCCGTTACCGGATCAGCAAAGAAGTTCTGGTGAAGCGTGCCGTGGAAACTGACCTGCCGACGGTCTATGGAACTTTCCGCGCCGTGGCCTTTGAGAACGTCATCAACGGCGATGTCCACCTGGCCATGGTAATGGGGAACGTGGCGACTGACGAGCCGGTACTGGTACGAGTGCATACTGAAAATGTGACCTGCGACATGTTTGGCTCGCTCATCGACGACACCGGCTTTCAATTGCACACGGCCCTCGAAAAAATCGCCGCAGCGGGATGTGGAGTCGTTCTTTATCTAAGACAACGCGAGCACGGCCTGGATCTCATCCACCAGTTGCATACGTATGCAATCATGCAGGAGCGCGGCGTCGGCAAACGTGAAGCCAGCCTGGAGACTGGCTACGGCCTGAATCGTGACTATGGGGTCGGGGCGCAAATTCTGCACGAGCTGGGTCTGAAGCGTATACTATTGCTGACGAATCATCCCCCCAAAGTGACTGCGCTGGAAGGATTCGAGTTAGAGGTGGTGGGCAGCATTCCCCTGGGTTCGCCTGCGGTTGAGAGAGAGGCCGAAGCTCGAGAGTTGGTGTCCCTGCTGCGAACCACCGGTCCGAGGCGCGCCTGAGTTCAATTCCGGGTCCCCCATCTGAATCCCGCGCCTTGAATTCCAGCCGCTTTCAGTTGTAAATACTTAGCAGCAGTTTGATGCAGCGATTGATAGCCGTTGGGCCAGCCAACCTTGTATCGAACTGCCGGCATCTGCTTTTAGCGCTCTCCTTACTAATATAGATTGTACGAGAGCCGCATCGGCGGCTGTGTGCTATGCCTGTTGATAACAACGACGACGCTCCAGCCGAACTCCCACGGGAAAATAAGAAGTCTGTCTCTGAGGCGCTGCAATCGGAGACTGACGAGCCTTTGCCACCAGCGGCAGAGGCGATCGCCGAGCGCGACGCTGCGCGCAAGCACCCGGTCACGCCCCAGGGACGGCGCCGCCGCTACCTGACTAAACGCAACGCGGTCATCGCCGGCATCGCCATCGCTGTCGGCGCAGTAGCCCTGGTGCTGATTCTCTTCACCGCCTACAAACTCGGTTTCGTGGATAATTACGTAGCCGGGCAAATCAAAGACACGCTCGCCAAGTATGGGATCCGCGCCGAGATCAAAGAGTTTCACACTTCCATCTCACCGAAGACTGTCGAGATGCTGGGCATCGAGTTGTACGATGCTAAGACCGGGGAAAAGCTCGGGAAGATCGATCGCATCCTGGCCACGGTACGCATCGAAGATCTTTACGCCATCAACCTCCGCCGGAACATCAACCTGCAAGACCTGAAGATCGAAGGCCTGGAGCTTTGGGTGCTGTTTGATGACCAGGGGCGTTCGAACTTTCGCAATATTAAGATTCCTCCGCCCGAACCGAACCAGCGGATTCTGTTTGCCTATTCCACCGCGCATGTCGAACTAAAGAATGGAGTCGTTCACTATGGCGACGTCCGTCACGAGCTTTCCGGCGAGGCCCGTAACCTGCGCGCGATCATTGACCCTGACGATCCGAATGCGCCCGCGGCCAGTGCTATGAATCGGATCCAGCTCAGTTCGTCCAACTCGACCTTCGTCTACGATGGAAAGCCTGTAAACAACATCGACATCGAAGCCCGCATCCGGGCCAACAACGTGCGGGCAGAAATCCAGGAGCTCGTGCTGCGCTCGCCCATTGCCGAGGCGCATTTGCAGGGAACCCTCGACGACTGGCGGGCGATGCGCTACCAGATGGACGTCACCTCGACCGTCGATCTGACGCAGACCTCCGACATCTTCCAGACTGGGGCGACGCTGCGTGGCGCGGGAAACTTTGTGGGCAAGGTCACCGGCGAAGGCGATCGCTATCAGGCCGAAGGTACCTTCAAGTCGGATGCCCTGGCGGCGGATAACCTGCGATTGAAAGGACTCAGTGTCACTGCTAAAGGTTCGGGCCAGGGGAAAAGCTATCAGGCAAACGGGCGCGCGGTAGCTGAGCTTTTGTCGCTCGGCGATTTTCAACTTAACTCGGTGCAAATTGCCGGCAATGTTATGGGGACCGGCAAAGACTTCAGTTGGGTCGGTGAATTGCGCGCCGCCGCCGAGAAGAGTTACGGCACTACCATTACCGGTTTGATTCTGCGCGACGCGCGCGCGGAACTTCGCGATGGAGTTTTGACTGCCTCGTCCGGCCAGGCAAATGCGAACAGCGTTGCTGGCTCCGGCGCCAGTGCCGGCGGCGTGCAGGTGAACGACATCCGGGTGCGTTCGGAAAATGGCGTGACCACGGCCACCATTGCCAGCGCGAAGACCGGGCCGGTAAAAGGCCGCGACGTGAACGTCAGCAGTATCTCGGCGAATAAGATCGACGCGGTGGACAAAGGCGGAGCCACCACCGTCAACATAAACACCTTGCAACTGGGCAGCATCAACGCGATGGGCGCGCAAACCGGGAGCATTAGCATCGCCGGAGTGCGCCTGGCAATTCATAACGGACGGGTCCAGGGATCGACGGGCGACATCAACGCCGGAACCGTGACCTTTAAGGATGGCCAGGCTGAATCCGTAAGGCTGGCGCGACCGGTCTTCACAGTGGAGCCATCGGGGCGATATCGGGCCAGCGCTGATCTCAGCATTGGCGGCGGCGTCCTGGCGGACATGAAACTCGGGGCCGTGCGCGCCGCCGTTGTCGCCACCAGCAATCAGATTCAATTGAATAACTTCACCGCCGAAGCTCTCAGCGGACGCGCCAGCGGGAACGCTACCATCAGTACCGCAAAGAATGGCGCCTCGCGCGTGAATGCGGACTTCGCGGATCTCGATGTGGCTGGATTACTCGCTGTGCTTTCGAAACGCGTAGTCCCACTGTCGGGCAAAGCCAGCGGCAAAATTGATCTCACTTTCAAGGGGAGCGATTTCAGAACAGCGTCAGGAAATATCAACACCCACATACAAGGCGAAGCGGGCGACGCCACCAGTGGGCGCACGCCAATTTCCGGAGACCTGGCGATGACTGCGGCTCAGGGCCTCTTTCAAATTCAACAGGCAAACCTGCAAACCGGATCGACTACGTTGAAGGCCTCGGGCCAGTTTGGGATAGAGCGCGATTCGAACCTGCAAGTCGAGCTCGCTTCGGCTGATGCCTCAGAACTACAACGACTATTCATCTCGTCGGGACTATTTCCCGACATCGAGGATCAACTAAACAGTTATGGCCTGGAGCTGGGCGGGAAACTAGCTTTTAACGGCACTTTGCAGGGGCAGCTCAAGGATCCAATTATCAACGGCCGCGCCGAACTCGGTTCGTTAATCGTCAACGGTCAGGACATTGGATCACTTTCCGCGAGCCTGGCCTCAACTCCAACGGAACTGCGCATAACCGATGGCCGGCTGATCGAGCGTGACGGCGGCGGCGTGCAATTCACTTTGGACGCCCCGCGCGGACCAGGAAACAACACGTCTCTGGTAGCCACCTTAGATAAAGCAAATGCGGCAAATCTGCTGGCGGCGCTGCCATTAAAGAAAGATACGCGCGCGCAACTTGGCGACACGCAATCGGACGTTTCGGGCACCATCAAGATTTCCGGATTGCCGGACGCTATGTCGGGCAGTGCCGAGTTGCGTTTTGGACCAGGACGTTTGGCGGGCAATCCTTTGGAAAGCATGATCGCGCGCGCTAATTTCAGCGGCACGACGGTAAATGTGGAAAGCGTCGATGCGACGCTCGCCGCCGGACACATTGCCGGCAGCGGCACGTTCGATACGAAGACCACGCAGTTTGAACTGCGCGCCAAAGGCGAACGAGTGCAACTGGAGCGGTTGTTGGCGTTGACGAACCAGGCCGGCGCGCCGCGCCTGAAGGGCACTGCGGACATAACCGCCCAAGCTTCTGGCATTTTCAGTGACTTCACTACGTACGATATTAATTTCAGCGGCGAGGGACACGATGTAACCATCAACGGCCGATCTGCCGGCACGCTGTCTTTGGTTGGCCGCACGCAGAACAAGAAACTCGACGTCACCTTTACGACCGGGGTGCTGGGCGCGCCGCAGGTAGTCACTGCACAAGTCGATCTCAGCAACGAGTTGTTGCCGGCCACGATCGACACGACCCTCACCGGCGTCGATCTGACGCCTCTGTTCAAGATTATTCTTCCCGAGGCCGACGTGGCCGTGACGGGACGGGCTACCGGCACGCTTCATGCCAGCGGAAATCTGATGTCCGAGAATGAGGCCGGAGAGCAATTCCTCTCCCTGGCAGCACTGCGCGGCAAGGCGACCTTCACCGATCTGTCCGTCAACGTAAAGGACACGCAGCTGACCGCCGTTTCCCCGTTGATTGTTTCTTTTACACCGAACGAAGTTGCGTTTGAGAAGACGCAGTTCACCGGCCCCGGGACCAACATCACGCTCGGCGGAACCATAGCCACCGGGGTGGGTGGGCGCGAAAATTTCACTGCCGATGGAAAAGTTAATCTGCGCATCTTCAACGGCATTTCGCCGGACGTATTCTCTTCAGGAACTGCCGACCTGTCGGTGCGGGTCGCCGGCTCCTACGAAAACCCACGGGTTTCAGGCCTGGCCGCGCTTAGTGGCGCTTCGGTTTCCATTCTTTCCGGCGACGACCGCATGACCATCGCTAACGTCGTCGGCCGCGTGCGATTCAATGCCAACCAGGCCCAGATCGAATCGATGAAGGGAACCCTCGGCGGCGGCACGCTGACGGCATCCGGTGGTGCATTGCTCGATGGTTTTGCGCTGGCCAAGTTCTCGATCTCGGTGCATGGGAATGATGTCAGCCTGCCATTCCCGCCGGACTTTCATACGACCACGGATGGAGATTTGGAGATCAAAGGCACCGCGCGCGATCCGTGGATTACCGGAACTTTGAACTTGCGCCGCGTGGAGTACACCAAAGACATAGAACTCGCTGATCTGATCAATAGCCGGCATGAAACGACTTTGTCCGAGAGCGGCACAGAGTCCCTGCTTTCGGCGGCGCACATCGATATCCGCGCTGAGGGTCGCAATGCGCTCTTCGTGCGCAACAACATTGCCGACCTCACTGCGTCCGTGTCCTTGCGGGCCAGTGGCGAATGGGAAGATCCGATCATCTCGGGACGCATCACGGCCACCAGCGGCACCCTGACCTTCCGCAACGATCGTTATGAACTGTCGCGTGGTCTGATGGAACTTCCCTTCCGCCCGAATGCTGATCCGATTGTGAACATCCAGGCTGAGTCGGAGATTCGCGGCTACCGCGTCATCGTAAATCTCAGCGGGCCACTTTCGCAGCCATTGGCGGTGGTGCGCTCCGAGCCGTCGTTGCCGCAGGCCGATGTTGTTTCGTTGATCACAACGGGAAATCTATCCACCGGAGATACCGGAGGTTCGATTCTTTCCCAGTCAGGTTTGGGCACCGCGGCCAGTTTGCTGACCGATACGTTGATTAATGCACCAGCATCGCGGGCGACCAGCAAATTGTTTGGCTTGAGCCGTTTTGAAATTAATCCGCAGTTCACCGGCCGCAGCGGCTCGACGCCGACAGCGCGCCTGACACTGGGTCGCCGCATCAGCAAGGAACTGTCGGTCACTTATTCGACCAATGTGGCGTCTGACCCTAATCAAATTCTGGCTTTGGAATACCGGCTCTCAAACAGGATGTCCTTCATAGCTCAGTACGAACAGGGTTCGTTGCGAAACTTGAGTTCGCGAAATGACAACTTCAGTTTTGAGATTAGGTTTAGAAAACGGTTCTGAGGAAAGTGTTTTAAGTGAAACTCTTTCGATCTATTGTGCGGAATTTTTCCCTGGTCGTCATGATCCTCATGGCGGCGGGCCTTGCCGTGGCTCAGGCGCCGGACTATGAAGGCCGCCCCGTGGCATCGGTCGAGGTGGTATTGGAAGGCTCGCCTCCGGACGCTGCGGTGCAGGCGGAATTCCTGGCACTGGTCCTCGTCACCCGTAACGCCAACTACTCCGCCGTTGCCGCGCGTGACTCACTCCAGGCGCTGTTCGACTCCGGACGCATTGCCTCCGCGCGCGTCGAAGTGCTCGATGCGGCCCCGGGCGCCGGCCCGATTCGCGTAAGGTTCGTGGTCCAGCGGCAGGTAGTTCTGGGAGCGATCAACCTCGATTTAGGAGTTACCACGGGCACTCCGATCTCGACGGATGAATTGCGCGCCCGCCTTAACCTGCTTGAGCCCGGCAGGCGATTTACGAAGCAGAGTCTGGTGCGGAACGCTGACGAAATTCAGAGCTACCTGCGCGAGCGTGGCTACTACAACGCCACGGTGGAATATACAGAAGAACCCGACTCGAACGGCACGCGCACCACTGTTACCTACCACATCACGCCCGGCGAACAAGCTGCGGTGTCGGCGTTTAGTATCAATATCAAAGGCTTCGATCCCTCGAAAGTACGACCAACGCTGACCTTGCAGCCAGGCACGGCGTTCACGCGAGAAGCATTGGGCCAGGATCTGAACAAAGTCCGCCAGGCGATTATCGATCTCGGTTACCTGGCGCCGTCATTGGACGATCCTTCGCCCAAGCGTGATCCGCAGAGCGGCCAGATCGCGATCGAACTCACGGGAACCATCGGGCCGAAGGTGACGGTAACGATAAAAGACTACCAGCTGAGCGAAAAGCGTCAGCGCGAACTGTTGCCTGTACGGCGCGAGGGCAACATTGATTATTCCGCCATCGTCGAAGGCGAGCGCCGTATTCGCAACAAGCTGCAGGAAGAGGGGTATTTTTTCGCCCAGGTGGAGGCGGTCTGTACCGTGACTCCGGCCGCGGCGAACACGGCGGTGAACGGCACGCCGGAAACCTGCGAAAACCTGAATGCTGAAGAATTAACCGGCCACACGGTGAACATTACGTATAGCGTCGATCGCAGTCGTCGCTTGAAATTGACGGAAATTCGAATCACCGGGACCAACAAACTTACCTATCTGGATGTGGCGGACGAGCTGAAATCGCAAAAAGCCAACGCCCTCGGCATCATTCCCTACCTCGGTTACGGTCGCGGCTTTACCAGCCTGACCTTGCTGGAGCAGGACAGGCGGATCATTCGGAACCATATGCGCGACATGGGCTACCGGCGCGCGAATGTCGCGGTGCGGCAAGGTATTGCGGTGGACAGCGAGGCCCTGATCATTACTTTCGAAGTTGACGAAGGGGCATTGACCCGAGTAGCCGGAATTGAGTTTCAGGGGAACAGTGCCTACCCGGAAGCGCGCCTGCGCGATGAAGTGAAAACCACAGTGGGCGCTCCCTATTCGCGCTCCCTGGTCCAGGAAGACGCCGATCGGATTTTGAATCTCTACGCCCGCGACGGCTTTCTCGACGCTACCATGGCTCCTTCGATCGTGGAGTTGCCGCAGAAAGACGGTGACGAGCAGGTGCAGGTCATTTACGCAATGTCGAACGAGGGCGACAAGTTTTTCGTCAACAACATTATAGTTAATGGCGTCAGCGGCAGTGCCGATACGCAGCGCAAAAAGCGGGAGGCCATCGCGAGAGTGATTTCACTTGCCGAGGGCGATGTGCTGCGGGCCGATCTCATCTCTGAAAGCGAGCGCGACCTTTACGCCACCGACGCCTTCCGGCAGGTAATCATTACCATGCAGCCGGCAGGTGAAACCGCCAGCGGCGCTAAAAAGAAAGACGTCATCATCGATGTCGAGGAAACGAAACCGCGGGTCCTGGAGTATGGCGGTGGCTACTCGACCGATACCGGCCCGCTGGGCTTGCTGGAGCTGAGCAACGTTAACCTGATGAACAAACTGCGCCAGGGCGCGATCCGCCTGCGCGCCAGCCCGCGCCAGCAGTTGCTGCGTTTCGAATACTTCGATCCGCGCTTTGCGCGTTACGGCAAGCACCAGTTCGCGCCGCTGGCCTTGTCGCTGCAGTACCAGCAGGATTCGACCATCACGCGATTCTTTCGTTCGACGATCGATCGCGGCACCAATGGAATCGTGCAGCGCCTGGATGAAGATGGGAACCCGATCGACATGTTCGGAAACAAGACCAGCCAACCGACCATCAACCGGTTGACGTTCAAGGCCGAAACTCAGCGGGTGCTGGATCAGAAAACGCGTACCGTTATATTTGGTAACTACAGCTACGAAGACGTACGCATTTTCAATACCCAGAGTCTCTTGATCCAGCCGGTGCTGCAACCGGACCGCGCCATTCGTATCTCGCGTGTCTCCACCTCGCTGGTACGCGATACGCGCGAACGTTGCGAGCCGGGTGTGCGCCGGGCCGGCCTGGATGAGGAAACGTTAGGAAAACCAATCGAGGTCTGCCGCTATAACCAACTCGATCCTACTCGCGGTGAGTTTCTTTCGATTGACTACAGTCTGGCGCTGCGACAGCTCGGCGGCAGTATTTCCTTCAACCGTTTTCAATCGACGTATCATCGCTACTACAAAGTGGATGGCTTTCGCGGTACGGTGCTGGCGGGAAATCTGACTTTAGGTCTGGCGAACCTTTTCAACCCGCGCGACCGCGACGGTGACGGCGTGCTCGGTGAAGCCGATCTCGCCCTGCCAATCAGTGAACGATTTTTCTCCGGCGGCTCCACGACCTTGCGCGGCTTCGGTTATGAAGAAGCGGGCCCGCGGCAGGCTATCTTCCCCCGCGGCATATTTCGCGACCGGCAGGGGGAGATTGTGGCCCTGAATCCCTTCACAGTACCTTTGGGCGGAAACGCGATGGTCGTCCTGAATCTCGAAGCTCGAGTGCCGTTGACGCCCGATTTTCAGGTGGTGCCGTTTTACGATGGCGGCAATGTGTTCCGCCGGGTTAGCGATATTTTTGGCCACTCCAAGCCAAACCCCAACAGCGATCCGATTGAGGCCAATAACCTGCGCGCGCATTGGACGCATACCGTCGGCCTTGGTTTTCGCGTCAAGACGCCGTTGGGTAGTTCCTTCGCAGTGGACTATGGCTTCCTGCTCAATCCGCCGGAGTTCCTGATCCCGCAGCTCGGGCCCAACAATACTCTGGGGCCGCCGGCTGTGATTCGGCTGCAGCGCGGCCATATTCATTTCAGATTTACGCAGACATTCTAAAAAAGTCAGAAGGGACGAGGATGCGAAAGCCGGGATTTAAAACACAAGCTAAGAGAATCGGGATAAGACTCTTTCCAACGGTGGTGCTGGCGTGCTTTTTCCTTTTCCCACTTTCGTTTTGCCCGGCGCAAACAGTCGTCGACAAGATAGTCGCAACCGTTAACGGCGGGGTGCGCCCGGAGATCATTACCTATTCGGATCTCCTCTGGCAGTTGGCGTTGCAACCCGGGAGCTCGCTGGCAAAACCTACCTCTGATGACCTGAATAAAGCACTGCGACTATTGGAAGACCAGCACCTGATCTTGCAGGAAGCCGTAAAGCTACCGGCCGCCGCGCCATCGGCTGAGGAAGTAAAGGCGTCGCGCGACGAACTCGCCCGCTATTTCCCTCCAGGTGAATTGGAAGCCCGGATGGCGCGCGTTGGATTGACCAGCACGCGACTGAACGAGATCATCAGAGATCGACTGGCCATGGAGAAGTATCTCGACTTTCGCTTCCGCGCGTTCGTGCTAATCACGCAAAAAGATATCTCGGACTATTACACCGGAGTATTTGCGCCGCAGGAACGAAGCCATGGCCGCATCGTTCCCAAGCTGGAAGATGCCAGTGCCCGAATCGAGCAGATCCTCACCGAAACCAAGATCGAGTCGGAAACTGACAGTTTCATTGACAGCCTGCGGGACCGCTCGGAAATCGTAATCTTGAATCCGGTGTGAAGAATCTTTCAAGAAGCTGCGGCTGAAATCTTTCTAAGCAGTTCGATGAGTTAGGAATTGCGGCTTTGCCGCCGCACCGTGCGGAAAGCCTGTGGCTTTCCGTTGAGCTCTCTCTTTTTACGAGGCTGCGCCTCCAATCCCGAGGCGTAGCCTCAGATACACCCGGCCTCCCTCGGAAAGGCGAAGCCTTTCCGCACTGTGCGGCGGCAAAGCCGCGGGTTTATATGGCTTCTCGATCACGCACCAAGCACCAACCCCGCCTGGGACTAGCTCTCTCGGGCGGTGCGGCCCGCGGCCTGGCGCACGTGGGTGTGCTGCGCGCTCTGGAAGAGCATGGGATCGCCATCGACTTCGTCTCGGGAACTTCGGCTGGAGCACTTGTCGGCGGAGTGTACGCCGCCGGGATGACGGTCGCGGAAGCGGAAACGATCGGGCGTTCATTGCACTGGCGCGACATCGGACGCATGACCCTTTCCCGATTGG
>JAWVFI010000047.1:0-98950 GCA_033856235.1 Blastocatellia bacterium | reverse complement strand
ATGCAATCAGAGGCAATTCCATCTTCTCCAATGTGAATACTGGTATTGATCAGGGAGATAACGCATCTATAGAGACCAACGATGCCGGAGATGGAGATACAGGCCCAAACAATCTACAGAACTATCCCACTCTCACATATGATCCAACTCTTCATGCAGTCACAGCCACCCTCAACAGCACAGCCACAACTACATTCAACATAGACTTCTATTCCAATACTACCAACGAACGTCAGGGCAGAACCTATCGCGGTACGCGCCAGTTAACAACAGACGGAAGCGGCAACGGCACAGTCTCAGCCACATTCGCTCAGGGGGTTCCGGCAGGACAATACATCACTGCTACAGCAACAAGAGCAGCCACACCGCTGGATACATCAGAGTTTGCTGCACAACTGTTGCTCATAGCCCCGACAGCCGCACCCTCAATTATCAGTGGAAGAATCACCACAGCAGAGGGCAATGCAGTCTCAGGAACAGTAGTTACTTTAAGCGGAGCAGAAACAAGGCGAACAATCACCGATGCAAAAGGCTTCTATCATTTCGATAACCTTGAACCTGCTGGCTTCTACACAGTTACACCAGAGTTAGCAAATCACTCATTTGCACCACAATCACGCTCTTTCTCTCTGCTAGGCAATAGAACGGATGCAGTCTTTACTGCTGAAGCTAATGCAGCACAGACAGCTAATCCACTCGACACAGATATGTACTTTGTAAGACAGCAATACCTTGATTTCTTAGGAAGAGAGCCTGACAGCGGAGGCTTGAGCTACTGGACGGCAAGGTTTGAGGATTGCCACTTCAATGCAGATTGTGTGCGCCGGATGCGTCTGGATGTCTCGGCTGCATTCTTCATGAGCGAAGAGTTTCAGCAGACCGGCTCATTCATCTATCGTCTCTACAAAGCGGGATTGGGAAGACAATTGGGCTATGCGGAATTCTCAACAGACCGAACACAGATTGTCGGCAGCAGCAATCTGGATGCGAGCAAGCTTGCCTTCGCAGAGGCTTTCGTGCAGAGAGCCGAGTTTGTGCAGAAATACGGCAGCGCAAACACTGCGGACAGCTTTGTTGATGCTTTGATTCAGAACATCAATCAAGCGACAGGAGTTGACCTGTCCCCAGAGCGCGCGGCTCTCATCAATAGCTACAATGCAGGCAACAGCGAAAACGAAAGCCGAAGCCTTGCGCTGAGAGCGGCAATCGAGAATAGCTCGTTCAAACAGGCCGAATACAATCGCTCGTTTGTGCAGATGGAATATTTCGGCTACCTCAGACGCGACCCGGAAGATGGCGGCTATAACTTCTGGCTGGATGTCCTGAACAACAGAGCGCCAGGTAACCACAGAGCTATGGTCTGCGCCTTCATTACTTCCGCAGAGTATCAGAGCCGTTTCAGCTCCATTATCTCGCACAGCAATCAGGAGTGCGGACACTAGAATCTTCAGCAAAGTTCGACAGCCTGTAAAAAAGGGTAGAGGAGCGCAAAACTTTCAACAGTTCTGCGTTCCTCTACCCTTTAATTACAAAAGAGTTTTGAGATGCTATAAAAATTCTTGCCGCCGCAGCCTGACGCACTCTTTCACGTAGACTTTGAGCACGTTGAAGCAACGAAGGGGGCGGCCACGGAGTGCCGCCCCTACATTTCATTTCAGGCTGGAAAGCGGCGGCTGCTGTAGCCCGAAATTTTGGGGATTCTCACCAATAATTGCCGCGGCAAAAAAGTTCGGGACGTAATAAGCACTCTCTCTCCGAAAACTCTCATCCAGCTCGTTGCGGTGGGCGTAAAGCGTCCAAAAATTCCTCTCGTAGTTTTCGGTTCCCCTTAATTGACGCAACTCATCACGTACCGATTCCGGTCCACGGTTGTAACTCACAAGCACGAGGGTCACGCTTTCCGCGTCCTCACCCAGTTCCGCCATCCGATCGGCGATGTAGTGCGCCGCCGCTGGAGTCATCTTCTTCGCGTCGCACATCTCGTCTCGCTCGACCCCATAATTTTTTGCTGTTTCTGGCAAAAACTGAAACAGGCCTTTAGCGCCTACTTGGTTCTCATAACAATCGCGATAGGCCGATTCAATTACCGGCAGGTAGATTCCAATGATCACTGGCACCCTGCGCGCCGCAAATGATTCGGCAATCAACGGCACGTATGGTTTCGCTCGGCCATAGACTTCGCCCAGGCTGTCATGGCGATCGGTGTGATTGTCGAAGGCAACATAATGATCCACAAAAGCCTTAATCGCCCGAACAGCTTCGTCGTTCAGCTTGACCGGGCGATCACCCATCATCAGTGAGATGCGTTGTTCCTGGTCGGCCACAAACCTCAGCCGCTCGGCTTCGCTCATTTGCGTGTAAAGTTTGGCGCTCGTTCCTTCAGCCAGTCGAGGGCTTCCCGATCGGGCGAGCGAACGTCTGTAAAGAAGAGCGCCGGCAATCACTGCCAGCAATACGCCAGCGACGACCAGGATCGCGAGGTAAGAACTCAGAGTTGAACGACGTGCTTGAGAGGGACTGTCTGAGTTGTTGATAGCGACCGAACCAGCTTCGAGATCAATCCGGACACTCTTCAGATCGTCCAATAACTCTGTAGAGGTCTGATAGCGCAGGCTCTCTACTTTCTGCAGAGCTTTATCGACGATGTGCTGCATCGGACCAGACTCCGGATAAAGGAAATTCGCAACTTCAGAAAGCCTCGCCGGTTCACGTTCCAGAATTGCGACCATGGTGTCTATGCGGGTCGCACCCCGAAAGGGCTGAACTCCGGTCAGCATTTCATAGAGGACGACTCCCAGGCTCCAGATGTCTGTGCGCTCATCGACCTCCAAGCCGCGCGCCTGTTCCGGTGACATGTAGCCGACTGTGCCCATGACCACTCCAATTTCAGTATGGGTCCTGGTTGTCAGCGACGCGGAAGAATGGGCCGGCGGCTCCACCAGTTTCGCGATGCCAAAATCAAGAATCTTCACCAGCCCGTCCGGCCGGCGCATGATGTTCTCCGGTTTGATGTCGCGATGAACAATTCCCGCCGCATGCGCGGCCGAAAGCGCGGAGGCTACCTGCTCGGTTACATCCAGGATCTCGGCAAGCGAGAGTTTCTGGGTGCCAATTAATTCGCGAAGGGTTTGGCCTTCGATAAACTCAGTGGCGATGAAACGCGCGTCATCCGCTTCGCCCACCTCATGAATCGTCAAAATGTTGGGATGGTTCAGGGCGGAAGCGGCCTGAGCCTCCCTCTGAAAACGACGCAAGCGGGCATCGTCCGAAGCAAAGTAAGAGGGGAGAATTTTTAAAGCGACCAGACGGCCCAGGCGCGCGTCCTGGGCCAGGTAGACTTCGCCCATGCCTCCGGCGCCCAGTCTTTCAATAATTGTGTAAGCGCCTATCTCCCGACCAAGCTGGTGTTCGGAATCGTTGCCGAGTAACAGATGCGCATCATGTGTGAGCGCCGGCTGCTCAATAAAATCGCCGGCGTCCTCGTAGGCACTGATCAACGAAGTGGCGTCTGCTCTCAAGTCCAAATCTCCGGCGCAAGCGGCGTCCAGAAACGAGGCGCGATCCGTCGGCGGGCGATCCAGCGCTCGCTGCAAAACCTCTTCTACTTGTTGCCAGCGTTCAGGGGTCATTTGTTACTGGTGAATGGTAAATGGTAAATAGTGAATGGATAAGACAGACCGCACTGATGGTTAATTACCATTTACCATTTACGATTTACCATTTACTGCCTTAAACAGCCATGCTTTCGCGACGCGCCAATCGCGCCGCACGGTCATCAGCGAGACTTCCAAAACCTCTGCCGTTTCTTCCATGCTCAAGCCGCCAAAATAACGCAGTTCCACCACGCGGCTTTTGCGCGGATCGAGTTTCGCGAGTTCATCCAGAGCTTCATCCAACGCCACCAGTTCCGCTGCACGTTGAGCAGACATGCCGGCTGCTTCGTCAAGGGGTACGTGCTGCGCGCCGCCGCCGCGTTTCGCGTAGTGATGGCGCCGCGCGTGATCGATCAAAATGTGCCGCATCACGTGAGCGGTGACGGCAAAGAAATGTGCGCGACTCTGCCATTCGATCTTCTGTTGCCCTGCCAAGCGCAGATAAGCTTCATTAACCAGCGCAGTCGTCTGCAAAGTATGGCCATCGCGCTCGCGTTGCACGTAACGATGCGCGATGCGACGCAGCTCGTCATATACCAGGGGCGTTAGTTTATCGAGCGCCGCCTCGTCTCCCTGTCGCCATTCGAAGAGCAGGCCCGTCAAGTTATCTGCAGAGAGAGTCGTCATCGGCGCCGATTCTAGCACCAGAAGGTCCGACAAACTTCAGTTTGTCGATCCTTTTTCAGCAGCGTCCGACCAACAAAAGTTTCTCGAGCAGCGATGAACACTTTTGTGTCTTTTTCTCGCTTACCGAATTGCCCGCGACAACGCAAACTAAAGTTTGAACTCTGAACACCTGTTGGGTTCGAAGCCTCAACGCGCGCGACAGGCGTATAGAGTTCAAGCTTCAGCTTGCGTTTTTCCCCCCAGAATATTCAAAGCGGTGTCGCCGCTACACTCAGCCACCGCATTTAAAAAATGAACACTATTGCGGCTTGTTTCTCGCTTAACAGTATGCAGGCGAGTTCGCGTTGTTGGCCGGAAGGCTTTAGGATTTCAATCAAACAGTGAGGATAAAAGAAATGAGACCACACAAAATGCAGCTGATACTCTTAGCTCTAATCGTTTCCCTAACTATCAACGCTCACCCCACCCAGGCACAGCAGGCCGGCAAAACCTATCAACAGATGACACATGCCGAGCGGTCCGCGTTTGTTTCCGAGCAAGCGCGTCGCATCGCGCGGGAAATGTCCGGTAGTGAATATGAATTCACCGCGTCTTTCGAGGGTGATATCCAACAATCAGTCAATCAATACATGCGCCGCATCGACAACCCGGGCGGTGGGAACGCGAGTCCGCGGAATCTCCGAGTTGTGTTTGAGCGGGCGCAGGGCCAGGCACCAATGTTGATTGCTGCGTTTAAAGCGCGCAATGTTTCGCCGCTGATTGGCCTGTACATTCCCTGGGTCGAATCCGAATACGTGAACCTCGAGTCACCAAATCAAATGGGCGCCATTGGGATGTTTCAGTTTCTGCCGCAGACCGGAGAGAAATACGGCCTGTCCGTGGCCGACTTGTTGGACGTAGGGAAATCCGCCGACGCTGCGGCGCGTTACATCACGGATAGTCTGGAGTCGTTCAAGGGCGATCCGATGAAGGAAGCGCTGGCACTGCTCTCATATAACCGGGGGACGGACAGGACCGCCCGCGAAGTGAAGTTCCTGATAAACGATCAGACCAAGCAGTGCAGCATCTGCGCCCTGACCGCTGACCGAAGCAAACTGGATGAAACTTTTCGCTCCGAGAGTGTCTTCTACGTCCCTCGCTTTTTCGCCGCCGCGATCATTGGCGAAAATCCGCAGGCGTTCGGGATCCAGGGACAACCGCTTTCGTCGCGCTGAAGTTAATTGACCCGCATTCGCCGCATCACGCGCACGCCGCCGCGCCAGTCTTCGTTGATATCGAAACGATAAATCTCGACATCCGGCGCGACGGTGCGCGCGAGGGTGGCGAAGGTGCGATGAAATCGAAGCGTCGGAGCCACCAGATAGACCAGCGGCGACTCATTGCTGATCGCGCGCTGGCCGAAAAGTTTTGCCCGGGCAATGTGACCGCGGCGGCGGTGGGCCTCTACTCGCCGCCAGTAGTCCACACCCTGAAACACGTGCTCGCGATCCTCCGATGCTTTCAGCTCAATTACAACCAAACGGCCATCAGTTCGCAGTCCGAGCAGGTCAATCGGCCGCGCTCCGCTGGGCCCGCCGGAGGCAGTGCGAAACTGCGCATGCAAGGGCGCAATGATGAGTCCCGGATCCAGTCGGGTGATGTCGCGGCGCAGGATTGACTCCAACCACGCCTCACTCGCCGAGCGATACAATGAGTGCCGGTGGTCGCGCGCGGCGGCGTTTCGATGCTCAGTCAATTCGGACATGAGCTTGTCCCATTCAGCGCAGTTCGCTTCCCCCAGCAAGCGCCGGCGCCACCCTTCGATTCCAAACCATATTCGCTGCTGGCCCAACACGCTGCGCACGCGCGCAAAGGACAGGCCGTGATAGCGCAATGTTTCGCCATTGCGGGCGATCACGGCGTCAATCGCGTGGGGCTCGAGCGCGATAATCGCCTGGGCTGATTCGCTGTGATTCTGCTCCTGCACCGGGGGAAAGCGCGCCAATCTCTTTCGCCACAACGCTTCGCGATCCAGGATCGGGACGGGCGCAATCGAGCGCCATTCGTCATCGATTTCGAAGAGCTCAATTGAATTGCGGACTTCATGACGCAAGAGGGCATGCCGTTCCCGGGCTGCTTCTCGTGAGGGTCGCTCGACACACAGCCACAGCTTCTCGGTAAAGGGCGGCCGCGTCTTTTGCTGCAAACGATTCAGCCATAGCAAGGTTGAGGAGAAAAGCGAATCGATGTTTCGCGCGTCACTCGAGGCCACCGTCGCGGTGACTGCGATTCTTCTCGGCCCTGTTCGCAAGATGATTCGCGCATAACGGCCGGGCTGTCCGCGGCGCATGCCGGGACTCAAAGCCACACGTTCAACTTTGGCGCGCGGCATTTGTTCACCCGCGGCCACGGCCAGCATCTCGCAACGCGCCTGCCGCGCGGCAGCGACGGTTGCCGTCAGCGCCTTTGCCGATGCGCGCGGAACCAGCTCCAGGACAGTTTGCTCGGCGCCCATGCGCCGGACCGCATGCAAACGCAGCTTGTCGCCAGTCCATTCCCACGCCAGCACGCGCCACATATGCGTGCCCTTCTCAGTCCAGCAGGAAAAAATCAAACGCCGGGCGCTACAGGCAAAGTCGAATTCACTTCTTAGTATTGGTGTTGGAAGCCTGAGTGTCGCCGACAAAAACCACTCCGTCTGTGAGTTGATTACGCAGCGAATCGCCTGCTCAGCGTTTTCCAGGTCGGCTAGATCCGTGAGCGGTTGCAGCATTGGGGCAGTCCTAATTTCGTATGCTAATATCCGGCTCTAAACGACGACATGAACACTTGAGGTTTGACTAAGCACGATCTGCTAGTTTGCGCCGAAGCCAACCGCTGGTGTTAGAGAAAAGGAATCAACTCCCTAACCACCCACTACAAGATTTTTTTCATGAATAACAAGCAATCGAATTCTGTTTATCTCGCCGGAGCGGTGCGCACTCCGATTGGCCGTTTTGGCGGCACGTTGGCAGGTTGGACCTCTGCGGATCTAGGCACGTCAGTCGCCCGGGAAAGTCTGAAGCGCGCTCGAATCAATCCTGATCAGATTCAGGAATCAATTTGGGGCTGCGCGCGGCAGGCGGGCGGAGGTCCGAACGTCGCGCGGCAGATTACTTTCCGGGCCGGAGTGCCAGAGACGGCGCCGGCCTTCACAGTCAATCAGGCATGTGGCTCCGGACTGAAGGCAATCATCCTTGCCGCGCAGGAAATCATCCTGGGGCGCGCCCACGTTGTCCTTGCAGGCGGGACAGAGAGCATGTCCCGGGTCCCCTACTTCGCGGAGGGCGCGCGCTTTGGCATGCGCATGGGAAATGCGGATCTCGTCGATGGCATGTATCGCGACGGTTTCAACGACCCGCTTTCGGGCCTGGTGATGGGCGAAACCGCGGAGAACCTGGGCAGACAATATGAAATTTCACGCGCCGAGCAGGACCAGTACGCTTTGCGCTCGCAACAACGGGCCGCCGCGGCAATTGAGTCAGGTCGATTCGAAGCGGAGATCATGCCCCTGGAGTTAAAGAGTCGTAAGGGTGCGGTTGAAACCTTTGCGCGGGACGAACACTATCGCGCGGCAACGACCATGGAGAGCTTGCAGAAACTACCCGCAGTCTTTTCGGCTGATGGAACAGTAACAGCCGGCAATTCTTCAGGCATCACCGACGGCGCCGCGAGTGTGACCGTGATGAGCGAGTCCGCTCTGCAGAATTCCGGCGCTGAACCGCTAGCGCGAATAGTTGATTACGAGATCGTTGGAGTGCCGCCGGAGATTATGGGGATCGGCCCGGTTCCGGCAGTTAACAATTTGCTGCAAAGACAAAAGCTGTCTCTGGCCGACATCGATCTGATCGAGTTGAATGAAGCTTTCGCCGCCCAGGTGATCGCCTGTGATCGCGAGCTTCATTTCGATGCAGAGCGTTTGAATGTCAATGGGGGTGCGATCGCGCTGGGACATCCCATCGGATGCACGGGTGTGCGCATTGTGACGACGCTGCTGCACGAAATGCAGAAGCGCTCGGTGAAGCGCGGGCTGGCAACGCTCTGTGTCAGCGGCGGCATGGGCCTGGCGCTCCTGCTTGAGCGGGAGTGAATTGTGAAACGCACCCCCGCGCTGATTCTGATAGTCGCCGCACTGGCGTTAGCGACGCTGGGTGCGGGATTGTATTGGCATCATCGTCAAAAAACTCGAACGGCCCCGGCAACGCCTCGCGCCGAGACGACTTCATCACTCCCTCCGTTTGGGACGAAAGAACCGCAACGCTATCAGGCCAACCGGGTCACCAGTAGCCGCAGTTCAGAACCCGGCACGAAAGATCAAACGGATGTGAGTCGGGTTTTCCTGGCCCGCGATGGAGACAAACGCCGGGAAGACTATGATCTCGATGGCCTCAGCATCTCGTACCTGGAATTGCCTGGAGCACGTTATGCGTTGTTGCCCTCGCAGAAGATTTACACCGATCTCAACGAGGCCGATGAGTTTGGACCACCCGCTGATGACGCTGCAGAGTTTTCTCCCGACCGGCTATTGAATGAATCCCCGGCGGAAGCAAGTTATGAAATGCAAGCACCTGAAACGATCAATGGGCGAGAGGCAACAAAATATCGGGTCACTACCATCAACGCGACGGGAACCGATTCAGTAAAGGCGGAAACAATGATCTGGATCGATCAAGCGCTGCAACTGCCATTGAAGTCTGAGACGGTCGTTTCCAGTAATGGGATCCAATCAATTGTGACAACGGAATTGCAAAACCTTTCGGTTGAGGTGCCCGGAGCAGTGTTTGAGCTCCCCACTGATTTTCACAAGGTCAGCGCCAAAGAGTTTGAGCGACAACTGCGAATTGCTCGCAAACTGTAGGGGTGGCCCTCCGTGGCCACCCCCTTCGTCAGACGTCGAGAATCCTTCAGGAAAAACGAAGGGGGCGGCCACGGAGTGCCGCCCCTACAAAAGATATTTAGCGTAAAATCGAACGTTTCCCGGAAAGGCTTCATCTGAACCGACATGTATAAGAAAGCTCTTGTTCTACCGGCAGTGGCACTGCTGTTCGCGCTCATGATCTCCGACGTCGCGGCTCAAAGGCCCAGATCCGCGCGTCCCCCAACTGGCCCTCCAAACCTGGTGGATTTACTGCCGCCATCTGACGCGGTCATCAATGTGGATGTGCGGCGCCTGTTCACGGAAGCGTTACCCGGCGCCTTCGCGACGGAACCAGCGAAGCTGGCGCAGGTCAACAACCAGATTGATCAGCTGAAATCTCAGACCGGAGTTGATCCGCGCTCTTTTGATCAACTGGCCGTCGGCCTCCGCTACACTTACCCATCCCCCGGCATCACTAAAGTGGAAAGCGTCTTTCTGGCGCGCGGCAAATTTAATCCCGCCACCCTCTCGGCCGCGGGACGAATTGCTGCGAAGGGGAATTTCGTCGAGGAGAAATACAAAGGCTCAGCCATCTACATTTTTACTTTGAACCAACAAGTGCGGCTGCTCGGTTTTTACAATTTAAGCGTTCGCGATCTTGCCGTTTCGGTACTCGACGCTAATACGCTGGCAATGGGAAGTCCCGCGAATGTGCGAGCGGCGATTGATGCGGGGAAAACCGGCAGACGTGTCAGTAGTGAGGTGACGGCGCTGGCGACTGGGGATCGCACTGCAATCCTTGGGTTCGGCGGAAACCTTTCACCCAGCCTAATCAAGAACCTCAATCTGGGAAACGATATGCTCGCTAACGATCTGGCGACGATTCGACAAGCGTTCGGCGCGGCGGGTATCAGGGGTACAAGCTTTTACCTTTCCCTGGTGGCGCGAACCTACACTGCCGCGCAGGCTAAGGCCCTGAGCGAAACAGTAACGAGTGTTTTACCGCTCGCACCTCTTCTTGTGGGACGTCTGCCAGGGGCGAAGAAAGCCCTGGCGCAGGGCGCGCTCACCAATCTGAAGGTGGTGGTCCAGGGAAATGAACTGCGAGTGACAACGGAGATTCCACAGGCGAGCCTCGCAGCTGTGATTCGTTAGCACTGTGTTTAGAAGCGGGCTACCGCCCGCTTGTCGTCGGGCGGTAGCCCGACTCTAAACGCAATCATATTGGGAATGACTGGGTGGTTATGGAATCAGCAAGTTATTGCGAGGGCGGAATGGGGAAATTGGGCATGCCCCGCGGTAGGGCCGCTGGTTCTGCTTCCTGCAATCGCGCCAGCACGTCCTGGTAAACCTTGATCCTGCCTTCTCGCTGGAATTTGTCGCGGACGGCGCCGATGTAGCCCTCGAACACCAGACCCTGCTGTTCTGCCAAGGCCGACTTCATTAACTCACTACGCTGCGAAGCAAACTTAGTCAGATCCGCGGGAACGGTTTTGGTCAAACCTGCGATCACCCAATTGTCGCCAACTTTGGCGGGAGTTTTGGTAACCTCCCCAACCTTCAGGGCATAAATCGCCTCGTCCAATTCCGGCGAAGTACCTGCTTTACCGAGCGGCGCGTTCAGCTTGTAGTCCACTTCAGTAGCCACGTCGAAGCCCATTTGTTCCGCAGCGGCCTTTAGGTCGCCCGGGCCCTTGACGCTGGCGATTAGCTCCTTGGCCTTCTGTTCCAGTTGGGCGTGGGCGCGTTCGTCACGCACTACTTTTGCCACCTTGTCTTTCACTTCCTCGAAGTCCGGAATCCGCGGTTCCTTCTTGTCCACCAGCATCGGAATCGCGAAGCCTCCTTTGATGCTCGTCCGCTCTCCGATGTCATTGATATTGTCGAGGGGCGCAATGCCGTCTTCGAATTGTTGCGAGTTCCCGATGTTGGGTACGTCATCGCCGGGCTTGATGTACGGCGTTTCCTTGATCATTTCCGCCGGGCTCATGTTTGCCTCGGCGGCCAGTTCCTGCGCTACCTTCTGCGCATCTTTGGTTTCCTTGAAACGAGCCTGGGCGCGTTCCGCCAGCTTCGCCGCCGCTGCGTAGGCACGCCGGTTGCGCAGCGACGCCAGCAACTCGGGCTTGGCCTCTTCAAAAGTCTTTTGGACTTCCTCGCCCCGCCGCAGGATGTAGTACGCGCTGCCATACTTGATCGGCACATCGGTCACGTCGCCGGGCTGCATATCGACGGCGCGTTCGTACAAGGCATCTATCTTGTTTGGATTTTTCTTCACCGGCCGCGGCAAAAAACCGCCGGTCTTCGCAGTAGCCGGATCTTCAGAATTACCGCGCGCCAATTCGGCGAAAGCCTGCTCAGTAGCCTGGCCCGTGGTCCCTCGCAATTTGGCGATCAGGTCCTTCGTCTTTTGCTCAACCGGGGCCTCGAGATCTTTGCGGGCCACCTTCAGGACGATTTGCTGAACTTTGACACCGGCCATCTTGTTCGACGGCGCGAGCTTGTCGTACTCAGCGCGCAAATCCTTGTCGGAAATCTGTAGCTTCTCGCCCACTTTGGCCAGATCAATGAAAAGATAACGAATCTTTTTCTGCGGCACCTGGATCTTGTACTGCTCCCGGTGCTGATCGTAGTAGGAACGCAAATCCGCATCCGGAACATCAATCTTTGCCGCCAGCTTGTCCGCGGAGACGGTGACGTAAGTGACATCGAAGAATGTCTCCTTGCGCTTGAATTGCTCCCGCACTTCGTCTTCGGAAACGCGCACCCCGGCCGTCACGAGAGCTCTGAGCTTTTCGCCACTGATGCGATCACGCTCAGCAGCCTCAAAGCGTTCTACGCCTCCGTACCGGGAATTGACCACCTCCTTGTAACGAGCGATATCGACGTTGCCGGCGGGGTCGGCGAATTGGTGACGAATATCTTCCGCCACTTCCGCGTCCGAGGCGGACAGGCCCAAACGCGCGGCTTCCTGAGCAACAATCCGCTGTTGCACCAAACCGTCCAGGATTCGCTGATCGCTAAATCCCATTTGCGCCAGGCTTATCTGGCTGCCGTACTGGCTGAAGCGCTGTTGAATGCTTTCTCTTTGCAGAGCGAATTGCCCCACCGTAACTTCGTCGCCGTTTACCTTGGCCAGGACTTCTTCACTTTTCGTCGGTTCGACGGAACTGGCGCCGGGGCGTGGGGCAAAAAACACGATCAGGCTCAGGGCCATAAGAAAGGCAAAGCCCACAATTACTAGTTTGCGCGAACGCTCCAGCCGACTTAATTGTTTAAGCATCTAGAAAACCTTCTTCAGTAAGTTATCACCCAGAGGCGCACCGGCCCGCCAGGGTAAGGATTGGAATCAGGGATTCTAGTTGAGCCGGCGTGGCGCTGCAACTCGCGGATGGAAACAAGGGCTAAGATATAGACAAAACGCTGCCTTTGCCTGCATCGTTTGTGAATGCTATTTTATTTGTCCCAATGCATATCCTGACAAACTCCGTGCTGGCGTGGGGCGGGTTCTGCGCCTTCATTCTTATCATGCTGGCGATCGATCTCGGCCTTTTCAATCGCAAGTCCCATAGTCCGAGCTACAAAGAAGCAACCATCTGGAGCGCGGTCTGGGTAACTCTGGCATTGATTTTTTCGGGGCTCATATTTGCTCGCGAGGGCCACCAGAAGGGTCTGGAGTTTCTCACCGGCTACCTAATCGAGCTTTCGCTTTCGGTCGATAATCTGTTTGTTTTTCTACTCATTTTTTCTTATTTCCGGGTCCCCACGAAATATCAGCATCGGGTCCTGTACTGGGGCGTCGTCGGCGCCCTGGTGATGCGCATTTCGATGATCGTCGTCGGCACAGAATTGATTGATCGGTTTCACTGGGTCATATACATCTTTGGAGCTTTCCTGGTTTACACCGGCGTAAAGATGTTCCGCGAGGAAGAAACGGAACTGGAGCCTGAAGATAATCCGGTGGTGCGCCTGGTGACGCGTTACATCCCCATCACCCGACATTACGAGGGTCGCAAGTTTTTCACCCGCAGCGAAGGGAAACGGGTGGGTACGCTCCTTTTGCTCGTGCTGATTACTGTGGAGATTACTGATCTGATTTTCGCCCTTGACTCAATTCCGGCGATTTTTGGGGTGACCACGGACAGGTTCATCATTTACACCTCAAACGTTTTTGCCATCCTCGGGCTGCGCACTTTCTATTTCCTGTTGGCCGGCGTGGTAGAAAAGTTCCATTACCTGAAGCTGGGGATCGGCATGGTCCTGACCCTGATCGGGTTCAAGATGCTGATCTCATCATTCTGGAATGTGCCCACCAGTCTGGCGCTGGGAGCAGTCGGATTGATTTTGGTTTCATCGGTCTTAGCGTCACTGATTTGGCCCAAACCCCCAACTCCTCCAAACCAGATTGAGGGCGGCGCGGAAGATACTGCTCCGGAAGTCGAGACGGCCACCAATCTCGAGGGCGAAGAGACCACTCCCGTTTCTCCCGCCTCGCGCTAGGCTGTGGTGTCGTAATTTTGAGTCCGCGGAGGCGATGTGCAAGCCGGAGATCGTTTACGTTTCAGACCGGGGACATGGTTTACACTTTTGCGCACTTAGCTCCATGCCAGCGTGTCGCTGGGGTGATGGTTTTGTTTCTTTCATCGAGTATACCGAGTAGATGAAAACTGTAACGCACTTCCCACCTCCCCTCGTCGATGGGCGCGCGCTGCTTCCTTTCGTTGGCGGCATCGATTGCTGGAAACTTCATAACGCTCTTGGCCGCCTTATTGAGATTGCTGGATCAAGATGGGCGCGCGACCATCAAGGCCGCGCGTTTGGTGTAACGGAAGCAGATGGCTAAGCCCTCCCCCGACCCCCTCCCAACCGGGACGGGGATCAAAAGCTCACACAACTTCAAATTTAAGACACTACCTGGGCTCGATTCGTCTTGCACTGCCCGAAGGTGTGGCCTACAATTGCGAGCATCAGCCAGACATATGGCGCGCGCGGCGTCTCCCCATAGACGAACCAGGAAGAATTCTCTGTTCCTAACGCAGTCCTGAGCTTTGCTTTCATTACTGCCCAACGCTTCGTGAACCAGATCGTTGACGAAGTTGAGCGCAGTCTCGGACGCAGAGATACAGGTCGCTCAAATCAACGTCCGCTCGCTACAGAGGGTGAAATGAAATCACAGCGCGGCTATGCCGCTCGATCCGCTCTGGTCCCCATCATTGCTCTGCTTCTTTTCCTGCCCGTGGCTACACGCGTCGCAACTACGCAGGAAAAGCCGAAACCTGCGAGCGAGCCGGCCGGCAAACCGGACAGCCTGATCAAACCCACTCCGCAAGAACCGCTCCCCCTGCCAAAATTCGATGCGCAGCCGCGGCCCACGCCGCCGAAGGTACCCGGAGAGGTCGAAGGCCCCGTGCTGGTGAATACCGATCTCATAACCGTGACCGTCACTGTTACCGACAGTTATGGCCGTTTTGTTTCCGGACTGGGCCAGAACGCCTTCAGCATTTTCGATAACAAGCAGCAACAGGACATAACTTTTTTCAGTGATGACGACGCGCCGGTTTCAGTCGGTGTAATCTTTGACGTCTCCGGCTCCATGAGCGGGGAGAAGATATCTCGCGCACGCGAAGCGCTCTCGCACTTCATTCAAACCAGTCACAACTCTGACGAATACTTTCTGATTGGCTTCAACTCGCGGGCCCAACTGCTGATGGACCGGACCCGGGATGGAAATGCGGTGCTGGACAAACTGACGTTCGTCCAGACCCGAAACCAGACCGCGCTTTATGATGCGTGTTACCTGGGCGTAGAACGAGTGCAACGCGGCGCGCACCCGAAGCGGGCCCTGCTGCTGATCAGCGATGGCCAGGACAACGATTCGCGTTACACGTTCGGCCAACTCCGGCGCGTTTTGAAAGAGGCCGACGTCGTCCTTTATGCAATTGGCATCCTCGGAGGAAACGACCCCAGCAGCTCAATGGGCATGGAAGGCCAGAGCGTTCTGGATGAGCTCGCTAACGTCTCCGGAGGTAAATCCTTCTTCCCCCGAACCAACGCTGAGATGGATGACATCTTCGAGCAAATCGCACTGGAACTGCGCCATCAATACTCGATAGGCTACAAGCCGGCAAACTTCGTCACTGACGGCAAATGGCACAAGATCAAAGTGAAAATTTCTCCGCCACGTGGCCTGCCCCGCCTTTTCGTCCGCAGCAAAGAAGGCTATTTCGCCGTCGCTAATACTCGCTGACTATCACCCGCGGGAGATCGCCGCGGCAAACTATGCAGGGATGAACGGCATCTTTAGTAATCGCGTGTGACCGCTTTGGCGCGAGTTGCCGGCTCTGACCCGACGCAGTTAGACAGTTAGTTACACGCCCTCCTCAATCTCCCTTAAGGTTGGCCGCCCGCGGCATCCGGCCGGCGACGCGACACTCCCCGGGCTGCAATGATTTGCCCGGAGTTGGCCGACGCAGGATAATGATTTGACATCCGGAGCATCATTCGTTGAGGATGAAACGAGACATGAAGTTGACGATCTTACTTAGCAAGGTTTCTCGCCGTCGGGCCGTCGCCGGCGCGGCCACGTGCCTGATGGCATTGGCATTGTTGGTACTTTCCCAGGTGGGACGCGCCCAACAGCCAGGAGATTCCCGTCCGCGGCGTACAGACTCAACGCCGGGCGCATCACCAGTGCCCACGGCCACGCCAACTCCGAAAACCCCAACGTATTCGCCGCGAGGCGTCCAGGTACCGGAATTGGGTGAACCGCCGCCCCCGCCAGTGCTAAAGCCCAAACCTTCGCCAACTCCGGATATGACCATTGAACTCAATCCCGACGACGTGATCCGCCTGAATACGCAGCTTGTGACCTTGAACATACGCGTCATCGATCGCAACAACCGCCCCATCGACAATGTGCGCCAGGGCGATTTCAAGATCTACGAGGATGGCGTCTTGCAGCCGATCTTCGATTTCAATAAAGAAGAAGTTCCCATCAGCTACGGACTGGCGGTAGATACCTCGGGCTCGCTGCGATCTCAGTTGCCGACGGTGATCGATGCTGCCAAGACGATCATTAATAGTAATAAGCCGGGAGACGAAACCTTCCTGATGGGCTTTATCAGCAGCGATAAGATTGAAACGCTGTTGGACTTCTCATCGCGGAAAGACGATCTGCTTGACGCGGTCGACAATCTCTATACCGAAGGCGGACAGAGCGCAGTGGTGGACGCGGTCTATCTGGCGGCGGAACATGTGGCTGAATACAAAAAGGGCACTACGGACGACCGCCGCCGCCGCGCCTTAATCCTGGTCACCGACGGCGAGGACCGAGACAGTTTTTATAAGGCGGACCAGCTGTTCGCGCGCTTGCGGGAAGCCGACGTGCAAATTTACATCATCGGCTTTGTGAACGAGCTCGAGGACAACAA
The DNA here is from genome assembly GCA_033856235.1 of Blastocatellia bacterium. Lineage (GTDB taxonomy): Bacteria > Acidobacteriota > Blastocatellia > Pyrinomonadales > Pyrinomonadaceae > DASXRU01. Next base: position 82,364 of record JAWVFI010000047.1, on the reverse strand, counting down.
AGAGGGCGGCATCTTCATCCGCAAGAGCGCCAAAGACAAGGCAGTGAATTTGATAACGCGCCTCGCCACCGACACTGGCGGCCGGGCCTTCTTCCCACAGTCGATCGCCGAGCTGCCCGAGATTGCCAACGCCATCGTGCGCGATTTGCGCACCCAATACGTCGTCAGCTACAGCCCGACGAACAACGCTAAGGACGGCACCTATCGCGCCATCAGGGTCAGCGTCGATTCCCCCGGAAAGGAAAAGCGGATCGCGTTGACGCGCAACGGATACACGGCGCCTCGCGAAGGCGCGCCCGGTCCCAAACCTGCCATCACTCGACCGGCCACGCCTGCGAGCCGTCTGCCGGTCCAACCAGCCCGCAAGTCTCCCTGAATCTGTGTTTCAAAAGGTGAAGACGACAAGCTAAAGCTTGAGCTCTATACGCCTCGGGACGATGTTGAGCTTCAGACCCTACAGGTCTGGAGAGTACAAACTTCAGTTTGCGTCGTTGCCCGATAGCGTTTTTGCGGAACGGCGGTCAGCTCTCTTGCGCGCCGCCGTCAGGTTGTAACGAGGCCACGGTGTGAATTAGCAGCTCCATCTGCGCATCGCGCCCGCGCTGCTTGCGCATCAGTTCTTCCAGCATCAACTCGCTCTTCAAATTAACTTTGAAATCCTGTTCTGCCGCCAGGCGATCTTTTTCGGCGGCCCGGTTCTGCGACATCATAATTATTGGCGCCTGCAGGGCAGCGGTCATGGAGAGCATCAGGTTTAGGAGAATATATGGGTAGGGATCGAAAGCAGCGCCGTTTTCTCCGCGGCCATAGCGCGCCAAAACGAAGGTGTTGGTGAGCATCCAGATTACCAGAAACGAACAGTAGATCATGATGAAGGTCCACGACCCGCCGAAGGAGGCAACCTTATCGGCAATTCGTTGTCCGATGGTCATCTTCTGATCCATCTCGCGATTGACGTTCCGAGAGACCCGCTGCGAGACCAGCGCGTTCGTCTGGCGCATGCGCGAACCGATTTCGCAGATAACATCAATCGCCATGTCCGGGTGTTCCAGCAGAAACTGGTGAAAGTCATCACTGCTCAAACGATGTAGAGTGCAATCTTCCAGGGCCGAGGCGTTCGTGGATCGCTCGCCCCGATCCAGCACGGCGAGTTCCCCAAAGAACTCCCCCGACCGCAATTCCGAGAGTGTCACCGGCTGGACATCTTCATCAAAAACCCAAATCTGCACGACACCCGTGTCAACCACGTACAGCGCGTCGCCCCTATCGTTGGCGTTGAAGATAACCTCGCCGGTTTTGAATTGAACCTGATCGACTTCGTCTGCCAGCTTTTCCAGTTCCTCGGGTGTCAGTCGCTGGAACAGGGGCACACGCGATAAGCTTTTGGCTTCGTCACTCAAAGTGAATTCCGATGACATGATCATCCTTCCCTTCGCTGTGGTTTTAACTGTCGAGCCGGCTCAAAATATCTTCGGTTAAGGAAAACGGATCGGTAGGCGGCTCATTCCGGCTGGCGGCTTCTACTGTCTGCACCAGCTTCAGGACACTCGGGCCAAGCTGCTCGTCGCCAGAACTCACCTCAATGCAGGTGGGCGAATCGAACGGGGTGATAAATAGATAACGCGGTATTGCTGTGTCCGCGGCGGGCGCGTCGGGACCGATGATCAGGAGATGATTGTTCCAGCGCGCAAAGCGATGCGCTGAGTTAACCTGACGTTCCCAATGCAGCTCGCCCTTCTCGGTGAGCGAAATGATTTGTGCAAGCAGCGATTGCAGTCGCGCAGATGATGGGGCATCACGATTCATGGGCAACCTTCCTTTGGGATGGCGTCACGTAACCTTTTAGTTCGCTGGCTAACCCCGAATAGAAAACTCAAAAGTCCACCGAGATCCCCAACTGCACGCCCGCGCGCGGGCTGGCGGCGTATTTACCGCCAAGGATTCCAAAGTCGAAGGAGACGTTGTTCCGTAGCTGGTAGTTTGCTCCGAACATAGTCTGCAATTGACCCTTGCCGAGATCGAGATTCGATGTCATCGCCCCCGTCAGTTCCATGCCCAGTTGCAGCTTCGGCGTGAACTGCTTTACCAGCGAGGCCCCGGCGGTAAACACCGTACCTCTGCTCTTGATCCCAATGACTCCGGTCGTCTCGTTACCAGAAAAAAGAATGCCGCCATTCAGTCTCAGTTTAGTCTTCGTGGTCAAGGATTTTTGCAGCACGCCGTTGAGGTAAAAATCCGCCAGCCCCGAGCCGAGTTGCCGCGTCGTGTCTCCGGTGGGCAACTCGAAATTGGCAGCGAGTGTCATCGCCGGCAGTGGTGAATGCTCTCGTTCCTTGAGGAAGTTGTACTTCACCGAGACATTCATATCCCCCAGCCCACTGACGGTTTTGGGATTGGTTACCGGGGCATTGAAGATCGTGAGCAGCGGCGCTTCGATACCAATCTCCAGGTTGTCCAATAAGCCATAGTCGAGCTCGAAGTCAGCGGTATTTTGCTTCGAGCTCGGGAACGCCGATCGCTGCAACAAATCGAATTCATTGCTGAACTCAAAATGAAAGTGACCCTTCGGTGTCGTATCGGCATCATCGGTGACGAATGGTTGCTGGGCTGTAATGGACCTCGCAATGAGAAGGAGAAGCAACAAGAGCAACGTCGCGCTAAAGTGACTGTGGGGGCTTAGTGACTTAGTCATTACAGATTAGCGGGCAGTAGCCCGATCATTAGGGCTTTGCAAAAAAAAGTCCCCTGCAATTCGAAGCAAGCAAGTGACAATGCCTAAGACCGGCGTTGATTAGTGTCACTTCGTGGGATTCGTGAATTTCGTGAATCGGGCGCTGACGAATCGCGGTCATACGATTCACGAAATTATACGAAGAGCACTAAAGAACACGAAATCGGAGTTTTGTGCAAAGCAGAACCTTTAGGCAGGGGCTCAACATCGGCAGTGCGATTCGGAGTTCTCCCCTACGGTCAAGCTTCTGTGAATGTCGTTTGGAGAAACTCTTTTGTACCTTCCGGGCCAGTCATCTCCAGCCACAGTGGCCCCGTTTCCGCCGCGATGGTCAAACGAAACGTCAGGAAAGGACAACACTGGCGCTCAAGATCGATGAGCTGCGCTAACTCCTTCACCAACTCCTGCTGGGACGGAAAGCAGTAAGCGTAACCGTTTGCCAGTTCCCTGATCTCGACCACAGCGTTGCGCACCTGCTGCAAAACCGAGCGTCGTCGCTCCTGAAGTTCGGGCCCGGTCAGGGTACAGACCACCGGTAAGTTCGAGCTCGCTGCTTTTGACATCCTCATCCTCTGGGCGCGTACATGATAACCGCAACTCCTGCCAGCGCCACCAGACTTCCTATGATGTCGAACCTGTCCGGAAGAATCTTATCGACTTGCCAGCCCCATAAAATTGAAAGGAAGATGAAGACGCCGCCGTAGGCAGCATACACGCGACCAAAATGTGCCGGCTGCAAAGTGGGAATGATGCCATAAAGCACGAGCACGACCGCGCCAATCGCGGCGAGGCCGACGCTCTTCCCCTCGCGCAGCCAAAGCCAGATCAGATAACCGCCGCCGATTTCACAGAAACCGGCGAGAATAAAATAGAGCACTGACTTTGCTATCAGCATGGGGGTCTTCCTCTAACTCTAAGGCTCAACATTGCACAAAAGTCTTTCCAATTGGAAACAGACAAGGGCCTTCCTGAACGGGCCTTCATTCGTGTCCCTTCGTGAATTTCGTGTACTTCGTGAATCGTGCGCTGACGAACCGTTGCCTTACGATTCACGAAATTCATGAAGAACATTGTGCAAAGCGTGAAGCTCAGGTGCCAGGCAAGGACCGCAGCTTTTCACTCAAGTGCGAGCGGTCGGCCAGCGCCTGCAACAGCGGGCCTTGCGGCGTCAATTCGACGATGCTTATCGATCCTACGGGACAGCCGAGACGATAACGAAAGCGGCCGACTTCGATCCCCAACAGACTACAGAGAATAATCCTGATGGTGGCTTTATGGGAGACTACCAGAACGTCTCCGTCACTATAACCGTGCTTGAGTTCTTCAATGATTTGCAAACCGCGCTGGGAAATCACCACAGCCAGTTCGCCGCCGGTAGGCGCGTACCAGGCCGGATCGGCAAGCCAACTAACGTAATCGTTGTGGTGCCGTTGGTCCACTTCATCCTTCGTCAACCCTTCCCACTTGCCGTACGCAATCTCATTGAGTTCCGGGCGTACCTCAGGAGTTATTCCCAATGCGTTGGCGAGCGGCTCGGCCGTCTGAATGCTGCGCCGCAGGCTGCTCGTGTAGATCGCTTGCCACGGTTTTTGCCGGTAGGCGGCGGTGAAGGCGTCGGCCATCTCCAGACCTTCAGGCGTCAGCTCGGGATCTAATCCCGAACCACAGAAAGTGTCTTCGCGGCTTGAAGCTGTTTGTCCGTGACGAAGGAAATAGATGCTTAGACTCATGCGAGAGTTTGGACCAGCGGAGTTATTCAGCGAGATAAGTAGGCAAGATCAAAGCATTTTCCATATGTCATTTTCCATTTTCCATTTGTCATTGAAAGCGAGGCGCAAATGATCTACCCCTGGCTGCGATCATCACTGTGAAATGGAAAAGCCAATGAGAAAGAAAAATGGAAAATGATATATGGAAAATGGCTTGGGTTTTTCAACGTTCACAACACCCAACCTACTTGGGCCGCACTGAGCCGCTGATCTTCTTGCGCGTGGTTTCTCCTGTGGTCAACACGGGCAGCGCATTATCGACTTCCGCGTGTGGCCGCGGAATGATGTGGGTGGCAACTACTTCACCGACTTTGCGGCCGGCGGCGGCGCCTGCTTCCACCGCGGCTTTTACCGCGCCAACTTCGCCACGGACGATTGCGGTCACCAGTCCGGCGTCGATCTTTTCATACCCGACCAGTTGCACATTCGCCGACTTCACCATCGCGTCGGCAGCTTCAATCATCGCCACCAACCCCATGCATTCCACCATGCCAAGTGCTTCTGCCATAGCCGCTCCTTAGTTTGTCCGAATGGGCGTTAAGTTAAGCCCGGAAACGCAATTTGTCCAGTCATTAGTATCAGCCGGGAACGTCAGGCTTTTCGTTAAGTGCTTCCTCGATCGCCGCCTTCAGGTTGGGCGAAGTCATCGTTGGACTGAACCCGACGAACGCTTGACGATGCGCCCGGACCGTGAGATCACAAACGACTGCGGAATAACTTCACGCTCCTGCATTAGAATCCAGGCCACTTCCGAGCTGACAAAACCAACCCTGTACGGTACGCGAAAGTTTCGAATCCAGTCGCGCACCAGCCCGTTTGCGAGTCGAGGGTTTTCAGTTGTTAACGCGACTATTTGCAAGTCCTGCGATCGAAACTCTTTGTGCAATTGCACGAGTGCGGGAGTTTCTAACCTGCACGGGCCACACCAGGTCGCCCAGAGATTGAGGACAATAACCTTTCCGGAGTCGTCTGAGAGTTTGAACGATGCAGCGCGGCGATGGCGACGCCGAAGGGGTTCCCTTAATTTAGCATTCAGCACACTCGGCGGCAGGAATCTCAGAGACTCCGGTTGAGGTGCAGGCGTAGGCGCCACTTCCTGTCCGGCATTTGGAAAGCTAGCCGCCGCCGTCAATAAAACGACGACCAACATGAGCAGTCGAAACCACATTCGGGTCTAGTTTCTCAATGAATGAACCGGCGCCGGGATACGCCCGCCGCGCCGGATGAACCCCGCACTGGAGAAAGCATTCACCGCCATGATCGGTGCGCTGCCCAGTAACCCGCCGAATTCGACCATGTCGCCCACATTGCGTCCGGGAACTGGAATGATACGCACGGCCGTGGTCTTGTTATTCATCACGCCGATCGCCATCTCGTCGGCGATGATTGCCGCGATGGTTTCCGCGGAAGTGGATCCGGGCACGGCAACCATATCGATCCCGACTGAGCAGACGCTGGTCCAGGCTTCGAGTTTGTCCAAACTAAGCGCGCCCAGCTGCGCTGCGGCGATCATTCCGGCATCTTCAGAAACCGGGATGAAGGCGCCGCTCATTCCGCCCACCGACCCGCTGGCCATGGCGCCGCCTTTCTTAACTGCATCAGTCAGCAGCGCCAGTGCCGCGGTAGTGCCGTGCGTGCCGGCGCGTTCGAATCCCATCGCCTCAATGATCTCCGCCACGGAATCACCGGGAACCGGCGTCGGCGCGAGGGACAAATCAATGATCCCGAAAGGAATTCCCAGGCGTCGCGCGGCTTCGCGGCCAACCAGTTCACCGGCACGAGCGAGCTTGAACGAAAGTTTCTTTATGACTTCCGCCACTTCATTGAGCGGCAAGTCAGCGGCCAACTGGCGCACGGCATGGTTGACGACGCCCGGACCCGAAACGCCAACATTGATCACTGCTTCCGGTTCGCCTACGCCGTGAAACGCGCCGGCCATAAACGGATTGTCTTCGACGGCGTTGCCGAAACATACAAACTTGGCACAGGCCAGCCCGCCCTGTTCGCGGGTCAGTTCGGCTGCGTCTTTTATCAAAATGCCGACGCGCCTGACCGCGTCCATGTTTATTCCCGCGCGCGTCGTCGCGACATTAACTGACGAACACAATCGCTGCGTAGTGGCGAGCGCTTCCGGGATCGAATCCAGAAACTCGCTCTGGGTGTTGGTCCATCCTTTGTGCACCAGGGCGGAATAGCCACCCAGGAAATCAACGCCGACATTGGCAGCCGCTTCGTCGATTGCGTGGGCCAACTGCACGCAATCGGCGCGAGAACTCCCCGCAATCAGCGAAGCGGGCGTGATGGCAATCCGCTTGTTGGCGACGCGAATTCCCATCTCGTTTCCGATCTCATCGACCGTCTGCACCAGGCGCGCCGCCGTGCGTTCGATCTTTTCGCGCACTCGCTCGGCGGTCGCCGGCGCCGAGCCGCCAGCACAATCCAGCAAGCTAAGGCCGAGCGTCACCGTGCGAATGTCGAGATGCTCCATCTCGGTCATCCGCAGCGTCTGCAAGATTTCTGCCTGGGAGTATTCCATAAGAGTTTCGAGTCTCGAGTTTCGAGTTTCGCGTTCAGATTAGGTCAAACAGCAAGGGTCGCTGTCCCAACTCGAAACTCGCAACTCGAAACCCGAAACTCTTTGCTAGATCACTTTACTGATTATGAGCAGCACGACAAATAGTACGAACAGCACTCCGGCAACCAGGATAAAGCGCACGCTGGGATCGTAGTTCGCCTCCTCCAGCACCACACTCGAGGCCTGGCGGATCTTATCCACTCGGGGGCGGACGTTGTCTTCAATTTTGTCGCGCGCCGCCGTCGTGGCCTGCTTGATTTTCGTCCGCGCCCTATTAGCTGCGAGAGCCGTGGACGCAACGGGCCGCCGGCGATCATCTATGGCGGCGTTGCCGGACTGGACCTCCGCCTTCAGCTCAGGAACTGAACCTTCCGTTGGGTCAGCGGTTTCATTCGGCGCGACTTCGGGCTCGCCGACCGTGGGTGTTTTCACTTCTGAACTGGCGGAGTCTTCAACCGGCGCCCCGCCCTTGACCGCTTCCGGAATGTCTGCGGCCAGCGCGGGACTTATGTCTGCGGCCGGCGTGGCGCTTGCTTCGCCGTCCGCTGTTTCGCTTACAGTTTTTGGTGTCTGTGTCAGCGGGTAACCACACTGCGGGCAGAACAGCGCATGGCCACGCACGGAAGCGCCGCAGGAAGTGCACCGGTGGGAAATTTCAGGCTCAGGCATTGTGTGAATTTCGGATTGCGAATTTCGGATTGCGAATTTTAAAGGGGGGCCTTCCGAGTTCAATTTGCGACCGTGGAATAACTGACATTCTTTTGTCTCTTACACTCCGCAATTCGAATTCCGCAATCCGGAATCTTCAAATCCGGTGCATGGCATTGAACAGGTCTTCGCGTTGCGCGTAGATGCGAACGCCCAATTGCTCACCCTGCGTGCGAAATCGTTCTTTCAATTCGGCAGCCGAGGCACTGGAGCGCGAAGAGTCGGCAATGATCACCATCGCAAATTTGCCCCTGACCACAGTTTGGTTAATGTCGATGATACTGCAGCTCGCCTCCGCCAGAATCTGTGAGACGCCGGCCACGATCCCGGGATGGTCAACTCCGAAAACCGATATCACCAGCCGATCGGCAGACCCTTCCGCGCGGGCCTCGTTCTCCCTGGCGTTGCCTGAGAATGAAGCCGCGGCACCGCTTTGCGAACTACTGCCGTTGGTGCCGCCCGCTGCCTGGAACTCTCGATAAATATCGGTCACCAACTGCTCGACCGTATTCTCATCGACGTTCCCCAGGCGTTCGTAAACCGTGCGAGTAAGTTTGTAGATCAGCTCTTCGTTGGCCATTGGCATAAGTAGAGGCTAGAGACTAGAGGCTAGAGACTAGGAAATAAGTATCTTTCACTAGCCTCTAGTCTCTAGACTCCAGCCTCTCGTCAGGGTCGTCCGTTGTCACCAGATCTCAACTCGCGCGCGGCTTCGCGCAACTCTTCCGATTGCGTTTCGGCAATGTCCACGCGATCGACTATTCCCACAACCGCGGCTTCGATCGACATCTCCTGATTACCGATCGCGGAACGCGCCGCCTTGCCGTACGCGCACATCACGGTTTCCCCCGGCCCTGCTCCCAGCCGGTCCGCGACTACCACGATGTTCTTCGTGGGCTCCTTATCCAGATCATACGGATGCACAATCAGAAACCGAACCCCCTCGAGATCGGGAGATTTCTTGGTGGACCAGACGGTGCCGATGACTTTGCCGAGGAACATGTCTGTTGTCAGTTGTTAGTTGTTAGTTGTTAGTTGTCAGTTGTCAGTTGTCAGTTGTCAGTCTTCTGCGAGACTGTCAGAGAGCAAGTGGAGCAGAGACCGGCTCTCAGCAACTGACCACTGACTACTGACCACTAACTATTTTCACACCTTCGCAAAAACTTCTGCCGGATCGGCCATATCTCGCGCGGCGGGGGTAATGATTGTGCGCGCGTTGATGTAGATCTTTTCGCCCTTTTGAATCGCCCGCCGCACATCGTCCTCGCTGACGAACTCCGCTGCGGCTTTACCGTTAGCGCGCCCCGCGGCTCCGCCGTTCGCATTGCCACTTTGCGATGGTCCGCTGCTGCTGCGTTCCGGCACCGCTGTCGGCGCCGCTTCAGCATGCGGGGCAGCCTTAGGCGATGCGTACATGCTGCCGGCTTCGATATCGATGCCGGGCTGGACAGGCTGCGGCGAGGTGGTGGCGTGAAGCTCTGGCTCCGCCGATCGATCTGGTTGCCGGTTCGCCAGGAACCGATCGACGATGGCGGCAATCTCCTGCCGGCTTACTTTGCCCGCACTCTGCTGACTTCCAGCATTGCTCGCGGCACTTTCGACCCGGGTTCGCGCCTGTGCCTGTGGCTGCACCGCGGTAGCGGCTTTCTGAGTTGAAGCAGCCGGCCGCACACTCTTAACCGGGCGAGTTTCGAAGGCCACTCGCTTAATATCCATTAGATGAAGCGGCGAAACATTGTCCGACGTTACGTTGCCACCCCATGATCCGCACCCCAGCGTCATCGAGGGCGGCAGCGCGGTCGAAAGTCCGATGGCCCCGTGCGTGGTGGGACTATTCACTATGACGCGCGAGGCGGGCATCTCGCTGCCGTAACGCACAGCGGCCTCACGCGAGCGCGTGTGCACTCCGGCCGTATGGCCCATGCCGCCATAACTCAAGATCTCAAAACAACGGGCCGCGCCGCGCTCTATTCCATCCTCAACATAAAAAGCGAGGATGGGTGAAAGTTTTTCCATGGACAAAGGAAACTCTCGGCCTACACCGCCGACGTCCGCCATTAGGCAGCGGGTACCCGGCGGCACGCTGAGCCCGGCCATCTTCGCAATCACTTCCACGGATTTTCCTACGATGCCGGGGTTCAGCGAGCGCTGTTGCGTTACCACAACTTTCGCCAACTGATCTGCTTCCGCCGCACTCAGGAAATGGCCGCCCTGCAGTTTGAATTGTTCGCGCACGGCTTGCTCGATCGGAGCATCAGCCACTACTGCCTGCTCCGAAGCACAGATCGTTCCGTTATCGAAACACTTGCTGCTGAGAATATCCTGCACTGCCTTGGCCACGTCGGCGGTGCGCTCAATAAAAACGGGGACGTTCCCGGGGCCAACTCCAAAGGCCGGCTTGCCGGACGAATAAGCCGCCCGCACCAGGCCGATGCCGCCGGTTGCGAGGATAACCGCAGTCTGCTTGTGCTTCATCAAGGCTTCTGTGCCTTCGATGGTTGCGGTAGTCATGCAGGCAATCGCGTCGGCCGGTAGTCCTTCTTTGATCGCCACCTCGCGCATCACTTTTACAGTCTCGTTAATGCAGCGGGCTGCGGACGGATGTGGTGACAGGACAATCGCATTGCGCGATTTGATGGCTATCAGGACCTTGAAAATTGCAGTCGAGGTGGGATTTGTGGAGGGGATGATCGCGGCGACGACTCCGCGTGGACTGGCAATTTCCACCACGTCCTTCGATTCGGAGACAACGCCCACGGTGCGCAGGTTGCGGAAGTAATTCCAAACATCCTCAGAAGCGAAGCGGTTTTTTTCCTGCTTATCGGCCGGAACGCCAAAGCCGGTTTCTTCCACCGCCATCGCGCCCAGGCGCGCCGCTTCACGCAACGCTGCCTTCGCCATAGCCGCGCAAATCCGATCGATCTTTTCCTGGTCGAAGTGGGCCAGATCCACTTGCGCGCGATGGGCTGCCTCCACCATATCGCGGGCCTGTTGCACAGATATCAGATCTTTATCTGCCGACATAACGCCTCCGGCATTTCCAATTTCCAATTTCCAATTGCCGATTTGTTGACCTGTGGATGATCTTACTCAATTCATCTCAGCGCAAATTGGCAATCAGCAATTGGCAATCGGCAATGACTACTTGGTTCTTTCGCGGCTGGTCTCACGAGTGCCCTGGCCGGCCCGGCCTTGTTCGCCTTCGCCCAACTGGCCACGCGCTCCGCCCTGCAGTGCTCGCTCGTCCGGGCTAAGGCCCGTCCGGCCGTTTACCGGCAACACGCGTTCGACTTCGGCATGCGGGCGCGGAATAACATGAACGCTCACCAACTCGCCCACGCGTCGTGCTGCCGCAGCGCCCGCATCGGTCGCGGCCTTGACCGCACCGACGTCGCCGCGCACAAAAATCGTTACGTAACCGGCGCCGATATACTCTTTTCCGAGCAACTGCACATTGGCCGCCTTGACCATCGCGTCCGCGGCTTCCACCGCGCCGACGAAGCCCTTGGTTTCGATCATTCCTAATGCTTCAAGAGGCATTTCTTCGATCCTCACTTTTTTGGTTGTAGAAGTTAAAAGCGACTCAGTGAACCCTCAACCTATCACCGCGCGGCACAAGAATCAAGACACGCGACCGGGGCAGTAATCCTACCGTGAGGGAGGGCTTGGCCATTACACCACTCAATCACAGGCAGCCAATCTGAGCCCTCCCTGACGGTCGGGCTACTGCCCCGCTCCGCGGAAAACTCAAGCCAGGAGTCTTGCATACTGGTAATACTAATACGGAACCGGGAGCGGTAGCGACCGGGCCGCACGCTGCGATATAGATAGCGGCAGTGTGAACGAACCCAGCGATGAAGTCTTTCCGCGAGGATACCTAATTACGTTTCGCGGTTTTGGGACATGGCTCCACGGAGACAAACGCTGTTCCGTTGATCGATTTCATAACCGCTTCGGCACTCCTCGCATTGCTCACAATGAACGCTGGAGAAAGTACAATCAGACCTTGCGCCGTCAACGACCCGTCACGCTGAGTGCTCGCCGACGGGCGTTGGTAAAGGAAGCGATTCGCGAAACGTGCAGAATTCGCAATTGGCGATGTTGGACAACCAATGTCAGGACGAACCATGTTCACACAGTTGTTTCAGCAAGATGTAAACCAGAGAAGGTCCGCGCGGCCTTTAAGGCGAATGCTACAAGAAAGTTAAGGGAAGCTGGCTGTTGGCGATCAAGCCGAAGTCCGTGGGCTGATCGCGGGAGTAGAAGATATCTCTGGACTGAACGCGATCTGATCAATGCCATTGTGTATGTCGATTACGAACAAGGTGAACCATTGCCTTGAGGGCTGGCTCAGCAACGCGATGTCCTAAGTTGAGCGGGGAAATTGAAAGTGGCTGGGTCCCAGCCTTGGACCCGGTCGCTACCGCTCCCGGTTCCGTATTTGTCAACGCCATCGCTCAACGAGTCGTCGTTAATTGATTTGGGGAACGTTAACCAGAACCCTCTACTCTCTTTTTGCAGGCACGAAAGTTTGACAACTTTTGCAAGCGCACGTTATATTGCGCCGCAAGTGACCTGCCTTACTTTTGGGCTGAAAAGATGCGCGCGACAGGGTGAGGGACCAGTGGGAGTTTCTCTCTCCGTAACCTCGCAAGTTGTTGCATCACCACGACCGCCAACGCCAAGGAGCCGGCTCGTTTAGAGATGGCCACCACTATCGGAGAGAAATTGCGGCTGGCCCGGGAAGAAAGCGGCATTTCCCTGCGCGATATCTCCGAGCAGACGCGAATCTCGATGCGCTATCTGGAAGCCATCGAAACCGACGATTACAAACGATTGCCCGGCGGCATCTTCAACAAGAGCTTCATTAAGTCTTACGCGCGGTACATTGGCTTTGATGAAAAGGAGGCGATGGAGTCTTACGTGGCGACGCTGCGCCAAAAGGGCGAGTCTGAGGACGAAGTTTTAACCGCTCCGAAATCGCTGGTTTACACTGATGCCAATTCCAGTCGTTCACCTCTGGTCACTTTGCTGCTGGTGATTCTGATTCTCGGGGTGCTATCCCTCGGCGCCTATGCGGCGTTGCATTGGTATCAACGCCGCACGGCACCCAGGGTAGCGGCGCCCGCCATGCCCACGGTGCGGCTTGCAGCTTCGCGCGGGATCGCGCGCCCCGCCATCGCAACGGAGGCGCGTGTACGCTGTTAGTTTTTCTGCAAACAGAAGATCAGGTTTCGCTGCCCGCTTAGTCTGCGGGCATTTTTGTTTTATGCTGTTGGCTTACAAACGATAAGGGAGAGGGAACAGATGCAAGCTAAAGCTTGAACTCTATGCGCCTGTCACTCACGTTGAGCTTCTATCCCCAAAGGTATTCAGAGTTCAAACTTTAGTTTGCGGTTACATTCATATTCGCTGAACAAGCGCGTTACAAGAGCTTAAAGGAGCTATTCATAACCACATGATCACATCCGATATTATTGAAGGCCTGACATTCGACGACGTGTTGCTGCTGCCGGCGCGCTCGGAAGTGCTGCCCTCTGAAACCGACACCTCGACCCAGTTCACTCGCGGCATCCGCTTACAAATCCCACTCTGCTCGTCGGCGATGGACACGGTGACGGAGGCGGCCCTCGCTATCGCTATTGCGCAACAGGGTGGCATCGGCGTAATTCATAAGAACCTGAGCATCGAACGCCAGGCAGAAGAAGTGGACAAAGTGAAGCGCTCGGAATCCGGCATGATCGTCGATCCGGTAACCATTCGCCCCGATCGGCCCGTTAGCGAAGCGCTGCACGTGATGGAGAGCTATCACATCAGTGGCGTGCCGGTAGTGGATGAAGACGGTCACCTCGTCGGCATCATTACGAATCGCGATCTGCGCTTCGAAACACGTTTCGACATTCCGGTTGCGGAAGTAATGACGAAACAACCGCTGGTCAGCGTGCCCGTCGGCACTACCCTGGAACAAGCTAAGGCGGTATTGCAAAAACATCGTATCGAAAAGCTTCTGGTGGTCGATGATGACAAGCGAATCAAAGGTCTGATCACCGTCAAAGACATTCAGAAGGCCATCAAGTATCCAACCGCGGCAAAGGACGATCTGGGACGGTTGCGCGTCGCAGCGGCCATTGGCGCGACCGGCGATTATCTCGAACGGGCCGCCCGGCTGGTTGAGGCCCGGGTTGATTGCCTCGTGATCGACACGGCGCATGGCCACTCTTCGCGAGTCATTGATGCCGTCGGCCTGATCAAGACTCGTCATTCCGATACCCAGGTAATTGCCGGCAACGTGGGCACGACCGACGGCGCACGCGAATTGATTGACGCCGGAGTGGACGCGGTCAAAGTTGGTATCGGACCGGGATCGATTTGCACCACACGAGTTGTTACTGGCGCCGGCGTTCCGCAAATCACCGCCATCCAATCCTGTGTGCAAGCCGCCCAAGACAGCGGCGTACCCATCATCTCTGACGGCGGCGTGAAGTTCTCCGGTGACGTCGCCAAGGCAATTGCCGCCGGCGCTGACGTGGTGATGATCGGTTCCCTGTTCGCGGGAACTGAAGAAGCTCCCGGTGAAGTCATCCTCTTTCAGGGACGTTCCTTCAAAACTTATCGCGGCATGGGATCCATCGGCGCAATGCGCGAAGGCTCGCGCGATCGTTACGCGCAGGAGCTGACTGAGATGGAATCAAAACTCGTCCCCGAAGGTATCGAAGGCCGCGTCGCCTACAAAGGCACGGTTGCCGAAATGGCGACGCAGTTAATAGGAGGTCTGAGAGCCGGCATGGGCTACACCGGTTGCCGCAATATTAAGGAGTTCCAGGAAAAGACCCGCTTCATCCGCATCACCTCCGCCGGCCTGCGCGAATCGCACGTCCACGACGTGATCATCACGAAGGAAGCACCGAACTACCGGCTGGAGTAGTGACGCTTAACGAAGCCAACTTTTCCCCGCGGCTTAAATCATTGCAGAGCTAAAACTTATGACGTCTAATACTGTCCGCCTGATTGGAATTTTCTTTCTGGTTGCCGCCGTAGTCGCGGCCGTCCTCAATTTGCACCGAGTTGCTGATTTAGGAATGCCCTGGCTAGCTCCGCTATTTCTTGTCTTCGGCGCAGCCTTAGTGGGTTTTTCCAGGCGAAGTAAAACATAGAGACTTTCTGATCCAAGCAGGGCGCCCGATCAACTCGGCGCCGCCCCGAAGATATCGGTATTGATTGTCATGCGAAATGCAATGCCGCCAATTAAGTGAAACTGGAGAAGGGCTCGATGCTGATAAAACATCCGTGCCTACTACTATTGGGGATTTTGGCGCTCTCCTGCTTTCCCTCTCTCACTAAAGCCCAAAACAGTGATGAGGAAGTGGTGCGTATCAGAACGCGGGTCGTTTTTGTAGATGCCCTGGTGAAGGACAAGCAGACCGGTCAGCCGATTGCTGACCTTACGCGGGAGAACTTCGAGGTTTTTGCCGACGGAAAACCTCAGACCCTTACTTACTTTAGTCGAGCAGGCGAAGGCCGCCGGCGTCCCCTCGCGCTGATGCTGGTCGTAGATATTGCGGCCAAAGATACTAACCAGGACTTGCGCCGCGCTGAGGTCCTGGAGTCGTTGTCTTCATCGTTGCAGAAATTAGCTCCCGAAGACGAGCTAGCCGTCATAGCCAATCTCGGAGGCCCGGGAGCCCCACTCAAAATCCTTACCGATTTCACGCGCGATCGAATGAAGATAGCGGAAGCCCTGCGGGCCGTGCGCGGCCTTCCTGTGCCACAGGCATCGTGGTACCACGAGGAACTGGAGAATGTTTTAGCAATGGTCGAACGGTCCGCAGCGGAACGACCGAACTCCCAAATCGTTGTGGTGCATTTATCCCCGGTCCTATGGCCAATTCGGGTTGCCCAGCGCGACAAGATTACGGCCAGGTTTGTCAGGGCCAGCGCTTGCTTCAGTCCCTTGATTCGGAACCCCGGCAACCCGTCGATCAAGATGAAGAATGTTCCGGGTAAATTACCCTTGCCACCGCGCCCAATCTTCGATGCGATCGGGCGTTTAGCGGGGGTGGATAACTATGCGCCCGGACATATCGCTGCTCAAACCGGCGGTGAGGCGATCGCTGTTAACCAACCGCAAGACTATGGTGCAGCGCTCGAAGGGCTGATTGCTAGCCTGGCCGCACGTTACAACCTCGGCTTCACGCTCAAGGAAAACGAACACGACGACGGGCGTCGGCATAAGCTGGAGATAAAAACTAAGGCGCATGACACAAAGGGCAAAGAGCGGAAGTTAATAGTTACTGCCCGCCGCAGTTACTACGTGCGGATGGTTGAAACCCCTGCGTCAAAGTAATCGTGGCAAGCTCAACATCAGAATCGACGCGCTCGTATTGGGCCGGAGTTCGTTGATTACTTAAGTCCTACTTCCGAATACTAGTCTCGCAAACACTAAAAAAAAGCTAAGGCAACCTGGGCCGCGGCGGGTTTTGTCAGGTAAACCGTTAAAACGGTTCGCGGGATCACCGCCGACCCGGATCACCGCACTGAAGTGCGGTGCTAATGAGATTTTCAAACTGAGCCACCACCTCGCCGCGCGACTAATTGACCGCAAACCGTACTTGTATTAATCTCCCTGCGAACAAGAGGGACCCGACCTGGTCGTAAGAGTGTTTACCCAGACCCCGCTTTGACCTTTCTACAAACACGACTCTCCATCCACGGCGCGCAAATATAGTTATCTGAGTAGGACGGGCATTCCTGCCTGTCCCCATGATCGATTAGTACACAACGCCAGCCATGAGGCAGACAGGAATGCTGTCCTACCAAGAACTAAGGAACTAAACCATGAACCGACGTACCCCCGCCTACTCGATCTCTATCTCGCTCTTAATCATAGCCAGTCTTATTTATCAGCTCCCAGTGATGGGATATGCGCGGTTTATACCGGCCAGCACAGCACCTTCCAGCGAAGAGGAAGCCGCAGCGCTCTTTGTTAGCAAGGCGGTACCTGACAATGCCGCCGGTACGGTAAGAACTCTGACGGGCGCCAACGCTACCGTTACCAGTCCGGTGATGCCGTTCTTCGCACCCACCTCAGTTACGGCGACGCTAGCGGATGACATTGGCCTGGGCGCCACGAAGAATCCCGGCGCCACGATTACTTACACTGCCATTATCAACAATGCCGGAGGCCCGAGTGAGGATGCTACCGGCACGATCTTCACGGCAAATCTCGACCCCAACACCACGCTCGTGGGCAGCTCGCTCAATGCCCAGCCGATCGCGAAAGCTGATTCCTATTCGGGAACCGGCAACATTCCCATTTCGATCGCCGCGCCCGGCGTGCTGACGAATGACGTCGATCCCATGACGGGAACAAACGCCGGCTTGACGGTGACGGAGGTGCAGGGTGCAGCCGGTAACGTGGGCGTGGCCACCGACACTACGGCCGTCGGAGCGAATCTGGTGAAGGGTTCAGTGACCCTGGCCAGCACCGGCAACTTCACCTATGAGCCGCCGCCAGGCTACGTGGGCACCGACACCTTCACCTACAAGACCAGCGAAGGAACACTTACCGATACGAATACCGTGACCATCACCATCACCAACATGGCGTGGTTCATCAAGAACACTGGCGTCAGTTCGAATCGCGGTACCTTCAGCAATCCCTTTACCAGCATTGCCAGCTTCAACACTGCCAACGCGTTGGCCGACGCAGCGCCTAATCCCAAGAGCGGCGACACCATTGCGCTGCGCACCGGAACGTATGCGGAAGGCGACGGTGTCAACCTGCGCGGCTCGCAGAAACTGATTGGCGAAGCTATTCAGTTCAATACGGTCTTTACCGCCGACAGCAACAGCAGCTCGGCCTATACGACTTTTGCCGGAGCTACCAACACGGCGCCAACGATCAGCACTTCAGCAGGTAATGGCATTGACCTCGCTTCCGGTAACACGGTGCGCGGCTTAAACGTCGGCAACACGCCGGGCTTCTTCGGATTCAACGGCGGAGTGGTCGCTTCCCCCGTCATTAATACGGTGGCCAAGACCGGAACCGGCGGGGCCATCAATATCACCACGAGTGGCGCGTTCAGCACGAATGTAACTTTCTCGACACTGGAATCATCGAGCTCGCCAGGAGCGAACATTAACCTGGTCGGCGTTACGGGAACGTTAGGCATCACATCCAGCGGCGCCGGACTGACCGGCAGTGCAGCCAGTTCCAATGCCATCAACATCAGCGGCGGCTCGGTTGACTTCACTTATCCGGGAGGTGTGACCAAGGCTAGTCTCGGCGCGCTCCTGAATGTCTCTGGCGGCCACACGGGTACGCTCACCTTCAACACCGGCACACTGAGCGCCACAGCGGGTACGGGGTTACAGTTCGACAACGCCGACGGAACCTACAACTTCAATGGCACAACGACACTCAACGGCGGCGATGCGGGTGTGGATATCCTGAACGGCTCGGCCGCCACTTTCTTCTTCAGCACGAACACGTCGATTACGAACCCTGCAAGTGCGAGCCCCGCGCCGGCGGGCGTCGGCTTCTATATCAGCGGCAGTAACGCCGCCGGCAGCTACAACGGCTCGATCAGCGACAACACAGGCTTCGCCATCGACATCGACAACCACGACGCGGGCACATTCACCTTCGGCACCGGCTCGATCACCTCGACGGCGCAGGGCCTGCGCGTGGCGAATTCGAACGGCGGCACGATCAACTTCGACGGCCCGACCAAGAATCTGAACACCGGCGCGAATCAGGCGGTCACCCTCGACACTAACAACAGCGGCGGCACGGTCAACTTCGGCAACGGCGGCTTGAACATCGACACGACGACCGCCAAGGGCTTCAGCGCCGCTGGGGGCGGTACCGTTACGGTCACGACAGGTACCAACGCGAACACCATTGACTCGACAACAGGCACGGCGCTCAACGTGGACAACACGACCATCGGCGCGGGCGGAATGACTTTCCAGAGCATTTCGTCGAACGGCGCGCCAAGCGGCATCATCCTGAACAATACCGTCACAGGTGGCTTGACAGTGGCGGGCAACGGCGGGACCTGTTCTTCCGCCGCCACCTGCACTGGTGGCGCGATCCAGAATTCGTCGGGCCCCGGCATCTCGCTGACCAACGTCACCGGCGGCGCCAGCTTCAATCGTATCGCCGTGACTGGCGGGGGCGATGACGGCATCCGCGCCACCAACGTCGGCGCCAACACGCCCGCCATCGGCATCCTCCTCGCCAACAGCCGCGTGTCCGGTAACGGAAATGCAGTGAACGAGAACGGCCTCGAGTACAGCAACGTCAAGGGTATAAGCTCCATTCAGTCAAGTACTATCACCGGCTCGGGGGAGTTTAACGCGCGCTTTGCCAGTGACAATGGTATAGCGGACCTGACAGTCTCCAGCTCGACGTTCTCGAGCAACTCGACGACTACGGGTGCCGACGGGCTCCTGATTTACACCGACGCCGTAGCAAACACCGCAAAGATAAGGGCACTTATCCAGAACAGCACATTCCAGGCCAACAGAGACGACGGGTTCCAGCTGCTCGCGGGCGGGGACAGCTCGGTAGACCTGACGTTCAACAACAACACCGTCATCGCTGCCGGCAATGCCGGTTCCGGGTCAGCGCAGTCAGCGATCAATTTCGACTCGAACACCACCTCCGACGTGAGGATCGCGATGACGGGCGGCAACGTGAGCTCGGCCCAACCGGGACTGGGCGGCTCGGCGATCATCATCAATCCCATCGGCAATAGCTCAAGTCCGGGCGCAGCGATCTCGTCGACCTTCGATGCGACGCTCGACAACGTGACGGTGGGCACGGCGGGCGTCCCCGGCTCGGGCTCCGCCACCGGCTTCGGCATCTGGGCCAAGCCGACTGAGAACACGGCGGCGAAGATCGTCATCAAGAACAGCCACATCAATGGCACCGCACAGTTTGGGATCGAGCTGCGTCACAACGACGGCGGCGGCACCAGCGACTTCACCGTCACCGGAAACACGATCCGGAACGTCGGTTCCGGCAACGAGCCTATCTTCGTCCAGTCCGGATCGCTCAACACGGACGCCAATACGGTCTGCGCCGACATCGGCGGCACCGGGGGCGACAACACCAACCCGCCCGGTAACGACTTTGCCGGGCAGGCCAGCGGCGGCGTCACCGACATCTCCTTCCGTCGGCCGAGTGCCGCCGCAAGCGCGCACCTCAAGCTGCCCGGCTTTTCGCCTCCCGCCAGCACGAACCTTCAGCCCTACATCCAGGGCCGCAACCTCGGCAACCCGACGGCGCTCAACTTCTCAGGCGAGCTGGAAGCGGGTCCCGCCGCGTGCCAGCAGCCAACTTCCCCCACACTCCCGACTACCGCCCCTGTTTTAGCCATGGCTGATCCGCAATTGGACAGCGTGTCCATTCCTTCCCAGGATTCCGCCGCAGTTTCCGGTCATGATTTCGCTGCGCCACAAAGTAAAAACATCACGCAATTACCCCTCGTCTCAGCGACAAACCTCGCGACTAATGCGAACGATTCTCAAGCGATCGCAACTGCCGCATGGTCTTCGACTCGCGATACGAGTAGCGTTCCACGATTGGAATCCATTTACCGTTTGCCCGTAACGGCCAATGCGGCCAGCAGCGTAACTTTGAAGACGGCCTCGGCGCCTCAGGCTGGCAGGAAATCCGACGAAGTCAGACTGAATCATGCGCGCAGGACATCATTAGCCAAACGATCAGCAGCTGCTGATGACAAACCTCTAACTCCGCTTAGCGGCGAAACCGTAACCGTCGATGGTAGCGGCGGCACGGGCTTCACACTACCGGGGGGTGACAGCGTCACTATCACCTTCCAGGCGACGGTTAACACACCTCTGGGCGCGAGGTCGGTCAGCGTGCAAGGCAAAGTCTCGGGCACCAACTTCGCATTGGTTAACGGCATTACCACCGCCAATCCCAATACCAACGATCCGGAAACAGCCGCCGTCAACGACGCTACCGTTACGAATATCAATACGGTTTCCACCTGGACCGGGGCTACCAGCACTGACTGGAACACGATTACCAATTGGAACCCGAACACCTACGCTCCCGGGGTCACTAACCCGGCAGTCAACGATGTGATCATTCCCAACGTCGGCAATCAACCAACTATCGGTGCGGCGATGGGCGACGTCGGCGTTTACAGTTTGAATATCTCGAACGGCAGGACGCTGACCATTGACCCGACACGGATTCTAACCATTGGCGGTTCACCGGGTGGTGATCTGACTCTTGATGGCATCATCAGTGGCGGGCAACTGCGCTTTGGTACCGGCACTCATGCCTTCAACAACGCCGGCGGCACCGGCAATCTCTCGCCGGCGAATCAGTTGTTTGTCATCAGTGGGTCGACCGTCACCTTGAACCACAACCTGCAAGCGGGCTTGCTCGCAGTCAGCGCCGGCGGCTCCATGAACATAACCAGCAAGACCCTCTCCCTGAACGGTTCTGGCGCCGCCCTGGGAGTAGCCGGCACGTTTACCACTACCACCAGTACGATCGTCCTGAACGGCGCCGCGGCGCAGACGATTGCCGGCACTACTTATAACAACCTGACGATTGCCAACACGCTGGGAGCTCATGTGACGGGTGTAACCCTGATCGGCAATGCCACGGTCAACGGGGTACTGACCTTAACCAGCAGCGACCTGGCTACTGGCGCGAATACCTTAACGATGCCGGTGGGGGCCACTTCCGCTCCCGCTACCGGGGCGACGGACGTGGTTGGTAATGTGAAGCGTACCGGCTTTGTCAGTGGCGGCAGCGCCTTAAGCTTTGGCAATCCGCTGAACACTATCCGCATCAACTCCGGTACCGCCCCGACAGACATCAATGTCCTGCTGGCCAAGAATGCCCCGGCAACTTATGCCGCCGCGGTACAGCGCAGCTATACCATCACCCCGAACGGCGGCAGCAGTATCAATGCTACCGTCCGGCTACATTATCGCCAGGCGGAGCTGAACGGAAACGACGATACTTCAGTTCCCAACTTCAACTTCCGCCGCTTCACGGCCGGCGCCTGGAAGGCCGTCGTTCCCACCTCCCGCAATACCAATGTGGTGGAAGACAACTGGCTGGAGAACAACACCGTCACCACCTTCTCCGAATGGACCTTTGCCAACCTCTCGCCTTCAGCGGCAGCCGGTACGGTCAGCGGAGTGATCACCACCAGTGACGGGACGCCGGTGGAAGGCACGGTGGTCAGGTTAAGCGGCGACCAAACCCGCAAGACGATTACCGACAGTAAAGGCCGTTACTCCTTTGACAATGTGGACGTGAACGGCTTCTACACCGTGACGCCGTCGCGGGTGAACTATCACTTCAATCCCTTCAACCGGGCGTTTACTCAACTGGGGAACCAGACAGACGCTGCCTTTGCTGCGTCATTCACGGGCGACAATGCCAATCCCCTCGATACGCCGGAGTACTTCGTCAGGCAACAATACGTTGACCTGTTGGGACGCGAGCCGGATGAAGGCGGGTTCAACTACTGGAGCGACCGTCTGCTGGAATGCGGTAGCGATGCCGATTGTATGAGTCAGAGGCGCAGTGACATTGCCGCGGCTTTCTTCATCGAGCAGGAGTTCCAGCAGACCGGCTCCTTCATCGACGCCCTCTACAAAGGTAGTCTGGGACGCCGGCCAGGGTATTCAGAGTATTCAGCCGACCGGAAGCTGGTGATTGGCGGTCCGGATCTGGAGACGGAGAAGGCTGCCTTTGCCGCAGACTTTGTGAAGCGGCCGGAGTTTCTGCAGAAGTACCAGTCAACCACCACGGGCGAGTCATTTGTCGATGCCTTGCTGGCGAATGTCTGGCAGACTTCGAACCTGGATCTGGGAACGCAACGTGGGGTGCTGCTGGCGCTTTATCAAACCGGAGGAGACATGAACCAGAGTCGCGCTCTCGTGTTGCGGCAACTGGGCGAGAATCCTTCGCTCAAAGGAGTCGAGTACAATCCGGCGTTTGTCCTGACAGAATACTTCGGCTACCTGCGCCGCAATCCGGAAGCGGAAGGTTATAACTTCTGGTTGAACGTGCTCGACAACCGCGAGCCCGGCAACTTCCGCGGCATGGTCTGCTCCTTCATCACTTCGACGGAATATCAGAAGCGGTTTAGTTCAGTGGTCAGTCACAGCAACGCGGATTGCGGAAGATAGGAAATTAGCCGCAGATTTTCGCGGATAAACGCGGATTAGAAAAGACCGGAGGCAGTTAAGAAGTTCATGCTGGCATCCTGTTACTGCCCTGCTGACTGCTCCTGCTCCTGCCCTAGCGGCACTTGCGGAGAAAGCCCTCTGAGCCTTGCTGCAGGGTAAACGTGCCGAGCACCGCTTTCGTATCGACAAAGGTCACCGTCAATTTCATCACCTTGCCTTGAATAGAGCCAGTGTATCTGACCGGCCGGCTGGTGGGTTTTTGGCCGACGCGAATCGGGCCGGGATGTCCGCGCGTATGTTTGCCGGAAAGGTCGAACCGCCCGCGGCGATCTACCAGCAACGGTCCATCCACGGTTCCGCGCGCACAATCGTATTCGACGGTCGCGGAGTTTTCCGTTACCTCCAGATTGATATGCTCCCCTCCCCAAGTCCCAGTTTGCACGCGTTGCGACCGGCGCGGTTTCGCGAGCGCTGCATCAAAGCAAACGATCATCAGCAGACCGGCCAGTAGGTAAACCCGGCGATTTCTTGCTGTCATTAAAATCTCCATTCGTTCAACAGCGACCCTCATCCAAGTCGTGAATGTGTAACGCAAACTTCAGTTTGCGATGCGTGAATGGCATTTGGCGAACACGCAAACTAAAGTTTGCGTTACAAAATCAAACCACGACATTAGCCATTATCGGTTATTCTATTGACAATGTCGCCGCTTCCTCCTACTCTTGCCAGCCATAACGAAGTGAATTGATCTATTGACCGCTAACTTTCTTTGACGGCCACTTCTTAGTCCAGTTCTAAATAGTTCTTATCAACTTTCAGCGTTTTGCCCTACTGAATGCTACGCGCTTCTCCGTGAAGCGGGCCGCTTGTCGAAGTTTCCAGGATTCCCGACGCCAGCAACGTCGGTTTTTGCATGAAATCTCCCTTAACTTTTCGCTTTTTTGAGCCCAGGAGGCATTAATGTCTTTGTACATCCCCCGTTCGCGCCGTTATCCCCCGATTCGTCTTACTTTGCTGCTGGCTATCTTCGCTGTCGCCCTGGTAATGGGTGGCGTTGGCGTCTTAGCGCAGAAGAGTCGAAAGGTCAGCGCTCCAACGCGCTCAGTCAGTGGCAAAAGGAAAGGCACTCCGGAGATAAAACTTTCCGGCGGGCCCACCACCAGCGGCAGGAATGTGCAAGATCCACATAGCGGCGTAACGGTTGGCGCTCCCACTGAAGGTGAGCGAGGTGTGGGGCGGCGAAATGATGAGATCATGAAAGCCCAGTTGACTGCACCGGCTTCCAGCCGGCCTCATACGGTCCCGGAACACGAAGTCCCGGGACGCGAAAACCGCCCCCAGAACCCGGAATCGCCGGAGGTTGCCAGCTCGGCGCAAATGGATGAAACGCAACCGGCGAAAGGAAATGAGATCCAGGCGGCACCGGGCCTGACGCCCTATGCGCCACAGATAGTCAGTACGAACTTCAATGCCGTGACGGGTCCGGCGGAAACGGGCGCCTTTCCTCCCGACACCATGGGGGCGGTGGGCCCGACACAATTTGTCCTCTTCGTTAATGGAAGGCTCCGGACTTTCAACAAGACTACGGGCGCGGCCGACAGTGTGCTTAATGTTGATCCCGACGTTTTTTTCTCGTCCGTGATGACACCGGTCGCGGCTGGCGGCGTCAATTTCACCAGCGACCCACAGGTTCGCTATGACCGGCTGACGGCCCGTTGGATAATGATCATTATTGACGTGCCCAGCACATCGCCGGCCTCGATCGGTGATACACCGAACCGCATCCTCGTAGCGGTCTCCGACGCGGCCAGCGCTGGGGTGATCTCAGCCGGCACGGTATGGACTTTCTATTTTGTGCAACAAGACACAGTTGGACCAGTTGCCTCAACAGGTGAATTTCTTGATTACCCGTCGCTGGGCGTTGACGCTAACGCGCTCTACATCGGGGGAGACATGTTTGGGGCGGTATCAGGCGCGTTCATCACAACTTCCGCGTTCGTGATCCGCAAGAGCTCGATCCTCAGTGGCGGCCCGATCGTGACGACGGCGTTTCGTGGCCTCATTGGTGCCGATGGGCCACTAGAGCCGCGCGGGGTTGATAACTATGATCCGGCGGCTACCGAAGGTTACTTCATTGGCGCCAGCTACGCTGCATTCGGCCGGCTGATTATGCGCCGTATCGCTACCCCAGGCGCAACGCCTACGATTTCCGCTGATATCAGTATCACGGTCTCGTCAACCTCTTTCCCCAGGAGTGTGGATCACCTTGGCGATACCGGGGGAACAAATGGCAACATCGATGCGTTGGATGATCGCTTATTCGCGGCGCACATTCGAGGTGGCCGACTTTGGACTTCCCATAACATCTCTGTTTTGACTACCGGCGTGGCGTCGGGTAGTAACGCTACCCGTCGGGATGGCGTTCGCTGGTATGAACTAATTGTGCCGCCCGGAGCGGGTGCGCCGACCGTCAACCAATCGGGCACTATCTTTGATGCCGTTGCCGCGACCACGGCGCTCTCACGCCAATACATAATTCCTTCCGTGATGGTTTCCGGACAAGGACACGCGGCCATCGGCTACACCACGTCGGGCACTCCTTTCCGCATTGACGCCGCCACCAGCGGACGACTTAGCGGTGATGCGCTAGGCACGACCCAGGCAGTCAACATCTACACCGCGAGTAGCACGGCTTATAACCCGCCGGGCGATCCGGGCCCGCCGCGCCGTTGGGGTGATTACTCGTTCACCTCGCTTGATCCGAAAGACGACATGACGATGTGGACGGTGCAGGAGTATTGCAGCGCGACCAATTCTTACGGCGCGCGCGTAGCAAAACTGTTGGCGCCACCACCGGCAACTCCGGCAAGTGCGACTGGCAACAACATTCTTCAGGGAGTGCCCTCGTCAAACGTAGTCGTAACCGGGACCGTCGTTTCCGGTTCAGGGTTCTACGATCCGGGAACGGATCTCGCTCCGCCGGCTTTGCCTTTCAACCATATCAGCGCCACCGTAACGGGCGGGGTTACGGTCAACTCCGTAACTTACACCAGCCCCACGCAGGTCACCCTAAATGTTTCGACTGTGGGCGCGTCACTCGGTGCACAAACCATTACGATCACCAATCCGGACGGCCAGAGTCTGTCTGGTACGGCTGTCGTGAATGTTATTCCGCCCGCGGCAACTGCTGGACAGGTAATCATTAGCGAGTTCCGCCTCCGCGGAACGGGCGGCGCCGATGACGAATACGTCGAACTGTACAACGCCACTAATAACCCACTCGACATTAGCGGGTTCACACTTCATGCACTGACTGCAGCGGGAGCGCAGGCTCTCCGGTTCACTGTTCCGGGAGCGCTCGGCAGCGGCACCACGCAGATTCCCGCGCGCGGCCACTTCCTGCTGACCGGATCTGCCTACAGTCTGGCCGCTGCGGCGGCCTCGAATGGCGCATTGTCTACGGGCACGGTTGACGGATCAGGTCTCGGGCTCTTCGGGGGCGCTACTCCGACTGCGCCAACGCGGATTGATTCCGCCGGCTTCGATAGCCGCGATGCTCTGTTCTTCGAAGGCACCGCCATCACTCCGAGCGGCGCGGGCACAGGTGGAATCACCGTCAATGGTGAATACGCGTTTGTGAGAAAACTTATCGCTGGGGATTTCCCGCAGGATACCGGAAACAACAACAACGACTTTGCCTTCGTTTCAATTACCGGAGGCACCTTCAGTACGCGCGTTTCAACTTTAGGCGCGCCAGGACCCGAGAACTTAGCCGGGCCACTTCATAACGCCACAGGCTCATTACCTACTATCAATCTGGATCCGCTGATCTCTGCCGGCAGCGGCGCAAATTTTGCCCGCAACTTCACGGCGGTGGCTAATGGTCCCGCAGGTACGATCACCATACGTCGCACCTTTACTAACAATACGGGCGCGCCGCTGACGCGCTTGCGGTTCCGCATTATCGACCTCAGTAATCTGAACTCTTCGCCCGCTGGGCCCGCAGATTTGCGTCTGCTATCGACCACTCTGGCCACAGTCGCCATCGTCGGGCCTAATGCCAGTTGCCCCGCGAATTCCTGCACCGTTCAAGGTACAACCGTAGAGACGCCACCAACACAGGCCAGCGGCGGCGGACTGGATTCAAGCGTGGCTGCGGGAACGGTTACAGCCGGAACACCCTTGGCAAACGGAGCCACCCTCAACCTAAGCTTTGCGTTTGGCGTGGTCACGCCCGGGAACTTCCGATTCGGGCTAGCCGCGGAAGGACTTCCCGCCGCACTCTCCCGCGTCGTCTCCATGACCGGCTGCGTGGATACAAATCCATCCACGGTTAGCTGTAGCGCGCCAACCGCGTCAGCCGCGACTATCAGCGGCAGGATAACCACGAGCGATGGGGCTTCCCTTTCGGGAGTGACCATGCGTCTTGCCGGAAGCCAGTCGAGCACAACGATCACCGACAGCAACGGCAGATATCATTTCGATAACGTCGATACCGACAACTTCTACACCGTCACCCCGGCGCTGGCGAATTATCGCTTCAGTCCCTCGACTCGATCGTTTTCGCTGCTCGGTAATACTCCCGACGCCGGATTCTCGGCGGCCCGGGACACCGTCGTTGCGGCGAATGCCGTGGACACTGCCGAGTACTTTGTACGGCAGCAGTATCTTGACTTCCTGGGGCGCGAACCGGACCAGGGAGGCTTTGAGTACTGGAGCGGCGAACTCAATCGCTGCGAAGACGATGCCGATTGCATGCGCGCGCGGCGCATCGATGTAGCCGCGGCGTTTTTCGTCGAGCGAGAATTCCAGGAGACCGGCTCCTTCGTTTACGACCTCTATGCAGGCGGATTGGGACGGGCCCCGCGTTTTGCGGAGTTCATGCCTGACCGCAGCCTAGTGGTCGGCGGAGCGAACCTCGAGGCGGCCAAGGTTGCCCTTGTTCAGGGGTTCGTCACTCGGCCGGAGTTTGCGGCCAGGTATCCGACCTCCCTCGATCGCGAACAGTTTGTCGATTCGCTGCTGGGGACGATCAAGGGAACTTCCGGCGCCGACCTCTCCTCAATGAAGGACGCTCTGCTGCATGACTTCGACGCCGGCGGCAGGGTGCAGGTTCTGCGCTCGGCAATCGAGGCCGAGCCCTTCGTTCGCGCCCAGTACAACAAAGCATTTGTGGCGATGGAATACTTCGGTTACCTGCGCCGCGATCCGGAGCCGGAGGGTTACAACTTCTGGTTGAATATTTTGAACAATCGTGAGCCCGGGAACTATCGCGGGATGGTTTGCTCGTTCATAACTTCCACTGAATATCAGCAGCGCTTTAGTTCCGTGGTCACCCGCAGCAATGGGGAGTGCGGGCGGTAGCTAACCAGGGGCAGGAAGCAGGGGCAGACGGCAGGATCTTTTCTTAACTGCTCCTGCTTCCTGCTCCTGCCCCTGATTCTGCTATTCTCCCCCTGCATGGCCCAACGCAGCGTCGTCCTCATCTCCAATCCCCATGCCGGCCGCGGCGGCCCGCAGCGCGCTGCGGAAATTGCGCGCTTTTGTGAACTCCTAAAAACCCACGGCCTTCCAGTCCAATCGCTAAGCACCAGTGCCCCCAAAGATGCGAGCCGACTGGCCGCTCAAGCTGCCGCAGCAGGCGCTACTGACGTCATCGTTTCCGGAGGCGACGGGACTATCAACGAAGCGTTACAGGGTTTGATAGGGACCAATACACGTCTGGCAATCTGGCCTCGCGGCACGGCGAATGTCCTGGCTTATGATTTGAAGTTGCCTTTCAAGATGGCGGCGGCGGCCGCGGCAGTTGCGGCGAACCAGACGCGGCGCATTCATCTCGGCTCCGCTGTCGAGGAAGCAACCGGCGCCAGACGATATTTTTTCTTGATGGCCGGGGTAGGTGTTGACGCGGCGGTGGCCAGCGCAGTGCGCCCCGGACTGAAACGTCGCATCGGCAAAGGGGCGTTCTTTTACGCTGGCATGGAGTTTCTCCTTCATTGGAATCCCCCAACCTTTGACCTCGAAGTCGGCGGAGAATCCGTCTCCGCTACGTTTGCGTGCGTCGCCAATGCCGCGAGTTACGGTGGCGGACTGGTCCTGACTCCGGGAGCGCAAATCGACAAGCCGGAATTTGAGATCATGCTGATAACATCAGCCAGCAGAGTGCGATATGTTTACCTGCTGACCCTGGTGGCCAGAGGGCGAGTAAAACCTACTACTGCCGGCGTTCGTTATCTTCGCGGGACCCGGGCGCGGGCTCTCGGCGACGTCCTGGTGCAGGTTGACGGCGAAGTGATTGGCAAGACTCCCATGACTTTTGAGATCGCGCCACAGACGATCGAAGTAATCGTTTCCTAAACTCCGCTTAAACACTCAAGCTCTTCACTGGCCCCAGTGTCCTCCGGCGTTGAGCGCGCCGCGTGAACCTTTCATTGCCTCTTTCCCCGTGCTTGAAGCGGGCGGGACGCCCGCGATCCCAGGGAAGAGCTTGCACCCGACGAAAGCTTGGATTATTAACTTCACATGCCGCCAACTGAACGTCTCTATTACGACGATTCTCATTTAATCGATTTCGATGCGCAGGTCGTGAACGTGGAAAGCACAACTGACGGCCGCTTGGCGGTCACACTCGATCGCACCGCTTTCTATCCCACCGGCGGCGGCCAGCCGAACGATACCGGCACGCTTGCCTCGGCCCGCGTCGTTGATTGTATCGAGGGGGAAGGCGCGTCGGTGCAACATGTGATTGAGGGAACGGCGCCGTCGGCCGGCGAAACCGTCCACGGCAGCATCGATTGGAAACGTCGCTTGGACCACCTGCAGCAGCACTCGGGCCAGCACATCCTCTCGCAGGCGTTTGTCTCGCTGTTTGGCGCGGAGACGCGCGGGTTCCGCATGTTGGACCAGGTATGTGAAATCGACGTTGCACTCGATCAACCTACCGACGAAAAAATCCAGCAGGCAGTTGACCTGGCGAACCAGATCGTTTGGGAAGATCGGGTCGTCACTATCCGCCATGTGACCCCGGAAGAAGCGGCGACCTTGCCGTTGCGCAAAGAACCAGCGGTCGCGGGCGAACTGCGTTTGATCGAGATCGCCGGTTTTGATCTGACTCCATGCGGTGGCACCCACGCGCAGCGCACCGGCGAAGTTGGCGTCCTGGCCGTGCGCTCGTGGGAGCGCGCCAAGGGATTGACCCGGATTGAGTTTGTCGCTGGCGGCCGCGCGTTGGCCGATTACCGGCGGGCCAACGATACAGCTCGCCGGACCGCTGCTTTGTTCAGCGCGGGACGAGACGATGGCTCGGCTTTGGCGGAGCGGATGTTGGAAGACAATAAGGAACTGCACCGTCGAATTCGCGCGTTGGAAGAAATTGCCGCCCGCGTCGAAGCCGAAGAACTCCTGCGCGATGCTGGTATTGATAGCAGGCTGGGCAACATCGAAGTCAGTGGCTACACCGTGAGGGAGGGCTCGATCAGCGGCCCGCGCATCGTTGCCCAATCATTCGACAACCGCGACGCGGATGCACTAAAGCGCCTCGCCCTCGCCCTGGTAGCACATCCGCAGACAATCGCCCTGCTCGGTTCCCGAGATAAGGAAACCGCTCGCCTCGTCTTCGCCAGATCCCCGGACGCTCCTGGCGATATGAACGGACTAATGCGCAAAGCCTGCGAAATGATCGAGGGCCGCGGCGGCGGCAAGGCAGACTTGGCCCAGGGCGGCGGAAAAAACGTCGAGAAGTTAAATGAGGCGATCGAGCTAGCGGCTAGCACTCTGTCCTGAGTCCGCAGATTGCACAGATTCCGCAGATTCAACGCCCAGTAACCAGCAAACAGGCTTATCGTGATTTTTCTCTTGGTCCGCTGTCTGCCTATTCGCCCTAATCTGCGGATCCTTCCGACTCCCAACTTGAAACCTGAAACCTGAAACGCTATGCTTTGCGCTCGTGGGGCAGTAGCTCAGTTGGCAGAGCGCCGCGTTCGCAATGCGGAGGCCAGGAGTTCGACCCTCCTCTGCTCCACCAAACGAATCCAGTTTACGGCGAGGCGCTCCTCGCCGTTTTCATTTCAGGTGCCAAACGCGCTCAGTAAATGGAGTAAACAGTATGAGTGAAGATGTACAAACTAAACCGGGCAAGTCACGTCCTGCCATGCAGCGCTTTATCATTTATACTGGCGTGGTACTCATCATCTTCCTGCTGGGTTTCATCCCGATGTGGCTCAAGGCTCGGGCAGCCACCAGCAGTCTGGGCGAGAGAGAGCACCAGTTAATGCTTGTCAGGATGCAGAGTAATCTTGCCTCAGCAGTAATTGACGCGCGGCGAGGTGATTATGAGCCCGCGCGCCAAGGTGCCAGCGAGTTCTTTACATCCTTACGTGCAGAAATTGACAAGGGGGATAGTTCGAACTTTACACCGGCGCAAAGACAGGCCATGGCTCCCTTGTTTGCCGGACGCGATGAAATTATCACCTTGCTGGCTCGGAGTGATCCTGCTTCCGCAGACCGCCTGTCGGATTTGTATGTGTCATATCGTCGGATCATGAATGGTTGAGGTGGTGTCTCGATAGGAATATCTTGCGGCCTCAGATCCGACTGTCGAAAGCAAGCTTAAGGAGGGTGCAACATTCCGGTGCACGCTTCCCGGCCAGCTCCCTTGAGCGAAAAAACTCACTAAGCAGAGGTATGAATTTCGCGCTCCTCGTCGACTGCTGTTAAATCGTTGCGCCGGCTACTTCCCTGCCACGTTTACCCCAGCATTTTCATCTGGACTTTTTTCCCCGGCGTGGAAAAACAAACCGCACGAGATGATCACGTTCGGCCTGCATGTCACGGAAAGTCGATGAGATGAATATGCGAACGGTTCTCCAGCCTTGCGGCATTGATGAGACTCCTTTCTAAACGGTAGTGCATCGCATTCAGCAGGTGGAAATCGCCACCCTGGCGAAGGGCGTCCGCCTAGTATCACAGCTTGATCACGCCGGGCAAGGTTTCAAATAAGACTTCTTGCAAACCTGAGCTGTAAGAGTCCGACCACACATGCCCGCCAACGGTTTTTCGAACACAGTCAGGAGACCGCTTCCCTGCATTGTTCCGTTATCGAACGACCTTCACCTCAGCTGGCCGCGTTTCCAATCGGCACTGCGTTTGCTATGAGACTCCTTCCTGTTTGCACTCAATCTCAGTTCATCAACTTCGACAGGGGGGAATATGAAAACCGAAACGTTAAATACCAGCCACGTCACCGAACTGTTGTACCAGGCGCTCGAAACCGAGAAGGGCGGCGTTCAAATCTACACCACTGCCCTGCGCTGCGCGCTGAACGAAGACTTGAAAAAAGAGTGGGCAAAGTATCTGGAACAGACGAAGAACCACGTGCAGATCGTTTCTGGCGTGCTGAAGGGCATGAACCTGGATCCGGAAGCGGAAACACCCGGGCGCAAGATCGTGCGCCATATCGGAGATTCCCTGGTGCAGGCTATGGAAATGGCATTGCGCGGACCCGACCTTGCGGCAGCCCAAATCGTCGCCGCCGAATGTGTCACGCTGGCTGAAACCAAGGACCACTTGAACTGGGGGCTGATTGGTGAAATTGCCAGGAACTCATCCGGCGACGCTGCAACCCAATTGAAGCAGGCCCACGATCAGGTCGAGCCCGAAGAGGATGAGCACCTCTACCACACCAGCGGCTGGACGCGCGAGCTTTGGATTGAAGCACTCGGAATGCCGGCGGTGCTGCCGCCACCTGAGGAAGAGCAGGATGTGGAGACCGCTATCGAAGCCGCCCAGGCAAAGAAATCGCGGGCGAAGAACGCATGAAGACCGCATTCGAAGCTGTTTCTGCGAAGGGGTCTCATTAGCACCGTGGCTTCAGCCCGGTGATCATATTGAGAATGGTAAAACGAAACCGCTTGAACGGTTTTTACTGTAGTCGGTAGAAGGGAAAACCGTTCAAACGGTTTAGAGAACACTTCCGCAACATCTTGATCACCGGGCCAAAGCCACGGTGCTAATGAGACCATTTTGCGGCGATGCCGCTATTTGTTGCCCGGTCTTAAGAATTCCCACACCGGACTACCAACGCACAAAGGGAGACATGATGGCTACAAGGAAAGCGAGCAGAGTGAAAGAGAAAGGCGCGACGAAGTCAGTCGCTGCGAAGACAGTTGCTGCGAAAACCAGCAGCAAGGCGAAAGCTCAGGAAAACAACGCGCGCACTAACGCCAAACTTGATCCGCGAAACAACGACGCCAAGGTCGACGACCTGCAAAAAAATACCGAGGACAGCGGTGGAGAATTCCTAACCACCAATCAGGGCGTGCGGATCAACGACAACCAGAACTCGCTGAAAGCCGGCGAGCGCGGGGCGACTCTGCTCGAAGACTTCATCCTCCGCGAAAAGATCACGCACTTCGATCACGAACGAATTCCGGAGAGAGTGGTGCACGCGCGCGGTTCAGCAGCGCATGGATCCTTTCAGGTCTACGAATCCATGGCGCAGTACACCAAAGCTGGATTCCTGCAAGACCCGTTAGTTAAGACTCCGGTGTTCGTGCGTTTCTCCACTGTGGCCGGCTCGCGTGGCTCAACCGATCTGGCTCGCGACGTGCGCGGATTCGCCGTTAAGTTCTATACCCAGGAAGGAAACTTCGACATCGTCGGAAACAACATTCCCGTCTTCTTTATCCAGGATGCAATGAAGTTTCCCGACCTGATCCACGCGGTGAAGCCGGAGCCGCATAATGAAATACCACAGGCGGCATCGGCGCACGACACGTTCTGGGACTTCATTTCCCTGATGCCTGAATCAATGCACATGATTATGTGGGTGATGTCGGATCGCGCGATTCCTCGCAGCCTGCGAATGATGGAAGGATTCGGCGTGCACACCTTCCGATTCATCAACGAAAAGGGCAAAGCGCGTTTCGTTAAGTTTCATTGGAAGCCTTTGCTGGGCGTGCATTCGGTGGTCTGGGACGAAGCTCAGAAGATCTCAGGGAAAGACGCAGACTTTCATCGCCGTGATCTTTGGGAAGCCATCGAAAACGGCGATTACCCGGAATGGGAGCTCGGCGTGCAGATTGTCGAAGAGAAAGACGAGCACAGCTTTGATTTCGATCTGCTTGATCCCACCAAGCTTATTCCCGAGGAGATAGTTCCCGTGCGCCGGATCGGAAAGCTGACGCTCAATCGTAATCCCGACAATTTCTTTGCCGAGACGGAACAAGTCGCATTTCACGTGGGCAACATTGTCCCGGGAATTGATTTCACCAACGATCCGCTGATGCAGGGCCGTCTCTTCTCTTACACCGATACGCAGCTGATTCGCCTCGGTGGACCAAACTTTCACGAGATCCCGATCAACCGCCCGGTGGCGCCGGTGCATAACAACCAGCGCGACGGGTTTATGCGGCAAACCGTCAATCGCGGGCAGACCAGTTACGAGCCAAACACCCTTCGCGGCGGTTGTCCCTTTCAGGCCGGAGCTGATATGGGCGGTTTTACCAGTTACGCGGAAAGGATTGATGCCCAGAAAATCCGCGCTCGCAGCGCGAGTTTCTTCGATCACTTCAGTCAGGCCACTTTGTTCTTTAATAGCCAGTCCGAGCCAGAAAAGCTCCACATCATCCGCGCTCTGACCTTCGAGTTAGGAAAGCTGGAAACACCGGCCATTAGAGAGCGCATGCTGGGCCTTTTGGGGCAGATAGATAAAGGCCTGGCGAATAGCGTCGCCGAAGGTCTCGGCGCGAAACTGCCGGCCAAGCTCGATAAGCCGATGAACATGAGCGTCCCTGCTGACGGCGACCCGCGGAAGTTTCAACCAAAGCGTGCCGGGCAGGCGATCGATGTGTCACCGTCATTGAGAATGGTGGATAACCCAAATTTCCCGAACGATACGATCAAGACACGAAAAGTAGCGGTGCTGCTTGCCGATGGATTTGACGAGGCGGCGGTCGCCGAAATGAACCAGGCGCTGCTCACAGCGGGCGCCGCGCCGAAGACGGTCGCGCCACGTCTCGGCGTGGTCAGGGGAGCTAGCGGAACCGAATTGAAAGTTGACTTCAGTTTTCTCACTGGCGCCTCGGTCTTATTCGATGCCGTATATGTTCCCGGCGGCGCCGCCAGCATTGAGGCTCTGAAAGCGCTGGATGAACCCGCGGAGTTTGTAAGTGAAGCCTACAAGCACTGTAAACCGATCGCCGCCAGTGGCGCCGGTATCGAATTCCTGAACACGTCGCTCCGCGGCAAGCTCAGGGCAACGAGCGCGAACGAAAAACCGGACGTAACAGCCGGCGTGGTTACGAATCCCGGGAGTGTAACGCCTAAGTTCGCCAGGGAATTCATTGGCGCGATTGCCCAACATCGACATTGGGAGCGGGAAGCCAAACCATAGGTGAGGGGCTTTCCACAAAAGTAAGCAGAGTCCGCTAGCGGACGCATGAAAGTGAAACGGGCGGCTGAGGATTTCTCAGCGGCAGGCCCTTTCATTGGTGTTTCAGCCGACCGTTACACGGACTGCCTGCAGGACGTAACAGAACCCCCAGCACTGAAGTGC
Organism: Blastocatellia bacterium; assembly: GCA_033856235.1. GTDB lineage: Bacteria > Acidobacteriota > Blastocatellia > Pyrinomonadales > Pyrinomonadaceae > DASXRU01. Next base: position 46,833 of record JAWVFI010000047.1, on the reverse strand, counting down.
TGGGCTGCTCTCTTTAGTCCGCTTCGCCGACTGAACGACTAAGACTTTGTGCATCGACCGAAACTCTTGATTGAGACGTGATGATGAACAACGCCTCCGCGAAACCTTACCTGGAATTGACGGCCTTCGATGATTCAGGCGACCTGAACGTAATCGTTGAAACGCCCAAAGGAAGCCGAAACAAGTTTGGCTACGACGAAACGCTTGGCTTATTTAAGTTGGACGGGGTGCTGCCGGCGGGGGCCAGTTTTCCTTTTGACTTTGGCTTCATCCCTGCAACCGTCGGCGGTGACGGCGACCCGCTGGACGTGCTCCTGCTGTTGGATGAATCCGTCTTCACCGGTTGTCTGGTCGCAGCCCGGACCCTCGGAGTAATCGAAGCGAAGCAAAAAGAACGTGATGGCGCCACGATGCGTAATGATCGACTGATCGCTGTGGCCGCCAAGTCATCAACTCATGGAAATCTGAAGACCCTCTTGAAATTGAATAGCAGTCTCCTGGAAGAGATCGAATACTTTTTCATCTCTTACAACAACTTCAAAGGTAAGGAATTCATGCCCCTCGGACGCTTCGGACCCGAAAGGGCGAATAAATTGATCAAGGAAGGCGCCAGGCGCTTTCAGCGGGCGTAATGCTGCCGCTGAAGTTGATCTGATGCGGCTTTGCTCATAGAGTCCCCGGCCATTGGAAGCAAAACAAGTAACAGTGCGTAAGACCGGCGTCGATTCGTGTCACTTCGTGGATTTTGTGAATCGTGCGCTGACGAATCGCGGTGTTACGATTCACGAAAGCACAAGAAGAACACTAACGAACACGAAATCGAGGGTTTGTGCAACAACAATCTGATGCGTAGAAAACCGGACTGGATCAAAAGAGGCCTGAGGCGGGCACGCTTTCATACGCATACCACATCCCGAAAGCGATGCTCAGGGCGGCGGCTACGGTTTGCAGACGATGGTGAAGACCCGCGACGTTTCGTGTAGTGCGTGAAGTAAAGGCCAGGGGCAATCCTATTAGGCCGGACATCAGCAACATCCCGACCAGCGAGCCGATTCCGAAAACTCCCAGATACAAAAGACCCAGCCAGGCCGACTTGATTTGAGTCAGCACCAGCAGTGTTAAGGCTCCTGATCCGGCGAGGCCGTGCATTGTTCCCACCAGCATCGGCTTAATCCCAATGGTGGAGACTGCATGTGCGTGGGGTGAAGTCTGAGTCCGCTCGTGCTGCGCGGGCCCTTCATGGAAGTGTACGTGCACATGCGAAACGCCGTCGTGCGTGTGGCGATGGAGGTGAACATCTGGGCGGCGCCGCAACACCTTCGTCAGCGCCAGCACGCCCAGCGCGATGATCAAGAGGGCCACCCCAAACTCGAGCCAGTTGGTCACGGACACGGGGACCGCCACGCGAAACACCAGTAACAATACGCCCACGAAAATCAGCGCCGCCATGTGTCCGGCGCCCCACAAGCCGCCGACCAATGCGGAACGCCACACACTGCGCTGCTCACTCACGATCGTCGAGATCGCGATAACGTGATCGACTTCGGTGGCGTGTTTGAGACCAAACAAGAGTCCCAACCCGAGCAAAGCAAACATGCCAACGGATGTGAATGATGTGTCCATTGCTATCAAACGCAGTCAAGAGCACCCAACATTAGGGTCCGCACTGCGACCCAGTCAAGGCGCGTCGGATTGTAGAGGTGGCACTCCGGGGCCACCCCCTTCGTTTGCCGCGGCGGGTTCTTCGAAGAAAGGGGGCGGCCACGGAGTGCCGCCCCTACAATCCGAAATCACAGAAAGTGCGACGACAAGAATTGCTGAAACCGTCCGTGCTCTCCCAATTGAGCTATAGCCCCAATTAATTGGAGCCACCGGGATTCGAACCCGGATCTTCGTGCTTAGCAGGCATGTAGTTCCAACGGCATTCGTCGCGAAAGACGGTGAACAGTGAACAGTAAACCGTGAACAGTCACTGGGTTGACGGCTAGGTTCACGTTTACTGCTCACTGCCCACTGCCCACTGCTCACTGTTCCCGGGGTGACAAGAATTGAAAGACAATTTTGAGCACGGTGTTGCCACCGCTGGAGTCATCACACCCCATCTAGCTCGGTTGGAGATGTAGTCTTTCCGGCATTCACCCCGATACTGAAAAATGGCGACAAGATCGGCGAGAGGCACGTCCTCACGGACGAGGCAGGCTTCGAACCTGCAATCTACCATGTACTCTCTACCAGCATTCGCCAAACCAAATTTGGATTTCGAAATGCGGATTGCGAATTCGCAGAACACTTGAATTCCGCAATCCGAAATCCGCAATTCGAAATTCTTACAACGCCACCGACTCGATCACGCCGATCCAATGATCGGCGTTCAGCTCGCCGAGCGCGAATTCCGCAATCACGTCCCAGACTTGATCGGAGAATCCGCCCACATTGAGAATGTCGGCACGTTCCTTCGCCTGCACCGTTCCGTAAGGCTGCAGGTCGATGCACACCATCCGCGCCTGCGGGTTACGCTGGCGAAACTGCGCCCATTCCTTCATCGTCTGGGTCGCACTGCCGCCGAAACGACCGTATTGCGGCGCGTCGATCCACGATTCGTTATCCGAAACGTAGATCACCAGGTCACCGTTCGCGCGTCGCTGGTTCAGAAACGCGAGCGGCGCGCTGCAGTTAGTGCCGCCCGCCGGCAACTTCGCCAACTTCGCGGCATTAGTAACCACGCTGTCGCGAGGATTAAGGCGAACCTCAACCACGTTCGATTCGAACGGAATGACTTCCGCCGAGCGGTTCTGACGCAACACTGTGGCCGCGATCAGTGTGGCCACATCCAGACAACGCACCACGGAAGTTGAGCCAGGACGGTTGCCCGTCACGGCCGAGTGCATCGATCCCGAGATATCCGGAAAGACGTAAACCTTGCCTGGAAATTCCGGAACATTGGCGGTGGCGATTTCCATCGCATCCTGCAGCGCGTCGCAAACGATTTGCGGGATGCCGGGGTTCGCTGCTGCCATTGTGTAAGCCACCATCAACTGGTAGGGAAACACTCGGGCCTTAGCGATCTTTTCCGGATCACGCAGACGTTCGGCGATTAGCTCCGGCATACCTGCCTGAGTGAACACACCATGACGCGCGAAGGTGTTCAGGTTCATGCGAGTCATCTGCCATGGCGCGCGGCGCGCGATCGCAGTCCACTCCGCAGTTCCCAGTTCCATTGCGGTCAGCATCTGGAACGGAACATCAGGCACTTCCCTGGCCGCGCCCGCCTCGCCCTGCTTAAAGGTTTCAAACGAGCGAGCCACCTCCGGCAACGCATCGAATGCATAGTCACGACCGATCAAGTAACCGAAGAGAGCTTCGCGTGCCGCATCCGCGGGCTTGGGGTGGACCATCCTCACGATATCCGCGAGCGATGGATCCTGACCTACGTTCGCCCTGAAGAGCGCTGCCGGGTCGCGCGCATCGAGCCACTCGCGCACCAGGCGCTTGGGCGCGGTGCCCAGTGACTTGCGGCCGACTGCGCCCGAACGCATGATCTGCACGAAGTTACGCAGCATCCTCGCGTTGTCGATGACGCGCGGAAAGATAACGTTCAGCAACGCGCGGTCCTTCACCGACAGCACGGCGCAAAGCAGCGCCGGCATGTCCTTCATGAATCCGCGTTGGCGGCAGAACACAGCGGTCCTGGCAATAAACTCACCATCGATGTCCGCGCACAGTTCCAGCACCTCCGCCAGTTGTTCTTCGGCGCTGGCGTAGAAAGTTGTGTTCAGACAACCGGTGGCCGCGTATTGCGCCAGTCGGTGCTTTGGCGAAAGGGCGTACGCCGGCGCGCGCTCTTCGTTGAGCGCATCAGTGGCGGGCATTAGCTTGCCGATTAGCGACTTGAATAGAAGCTTGTTAGCCATTTTTCGTTACCTCGCTTTACAGAAGAAACCTCATATCTGCGAATGGTTGCGCCAGCACCTGGACGTCATCCTCATAAATTACGTAACCCGTCCGGTGATACTTGATAGTTCAAATAAAAATATCGTGGTCCTCCAGAATCATTGCCAACTCTCGAGCCCGAGCCAGATGTTCGTGAGCTGTATGTCGGAACCAGCAAATTGATCGTGGTGCTCGCCAGCTGGATTTGAGGCGATATGTAAAGGGTCCTCTCAGGTGCACGCTGAACCACTTCATGAGTTCGGCCACCACAGCGTATTCATGATCAAAGAGCAACGCCTCGTCGAGCAGATCGAACGCAGCACAGAACAGACCCGCTGAAACATGTGAGTCCCTGTCAATCTCTCCACTAACAAATCTTAGGAACATGCGTTCACCATTCACACTTGCTTGTTTTTCATGACAATCGAGGTACCTTTTTTGCGTCGAAACTGCTTGGGTTTTCCAGCCGCGTTCACGCGGCTTTCCCGTAGGGTTACTAGCCCAGCCGTTTTACGGCTGGGGGCGAACTGCAAAATTGATGAGCCCGTTTCAACGGGCTTAAGGTCAGCCGCTTTAGCCCCTTCGCTGAGGCACGCGACGATAAGCACGCTAAAGCGCGCTAACAAAAGTTGTGGGCGGCGGTACCCAGCGCTAAAAGCGCTGGGCTATCAACCCTTCGGGAAAGCCCGATGAATCGGGCTTAAAGCAGAGCGTCTTTGGCTGCGGGAGAAGGAGTCGAACCTTCATCTTCGAATTCAAAGTCCGACATGTTGCCGGTTACACCATCCCGCAAGAAGAATTTCAGGTTCCGGGTCTCAGGTTTCAGATTGGCGCTTGGGAAACTTGAAACCTCAAACCTGAAAATTGAAACCATGTAATGGTCGGGGCACTGGGACTCGAACCCAGAACCTTGCGCTTATCTGGCGCTAAAACCGCTTATAAGGCGGCTGCTCTACCGATTGAGCTATGCCCCGGAAAGGGTCTCAGGTGTTGGGGTGTCGGGTCTTAGAAGAAATGCTTAGCCAGCCTTGAGCCAGCTGACACCTGGCACCTGACACCCGGCACCCGACACCTAATCATTGGTCGCGGCGGAGGGAGTCGAACCTTCATCTCCCGATTATCGATCGAGGGCTCTGCCATTGAGCTACACCGCGACATTGGAGTGCGGCGGCAAGCGTAGCGCGACGCCGCTTTGGATAGCAGCGCTTGAATCTGCTTCGCTTTGGTCGCAAACGATCCAAAGCGCCGTCGCCACTGCGCTCTGCCGGCGCACTCCAAAAAAGATTGGTTGACCCGACGGGGCTCAAACCCGCACCTCACGGATTAAGAATCCGCCACTCTGTCGCTCGAGTTCCGGGTCAATAACTGGGGGTTTCGAGTTTGGAGTTTCGGGTTTCGAGTTGGAATACAAATTAAACTCGAAACCCCAAACCCGTAACTCGAAACTGTCCAAAACTGGTTGACCCGACGGGGCTCAAACCCGCACCTTTCGGATTAAAAATCCGCCACTCTGTCACTCGAGTTCCGGGTCAATAAACATTTTCAATTGCCAATTGCCGATTGTTGATTTCCTGGGCGCCGCGCATACAGGTAATACTCCGAGAAGACCAATCGGAAATCGACAACCGGCAATTGGCAATGATTTGGCTGTGGCGGAGGGATTCGAACCCCCGGTGGGTGCATTAACAATGCGCTGCCTTACCAGCTTGGCTACGCCACAATTAAAAGTTTGGGTTGGTGGATGGATGCTGAAGCAAAGCCATTTTCAATTTGTCATTTCGATCCCCGATGTACCCTTTCATTGGAAGGGATCGGGAACAGCGCACTCACACAGTCTCCAATGAAAAATGAGAAATGAAAATGACATATGAAAATCTTCTTTTCTCTCAACATGCCAACCACTCATCGTTAGTCTCTGGAGGCGATGAAGGGATTCGAACCCTTATCGTTCGGTTTACAAGACCGACGCTCTGTTAGCCAGTTGAGCTACATCGCCAGGAAGAAGTTGGTGGAGCTAAGAGGAGTCGAACCTCTACGTCCTGCTTGCAAGGCAGGCATCATAGCCATTAGATCATAGCCCCGAATAAATTGGTCGCGGAGGCGGGAGTCGAACCCGCAACCTCTCGTTTATGAGACGAACGCTCTTTCCAGCTTGAGCTACTCCGCAATGTCCTGGTGAGCCTGGCAGGATTTGAACCTGCGACCTGCTGTTTAGAAAACAGCCGCTCTGATTCCAGCTGAGCTACAGGCCCGGGTCAGTTTCGGGTTTCGAGTTTCGGGTTTCGAGTTTGGGTCGCACGGATTAACTCGGAACTCGAAACCCGAAACTTTAGTTTGGTGCCCAAGGAAGGACTCAAACCTTCAACCTCTGGTTTGTAGGACCAGCGCTCCGTCAATTGAGCTACTCGGGCAAAATCCTCGGTTGCGAGTGGCGAGTTTCGGGTTTGAAGTAGCATTGATGAACTCGAAACTCGAAACCCGAGACTTTAAGCTGGTGGTCGGAGTTGGAATCGAACCAACCTCTCGGGTTTTTCAAACCCACGCTAATCCGTCTCAGCTATCCGACCTGGCATGGGTGCCACGTGTCGGGTGCCAGGTGTCAGATCAAAGGCTGATCCCTGGCACCTGACACCCGACACCGGTTCTAGGCGTGCCGCTTCTGTTCAGCGTGCACCCGGGCAATGACCTCACGGTCATCGTGAACGTCCATGAACAAGTACTTGCGCCACTCGGCGCGCGCCTCTGCATAGTGGCAGAGCACCACGCGCTCCAGCTTTACACGCAACGCCGACTGCGAAGTCAGCAGCGGCATGCGCGCTTCCGCGGGAGTGCGATTGCCCTTGCGGTTATTGCAAAGCACGCACGCAGTAACGATGTTCACAGGCGAGTTATCGCCACCGCGCGACCGTGGCTGAATGTGATCGAGAGTAAGCTCGGCCGCGCCCTTCTTGTCACCGCAGTACTGGCAGCGAAACTTGTCGCGCATGTAAATACGCAGCCGCTTTGTACCCGACGCCTCGCGACGACGACGAACGTTGATGTAAGTGCGGCGGCGGATGACCGACGGCACAGGAAATTCGGCGTGCGCCGAATGCAACACGCGATCGCCGTCCAACTCCTCGACGAAGACGCTGTTCTTGAAGGTCATGATTATCGCTCGCGCCACACTGACGGTGCCGAGCGGTTCGTAAGTTTGGTTTAGTAGTAGAACTCTGCCGTTAAGTGATGTCACCCGGCACCTCCTTTCAGGATTGAGTCAGAACCACCTGCGGTAGCGGGTGGTTGAACGATGACCTCGACGCTCTGCCAACAAAAGATCAACCACCAGCTACCGCAAGTGGTTCTGACAAGGTATTTGGAGCGCGCGGCGAGACTCGAACTCGCGAATACCGGAGTTGCAATCCGGCGCCTTAGCCGCTTGGCGACACGCGCGCGAATCTTCAGCCGCGGATGAACGCGGAGACACGCGGATCAGAAAGATCGGATAGGCTAATAAAGACTTTCCGCCTTCCCTGTTCATTCTGCCTTTGTCTTTTTCTGATCCGTTCTTATCCGCGTTCACCTGCGGCTAATTTGGATTTTTGGAGCGGAAGGAGAGATTCGAACTCTCGAAGCAAGTTTGGGAGACTCGCATGTTTCCAGCTACATCACTTCCGCTTTTGGAGTGCGCCTGCAGAGCGGAGCGACGACGGCGCTTTGGATGGATGAGGGCTGAGCTGATATGGGGTTTTCAACTCGATCCAAAGCGGCGTCGCCGCTCCGCTCTGCCGCCGCACTCCAAGTTGGAGCCCCTGATAGGACTCGAACCCATACCTGATTCGTTCGAAGCGAACCGCTCTTCCTTTAAGCTACAGGGGCAACATCTGAAACTGGAGCATCGTACCGGATTCGAACCGGTGTCTCAGCGAAGGCAACGCCGTGTCTTGAACCAACTGGACCAACGATGCACGGGGGAATTTCGGATTGCGGATTGAGAATTGCGAATTTGCAAGATCCACGGGCTTGGCGCTTACGACCAATCCGAAGTCCGCATTCCGAAATCCGAAATCCTTTGCTGGTCGGGATGAACAGAATCGAACTGTCGCCACGAGTTCCCAAAACTCGGATGCTTGCGTTACACCACACCCCGGTCGGGCAGACATTCTTATCTGTCCGATATTTGTTTGAAGAGGGACAGGCAGGAGTGCCTGTCATACAGTCTGGCGGAACTGAACGGACTCGAACCGTCATCGGCTTGGTTGACAACCAAGTGCCTCACCTCTCGGCCACAGTTCCATGGGGATTTCGAATTGCTGATTTCAGAATGCGGCTTGGCTGATTCTAAGCACGGAAGCTCCCCATCCGCGACCAGGGAATTTACGAAACCAATCCGAAATCCGCATCCCTAATTCCGAAATCAATTGGGGTGACCTGCGGAGTTGAACCGTCATCTCTGCATTCACATTGCAGTGTGTTATCAATTACACCAAGGCCACAGCAAACTGTTGGTAGCGTCGGAGAGACTCGAACTCTCTAAAGTTAGTGTGAAAAACTAACTGCGCGACTCTTTGCATTCGACGCCATGGTGCGCATGGAGAGATTCGAACTCATCAGAAAACTGATCTTAAGTCAGCCGCCTCTACCAATTGGGCTACACGCGCAAAGTAGGACTCTTTGGAGTGCGGCGACCTGTCGCCGCTTTGGTCTGCGGCGGCTCGACCCCGCTTGGTCGCGACAGGTCGCGACCGACGAAAGCGCTGACAGGTCAGCGCACTCCAAAATGAGTTGGTACCGGCGGAGGGATTCGAACCCACACTGTCTAGTTTCTAAGACTAGCGCCTCCTTCCTGTTGGGCTACGCCGGCATGTAGGACAGACATTCCTGTCTGTCCAGTATGAATTGAAGGGACAGACAGGAATGCCTGTCCTAACATGAGGACCCGGCAGGACTCGAACCTGCGGCTTGTCGTTTAGGAAACGACTGTTCTGATTCCGGCTGAACTACGGGTCCGAATTTTGGTTGCGGAGACAGGACTTGAACCTGCATCAACGGACTATGAACCCCTCCCTGGCGCCTTAAACGACTCCAGTGCACTCCGCGTCGTTGCGAGTTGGCTCCGAGATGAAGATTCGAACTTCAATATCCTGATTCAGAATCAGGCGCCCTGCCGTTGGACGATCTCGGATCGAATACTGGCAAGAGCGATCTGGTGAGGGCGATAGCGTTGGCGCAAATAACTCGCCGGCATGGTCGCCCCGACTCCCAGCACTCGCCATCCGCTCTCACCATTGATGCGGAGGTTCCTGAGCTTCCTGGCAAACTCAGACGGGATCCATGCGATCTGTTCGGTCTTTCCTTTTCGTAGTCTGCATTGTGTGAAATTCATGGCGGCCTCCCTCCTTCGATTTCGGATTACGGACTTCAGATTGCGGAGTTGGCTTCATTCCCTGGCGCATTCGGCATTCCGCATTTGGTTTGGCGGACCTGGCACGATTTGAACGTGCGACCTCGACCTTCGCAGAGTCGCGCTCTGATTCCACTGAGCTACAGGTCCCCAGACATTGCCAATTGCCAAATTGCGATTGCCAATTCTCTATCTCGGAAGCGGCGGGCAAGTTGGCAATTAGCATTTGGAAATCGGCAATGATTTGGCGGAGACGGAGCGGTTCGAACGCTCACAGGATTTCTCCCGGCAGGTTAGCAACCTGCTGCCATACCGTTAGGCGACGTCTCCATTTGTCCGACGAGCTTTAGCTTGCCGTCGTCTGTCCTTGAGGAACTCAGCAACAAATTAAAGTTTGTCGGACTCTTGTTGGTGGAAGGCTAGGGAGTCGAACCCTACGCGGACAAAGCCGCCACAGTTTTCAAGACTGTTTGACTCACTCTACTGTCGGGCCTTCCGAAATTTTGTAAGAGATTGTTTGCCGGAACTTTGCCGGCCATCAAAAGTTGTTGGCAAGGGCGCTCGGATTTGAACCGAGAATGTCGGGGCTGGAACCCGAAGGTTTGTCTGTTAGCCTACGCCCCCGTAAGCATTGCCGATTGGCAATTAATCTTTTGAGTGGTGATCGACCAATCGGAAACCGGAAATTAGCATTCGGCAATGACTTGGTGCATACGGTAGGACTCGCACCTACGTAGTCCACATGGGACGCCTGATCTACAGTCAGGTGCCTTTGCTGCTCAGCCACGCATGCAAATTAGATTTCGTTGTGTTAAAAAATAGATGAAGGCAGAGAGAAACGTACCGCGAATACACTTCGAGGCACACTTCTCCTGAGGATGGCGACGCTCGGGACTCTCGCAAAGCAACGGCGTTGTCATCCAGAAGGCTCCCTGCCTTCATCTCATCAAAGTGGCGCAGACTTCAGACCGAAGTCTGTGCCACTTTCGCAAAAAAGGTACTTCAATTGTCAAAAAACAAAAAAAAGGAGCGGGCTCGAAGCCTCCCAGGGAAGCTGCCCGCTCCTACAATTCTCGCGATTTTTCTTTGAGATTTGGGAGCGGGAAGCCGCTCCCGCTGATTAATGCCTGATGTGACGATTATCTATGGACGTCGATCTTTGTCCGAGTCGACCGGTAAAAATACTGGCCGCTGACAGGATCGGATTGCCCGATAAACAGACGCCATACATGGCGGCGGTGGGCCGCCGTTTGGTCGTATGTTCGTTGGATGTCCAGTTCGTCAACATTTGAATTTCTCCGCACGCGTCATCGCGCGAGCGTTCTTGTATAAAGCACATCACCGATCCTGTCAAGCACTTTTTGGCGCAGAGCGCTCGTCACCCTTCGATTGCGCTGGGCGAGTTCGCGTTGCCCGCGCGTAAAAATTTTCGATCACGCGCACAACAAAATCAGTTGGCGTGCCCGACTTCACTTGTCCCCTTCCCGCAGCGAAAAGTTCCAGTGCAGCGTGAATATCCCTTCTAAAAGATTTACATCTACGATAGTATTCCCGCACCTTCCGCAGGTTTACGGGACAGCGTAGTCTCCCACTGGTTGTCAGCGGATCAGCTCGACTAACAAACAAGGGATGGCCCGGCTTCGACGCTCGGGCTCAGGACGATCATGAAACGAATACTGCTCGTCGTTGCGTTCATTGCCCTCTATGCGTCGCACCAGGACTTCTGGTACTGGCGCACGGCATATCCGCTGGTGTTCGGCTTCGTGCCGATCGGTCTCTTCTACCAGGCATGTTTTACGGTGGCGGCATCGCTGCTGATGTGGCTGCTGGTGAAGTTTGCCTGGCCGGGGCACCTGGAAAGTGAGATCGAGAACGACCGCAAGCATGAGGAGGACAGATCCAGGTGATACCAGCAATCGTAGTTTTCCTCTACCTTGCGGTCGTCCTCTATATCGGCATCTTTGCCTTCCGCCGCGCTAAGGGAAAAGAAAAGGCGGAAGACTATTTCCTCGCCAGCCGTTCTCTTGGACCATTCGTTTTTCTCTTCTCGCTCTTCGGCACCAACATGACGGCGTTCGCGATCCTGGGATCGTCGGGCCATGCTTTTTCGAATGGCATCGTCACGTTTGGCTTGATGGCCTCGTCGTCCGCGCTGGTGATTCCACTGACAATTTTCCTAATTGGAACGCGAGTTTGGGCCCTGGGGAAGAAGCACGGTTTCATGACGCCGGTGCAGATGTTTCGCGACCGCTGGGAGTGCGGCCACATCGGCACGGTCATTTTTTTGGTGCAGGCCGTGCTCCTCGTTCCCTACATCATCATCGGCATCATGGGCGGTGGCACGACGCTGAATGCGATCAGCGGCGGCCTCGTTCCCTACTGGTTTGGCGGCGCCATTGTCGCCATGGTGGTGATGAGCTACGTCTTCTTTGGCGGCATGCGCGGTACCGCGTGGGTCAATACTTTCCAGACGGTCCTGTTTCTTCTGTTCGGCGCCCTGGCCCTGATCGTTATCGGGGTGGGGATGGGAGGATTCAAGAGCGCGACGCAGAGCATGCTGGCGTCACCCGCCTTCTCTGCTTTGTTAACACGCGAGCGCATCTCGCCGCTCTATTTCTTTAGTTACACTTTTATCCCGTTGTCCGCGATCGCTTTTCCGCACATCCTGATCTTCTGTTTGACGGCCCGAAAGATGGGCCAGTTCAAGAAGACGGTGATCTTCTATCCTCTCTGCATCATGGCTATCTGGCTGCCATGTGTTTTTCTGGGAGTGATGGCGAACCGCGTTTCAGATGTTCCCGAAATTAGGGCCAAGCAGGAAGCGCGCCGGGTTTTGGCGACTCAGGGGAAAGCAATGACGCCGGAAGCGCGCGACGATTTACGCGAGAAGGCGGCCGGCGATGACGTCATCATGCTGCTGCTGAAGCGTTACGCGCCGTTCTGGCTCGCCGGCTTGTTGGGCGCCGGCATAATGGCAGCCGTAATGGCCAGCGACTCACAAATTCTGGCGCTCTCGACCATGTTTACCGAAGACGTGTTTGCTTTCTACGGGGGCAAGCGGCGCTTTGGGGAATCCGTGCAGGTGCAGACGGGCCGCATCTTCATTGTTCTGATTACCATGTTTGCGTATGCCGTCGCATTGCGCGCGCCCGAGACAATTTTTGAGCTCGCGATTCAATATGCTTTTTCGGGATACGCTGCGCTCTCGCCCTTGTTGGTTGCCGCCCTCTTCTGGCGCGGCAGCACGAAGTGGGGCGCGCTGGCCTCTACGATCTGGGTGATTGTGGCGGTGGTCGCCGTAGCTCTTTTCCAGCACGCGGTTCCCGCTCCTGCGCCGGGGCCGCCGACATTGATTTGGTCGCTGGGCGGGACCGAGGTTCTTTCTCGAACCCCTGGCGGCACGGCCGTCTTCGGCTTTATGCCGGTGGTGCCGATGGTGCTGGTTTCGGCGTTGTTGATGTTTGTGGTTTCGCTATTTACGCGGAAACCGAAGCCGGAGACGCTGGAGAGGTATTTTGCGATTTCAAAGCCAGCGCCTGATTCGGTGCGTTTGGATCGAGTTGCTTGAAAGAGGCGGGGCAAGCCGCCCTTCCTGACTGCAAGTATTCATCGTTGAATCTTCGCAGTTCAAGTCTTGGGAGGCTGATTCAACAAAACTTACTTGCAGTCAGGAAGGGCGGCTTGCCCCGCTCTTTTCTTCGCTCTGCGCCCTTTGCCGCCGGCTCAGCCAAAGCAATAGAGTCGCCCGTCCTGTGAGCCGATCACGATCCGACCATTCGCGATCGCCGGTGACGCTGATAACGGCGAGCCGGTATTGAACTCCCAAAGCTTGGCGCCATTACTCAAACCCAGAACATAAAAACGTCCATCGTTTGAGCCCACAAATACTCGCCCGCCGGCAATTGCCGGAGAGGACTCGACGCGGGCCCGGGTCGCAAAAGTCCAGATGGCCTTGCCCGCCGGACTCAAGCCATGGACCAGCTTGTCGCGTCCGCCCACGACAACTCGATTGGCAGTCACCGCTGCTGACGAGTAGAAAGGAAACTTGCGTTGCGGATGCTGGTAACGCCACACCACGCGCCGCTCCGCGAGGCTAACCATCAGCACTTCGTTATTGAAGGTTCCGTAATAGGCCGCGTTTCCAAGCAGTGCCGGTGAAGCTCCCGTATAGGCGTCCGACGAGATCGAAAACATTTCCTTGCCGTCGGAAATGCGTATGGCCCGAAACTGTTCATCGCAACCGGCAATGAACGCTACTCCGCCGGCAACGCTGGGTGTCGCATGCACTGGGCCGTTGGTTTTGACTTTCCAGAGAACCGAACCGTTGCGCGTCGAGAGGCAGTAGAGGTGCTGATCGTAAGAGCCGATCAAAACGCGGTCGCCCACCACTACCGGAGAAGACTTGATTTCGTTGCCCGCCTTAAAGGTCCAAAGCCTCTTGCCATCCGGCGCATTCACCGCATGCAAGACGCCACCCAGGTCGCCAACGTAAACCGCGCCGCCGCTGTAGGCCGGCGACGATTCCCCTACTGGCGATCCGGTCTGGTACTTCCAATAAACCGCGCCGTTGTCCAGGCTCAACGCGGCGAGCTCGCCTTTCTGCGAGGCGACGAAAACGGTACCGCCGACGATCGCTGCCGATGATTCAATCGATTCGCCCGCTTCATACGTCCACAACTGCTTCAAAGCCTGTGGCACGCTGGATTGTGAAACACCGCTGAGGCGATGATTGCCGCGAAACTGTGACCAGTTGTCTGCCGGAGTGTCCTGCGAGTTTGCCGAAGGGCTAATCCCGAGAGCGAGGCCAATGGCTAAGACGAGAGTTTTAAGCATTTTCCATTTGTCATTTTCCATATGTCTTTTTCCATTGTTCATCAAATAGTTTTTCCTCTAAACCACTGAAAGATCCTAACAGACTAAAAGCAGTTCCCGGCTTCGCCGTCCGATGTGCGGAAAGGCTTCGCCTTTCCGAGAGCTAGAAATGTCTTTGGGGCTACGCCCCGGAATAGGAGGGCATAGCCCAAACAGAATAGAGAGCGTTACGGAAGGGCTCAGCCCTTCCGCACATCAGGCGGCGCAGCCGGGCCCGTCCGATGACAAATGAGAAATGGAAAATGACATATGGAAAATCCGCCACGCCTCTTTCTCGTTCCCATTCTTTCAAGCTCCCGCCGATCGTGACGCCGACTCGTAAACCTCCAGCGCTCCCTGCAAATCAAACGGTCGCGGATTAAAGCTCCCGGTCCATTGCTGTGCTGCCTCGGCGGCCAGTAACGGCAAGTCACTTACGGGAACTCCAGCCGCGCTCAGACCGTCAACTAAGCCAGCGCTCGCCGCCAACTCTTCCAATCGTTGCGCTAATGTCTCGACGGGATCTCCCTTCACTTGAATGTTCGCCAGGGCCAGGAGTTCGGCATAACGTGCGGCCGCGACTGTTCCATTCCAACGAACTACCGAAGGCAGCAACATTGCCAGCGCAGCGCCGTGAGTAATGCAATAGTGCGCAGTCAAAGGGTTGGCGCAAGCATGCGTTGCGCCCAGCATCGAATTCTCGATCGCAATCCCGGCCCAGCAGGCGCCCAACTGCATTGCTTCGCGGGCGGATAAATCATCCGGACGGCGCAAAACAGTTTCATAGTTTGATTCAAGTAAACGCCACGCCTGGCGCGAGAACATTTCCGACATTGGCGTACGACTCGTTGCCACGTACGTCTCGACGGCATGCGCAATAGCGTCAAAGCCGGAAGCAGCCGTCACCTGTCGCGGCTGCGAAAGTGTTAGTTCCGGATCCAGAATCGCCAACTTGAAAGCCGCGCCCGGGGCTCCGCAAGCCATCTTGCGATGCGTCTCGGCGTCAGAAATCACGGCATAGCTCTGCACTTCGCTTCCCGTCCCCGCCGTGGTGGGAACAGCAATCATCGGCAGCATGGGCTTGCTCGCTTTTCCATAGCCCTGGTAGTCATGAACGCGGCCGCCATTAGTTAACAGGAAGTTAATCCCTTTGGCGCAATCCAGGGAGCTGCCGCCACCGAACGCAATGATCGAGTCGATATTTAGTGGTGAGGCGAAGGCGCTGCCGCCGGCAATCATTGCCGAATCGGGGTCGGAGGCGAAATCGTGGAAGGCGAAGCTTTGAATTCCGGCATCGCTGAGCAAGTTGGCGGCGCGGTCCAGATAACCCAAGTCAGCAAGACCGCTGTCAGTTACCAGTAAAGAACGGGTAAACCCTTGTTCGCGGGCGAGGCGGCCAAGTTGCCGGGACGAACCGGCTCCTGAAATTAAACGAGTCGAGAGTTTGAAGTCCCAGTTCTTCATGTTTGGGTATTGCCCGAACCGGTATCGGAAATATTGGTTCGTGGTCTCTTCGTGCGATTCGTGTTTTCGTGAATCGTGCGCTGATGAATCGCGGGCATCCGATTCACGAAATTCACTAAAGAACACGAATCTATGGTTCGTCCGCAAAGGTCATGGACGAATTCTACTTCGCCGCTGTCGCCGGCTTGCTCTCAGCCAAGGCATAGAGCTGGTTTCGATTACTGATATACAACGTGCCGTTGGCTGGGACCGGGGTGGAATAGACCGAGCTCCCCATGTTGATTTCGCTAATCACCTTTTTCGTTTTGCCTTCCTGCATGATGACTACGTCTCCATCCTCATCGCCAACGTAAAGCTTCCCGTCCACCAGCAGCGGCGATCCCCAAACGGCTGCGAACAAATCGTGCGTCCAATAGACCTGGCCGGTCTTCGCATCCAGTGCGTGCAAAAAGCCGCTAAAATCGCACTGGTAGAGGATCCCGTCCTTGATCGCGGGCGTGGAAATGGATCGGCGAATCTTGTCGTAATGCCAAATCACTCCCGTCTTGGTGATATCCCCGCGCTTGGTGGCGTCGAGGCAATACATATGACCCACGCCTTCGCCGTGTTCCGGGTCCTGACCGTTGGCGATGTAAACTCTTTCTTCGTAAACCACCGGGGTCGAAATCAACTCGTTGCGCGTCTTAGGCCAGACGGAGTCTTTGGGATTGGTATCAAACTCCCAAAGCTTCTTGCCGGTCAGGGCTTCGTAACCGCGAATCCAGCCATCGCCCTGGGCATGAATCACCATATCGACCCCGCCAATTCTGGCGACTGTCGGCGACGACCACTGGCCGTGCAGGATCTTGTCGAAAACAGAATTGTCTTCCCAAATCAGCTTTCCGGTTTTCTTGTTGATGGCGATGATGGCCGGTGCTTTCGGTGAAGGGATATTGACGTGACTCTCATCCTGACCGTTAGAGGTACTGACATAAATCAAATCGCCAAATGAGACGGGCGACGAGTTTGCCATGTTATGCGGAAGCGAGCCGACCTCTTCCATCATGTCAAACTTCCAAACAATGTCAGCGTCTTTCTCGCCCTTTAGTTTCTCGTCAACGAAGGGACCGTCATTCTCCTTGTCACGAAATCCCGCTGTATCCAGGGCCACCAATTCCGCCCGGTTGGTTACGTAATAAAGCCGATCACCCTCGACGAGGGGCGAGGAGCACACACCCTGGTAGGGCCAATCGTTGACGCGTCCGGCGACGAGTTTGTCGGAAACAGCTTGCCACAAAAACTCGCCGTCCGATTCTTTGAACGCCATCAGAATTCCTTTGTCGCCGGTCACTTTCGGATCGCGGACGCCTTCGTTGTTGGTGCCGACATACACCTGCCCCCCGGCGACGACGGGATTGCCGTAGGATTGTGAGCCCAACGCCGCCACCCACTTCACGTTCTTCTTTGTCTTTACGTCCCAGGTGGTGGGCAGCCCTTTCATGTTGGAGACCATGTTGCGATCCGGGGTGCCGCCCCACATGGGCCAATCGCCGGTGCCGGGATCGGAGGCCGAGGCAGTGGGCAGTGGGCGGTAAGCGGTGAGCAGGAATGCGCCGGCCACCAAAATAAGTATTGCTGTTAGAAATTTTCTCATTGGACGTCCTGATACTCTTTTATTCATCATCATTTTTTCAATCTCTTTCTAAATCCTGCTCTTCAGAGATAACGATTCAAGCTCTTCCCTGGGACCGCGGGCGTTCCGCCCGCTAAGTCGCGAGGCGCGAAACCACATCGAAACAGTGCAGGGCGATCGAAACGCGGCCGGGACGCCCGCGGTCCCAGTGAAGAGCTTGGACTGTTCTGCCCACTGCCCACCGCCCACCGCCCACCGCCTACTGTTCACTGCTCACTGATTCCGGTACACCTTCAAATTATCAAAATAGAGTTCGGCCAGCGCGCTGCCATAGATTCCAGGCGCCCCCTGGCGATTGGGAATTGGATCGATGCGCTCAATCATCCAGGCCGCAGGTTCCGGATTACTCGCCAACCAGACTTTGCCGCGCGCTCTTACTTTTCCATCCGGCAAATTCTCAACTTGCAGTTTCATCCGGTACCAAGTGTCCTGTTTGAACTCGAAAGGCATGCTGACCGTGCGTTTGGTCTCTGGCTGCCATGGTTCCAAATGCAACATCTGGCTGTTGCCGTAAAGCACCAGCGCGTAGCGCTGCGCGATCACGCCACCATCGCCCTGCTGTCTGCGCTTCTGGGTAGCACTGATGTCGGCTTCGACGGTGTAGTTGGACCAATCGGACGGGCCAATGTAAGCGCGCGCCCGACTCACTAATGACGAACCTTCCGTGGTTTTGACCAGCACTTTGTTGCCGTTCATGTCCCGCACGATAAACTTCGGGGTCGCGTTAACCCAACTCGGCGGGAGCGTGTTCACGGCCATTGCCTCAAAGGTCTCACTC
Organism: Blastocatellia bacterium; assembly: GCA_033856235.1. GTDB lineage: Bacteria > Acidobacteriota > Blastocatellia > Pyrinomonadales > Pyrinomonadaceae > DASXRU01. Next base: position 28,755 of record JAWVFI010000047.1, on the reverse strand, counting down.
CACGGCAGCGGCGGAAAGACGCGCACGCTGGCAGTGCCACTGATAGTTCCGACCGTCGCTTTTACCAGCCCGGCCTGCGGTAGCGGCTCGTTCCCGGCGACGAACTGCCCGTTCGCCACGGTGCCTTTCAAGTTATCCAAAGACCACGTTGCAGATAGTTCCTCGCGGATGAACTTTCCGTACTCATCGAAGAGCCGCACCCGGAAACTGACTTTGTCGCCCGGCTTGAGGATTAGCTCGGTCGGAACAACTTGCACGTGCGTGGCAGCCCGGGCGGGGTAAGGAAGACCTTCGACGGGTGGTTCCGTATGTGAAGGGGCGTTGGACTTCTTACCGATGCAATACAGATTCGCATCGCTGACCATGAAGACCCTGCCGTTCGAAATAGCGACTGAACCAATGATTGCTTCTGGCAAGGCTTCCGTTCCCAGTTGGTCTTCATCAAGAATTTTTGCGCCAGTTGCCGAAGGCTCGAGGATGAAAAACTTCCCGTTCTCCGTGCCTACATAAAGCTTGCCGTCCGCGAGCACCGGCGACGCCTTCTGGATCGTGCCGAGGTTTTGCAGCCAGAGTTGCTTTCCGTTATTGACGTCGAAGGCACCAAGATTTGCTCCGTTATCCACTTGATAGAGACGCTCGCCGTCAATGACTGGTGACGAAAAGCCGCCCTGCCAACCAGCCACATGCCATTTCGTCTGGGGCAGTTTGAGCTCGCCCTTTTGGCTAGCGTCCAGCGCGATCATCATCCCCATCTCATTGGAATCGAGGTTCTCTTCGCTGTGGGTCAGGATCGCGTCGGCGCCATGGATCACCACGCCGGTATTCAAACCGCGTTTGCTGATTTCATATTTCCAAACCAGCTCGCCGGTCTGCGGCTTGAGCGCATAAACCACCCCGTCGCTCGCGCCTTGAATCAGCAAGCGCGTGCCATTGATATTGGCGATGATTGGCGGAGCGTAGGTGGTGTCGTAAGGGCGGCCTCCGGGCGCGCTGACATAGACTGCTTCGCCCGTCCGCTTATCAAAAGCCATGAAGCGATGGGCGCCACGAGCGTGCTGGCCCCACATGAAAGTCACGCCGCTGACGATTACCAAATCGCCGTCGATAATTGGCGACACCGTCCGGCCGCCATGCGTCGTCAGTAATCCGAAGTCCTCGCCGAGCGAGCGCTCCCACAAAACTTTTCCGTCGCGCGTCAGGCCAATGAGGTTTCCCCCAACGCCAAACACGTACACATTCCCCGTCGCCGGATCGCCCACCGGTGAAGCCCAGCCCACCCGGTGCGGCGGCACGTCGCTGAGGTAAACATTGAAACGATGCTCCCACAGCAGCTTTCCAGTGTCCGCGTTGAAGCACATCACGCGTTCCTGCTCCGACTCCCCTTTGCCGGCAGTGTTCTGCAGGTAAACATGATTGCCCATCACAATCGGGGCGGAACGTCCGCCGTACGGGGCTTTCCAGGCCAGATTGTCACCACCCGGAGACCATTTCGCCGGCAGGTTTTTTTCATTAGAAACGCCATCGCGCGCCGGCCCGCGCCACTCGGCCCAGTCGCTGGCGACAGCAGGAGTTGCCAGCAAAAAGAGCGAAAGCAGAAAATTCAGATTTTTGGACAGAAAGTTGGTCATTTTGGAATTCCGTCAAACCTCTTGAACCAGAGGTGTCGAAAAGATATAAAGAAGCCTTCCCGTGCGTGCAACCTTAGAGATGTCTAATACGTACGTTCCAGTTGCAGTGATTCAATTATCTACGATTTTTTCGCGTCCCGTCTGTTCTAACTGAACGAATCTAACATCTGCCTTGAAACTCCCAAAAGCCGGGAGGGGTTTATGAAACTAAGAAAGCCATTTCTCCTTCTGATTGCCTTACTGCTTGCCGCCGCCGCGGCGTCGGCCCAGACCTCGACGCCGGCCCAGACTTCGAAGCAAGAGCTCAATGACCAGTTCTGGGAAGCGGCCCGGAAAGGCGACGCGGCCGCCGTGACCGCTTTGCTGGATAAAGGCGCCGACGTCAACGCCAGGTTCCGCTATGGAACGACCGCGCTCTTCAAGGCTGCGGAGCGCGGCAATATTGAGGTGGTGAAGGTCCTCCTGGCTCGCGGCGCCGACGTCACTGTCAAAGACACTTTTTATCAGACCACGGCAATGACGTGGGCACTCGACAATAAGCACTTCGACGTGGTGCGGGCGCTGCTGGAAAAAGATGCGGCGGCGGTCGATGACATTTTGACGGCCGGCACCCGGGAAGGAAACGCGGAACTGGTCCGCCTGGCATTGGATCGAGGTGGGGCGAAAGCCGAAACCCTGACCGCGGCCCTCGCTTTGGCTGCGAGCGACGTAAAGACTTCCGAGATCGCCGACATGCTGCGAAAGGCAGGGGCAAAACCGCCGGTTGAAGTGAGCGCGGAAACGCTGCAGTCCTACGTCGGAACATACAGGGGCGACCCGGGTCCCGAGATTGCCATCACGCTCAAAGACCGGACGCTGCTTGCGGGGCCTGCTGGCCAACCTCCCTTACCATTGATGGCCATTGATCAGACTTCTTTTCGGCCAGTGACGTTTGGCGGACTCACCCTCATCTTCAAGATCGAAGGTGGCAAAGTAACCGGATTTGCGCTCAAGCAGGGACCGAATACGACGCAACTGAAACGGGTCGAATAGAGTTAGGAAATGTTATCGCGGCTCCGCCGTTTGATGTGCGGAAGGTCTCCGACCTTCCGATTGCGGTAGCTTAGATCCGGGGGCTACGCCCCGATCTTCGGCGCCTCCTTTGGGGCGTAGCCCCGACGGGTAAAATCGCCAATCGGAAGGTCAGAGACCTTCCGCACATCAGGGGGCGGAGCCAAAACAACAGCATGAGTTTCCGGGGGCACAAATCACTACTAACCCTTTATCACTAACAACCATCCGAGACCGTATGATGAACCGATTTCTACACATCACTTTCTCTATAGTCTTGAGCGGAGCCGCCGCCACGGCAGCAACCGCCCAGAACTGGCCTCAGTTCCGCGGCCCCGGCGCCTCAGGTGTAGTTGAAGGAGGGACGGCCGCGATCAAATGGGACGCGCAAAAATCTCTGAACACGCGCTGGAAGGTTACGATCCCGGGACTGGCTCACTCCAGCCCCGTGGTTTGGGGCAACAAGATTTTCGTTACCACTGCCGTGAGCAGCGCCGCCAAGGATGAAACGCGCTATGGGCTCTATGGCGATGTGGCTCCCGTAAAGGACGACCCCAAACACGTCTGGAAGGTTTACGCGCTGGATAAGAACACCGGCAAGATTCTCTGGGAGCGAATCGCGTACGAAGGCCTGCCGAAAGTTAAGCGCCATCCGAAATCGACCCACTCCGATTCCACCCCGGTGACCGATGGCAAGTATGTAGTCGCGCTCTTCGGGTCGCATGGCCTTTACGCCTACGACCTGAATGGAAAACTGAAATGGAAGCAGGACCTCGGGATTTTGGATTCGGGATGGTTTTATGATGCTGACTACCAGTGGGAACACGGCAGCTCTCCGATAATTTACAAGAACCTGGTGATCATCCAGGCAGATGTGCAGAAAGATTCTTTTATTGCCGCTTACGATCTTAAAACCGGGAAGCTGGTATGGAAGACACCGCGCGAGGAAATCTCTTCGTGGGGCACGCCCACAGTCTTTGAAGGTAAGACGCGTGCAGAACTGATCACCAATGGTTCAAGAGCGATTCGCGGCTATGACCCGGCAACGGGAAAAGAATTGTGGCGGCTGACTCCGAACTCTGAGGTGACGACCCCTACTCCCTTTGCGGCCCACGATCTGATTTTCGTGACCAGCGGCTACGCTCCGATTCAGCCGATCTATGCCATTCGGCCGGGCGCGAATGGCGACATTACGCTGAAGGAAGGCAAGGACTCGAACGCTTCGATCGCCTGGAGTAAACAACGCGGCGGGCCATACATGCCGACGCCGGTGGTTTATGGCGACCTGCTCTACACTTGCTCGAACCAGGGAATATTGACTGCTTACAATGTCATCACCGGAGATCGCGTTTACCAGGAGCGTCTGGGAAGCAAAGGCGGTGCGTTCACGGCATCCCCCGTGGCTTCGGATGGAAAAATTTATTTGGCCAGCGAAGATGGCGACGTCTTTGTCGTCAAGGCGGGGCCAAAATATGAATTGCTCGCGACCAATAGTGTCGGCGAAGTAATGATGGCCACACCGGCAATCTCGGAAGGTTTGATTATCGTGCGCGGCCTCAACCACCTCTTCGCTTTCGGCGAGCCGTCGGCTGGGAAGAATAAAGTGGCTAAGGCCGCTAAGTAAATGCTCATCGTCCTACCTGGGACCGCGGGCGTCCCCGCAATGAGCGCGGAGCGCGCAAGCAAGGTTCCATAGATTACCTCCGGAAGGTTTCGCGCTTCCGGTAGTCTGGCGTGCGGGACGCCCGCGCTCCCAGTGAAGAGCCTGAGTTTACTCCAGATCGCACATCTAATTTGACTAGCCGCCTGCAGTTTCGAAACTAAGTTCAAAGGAATTTCAACATGAAAACTCTCGGCCGCATCGCTTCCGCGTTTTGTCTTCTCGCACTCATTTCGATCTCCAACTTCGCCGCCACCGGCAGCTCCAACTGGCCGCAATGGCGCGGGCCCGACGGCCAAGGTGTTTCCACGGAAACCGGGCTGCCCAGCGAATGGAGCGCCACTAAGAATGTGAAGTGGAAGACGCCGCTGGAGGGACGCGGCCATTCTTCCCCAATTGTCTGGGGCAAGAAGATTTTCGTGACCACCGCGCTCGATGGCGAAGTGATTCCCGGACGGACCGCTGGAGTCACGCACAAAATGGCGGACGGAACCGACTTTGTTCACCCGGACGCGGTGGGCGCCAACTTGAAGCACACCTTCAAGGTCATGTGCCTGGATCGCGAAACGGGAAAGATTCTGTGGGAGCGGGTGGCTTACGAGGGTCCGGTGTACGACAGCCGTCACAAGAGAGCCAGCTTCGCATCTTCCACGCCCGCCACCGACGGCAAATACGTCTTCGCCTTTTTCGGAGCGGAGGGCCTGTACGCCTACGACTTCAAAGGCAAGCTCATCTGGAAACAGGAGATGGGGAAACTGGGCACGGCGAGTGTCGGTTATGGCGTGTCGCCACTGCTCTATCAGGATCTGGTGATCATGCAGTGCGACGATAGCGGCGGCCATTCCTTCATCGCTGCTTTCAACAAGGCCACCGGCAAAGAAGCTTGGCGGATGGCGCGCAAAGTCGATGTGACCTGGGTGACCCCGGTGCTGGTTGAAACAGCGAAAGGTCGCACGGAACTGGTAACCGCCGCTGCCGAAGCGATCATCGCCTACGATCCTGCGACTGGTAAGGAACTCTGGCGGCACAAAGGCCTGGAGAGCAACGCCGTGCCTTCACCAGTTGTTTCCCGGGATCTGGTGGTATTGACCTCCGGATACCCCGTCAAGATTGCGCTGGCTATCAAGGCTGGTGGCAGCGGCGACATCACCGGAACGCCGCAACTCGTCTGGTCGTATAACAAAGGCACCGCGTATGTGCCTTCGCCGATTCTGTACGGCCAGTACTTGTACTTGATGACTGACCGCGGATTGCTGACCTGCCTGGACGCGCAAACTGGAAAGGTGGAATATGAGGGCCAGCGAGTTCCGAAGCCAACTACTTTCCTGGCCTCGCCCGTCGCTTACGAAGGGATGATTCTGCTGACTAATGAAGATGGTGATACATTCATGATCAAAGCCGGGCCGAAACATGAAGTGCTGCGCACTAATTCGCTGGGTGAAGGAGTGGCCGCTTCGCCCGCGATCGCAGATCACAAGCTCTTCATCAGAGGTGAGAAGAACCTCTACTGCATCACTGGCTGATGTCAGAACCGCCTGCGGTAGTGGGCGGTTGAATCTTCGGTCACACTTGTTTGATAGCGAAACATCAACCGCCCGCTACCGCAGGCGGTTCTGACATGGAGCCAACGGAGAAATAGCGATGTTTGCATCACAAGAATCCTCACCATGGTATAGCTCGGTGACAGGTCTCATCATCGCCGGAATGGTGCTGCCCCCGGTGGGTCTCGCCCTTCTGTGGATGCGTCGCGATACCGCCACCAAAACCAAGGCCCTGGCGAGCATAGGACTATTGGCACTTACTGCCGGCTATATCTACGCCTTCACAGCAATGCGACGTTCCAGCGCCTATGAAGATCACTATGCGGAACTTGAAAAGCACCGCGCTCAACAGCAAAGCGAGGCTGGGCTAGCCGGCACGAATCCAGCTGCCCCTGCGGGAGCCGCTCCCGCAACGCCGACTCCTGGCCAAACTGCGAGCGCCGCTGGTGGGACAGCGGAAACTGCGTCAGCACACGCCGGAAGAAACTACTGGACCAACTTTCGCGGTCCGAACCGTGATGGACGTTACGATGAAATGGCCGTCCTGGGCGAATGGCCCGCGGGAGGACTGGTCCCAATCTGGAAGCAGCCGATCGGCGTTGGCTATGGCTCGTTCGTAGTTGCCGACGGCCGCGCTTATACCATTGAACAAAGACGCCGGCAGGAAGTGGTCGCGGCTTACGACGTCGGTACCGGCCGCGAGATTTGGAAGCAGGCCTGGAACGCAGAATTCACTGACTCGACCGGCGATGGCCCACGCTCGACACCTACCTGGGATGACGGCAGGCTCTATGCCCTCGGGGCAACTGGTGAATTGCGCTGCCTGGACGCCAAGAGCGGTGCAGTCATTTGGGGTAAAAACATTCTCAGCGAAAACGGTGCGTCAAACTTGTCGTGGGCCATGGCAGCGTCGCCCCTGATAGTTGACGACAAAGTGATAGTACTGCCGGGCGGGGCCTCGGGAAAATCGGTGGTGGCTTATAACAAAATAACGGGCGCGCCAGTCTGGTCCTCGCAGAACGACACGCAGGCGTATGTGTCGCCAATGCTTTTGAACCTCGCCGGTCGCCGGCAAATCGTGGTAGTCAGCGCTTCGCGGGTGATGGGCCTGGTGCCCGAAGACGGTTCATTGCTTTGGAGCTTTGGCTGGGGCACGGACATGGGCATTAACGTTTCGCAGCCAGTGCCGGTAGATAAGAATCGTTTCTTCCTCTCGTCCGGTTATGGCAAGGGCGCGGCCCTGATCGAAATCTCAGGCAGCGGCAGGAATCTCAACGCCCGGGCCGTCTGGGAAAACATCAGCATGAAGAACAAGTTCAATAGTTCAGTGGTCCATCAGGGTTATGTGTACGGCCTGGACGAAGGAATCCTCACCTGCCTGGATGTCAATACTGGTGAGCGAAAATGGAAAGGCGGGCGCTACGGTTACGGCCAGGTGCTGCTGGCCGACGGCAACTTGATCATCTCCAGCGATGCCGGCGACCTGGCCCTAGTCAAAGCCAGTCCCGATGGGTATTCAGAGTTGGCGCGCTTCACGGCTATCCAGGGGAAGACCTGGAATTATCCGGCAATCGCGGGGGGAAAACTGCTGGTGCGCAACGGCAACGAGATGGCCGCCTTCAACATCGCCGCGCAGTGACGTCAGAACCGCCAGCGGTAGCGGGCGGTTTAAGAAAAGCAAAAGAGCCAACCCATGTGGACTTCAACCGCCCGCTACCGCAGGCGGTTCTGACTTCATGAACCAACCCGATCGCCACCTCCTGCTTACCTGGTTGCTGCGGCTCGTAGGTCTGGTGGAGATCCTTGCCTTCATCGCCGTGATCATGCCGCGCTCGTGGATGGAAATCTCGCACGCATGGTTGGGACTGGGCCGGATGCCGGAAGGATCTGTTCTCATGTTTTTGATCCGCCAGGCGTCCTACACCTATGGAATGCACGGCGTCTCCCTCTGGGTCATAAGCACAAATGTGAAACGCTTTCGCCCGCTGATCTTACTTAACGGCATCTCATATCTGTTGGCTTGGCCGGTATTCTTTACGATCGACTATTCAGCAGGAATGCCAATGTGGTGGGCGTTGGGTGATTCCACCGCGTGTGGACTGATCGGTGTTGCGCTGCTGGTGTGTCAGAACCGCCTGCGGTAGCGGGCGTTTTAAGAATCGCAAAAGGCGCCTTCCGACGCGACTTCAACCGCCCGCTACCGCAGGCGGTTCTGACTATGCAATCACCAGAGACCGCAGCGTCGTTTCATCCTTAATAAAAATATGGTTGCCAGTTACGAGCGGGTGGGCCCAGGTCGGGCTGTTGGCGACTGTGTACTGCGTGACGGGCGTATAGTCTTTGGCGTTCGCGGGCAGCACAATCAAGTTCGCTTCGTTCGTAAGCAGTAGGAGCATCTTGCCGCCCAGATTGAGAATGGCGGCGTTTTCTCCCATGCGGCCCGGCCCCTGCCACAGCGTCTTACCAGAGTCGAGGTCAACCGCAAAGAATTGCCCTTTCTTCAATGGCGACAATCCGAACAAAGTACTCCCTTCCACTACTGGAGAGTTCAGGTACATCGCGTTCTCTTTATTGTTCCAGACTTCCCGCGGGACGATCTCCGCGCCCTGGTTTTCCAAACGGAGAGCAGTTAGCCCCTGGCCCTCTCGCGCCACGATCACCATGTCTTTAAAGGCGACTGCAGTCACCGAGTTCTCGTCATACTGAGTTTTAGCCGGCAGCTTCCACAACAGTTTTCCAGTGGTAATCTCCACCCCAATAACGTTTCTTTGCGTAGAAGTAACCAACTGCCTTACTCCTGCGAGCGTCACCACGATCGGCGAGGAATAAGCTGGACCATCAACTGCGTTTGACCACTTGATCGTTCCCGTTGCCGGATCGACTGCGATCAAGGCGCCCTGATCGGGTCCTCCCACATGGGCCATCAACATTCCGCTATCAATCAACGGAGACATTGCGGTCCCAAACAACGGCGAAGTCTTTGGATACTTACTGGAAAAATCCAGGCGCCACTTCAGATTTCCTGTGCTCGCATCATGACCGGAAAGAACGCCCGAAATTCCAAACGTGTAAACATTTCCGTTGCTCACGACCGGCGTGGACTTTGGGCCTTTGCCATGGCCGGTCGCAGCCTCGTGCATCGTATAGGAGATGGGTTGCGCTGATCTCCAGATCTCTTTCCCGGTACCGGCATCCAGGCACTGCAGGACTTCATCCTCGCCCTGGCGCGCGAACACGTAAATGCGGCCGTTGGCCAGTACGGGCGAAGAGTGGCCGATACCGACTGTAACCTTCCATTCTTCTTTCAAAGCTTTTGGCCAGGTCGCGGGTAACACCACATCCGTTACCTTGCCGTCCCGGTTTGGTCCACGCCACTGCGGCCAGTCGGCAGCAGTCACGGAGGTTCTGAAGGACGCGGAGAGGACTCCCAAGATCAGTAATAGCGCCGCAAATCGAGGAATGATTCTCATGCTGGTTCGTCTCCCTGAACTAGAACACCAAGCGCCTTCGTTTCGCGCAAAGGCGCTAAGAACCGAAGACCCAAAGTCGCAGAGTGATGAATTCTATCTTCCTTGCGCCTCTGGTTTTTACCTTCTTTGCGCCTTTGCGCGAAACTCGGCTGAACTCAAAACAACAACTTCAACCCAAACTGGAGGTGCCGCGGATCGCGTGCTGAGGTTATCTGCCCGAACGTCGGCGAGCCCAGAAAATTATCCGGGAGGTTGAAGTTCGGATGATTGAAGAGGTTGAAGACCTCGGCGCGAAACTGCAGATTGATATTCTCACCAAGCGCTGTGTTCTTAACCAGTGACGCATTTACGTTTTGATAGCCCGGTCCATCCAGAATGTTCCTGCCGGCGTTTCCGAAAGTTCCGCGGGCCGGAAAACTGAACGCACTTTGATTGAACCATTGCCCGGGAGTGCGCGAGCTCAGAGTCGGATTACCGACCACATTGGGCCTGTCGTTGGCGCCGAACCCGAGGATCGAACGCCCGGTGCCGCTGTTATCGATTTCCGACAACAAGGCCACCGTGAAGGGCCGTCCGGATTGCAGCGTCACGATGCCTGAACTCTGCCAGCCCGTCAGAATCGTAGAAATCCATCCCGAGTCGGCCAGCCACTCCCGTCCTTTCCCGAAGGGAAGATCGTAAGAGTAACTCGCGGAAAGCCGGTGGCGCACGTCGAAGTTCGAACGGCCACGTTCACCGCGCACGTTGTTGCTGTTCTGCGGAAAGTTTGGGTCGCCCGCGCTGCTGAAGAAATTGGACGCATCGTCGATCGACTTGGCCCAGGCGTATGACACGAGCGTGGAAAGACCTTTATAGAGGCGCTGCTGGAACCGCGCCTGCAGGCTGTGGTAGTTGGAATTGGCGCGCGACTCGAGCAAGTCGATATCGTCGAAGCGCGGGTCCGGCCGCGGCACAAACGGTAGTCCCGGCGGCAGCGCGCTGGGCTGCGGCTGGTTGATGTCGCGCGCCGTCAGCAGCTTCGTGCCTTTTGAGCCGACATAAGCAATTTCGAACATACTGCTGCGGCCCAGTTGGCGCTCCACGTTCAGGTTCCAGTGCTGCATGTACGCCGTGCGCAGATCCCGCTGGATGGCGAGCGCCGAATCAGGCAGTGGAAAAGGAAAGAAAGTCGGAAACGGATTACTCAACGTCAAGGGCAAACCGGGCAACGAGAAGAAAATATTGTTATCGAAATATGGCGCGTTGAAGTAGAGCGCTTCACCCGGCGCCAGGGGCGACTGATCGTAGTAGACACCGTAACCTGCGCGCACCACCGTGGCTTCATCATTACCCACCGTCCATGCCAGGCCGACGCGCGGGGCAAAATTGTTCTTGTCCGCTTCGTATCCACCGCGCGGCACCCCGTTTGTGCCCACCCGCACCAGGCGGCGCGTCACCGTGTCATAGACGTTAGCGCGATCCTGAGTGTCAACCGGCGGCGTGTTGTACTCGTAGCGCAGGCCCGCCGTCAGGCTCAGCCGGCGGGTGGCGCGGAAGCTGTCATTCAGAAAAAAGTTGTAACTCTGCGTGCGCAGGTGCTGCGGGTTATCCACCCGTGCCACGCTAGTCAGCAAAGGAAAGCCCAGCAAAAGATCGGCCACCGCATTGCCGGCGATTTGGGCGAAGGGCGAGAACTGCAAACGCCCGCGCGACTCAACATCGCGAAAAGCATCCTGCTGCGCAAAGCGCAGGTCACCGCCAAACTTGAACAGATGTTTGCCGCGGACGTAGGTCGCCGTGTCCAGAATTTGATAGACGTTCGTCACGCTGTTCTGCGGATTGTTACCTTCGTCACCGAGTGGCGAAAGCCCGGTCACTGTAATGAAACTAAGCCCCGCGTCGCGCGGGTTCGGCGAAATTACCGGCAAACCGACATTGGAGTTCAGACGGCTGGCTTCCTGCGTGACCGAGGATGCGACGCGACTCAACGCCACGCGCGACTCATTGATCAGGTTCGCCGTAAACACATGAGTCAGCGCGGCCATCATGTTCTGGCTGCGCCGCTTGACCGTGTCGCCAAATCCGGGAACCAACGCGAACGTTGGCCCAGTGAAAGGCTCGAACAGATCGCGGTCACCAAAACTGTAACGGGCGGTGAAGTCTGTGGCGTTGGTGAATCTATGATCCAGCCGGGCGTCGAAACTGTCGTTGCGATCGCTTTGCGTCGGCGACGAAACGAAGTTCTGAAATGGCACGCTGCGATTTGGCAAAGGATAAAGCGCGGCGATGGCCCGCCCCACGGCGTTGATGCGCGCGGGATCGATAATGCCGCCGGGGAATTGCGCGCCTGTGAAGGGATCGATGGGCCGGCCGAAAAGGCTTTGGGAAAAGTTACCGCCGCGTTCCTGTACGGTCGGAACGTTGGTGATGCGCGTGATCCCTTCGCGGGAACGCGTGCCTTCATAGTCAGCAAAGAAGAAGGTGCGGTCCCGCTTGATTGGTCCGCCAATTGAGCCGCCAAACTGATTGCGCAGGTACTTCGGTTTCGCTTCACTCGCCGGGGCAAAGTAGTTGCGCGCGTCGAGGGCGCCGTTCCGGTGAAACTCAAACAGCGAACCGTGCAGGCTGTTGGTGCCGGACTTCAGTACTACATTGACCTGGGCGCCGGGATTCCGGCCAAACGCGGCATCATAGCTGCTGGTGGCGATATTGAATTCACGAATCGCGTCCACTGACGGACGCACGCCAAACGTATTGAGTTTCGGATCGACGTTGTAAACACCGTCGAGGAGGAAATTGTTGCCATCCTCGCGGGCGCCGTTAACACTGAAAGCAAAATCTCCACGTACTGATCCTGCAGAACCCTGCGCCGGAGGCACCGCGCCGGGGACCAGCAGGTTCAACTCGTAAAAGTTGCGGCCGTCAAGAGGTAAGTTTTCAATCTGCCGGTTTTCGATCACCGTGCTTAGCGAGGCCGAGTCTTTAGTTACTTCCTGGGAAGCAGGGACCAATGCTTCGCTCTCGTATTTACCGGCAACAACAAGCGCAGCGTCCAGTCTTAGTTCCTGACTGACATTGAGAACTATCTCCTGGGAAAGAGTGGCGAATCCTGGCGCCGCTACCTCCAAACGGTACGAACCGGGAGCCAGGGAAGACAATGTATATTCCCCTTCGCTGCCGCTAACGCCCGAGCGAGATTCACTTGTCTCCTGGTTGACGAGCTTAATCGTGGCGCCCGGAACGGCCGCCTTATTTGGGTCGTAGACCGTGCCGCGCACGGAACCTCTATGCGTTTGCGCCCCGGCGGACGATGCCAGGATGAATATAAGCAGGGCGATGGAGAGTCGTGCAGCCTTGGATATCAAGATAATCTCCTTACAGAAGAGGGGTGCTCTGTTTTCGACGCGTAGCGTCGATGTGATTTTAGCCCGGCCTTTCAAGGCCGGGAAAGTGGTCAAATGTGTTCGCGCCGCTTTAGCGACGCTGGAAACCCGAATCCATTCCCGAGTCCATTCCATCGTCGCTACGCGACGATCTGTTTCAACTACTGTTTGCCCCCCGGCCTTGAAAGGCCGGGCTAAATTCCAACGACGCTATGCGTCGAATGAGAGGGCAACAGAACTACCACCAGTCTCTCGATCCATAAATTTGGACGACAATCCACAAACCATGGAGTCTGTGCTACAACTCATTCGGCGAAACAACCAGCGGACAGTCAAAAGCGTCTGAAACTGCAACTGTAGTGGAACTAACCTGTGGACGGAAACGTCTTTATCTATCAACTGCTTGAAACTGATCGGCGCCTTACTCAGTATTAAGACCTGCAAGCAGTCAGGTCAAACCGGAGTAAATTCTAAAGATGAAATTCCTGCTTCATGCGTTTCCAGCTTCTTCCCAAAGATTTCTGTGCGTAATCGGCCTAATTAGCTTTTTTGCGCTGAGCGCCGCGGCGCAAACTACCAGCACCATTACCGGCGATACTCGGGACACCAGCGGGGCCCTTCTGGTTGGCGTTCAGGTCACGGCGAAACATCTCGATACTGGACTTACGCGAACTACTACGAGCGCGGACGAAGGAAGGTTCGTTTTTCCCGGTCTGCCAATTGGTCTTTATGAACTGCGCGCCGAGTCCAACGGCTTCGAGCCGCTCGTTTTCCCGAATGTCCGGCTCACCGTTAACGATACTACCGAGGTCTCACTGATTCTGAAGGTCAGCGGCGTCACCGCCGGAGTGACCATCAACAGCGGCGAGGCCCTGGTTAATACGCAAACCGCCGAATTGAGTTACCTGGTAAACGAACAAACAATCCGCGGGTTGCCGTTGAACGGTCGCAACTATACCGATTTGGCCCTGTTGCAGCCCGGAGTGAACGCCTATCCGCACCGCGATGGCGGTTCAGTTGTGGCCCACGGTTTGGGCATGAGCATTAACGGCCAGGATCCGCGCTCGAATGTTTATCTGCTCGACGGCACGCCACAGAACGACTTCACCAACGGCCCGGCGGGGAGCGCAGCCGGAACCGCGCTCGGAGTAGAAACCATTCGCGAGTTTCGCGTCGAAGCCAATTCCTATGGAGCTGAATTCGGACGCAACTCCGGCGGCCAGATTAACGTCGTCAGCAAATCGGGTACGAATGAATATCACGGCTCGCTCTACGAGTTTCTGCGCAACGACAATTTCGATGCGCGCAACTTTTTCGACGTCGGACGCACACCGGAATTCAAACGCAACCAGTTTGGCGCCACTGTTGGCGGTCCGTTAAAGCTCGACCGCACCTTTTTCTTTTTCGGTTACGAGTCGTTGCGGGAACAGCTCGGCCAGACGATCAGAACGGTGGTCCCCGATCTGAACGCGCGCAGTGGAATATTACCAACCGGCGCGCCGGTAGTGATCGGAGCAGCCATCAGGCCTTACCTGAACGAGTTCCCTCTTCCGAACGGCGCCAACCTCGGCGGCGGGCTCGCAGAATACAACTTTGGATTCAACCGCCAGATAACCCAGCATTTCACCCAGGGCCGGATGGATCAGAAGTGGAGCGACCGGCAGCAATCTTTTGCACGCTACACGTTTGACGATGCCGACCAGCAGCTGCCGACGGACTTCCCACAGTTTCCGCGCGCATTCCGCTCGCGCAATCAGTTCTTCACCGCCGAGCACCGTTTCCTACAAAGCGCCAGCACGATCCACACTTTTCGTTTCAACTTCGCGCGGACTCGCGTGGGTCAGGCCGTCGAAAGCCACACCACCCAAACGCTGCAGCCCTTTATTCCCGGCCGCGACTCAATCGGCAACATCGACATCGGCGGCATGCCGCGCTTCGGCCCGCAAACGTCAGTCAGCGTTAAGCTCACGCAAAATGTTTTCGGCGGCGAGCATGGTTTGATCCATTCTCACGGGCGACATCTAATTAAGGCGGGCGGCCTGGTTGAGTACTACCAGGACAATATGGTCAATCCCACCTTCTCGCTAGGGATTTGGACCTTTGCCAACTTGCGAAACTTTTTGAGCAATGTGCCGCAGAGCTTTCTCGGGCTGACACCAAATGGGGCCCTGGATCGTTACTGGCGCTTCACGCTCTTTGCCGGCTATGTGCAGGACACTTTCCGCATCAATAATCGTCTGACCCTGAACGCCGGACTGCGTTACGAAACTACGACGATGCCGGTGGACCTCTATGGACGCGATTCAGCGTTGCCATCTTTGACCGATCGCGCGCCGACGGTCGGCCCGCTCTACCAGAACCCGACGCGCAAAAATCTTTCGCCGCGCTTCGGATTTGCGTGGGACGTTTTCGGTGATGGGAAGACCAGCGTCCGCGGCGGCTATGGCATGTACTTCAATACCAACAATCAGCAAAACCTGATTGTGACTGTGACTAATCCGCCGGCGACTCCGCGCATTGCAGTGGCCATTTCGCCGACTTGCCCGACGACGTTCCCCTCGGCCCCGCTGTCCTGCCCGTTCGCGAACTCAATTCGCCCGGTGCAGTATGATCTCGATAATCCGTACGTGAATGTTTACAACCTCAGCGTTCAGCGCGAACTGCCCTGGTCCACAGTGGTCACGCTCGGCTACGCAGGTTCCCGCGGTGTCCACTTGTTGCGCAGCAACGACGTGAACACCGCGGTCGCCACAATTCAGCCGAATGGCGCGCCTTTCTATCCGCTGGGCGCGCCGCGGCAAAATACCGCCTTCTCGACCATTGAACTCAAGAGCAGCGACGGGAACTCCTGGTATAACGCGATGGTGTTCGAGGTGCGCAAGCGTTGGAGTCACAATTTCAACGTGCAATCGTCCTACACGTTTTCGCGGAACATCGATACCACCCAGGCTTCAACTTTCTTTTCCGACGCCACCAATGGCACGACGACGGCGTTTCCCGAATTTCCGGGCTTCAACTACAACAAGGGCCTGGCTGACTATCACGCCAAACACAACTGGGTGGTCAACTTCACCTGGGACATTCCCTTTGCGCGCCAGCTGAATGGTTGGGGCAAGACGCTGCTGGATGGTTGGCAACTCGCGGGCATAAGCAATGCGCGCAGTGGCAACCCTTTGACGGTGTTCGTACAGGCGAACCGTTCGCGTTCGTTGTGGCAGCCGTCGCTGGGCCCGGGAATCGGGCGCGACCGGGTTTCGATGGCCCCTGGGTTTACCTATGAAACTGCGGTTCTGGGTCGACCAGATCAGTACTTCGACCCGAGAGCCTTCGCAGTGCCGGCTGAGGGAACGCTGGGCAATACAGGGCGTGGCGCCTTCATCGGACCAAACTACCGCAGCTTCGATCTGGCGGCCGTTAAGATCACGCGCATCCCGCGCCTGCTCGGCGAAAACGGCAGCCTACAAATCCGCGCCGAGGCGTTCAATCTTTTCAACCGAGCTAATTTTGGACCACCGGCGCTTACGGCCTTCGCCGGCGCCCCGAACACTAACGAGATAACCACGCTCTCGACTTTTGGGCGCATCAGATCGACGGTGGGCAGTTCGCGTCAGATTCAGCTCGGCGTGCGAATAGCGTTTTAGGGTTTCCAGTTTCACGTTTAGAATCCAGGTGTATAGAGTACAACCTTCAGGTTGCCGGCGATCAAAACACACAAGCTAAAGCTTGAACTCTATACACCTGTTAGAACCACAACCGAAATTTCGAGGTCTCAAGCTCGAAACCTATAAACATGAAAACTAATACCAACGTTCGTGGAGGGTCTCCTATGGTTTGGGTAATCTTCGCTCTGGGTGCGGCGCTGGCGTGGGGACTTTATGGGCCCGCGCTGCATCGCGGCCAGGTCGCGCTGGGCAGTCCGATGCGCGCGCTGCTGTGCGTCGGGGTGGCTTATTTTTTGATTGGGGTTCTGGTTCCAGTGGCCACGCTTTCTTACCAGGGCGAGTTGAACGGATTCACAATGAAGGGCTCTTTGCTGGCAATGCTCGGCGGCGCGCTGGGAGCAGTGGGCGCTGTGTGCATCATCTACGCGTTCAAGTCAGGCGGCTTGCCCACTTACGTTATGCCCCTCGTGTTCGCGGGCGCGCCGCTCGTGAATGTGTTGTTTTCAATGTGGCTGCATCCGCCGAAAACCTCGCCCAATCCCCTGCTCTATCTGGGATTTCTGTTGGCAGCCACCGGGGCCGGATTAGTTTTGTACTTCAAACCTTCGAGCTGAATGTAGGGGCGGCACTCCGTGGCCGCCCCCTTCGTGCTTCGATCATTCACTTCGCGGATGATATCGCCACCGCTAACGAAGGGGGTGGCTACGGAGGGCCACCCCTACAGAAAATGCGCTAGTGGCCTTACGTTCCAGAAGGAGATCCGACATGAAGAGCATCAAGACTATCGTTAACGTCGCCATCATCGTTCTGTGTTTGTCCGCCGCAGTCTCCGCCCAAACCACCGCTAACTGGCCGCAGTGGCGCGGCCCGAACCGCGACGGAATCTCTAAAGAAACCGGATTGCTCAAACAATGGCCGGCCGAAGGCCCGCCGCTGGTCTGGAAAGCCACGGGCGCCGGCGCTGGTTATTCATCGCTCGCGATTTCCAATGGACTCATCTTCACGATGGGGCTGCGTGGCGATCGCGAATTCATCGCCGCCTTTGACGTAGCCACCGGCAAACAGGTTTGGGCCACGCCGCACGGCCGGGCCTTTCGCAACGATCGCGGCGATGGCCCTCGCGGCACACCCACGGTGGAAGGCGACCGGCTTTACGCCCTGGGCGGCGCGGGCGATCTATCGTGCGTAGGGACCGCGACCGGTAAAGTTGTCTGGACCATGAACGTGCTGGATAAGTTTGGCGGCCGCAACATCATGTGGGGAATCAGCGAGTCGCCGCTGGTCATCGGGGACCGGGTGCTGGTTAATGCCGGTGGGCCCGGCGCTTCGATCGTCGCGCTTAATAAAAAAGATGGAACGCTGATTTGGAAGAGCCAGAGCGATGCCGCCGGCTACTCTTCAGGAATTCCGGTGCAGGTCGGGGCGACCACCCAAGTTGTTTTCTTCACCCACGAGCGGGCCGTCGGGCTTGATCTTAAAGACGGGAAGCTTTTGTGGGAGTACGCCCGCGCCGCTAACGATGTTGCGAACGTCGCCACTCCCGTGGTGCGCGGTAACCGCGTTTTTATCTCTTCCGATTACGGCACTGGAGCTGGCTTGATCGAAATCAAGGCTGATGGCAAAGCGCAGGAGGTCTATTTCACCAGAGACATGCGCAACCATCACAGCAGCTCGATCCTGATCGGCGATCACCTCTACGGTTTCTCGAGCGGCATTCTTACGGCCATGCGTTTCGACACGGGCGAAGTTGCATGGAAAGACCGCAGCGTCGGCAAGGGTTCACTGGTTTATGCCGATGGCAATCTTTACGCCTTCAGCGAGAATGGGGTTGTGGGTCTGGTCGAGGCCACGCCGGCTGGTTATCGCGAGAAAGGCCGTTTCCGCATTGCACAAGACTCTCTGCCAACCTGGACGCACCCGGTGATCGCCGGTGGGCGTTTGTACCTGCGTGATCAGGACACGATTTATGCTTACGATGTCCGGGAGAAGAAGTAAGTCTTTTGAGCTTAATGAAAAAGGCCGCTCAACTCTCGTTGGGCGGCCTTTTGTTTGCTTGAAAAGATTATTAGCTAATGATCCTTCCTGTTCCCCCACAGAGCTGGTGATCTGGATTTCCTCCGCAGTAGCAAAGGTCTCCGGGTCTTTTCGGATGGGCTTGGTTCCTTAGTTCTTTTTTAACAGGGTCATTATCGTGATTTCTGGCAGAAAGATGAATATGAGTGTTTCCAGGGAGATATGTTAAGTCGCATTTGCTGCAATAGTATTTCAATTGGTAAAGCCATAGTGCTTTCGCTCCTCATCTAAATCTAATAGTTTTTCAAAGAACGCAAGACAATTGTGCCTTGACGGACGTACTAATACTCTCGTTCATGGATGGTGTCAATAAAGAGAACAAGTCTCTTTCCCTCTCCCGCTGGGAGAGGGTTGGGGAGAGGGCCTAGCCGGTGATCCAATGATTGTCTATCCGTTCGGAGGAGCGGAAAGGGTTATTGAGTATTACCTCCAACCAAGTTTTCCGCTCCTCCGAACGGATACGGAAGGATCTGTTGGACAGCCCTCAAAACCCCCACCCCGACCCTCCCCCAAAGGGAGAGGGGGAAACAACCCAACAAGGTGGGAGCGCTTCAGCTACTTCTTGTGCAAAGCAGTGCTGCCCTTCCGGATCGAACCCTTACTTAATGGAGTTGTGCCCCAAATTTTGGGCGCAGCCCAAATTTCATTCAGACCCACGGAAAGACATAGCCTTTCCGCCCATCAGGCGGCAAAAGCCGGGAACCCGCTTAGCGTGAAGTCTTGCCTTCCGCCAAAAAATTCGCGCTCCTCCCGCAATGCGGCCCGTCCCGGCAGGGAACCTTTCACTCTACCAGGGGTCTAAAAGTTTGTTATGAGACTAAAGCAAGCTTTCAGGTCAGCAACCGTTTTTGTTGGAGCCGCTTTACTGGCGCTGGGAGCTCTAGCGTCAACGACACATTTCCTACAACGGACCAAAGCATTGCCTTACTGCGAAGTTGCCCGCAACGCTGAGCGTTATCACGGACAATTCGTCACGGTGAGAGCCAGAGTGATTCTTGGCTCAGAGGGAATTTACATTTTCGAGGATTGTGATCCGGTGTCAGCCTTAGCGTCGTTAGTTGCGTTTGACGACAACTCGGAGCGTCGCATGACTCGAAGTTACGTCGAAGAGATTTTAGTAGTCGGAAACCCCTCCCCGGCGAAACAGGCTGACGCCATCATTGCTGGTCGTTTCAACGGCGAGTTCTCGACCGGGTGCTGGGGACCAGCATTTCAGATAGTTGCTACGAAAATCGAATTGGTTTCGCCTGTCACCGAATATGATCCGGTTACCTCGGCGGACTCCGGATTACGGACTCGTCATTAGTAATATTGGAAGGCAGGACATTCAGGGTTCACTGCTTCAAGTAAGCTCGAACCTCACGCAACTCCGGCAATCCTTCATCAGCCTGCTGCCATTGCTCCAACAGCGTAGTGTAAAAGGATCGCGCAGCAGCTTTGTTGCCGCTGGCGACTGCAGCGCGCGCCGCGCCCAGCAAAGATCGGGCGCGGTTAGGTTGGCGCAATAAGGCGACCTGGAACATTTCCGCCGCCGCCTCAGGTTTCCCGGCGCGCAGCAGGATCTCGCCCAGCAGCTCATGCGAAGGCTTAATGATTCCGGGCGGCCCCGATGGCGGCCCCATTGCTTCTTCCAAAACTGTAGCCTGCTTCATCAATTCAATCGCCCGGTCATGCTCCTTTTTCATCGAGGCCGCGACCGCAGAAATCTCCAATTCCCTGATCCCCAGAATTGCGTTTGCGGAACCGTTCGCGCGAGGAATGGCTCTTAACCCTGCGAGGCTTTCCTCAATTCCGGCGGTGCCGCTGACCGCGCTCGCCAGTCCGCGCGTGAACCAGGGCAGCGTCTGGTTTCGATTGGAGGCCCGCACCACTACCGGCCCATCGCTTGACGCTGCCGGCATACCACCGTGGCCTGAGTGGCCGCCCATCGCCTGCGTGCTTGGCTCCGCCGCCGCCAGCTTTTCCTCAACAGCCGACGGCAAAAAATATTTGGCGGCCAGGTCCCATCTTTCTGTTTCCACCACAAACGCAGACGCCATGTTGGCGTAGTTGTTCTCGTAATAGCCGGGCCGCAGTTTGTTCTCGTAAGCAGATTCCGACATCGTCTTCTTCATCAGCGCCAGCAACTCTTCCGCTTTCGCATAACGGCCTTGCTGCAGATAGACGTACAGCAACCAATGCAGACTGTGATAATCGCGCACTCCAATGGAAAGGTTCTTGCGTTTCATCCAGGCATCCGACGCTTCCCAGGCGGATTCGTTCGAGGCCGCGGCCTCCGGCCACATCCCCAGTTGCAGAAAGATGTGCGCAGGCATGTGACGCGCATGGTGCGCTTCGGGAGCAATGCTCGCGTAGCGGCGTGCGGCGGGCAGCGCCAGAATCGCGTGTTCCGGATCGTCGAAGGCGTGAATGATGTAATGGGCCGCGCCGGGATGGTCCGGGTTTTGGCGGTAAACCTCCAGGGCGATCGCGCCGGCACGCGCCTGCAAGCGATAACTCTTCTCATCCAACCGCACCAGTCCCAGAAGCGATAGTGAATAAAAAGCGGCCGCGTCCAAATCGGCGGGATAATCGCGATAGATTTTTTCCATGGCCGCCGAGTACGCCGCATCACGCGCCCGTTTGTCGCCCTCACCGTAAAGCAGCTTCACCGCTTCCAGATACGCGCGCTCGCGCGCGGTGAGCTTCGGTGTGTCCTTAATCCTGGCGATCACCTGGCGGGCGGCGGCGGTATCCTGCTCGGACCAGAGCGGGTGGTTTTGGGCCATCGCTTCGCCCCAGTATCCAATCATGAAGTCCGGCTCGGCTTTGGTAGATTCGCGAAACGCTTCCAGCGCCTCCTCGTACCAAAACGAATGCAGCGCCGCCAAGCCGCGCAGAAAGTGTTGTTGGGCTTTTTCCGAGCCGGAAGTTTCGAACTTCACATTACCCAGTTGAGATGTCTGGGCGCTCGCAGTAGCGGCAAGCGTCGCAATCAGGACACCCAACAAAGAATATTTTTTAAGTTCTGGTCGCAAGGACTTCATGATGGCAATCTCCACTTGAGCAACACCGCTGCGGCTTGCCGCCGCACAGTGCGGTAAGGCTCTGCCTTACAGTTTCAACCGTTTCTTAGTTAAGGAGGCTACGCCTCCACTCTGAGGCGCAGCCTCATAAATTATTTTCAACCATTCGTAAAGGCAGAGCCTTTCCGCACTGTGCGGCGGCCAAGCCGCGAATCCAACGCACTTCTGATCCGCCTTACTTCTTACCAATGCAATACAAATTGGTCGCCGTGCGAATGAATACCTGGCCGTTGAAACGGTTAAGCATCAAGGCTCGACTATGAACACCTGACTGAAGTCAGGTGCTAATGAGATTTTCAAACTGACCCACCCCCCGAGAATTCGCGAGCCTGCACCCTACTTCAAGTTTTGCACTATGCCACTAGCGGTATCGCTCATTTTTTTTTAGCACGTTGGACAACGCAGTCATCGCCTTGCTGACGCGCTCCATTGCCATCTGCAATCTCAGACTTTCCGTTTCGCCCAACTCGCTCATCGAATCCAGATTATTTTTGAGGCCTTCGATCTCTTTATCAAGGTCAGCTCTGGATTGAAGCGACTTTTCCAGGTCTTTCTTCAGGATCCCGGCGGCGACGCTTACACTGGAGGCATGTAGATCATTTACAGCCTTAACCAACTTGGGTACCTCGGACCGAAGGAAAGCCTCGCTTCCCTCGAACCTTAATTCGAACGATCCCGATCTGACTTTTAGTTTGGTTAATTGTTCCTTATCCACGTTTCTCCTATTCCGCCCGGAGCGCCGGGATCAAAGGCGACTTCAGCGCTGCCCAGGTCGCCACTATCGAAGCAGTCAGCCCGGATATTAATACCGCAAGCAACAACATGCCCAGCGAAATACTCGGGAGGTGCGCGGCGCGCGAAAAGAAGACTGGCGCAATCGCCAGCAGCGCGCACACCGCGCCAGTAACTAATCCACAAACCAGCAGGAACGCGTTCTCCGCAATCACCATGAGGGAGAAGTGCGAAGAGTTGTAACCGACGGCCCGCAACAGCGCCAGCTCCCGCCTTCTCTCGAGCACGTTGCGCAATAAGACAACGGCCATTCCCAGCGTCCCCAGAACCAATCCCAAACCGCCCAGCATTTGGAAGGTGGAAAGATATGTGTTTTCCACGCGATGAAAGTTTGCCAAACGCTCAGCCGCCGGCATCACATCAAATCCGAAATCTGAGAGTCGATCTTCCAGGAGCCCGGCCAGTGCCGTTGTTTCTGCGGGCGAAACTAACTGCGGCGTATCGATGAGAAAAAATCGGTAGCCTTCCTGATCCGGAAAGAGACGCAGGAAATTCTGTTCTCCCATGATGAGTTCGCTTTGAAAGATGCTGTCTGCCAGGGCGCCCACCAGACGCAGCCGCAGCGGATGATCTCCGGCCTGCAAAACCAAATCCTCACCCAGCTTCAGGTGCAACACGTAGGTCATGGAATTTCCATCGGCGATCACCGGCACCGCGCCATCGGGAAACACGCGATTCAGCAGCAACCATGGATTTTCTTTCTCTTCAGAGCTGGCGGCGAGTGAATCTTGAAAGACGAAACGATTGTCGCGAATGAAATCGGCTGCCGGCGCCACGATCTTTGGATTGCGAGGCTGATAGAGATTAAGACAACTGGCGTCATCGCCGGGCCGCACGCGGAAGCGCGCGAATGTTACACCCGCCGGCGGTGACCCCACCTCGTCGTTAGCCAGGTTCAACGCCTCGCGCCCGGCAGCTGCATTTGGATCGTGGACTATCGGCAGCAGCGATTCAGCCAGCAAGGGATATCCGCCACTTCCCGATTTCTTTTCGCGGTCCGCCAGACTGTCTCGGCGTCGAAAAGCATCAACCGAAACAATAATGAAGGCCGCCGAAGCAATCAGTGCAATGCAGAGCACGGTCCGCCCCGGCCGGTAAGTGGCATTTCTAAACCCCAGACGCAGGATAGACCACGATCCTGAGCCGGAAATCGAAGTTCCGTGATCGCTTCGCAGCCAGGCTGACTGGTAACAGAGAAATGCGGCCAGCAGGAGCGTACCGCCGCCAAAGAACCCCGCCACCTGGCTAATCAGATTGAGGGCCGCACCGATCAATAACGCGCCGCCAACCGCGCTCAGCAGGATCGCCATTCGCAGGGAGGTAATAAGGCGCCGTTTCGTTTCTCCGTCCCTTCCCCGCTGTCCTTCTCGCATGGTCCCGGTTAACAAACTGCGCGTTGATTCTTTTCCCACGCCGCGCAACGTCCACACTATGCAAATCACGGCGGCCAGCACGCCGCCCGCAGCGCCCAGTAGCAACGATAGGGGCGAGACATGAAGGGTCAGCATCGTGGTGCCCACCGCGCCGACCCACCACGTACGCAATCCCCACATCATCAACCAACCGTAGGCCAAGGCGCCCGCCAAACCAAGCACCGCGCCGACCACAGCCAGCATCGTCCCTTCCATCAGAAAGAGAGCGCGGATTTTGGCGGCGGGAAATCCCAACGCCTGCAGCACGCCTATCTCACGCAGACGCTGCTCGATTCCTAATTTGAAGAAGAGCGCAGTTAACAACAGCGCCGCAATCACGAGGAAGAAACTGAAATACAAAAAGTATTCGCCAAAGTCTGTCGCCCCGCGTGAAGCTTCCACACCTTGCTGGCGGGCCGCAATAACACTGAACCCCATGCTCGCGGGATCGAGCGCCGCTTTCAAAGCCGCACGATATTCAGTGACGGTTTGTTCGTTCGCTGGCGACAACCGCAACGAAGTGAGTTTACCAAAACGCGTTTGCCAGAGTTCCTGTCCCTGCTCTAAGGGAATAAATGCTTTAGGAGTGGTGCGGTATTTATGCCAGTAATCTTCGTCTTGCTTGCGCACACGATTCAGATCAACGGGAAAAGGCGGATCCCAATCGGCCAGGTTCTCCGCCCCGGAAATCCCGGGATAATCCGGCACTAAATCTCGATCGGCAGCGAGTCCTGCAATTGGGACAACGGCCGATACCACAAAATGCGCTGAATTGGTTTCGAGTTGTCCTCCTCCCCCCCACAGGTAGTATTCGATTCCAACTTGATCGCCTACCCGAACTTTCAGATCTCGAGCCGCCCATTCGTTGAGAATGATTGGCTTGACTACCTTCAAGAGTTCCTCGTCGTGGAATCGCTCAGACGAGAGGCCTTCCAGTGTATTGAACTCCTCCTCATCAATTGCGGTTACCAACGAGTAGGGGATTGAGGGTTCAAATTTGCCCGTGTAGATCTTGTTGGCGAGATACGAAAGCAGTGGCGTAGTGTGCAGCGATAATCTACTAGCCGTCTCGCCAGCCGCCTTTGCCAGCGCATCGCTGATCACTTTGCTTTCAGTAGTCAGAACCGCCTGCGGTAGCGGGCGGTTGATCTCCCGATCCAAGGCGCGGGTGGAGATTGATAAACCGCCCGCTACCGCAGGCGGTTCTGACTTCAGTTCGATGCCGAAGTCTTCCAACTGGGCCCGGTCCTTCAAAATCGTAGCGAGCGCTGCGGTGTTTCCTCCCGAGTCAGCACCAGCTGCCTGTTGACCAGAACCCAGCGAAACGAGCAGCAGGTTGGCTTTTCCCGGCTGCTCCATTTCTTTTTGCAAAAGGGTCAGCGACACAAAAACAGCGCGCACGCCTGTTTGCTGCGGTTGGATTGAGAATTCACCCAGCGCTGCGGCAGGCAGAGTCTCGCGCACAGTGAGCCGCAAGGTGCTGCCCAGATCTTCCTTACGGCTATGCAACGATTCGGCAGGAATTTCAGAGGGTTTCTCGATGCGCAACACCAGGGCATCGCCAATGCTCGTGCTGAGCTCGCGGGCCAGGCTATCGCTTACCAGGACTTCGCGGTTATGCGGCGCCGCATTCGGGCGGGAGTGAAACGCCCAAAACCTCTCATCGACTCCATAAACGCGAATGCCCGTTGCAGTCCGCTTGCTTGGCTCGTGGGTGACGGTTCCGGCAACCGCGATGAGCGGACAGGCGGCGGCAAAAACTCCTCGGTGAAAACGCTCGTCATTCTGCAATTCGACGGCCAGTTGCTCGCGAAAGAAACCGGAAGCGGTAATCACCATATCCGTATTCCCCAATCGCTGCAGAACCAGGTCGCGCAGGCTGGCGCGCACGGAATCCCCAACCAGCAAAGCTCCCGCAAGCACAGCCACTGCCGTCGCCACCCCAAAGATCACGGCGAGATTGTTACGCCAGTAATGTGTCAGATTCCGTTTGACAAGTTGAGCGGTTCGCATATGGAGTGCGCTGACCTGTCAGCGCTTTGGCCGGTCGCGACCTGTCGCGACCTCTTTATCAGTGCAGCTTAGGAAAGGGATGCGGCGCCAAGCCGCCGCAGACCAAAGCGGCGACAGGTCGCCGCACTCCAAAGGTTGTCAGAATTGCTGAAGTTGCTGATCTATTAGCTCATAGCGCACCGGAAAGCGTGCGGCCAGCTCGGCGCTGTGCGTTACCACCACCAGAATTGTTTGCTGCTGTTGATGCAGCTCCAGTAATAACGACGCCACCACTTCCGCCGCTTTGTGATCGAGATTGCCAGTCGGCTCATCACACAACAAAAGCTGCGGTTTGGTAACCAGCGCGCGCGCCAGCGCCACGCGTTGCTTTTCTCCACCTGAAAGTTTGGCGGGGCGATGATCCAACCTGTCGCCAAGGCCTACGTGCCTGAGCAGCGACTCTGCTCGCTCCATGACTCCATCGTTCGCTCCGGCGGCTACCAGTGTTGGCGTTAACACATTCTCAATCACCGAACACTGGGGCAACAGGCAGTGGTCCTGGAAAATGAAACCGATCTCTTTGTTACGGAAGGCGGCCAGCTCTTTGTCTCTCAGTTGATAGGGATTCTGGCCATCGAGGGTCACGGTGCCGCTGCTGGGTGGCTCGAGGGCGCCCATGATGTAGAGAAGGGTGCTCTTGCCGCTGCCCGAAGGTCCCATGATCGCAACCGCATCGCCGCGCGCCAGCGAAAGAGAAACATCGCTGACGATGCTCAGCGTCCCGCGCGGCGTCTGGTACTCTTTGGAAACGTTCTCAACCTTAAGCAACAACTACCTCCAGGAATTTTTTAGCCGCAGATGAACGCGGATAAAAACGGATCAGAACAAAAGCTGAGAGAACAAAGAGAAATCAAACATATAAGATGATGTCAAAGGTATAAGCTATTCTTCTCATCTATCCCGTCTTATTCTGATCCGTTCTTATCTGCGTAAATCTGCGGCTTATTTCGTTCTGCTTCCGCCTCAATGTGTAACACTCTGATAAGCCTCAAGCGCACGGTCGGCCATGCGCGCCACGCTGTAATGCTCTCGCACTTTCTGGTATCCGTTCTGTCCAAGTTGTCCGGCGAGGGCCGGATCGAGATAAAGTTTCAGGATTCCCGCGGCCAGACTCTCCGGATCATCGGGCTCCACCAGCAGGCCGCTCGAAGTCTTTTCAATGATCTCCGTGAACCCTCCACGACGCGGCTGCACCAGCGGAACGCCACAGGCCATCGCCTCCAACAAAAACATTCCCTTTGGCTCGTCGTAGGTGGCCGGCACGGACAGCACATCGAGCGTCCTTAGGAATTCGATCTTCTGCTCTCGATCAAGCACGCCGCGGTAATGAAACTCATCGGCCAGGCCCGCTTCCTTCATCGCGCGCTCGATATCCGCCAGGTACGTTTTATGTTCCGGCGCAAGGTAACCCGCGGCTTCCAATCTGGCGCCCGCTAAATCTCCGCTGCGGCGCATGCGGCGATACGCCTCCGCCAGCACGTGCAGTCCTTTTTCCGGTGCAATGCGCGCGAAGAATCCTACTGTGAAAGGCTCCGAACGTTCCCGGACGCGCGACTCGACTTTCGGCTCAAAGCCATTCAGGTTAATCCCCAGCGGCACCACGCGGATCTTTTCCGCAGGGATTCCGAGATAGCCCGGCATGAACCTGCCGTAATACTCGCTGACCGCGATGAACGCATCGACATAGTGAATATTCTCGCGGATAAGATTTTTGGCCTGGCTTTGATAAGGTTCCTGTAAACCGTCGAGGAACAAATCCTCGCCCTGCAGCGTGCAAACAATCGGCCGGCCCAGGGCTTCCTTGATGGGCCCCGCCATTCCCAGCAAAAGCGTGTACGGCAAGCTTATGACATCCGGAGATCCTTCATCCTTTAGCCAGTCCAGCAGTTTGGTTATCTCTTTCCGTTGAAATCCCGATTCACCCTTCAACATCGAGACAGTCATTTCACCCAGCATTTTGGGACTGGTTGAAATTGAACGTTTGGAAGCGAGCTGCAGCATGGAGGTTGAATCCCACAGCTGATCGAGCCAGCGCGGCGTGCGGCGAAACAGGGGCACATACTGTTCCAGGTAAACACTGATTCCGCCGAAGAAAACTTTGTCGCCGCTGACGTTTGGTTCGTCGGTCAAGGTAGGGGTGTAAACGGGCAGCAGGGTGACATCGTGGCCGCGCGCAATCAGTTCTGTCGCGAGCGCGTTGTCGCGCAGGCAACTACCGCAATACATTTGCCCCGCCCCACCGGTAAGATAAAGAATCTTCATTTGGAGTGCGCTGACTTGTCAGCGCTTTAGCCGGCTGCGACTTGTCGCAGCCTCAAAAACGCGGCGTCAGGCCGCCGCGGGGGAAAGCGGCGACGAGTCGCCGCACTCCAAAATTTGAAACGCACGCCGCGCGTAGAGATGTTCGAAGAGGTTGCCCTCATGCGGTTGGTCCCAACTGATCTGGCTGGTGGGCACGGCCCCGAGGTTCAGCCGATCGACGTTGGGTGAGGAAACTAACCGATTAATAAGCTTCGGATCCGAGGTGATCGCCGTGACCACGAGACTTGGCCCCAGCACCTCGGGAACCAATTCCTGTTTGGCCTGCACTACGCTGGCAAAGGGAAAAAGAAATTCCTTGTTCGCAAGTGGATGCTCCGCCGATTCGCACAAAACGATGGTGGGAAGGAGATAGGAACATCCCTGATGCTCGACCAGGCGCGCACCGTCGCGATATGACGCCGACACTTCGCGGGCCCCGGGTTCAGTCAGACCCTGATCGATCATTTGCGAGATGCGGACGGCAACGTTCGGATCCGCGAACGGCGCGAGCTGGGCCAGCTCATCGTCAGTTGCACGCGGCGCCATTTGGGCCAGTCGTTTAGCTAAAGCTTCGCTGATTTCTTTGGCGTGGGAAGGAACCCACACTCCTGACGCATTGATACATGAACGGCCGCCATTGTCGGCAATCGAACGAACCATCACATCCAAATACTTTTCCCAGTCATC
>JAWVFI010000046.1:0-30382 GCA_033856235.1 Blastocatellia bacterium | reverse complement strand
TAAATCCCAAGATCGCAGTCGTCGTTTCGCGCTCTGCGCTCATTGCGGGCGGGACGCCCGCGCTCCCAGTGAAGAGCTTGAGTCAAATGTTTGATTCCCTGGTCATTCGGAAAGGGCAACCCTGTTTCAGCGTATGGCTTGGGCGAGTGTTTGCTTACCGATGAACACTCTCACTCGTTTCACTGTGGAGAACTGGCGAGCCGTGGCTTCGATCTGGCCCACGATGCGTGGCTCGTCGCAAATGCCCGCGACAAATATTTCACCGGAAAAATGAATGATGGCGGTTCCTTTCTGAATAGAGACGCTTCGTAGAGTCAGATTTCGTCCTTTCCAGAAACTCTGAAGCCCAGGGGGAGGCGCGATGGAAAGTAATTCCTGGAGCGCGGCTCTGAGGGGCTCCGCAGTCCTCGCGACCATGATTGTCACCTGCGCCAGGCTGTCTTCGCAGCCGAATTTCTTGCCGTGTGCCCCATTGTCGCCGACCGCGACCAGATAAACCTTCACCGCACGTGTGGACTTAGGGGTGGCAGCTTCGCTCTGCAGGAGTCCCAGCAGGTCGGCGCCATCGTCATACTTAATGTTCGCAATTCGCCAATCATCTCTCCGCGGAACCAGAACGAAAGTGATCTCTTTTTTCTGACCAAAGTTTTCAAAGGAAACGAGCACATCGGCTTTGCCTTCGCGGTACACGGGCTGATGGATTTGAAACTTCCTGATCTCCATATCCTGCGCATTGAAGAGGGGGTCGCCGTCGATGGCGCCGACCTCGCCGCGCGAGCGAATCGCATCCTGCAGAATGAGGTTGGCCAAAGTCTTTTCAAAGTACCGATCCAGTAGCGCGCGGCTTCTGGTTTGGAAGAAGGGACTGCGCTTCTTATGTTGCTTGTAAAGATTTGCCACCAACTCGCTGGGCGAGGTTTGTGTCTTGGCCTTCGCCACCTGGGGAGCGGCAGACGAGAAATTTGCCCACAGCATGAGTGCGACAGCGATCAGAATTGGTTTCGATGTTTTCATGAATGTTCTCGACGTACGGGCAGAGGTTTAATCATTGAGCGATGCTGTTCTACTGTCGTCAATGACAGATGTCAACTGCAGTACGTTCGGGTCGTGCGTGTCAGGTCAGAACCGCCTGCTGTCGCGGGAGATCCAGGCTTCCAAAGAATGTGACGCCGAAAGGATCGACCGTCCATAACCTTGCGGGTTCTGACCCTCGCGCCTTGAACCAGCCTCTCTTTGCGGCTAAGGTACGCCGCAACGAACGAGTTAACAGCAAACGCATGCGCACTCCGATCGCGTTCTTTATTTTTAACCGACCCGACACCACCGCGCGCGTTTTCGCCGAAATCGCGCGAGCACGGCCACCGCTCCTGTTGGTGGTTGCGGATGGACCGCGCACTGGTATTCCGGATGACGTTGAAAAGTGCGCCGCCACGCGTGCCATCATAGAGCGTGTGGATTGGGACTGCCGCGTGCTGAAGAACTATGCGGAGGGAAACCTGGGATGTAAGCGCCGGGTGGTGTCCGGCATGGACTGGGTGTTTGAGCACGAGGAGGAAGCGATCATCCTCGAGGATGATTGCCTGCCGCATCCGAGTTTCTTTCCGTTTTGCGATGAGCTATTGGAAAGATATCGAGTTGATGAAGAAGTAATGGCAATCTGCGGCGACAATTATTTGTTTGGTCGCAAGAAGGTGAGGGAGAGCTATTTCTTTCATCGCGTGATCGGAGGCTGGGGCTGGGCGACCTGGCGTCGCGCCTGGCGGCAATACGATGAACAGCTAAAACAGTGGCCGACGTTACGTGAAACTTCCTGGCTAAAGGAAATCGTGGGCGACTGGCGAGCGATCGAGTATTGGCGTGAGATTTTTGACCGTATCTACGCGGGAGCTGAAATTGATACCTGGGATTACCAGTGGCTCTTCACAGTTTGGGCGCGACAGGGATTGGCGGCGACCGCGGGCGTAAACCTGATTACCAATATTGGCTGGGGCGTTGACGCGACCCACACCTTCAATCGCGATAGCGTTCTGGCTGACATTCCCACCCGCGAGATAACCTTCCCCTTGCGCCATCCGCCGGTAGCGAGCGTCGATCGCCGAGCCGATCAAGTAATTCTGGAGAATATCTATTTGCCGGAGATCTCGAACCTCTCAGGCCGCCTGCGCCGGCGAATGTCCGGCTTGTTCAATCGCGCCACGCGCTGATTGCAATTTCAAATTAAACCGCCCGGGCGACGCAGATAATGTTCCAGCTGCTCTCGTCAGGCTCCTGCTCAAAATCCGGGAACTTTCCTACCCGGATTGGGGCAAAGCCGGCACTCACCAGCAGGCCTTCTAACTGGTCCAGAAAAAAGTAGCGCATCGTGTGGCTTTCTTTGGTGAGCGAGGAGCGACTGCCGTTCTCATCTCGCCAGACTTGATAGCGAACAGTGCACGCGTGACGCGCTTCGTCCAGTTCACCCTCAGCCGTTCGCACGATCTTACCCTTTGCCGTCGGGACTTCTTTGACCCGCTTCGATGGAAGTTCATGGAGCACGGCCGGACCGTACCAGATGTCAAAGATGAGTAATCCGCTCGGGCGCAAGTGGCGACGCGCAGTCTTTAGGGCCGCCTGAGCATCTTCGTTATTCAGTTGATAGCCAAGTACGGCAAACATCATTAGGGCGGCGTCGAAGGTGCGATGGAGATTGACTGCGCGGATGTCGCCTTGATAAAAAATAGCGCGGCCTGTTTTCGCGTAATCTCCAGCCTTGCTGCGCGCCTGTTCCAACATGGACTCCGAAGAATCAATTCCGACCACTTGATACCCGCGCTCTGCTAAACAGAGGGCATGTCCTCCCGTACCGCATCCTAAGTCGATGATCGTGTGGATGGACTTATCGCCATAAGTTTGCCAAAGGCGCTCGATTACGTCGCACTCGCCCTGATAATCCTTGTCATGGTAAAGCGCGTCGTAACTCTCGGCGTAAACCTGGCCGAAAACTTCGCTCATGCAAGAACCTCTCGCACGCCTTTGCAGACCTGATCCAACTGGTCGCCGGTCAGCGCCAGCCCGGAAGGTAGATAGAGTCCCTGGCGCGCCAATTTTTCGGTGACGGGATAGCGCTCGCCCAGGAACAACCCGCGCTTATGAAAAACAGGCTGCTCGTGCATGCCTAAAAAGAAAGGACGCGTTTCCACGCCCAGCTCTCTTAGTTTTTCCGCCGCCTGGGAATTGTCCAGTCCGCTGTCTTCCGCGAGCACGACGCCATACATCCAATAGACGTTGCGCGCCCAGCGCTCTTCCGCCGGCAGAGCCAATCGCGCGATGTTCTTCAAGCGATCGGTGTACTCACGACCAATGCTGCGTTTACGCTCGACGATTTCATCTATCCGTTCCAGCTGGGCGAGGCCCAGCGCCGCCTGCAAATTAGTCAGGCGAAAGTTCCATCCCATCGCTTCGTGGTAGAAGCGACGGTCCTCCCGAAAACAGAGATTGCGCAACGAGCGGGCTTTTTCATTGAGTTCCGGATCGTCGGTTAGCACCATCCCTCCTTCGCCAGTCGTGATCGCTTTATTGGCATAGAAGCTGAAGGTGCTGAGTGCGCCGAAGCTGCCACAGCGCCGCCACGCGGCCTGCGCAGTGTCGCGGCCGGCCAGGTATTCCGCCCCATGTGCTTCGGCGGCGTCTTCAATAATTTTGAGGCCGTACTTGTCCGCCAACTTCACCAGCGGATCAACGTCCACAGGATGGCCGTAAGTATGAACCAGCAACAAGGCCCTGGTACGGGAAGTGATTTTTTCTTCGACGCGAAGTGCGTCCATGCACCAGGTGTGAGGGTCAGAGTCAACCAGCACGGGCACGCCGCCGTTAGTGATGACGGCCAGCGCACACGAAATGATCGTGAAGCTGGGCATAATCACTTCGTCACCCGGCTCAAGGTTCAGACAGCCGACTGCTACTATTAAGGCCGCCGTGCCGTTGCTGACGGAGATCCCATACCGTCGCCCGCAGTACCCCGCCCAGCGATTTTCGAACTCCTCGACGAACCGGCCAGCCGACGAAACCCATCCGGTGCGAACGCATTCCGAAACGTATTCCAACTCACGCCCCGCTGAGAGCATTGGCTCGTTGACCGGAATCATTTTCAGAATCGATCTTTCTCGAGATGTCCTCTGTAAGGCCCTCGCTTGATTTCCAAAAAGACAGTATCTTCCAGCATGCGAAAGCCGTGGCCCGCCTCCAGCAGGACCAGGATGTCGCCCGTGCATAAATCAGCGCTCGCTGCCAGTTTTTGGTCCAGGTCGTAGATATCAACTTCGCAACGTCCCTTGCGCACCACTAACACCTCGAAAGTGCCGTCCATGCCGCGCTCAAAGGGTAAGTGAGAGTGACGCGGAATTTCTTCGCCGGCAAGGTGTGCGATGAAGCCTAACTGCAGGTCCAACTCGGGCGGCGTGACGAAGGTGGTTTCATCCGGGTCTCCGGTCACAGCCTTCACGATGTAGGCCAACAGCTTGCCGCCAGAGATGATGACCTCAGTGTTCTGCATAAGCGATATCCCGCACTGACTTCCCCTTGCTCGCTGTCCCTGGCCAGGATTGTCCTGAACGAACCAGACTTTTCGCCTCATTCAGAATGTCTGTCAGCCGCCGGTAATAATCCTGAGGCCTGTAAGCGCTGAGACGTTCCTGTCCACGCCGTGCGAGAGTGCTGCGCAAATCCTGGTCGGTCGCAAGCCGGCGAATGCCATCGGCTATCGCTTCCACTGAAAGCGGATTGACGAGGAGGGCAGCGTCCCCGGTTTGCTCGCGAATCCCCCGAACATCCGAAGTGAGCACCGGACAGTTGAAGGCCCAGGCCTCGAGCGTCGGGATGTTGGTTGGTCCAAAGAAAGTCGGCATCGTGAGGGAAACTGCCCCGGCATAAAGCCCCGGCATGTCTTCGTCCGGCACGTAGCCGATGTAGTGAATCTGATCCTGGACGCCAAGCTGGTGGGCCAGCTTCATCACGTAATTGTAAGTTGCCTCTCGAATCTCACCGGCGTAAAAGCCCGAGAACACTATGGGGATTTTCAGGCCGTGCTCTTGTCGCAAGAGGGCCAGCGCTTGCACCAGGCGGGCATGATTTTTATGCGGCCAGAATTGGGCCGGGTAAAACAGGTAACGTTTCGGCAAGTCGTAAATGTCTGAAACCCGGTTTTGCTCGCTTTCCGTGCCCTGCAGGCTGGGATAGTAAGAGGGAAGAAATGGCAGTGTCTTAACTCGATCCGGCGTCAACCCGTATTGACCGTAGAGATTCAGTATGTCTTCCCGGCTAACTTCCGAATCAGCGATGATGATAGTGGCGTAACGGGTTCCATTGCGGAAAAGATATTCGCGCCACTCCCATTCGCCATTCGCCGAAACTTCCGGGAACTCCGGTTGCAGGCGATGCTGCACATCGTGAATGGCCATGACGTATGGAATCCCGGATTCGAACGAGAGGGAATTAGTGGCGGAGTAAAGCATCAACTCCATCCCCTGGCGGGAGAACCAGCGCTGGAATTCAGGGCGGCGCTTCACCACATCCAGACTGGAGGATTCTGTTCCGCCTTGGGAAATAAGTTTCCGCCCGCGCGACGCGAGCCAGCGCGTAGCAGTGCTGTAAGCAGCATCACCCGCCGCCCGCTTGACTGCTGTTGACACCTGACGCCTGAGGGTGGGCGGCAGCAACGGCTTAACGGCCCAGCGCGCAGATTCCAGTTCTGTTACCGTTGGATGACTGGTCCCGTCAGGAGTGAAAACTGTCCACTGGTCGCCGTTAGGGGGGCCCCAATCGCGTAGCGCACGCAACATCGTGAGGCTGTATTGGTAAATACCCCCGTCAAGATTGTTCAAATTAGGAACGACGCCGATACGCATCTTATTCGTCGTGAACGCTTCTCTGAAGTAGATAAGAGTTGTGAACGGCGGGCTCCGGCACGCCTTCAATCTGGAAAAACTCTGTGCCGTAATCACGGTGGACGACTGAAAAACCCAATCTCCTGATCAACTGCTCGAACTCATTACGATTGAAAACGCGGATGGGGTGGTGCTCCATTCCCCAATCGGTGCGAACATGCTGCAGCAGGTTTTCCGAAGGCCAATGCTTCCACATTGGCAGCCTGCTAATTAGGAGGTAGCGTTTGGTGACCCGGCGCAATTCCGCTAGAACTGCTTCATAGTCTTCAATGCACTGAATGACGCCGCTGGCCATTACTACGTCGAAGGCGCGATCACCAAAGGGCCCGACTCCCTTGCCCTCGATCAACTCGAAACGAATGCCGGGATGGTTTACCCTGCACCATTTCAGAATGTCTTCGTTAATATCAGCGCCGACGTACCGCCAACTCTTTGTCGACGGGTGATGCTGGAGCAGGACGCGATAGAGCCCATTGCCGCAGCCAAAATCCAAAAGGGCCGCTTCCGCTAAATTGATCCGATCCAAAAGCGCCAGATTGTCGCGCACTATCGGGGAGGCCAACGCCGCGGATGGAGACTCGAGCGCGGCCGCAAAATCGAATGTTTCCGCCCCGTGTTTGAACCGCGCCGCCACGGCAGGAGCACTCCACGAAGAACCATTGCCTTGCGGCCACTGGTCCAGGACCTCGTACTGAACAAAAAATTGCGGCCCGCCCGACGACAGAACTTGCCTCATCGCACGCTTCACACTGCCGGGCAAAACTTTACGCAAAACTCTTTGGAGCATTGTACTAAGGTGGGAGCGATCAATGCGTCCGCCCTTGCCCTGTCCATAGGTCGTCTAAGCGGATGGCGCAGTATAGGAAATCTATGGTAGACGCGCAACCGCCCGCGACGGCAGCCGCTTCCAACCTTGAACCGGCCTGCCTTTCCAGCTAAGGTACGCCGCAATGAGAACGAATACTCAAGCGAACGGCAGGCGAGTTTCAAAATCCACACCAGGACCTGCGCCACGAGCAATCGTTACCGCAGTTCTTCTCGCTTCGTTGATCGCCTTCGCAGGTTGCCAGCGGTCAAGTCAGCAAAGCGCGAAGACGCTGACGCTGGCCGTCAACTCTGGTGTCGAAGGTGACGCGCTGAGGCAGGCTGCCCTGGACTACGAAAAACAAACCGGAGTGCACATCAACATTGCCGAGTTTCCCTACGCAAACCTTTTCGAAAAAGAGTTAATCGATCTTAACGCGCACACCGGCGCCTATGATCTGATCATGCTCGACGATCCCTGGTTTCCTAAATTCGGAAGCCAGCGGTTATTGACCGAACTGACTCCGCTGCTGGAAAAGCATGGTCAGAAAGGCCCGGACGAAGACTTCGTTCCGGCGTCAATCGCCCTCGGTCGCGAACCTTACCAGACAGGCGCTTTGTATGCGTTGCCGTACGTCGGTAACTCGCAGTTGCTTTTCTATCGCAAGGATCTTTTCGCTAAACATAACTTAAAAGAGCCGGTCACCTGGGATGACGTTCTGACCGCGGCGAAGATCATTCACGATCAGGAAACCACGGGCGCGCCGGGAGGTGGAAAGGTTTACGGTTATGTGATGCGCGCCGCCCAGGGCAACGCGGCCGTCGCTGATTTCATGCCGATCTTCTGGGCCTTTGGCGGGGAAATGTTTGACGCGGGAGGGCGACCGGCAGTGAACAGCCCTGAAGGAATCGCGGCCCTCAACTTCATGCTGGAGTTAGGGAAGTACTCGCCGCCGGGTTATGCCAGCTTTAACGCCGACGATGTGGGCGCGCACCTGTTGCAGGGCACGGCCGCAATCTCCATTAACTGGCCCGCGTGGATCAGTTCATTCAGCGACCCGGCGAAATCCAAAGTGATCGGCAAGATGGAATTCACTTCCATGCCTGGCGCCAGGAATCCCGGGCGCGCCGAAATTGGCAACTGGCTGATCGCTATCCCGCGCGATTCGCAAAACAAAGATGCGGCCTTCGATTTTCTTGTTTGGGCCACCAGTGCTGCACAGATGCGGCTCTCGGCTGAACGCGGTAATCCGCCGACACGAAAATCACTTTTCACCGATCCCGCACTGGTGCAAAAATTTCCCGCGTATCCAGCGCAGTTACGTTCGCTGGAAAACTCGAGACCGCGCCCGCGCACCCCTTTCTGGAACGAGATTGAGAACGCCTTTGGAATTTATCTTTCCAAAGCCAACAGCGGCGAATTGTCCGCAACCGACGCGATGAACCAGGCGAATGCCGAGATTGCAAAGATCCTTGAGCGCGGAAAATGAAAATAGTAGCGGGTTCCGAAGGTCGGGCATCGGGTTCGACCGAAGCCTGGTATA
Source organism: Blastocatellia bacterium (assembly GCA_033856235.1). Classification (GTDB taxonomy): domain Bacteria; phylum Acidobacteriota; class Blastocatellia; order Pyrinomonadales; family Pyrinomonadaceae; genus DASXRU01. The sequence continues at coordinate 22,113 of JAWVFI010000046.1, read as the reverse complement.
TCTTCTGCTGGCCCCCACCGTGCTGGTTCTGCTTGCACTTTCCATCTATCCGCTCATTCATGCGGTAACAATCAGTTTGCACGTCAACTCTGGAGGAGCGTCACGGTGGAGTCCGGGGAATTTCGTGCGCTTGTTCTCCGATCGTTTCTTTCTCGCGGCGCTGGGTCATACCCTGGTTTATTCCACAGTGGCCTTGACGATTGAATTCCTGCTGGGACTGGCTCTGGCCGTTCTGTTTAATCAAGGAATGCGCGGCCGCGGTCTGTTTCGAGCCGGCTTGCTGGTTCCCATGATGCTGCCGACGGTGGTCGTGGGCGTGGTCTGGCGGCTGATGTTGAATTCTAACTTTGGCGCTATCAATGGCACATTGCAGAGCGCGGGAATTAATACGACGGGGCTCACGTGGACTTCGTCGCCGGGACTGGCAATGCTTTCCGTCATCGCCGTGGATGTGTGGCAGTGGACGCCTTTCATGTTTCTGATTCTGCTGGCCGGGTTGCAGGCGATTCCCCAGGAACCGTACGAAGCGGCCTTAATTGACGGCTCCAGCGGCTGGCAAACATTTCGTCACGTTACCTTGCCACTGCTTAAACCGGCGATTCTGGTAGCGCTGCTGTTGCGGACGATGGATCTGCTGAGAGTATTCGATCACGTTTTTATTCTTACGGAAGGTGGGCCGGGATTCGCGACCGAAATGCTAAGCCTTTACATTTATCGGACGGCGTTTCGGTTTTCTAATTTCGGGTACGCCGCCGCAATGTCGTTTGTACTGTTGCTGATCACAAATATCATCAGCTCGTTCTACATCCGCATGCTGCAGGCGCGCGAAGCGTAGTGAAGCGGTCGGGTTGCGACCTGCTTTGGGGCTTGCCGCCGCACAGTGCGGAAAGGCTCGGCCTTTCCGTGGGGTCGTTAATAAACCATGAGGCTTGGCCTCAAAACTGAGGCGCAGCCTCCGAAAATCAAGGTGTTTGGCAACGGAAAGGCACAGCCTTTCCGCACTGTGCGGCGGCAAGCCGCGTCGCGGTTACCTTCCAGAGATTGTGAAGAGTTCTGTCAATAACAGCCGGAGCAGGCAATTCAGAGCGCTGCGCTATCCACTCGCTCTCGTGGCGTTGCTGGCGGCGGTAACGCCGGTTTACTGGATGTTGACGATTTCGCTGAAGCGGGAAGTCGATCAGTTTGCGGTTCCCCCGCGCTGGTTTTCGTTTACGCCGACGCTGGATCACTACGTCGATGCGTTCGTGAAGCGATCGTTCGGCCAATATCTCGTTACCAGTGCCCTCGTGGCGATCGCTTCGACCTGTTGTGCCCTCGTGATTGGCACGCTGGCGGCCTACGCGCTGGCCAGGTTTCGTATGCGATACCGCCTGGATCGCAAACTCTCGCTCTGGATTATTTCCACCCGCATGTTTCCGCCGATCGTCACGGCGATTCCACTTTTTCTGATGATGCGCGACGTCGGGTTGCTCAACACCCGCGCCTCCCTGATTGTCGTTTACACTGGCTTCAATCTTCCTTTTGTGGTGTGGATGATGCGCGGGTTCTTTTTGGAAGTGCCGCGAGAATTGGAAGAAGCAGCCATGGTCGATGGCGATTCGCGCCTGGGCGCATTACGACGCGTGTTGTTGCCCCTCGTGGCTCCGGGACTCGCCGCCACGGCCGTTTTCTGCCTGATCATTTCGTGGAATGAGTTTCTGTTCGCCCTGGTGCTGACGCAGACAGATGCGGCGATGACTTTGCCCGTGGGCATCGCCGGCCGCGTGACCCAGTATGAAATCAAGTGGGGAATAATGAGCGCTGCGGGAGTCGTGGCGATGCTGCCCATTCTGGCCTTTGCCTTAGCAGTGCAGCGGTATCTAGTGCGTGGATTGTCGCTGGGAGCCGTGAAGGGGTAATCGCCTTTGGAGTGCGGCGACCTGTCGCCGCTTTGCCCTGCGGCGGCTTGACGCCGCATTCTTTTGAAGAACACTCAAGGTAAACGTGGTCGCGACAGGTCGCGACCGACCAAAGCGCTGACTGGTCAGCGCACTCCAAAGGTATGAGTATTCGTTTCGAGAAAGTCTCCAAGTCATTCGGGTCCACCACCGTGGTTGACGACCTTTCGTTGACCATTGAGGATGGGGAATTTGTGGTGCTGCTCGGGCCCTCGGGCTGTGGGAAGTCAACTACGCTGCGAATGCTGGCGGGCTTGGAGGAAGTTTCCGCGGGCGATATGTTTATTGATCAGCGACGGGTCAACGACGTGCCCCCGCAGCGCCGGGATCTGGCGATGGTCTTTCAGAACTACGCGCTCTACCCGCATATGTCGGTGGCCGAGAACATCGGCTATCCGCTGCGAATTCGAAAACTGTCACGCACAGATATCAAAGTTAACGTGGAGCGCGTCGCCGCCCTACTCGAAATCAGCAGCCTGCTGCAGCGCAAACCCCGCGATCTTTCTGGCGGCGAGCGCCAGCGCGTGGCCCTGGCCCGGGCGATAGTGCGCGAGCCCCGAGCGTATTTGATGGACGAACCGCTCTCGAACCTGGATGCGCGCCTGCGAGTCCAAATGCGCGGCGAGCTGAAGCGCTTACAACATGAGTTGGGCACCACGACGATTTATGTTACGCACGATCAGGCGGAAGCGATGACCCTGGCGCACCGCGTGGCGGTAATGGAAAAGGGAAGGCTTCAGCAGTTTGATACGCCGCTGAGTATCTATGATCGCCCTGCCAACCGGTTTGTGGCTGAGTTTGTTGGCAGCCCGGGGATGAACTTCATCAGCGGGCGCATCGATCCGCTCGACGGGTGTTTTGAAAGCGACGGTCTAAAATTAAGATTACAGGAATCGAACTCTGGAAGCTTGAAGGCCTTCGCTGTTGGCCAGCAGGTTGTTCTTGGTATTCGTCCAGAGCACGTCCACGTTTCCATGGAAGCGCGTGCAGGTTGGCTGGCGGCAAATGTTTATGTCACCGAGCTGATGGGTAGCGAGACATTCGTTTTTCTAACGCTCGCCGGTAATAAGATTATCGCGCGAGCCCCAAGCGAATTCCGCGCGGAGGTCGAAGCCACCGTCTGGGTGCAAATCGATATGGATAGAGCTCATTTCTTTGATGAGAGTGGATCGCGACTCGGTTTGTAGGGGTGGGACTCCGTGGCCCCCTTCGTAAATCAGGTTCATTCGCGCAACGAAGGGGGCGGCCACGGAGGGCCGCCCCTACAAACTGATTTGAGGGACTAAATGAAACTGGCACTAAATGGCGCGACCACCATGAAGGCGGATTTGCGCACCGACATTCTCGCCGCGCACGCGGCGGGCTTCGATGTTCTTGAGATCTGGGCGGCTAAACTGCGCCATTACCTTAACAAACAGTCAGGATCGTCAACTGAGCTAAAGGAGTTTTTAAGCGCCTCATCGATGAAGCCCTGGAGCATCAATTCGATCGAACACATAACCTTTCGCACGGCGGATGACTACGAACGAATAAAGATGGAATGCGAAGAGCTAAGCGCTATCGCTGCCGCCATCGATTGCCCTTACGTCGTCGTTGTGCCGGGCAAACTTCCCTCGCAGCCACTCAGTCGCGAAATCGTCATCGAGGAATCCACTCGCGTGCTTTTGGAATTGGGCGCGATCGCCGAGAGCGATGGCGTCGGGCTCGCCTTTGAGTTCCTGGGCCAGACGGATTGCAGTGTACAGACATTGGATCTGGCAAGTGAAATCGTGGAACGAGTGGCGCGTGCCAACGTAGGCCTGGTCATTGACAGTTTCCATTTCTACGCCGGCGGATCGAGCATCGAGATGATCGACGCCCTCAATCCCGAGCGGCTGTTTATCTTCCACATCAACGACGCGGAAGACCTCCCGCGGGCGCAGTTGCAGGACAGTCATCGCCTCTTGCCGGGATTGGGGATTCTGCCTTTGCGAGAAATGCTGCAGGCGTTCAAACGCATCGGCTATGATCGCGTAGCCAGTGTGGAGATCTTTCGCCCGGAGTACTGGGAGCGAGATCCGTTTCAGTTAGCGCGGGAAGCGAAGAGCGCTTTGGAGAAAGTGTTAGTAGCTACATAGCGGATCTTTGGAGTGCCGCAACCTGTCGCCGCTTTTGTCTGCGGCGGCTTGATGCCGCATTCGTAGAATGGACCAACTAAAACGTAGTCGCGACAGGTCGCGACCGGCTAAAGCGCTGACGAGTCAGCGCACTCCAAACATGGAAAAAATTACGATCGGCATCATTGGCGCGGGATACATCGGCGGAGTGCACGCCGGAATTCTGGCGGGCGACGAACGGGTCCGGCTTGCTATGGTTTATGACCAGGCGCCTGAGCGAGCGCAGGCGCTAGCCACTTCCTGCAGCGCGCGTGTCGCAGACAACGCGCAGCAGGTGATCGACGGTTGCGATGCGGTCTATATCACCACCCCCAATACCAAACACACGGAACTTGCAATCGCCGCGACTAGCGCCGGCAAGCATGTCTTTTGCGAGAAACCGATGGCCACCAATGTTGGTGACGCGCAATCCGTGCTCGAAGCCGCAGGAAATGGTGCGGGGGTTTTCCAAGTGGGCCACAACCGTCGCTTTGCTCCCGTCTACGTGGCTTTGCGGCAAATGCTGAATGAAGACTGCGAGCCACATTCGGCCCATGTGAAGATGAATCGCGGCGAATTGCTTAAGCCCGAATGGGTGGGCGATCCAAATCTGACCGGCGGCTTTCTTTACGAAACCACAATCCACATGTTCGACATGATGACGTTCCTCTTTGGCGAAGTAACGTTTCTGCAGGCTGTTGGTTCTTCACATGAATATCCTGAGACCGACGATTTCTCAGTCCTGCTGAAATTTGCCGGCGGCATGCATGCGACCTTCGCTTCCTCCGCGGATGCCAGCTGGCTGTTTCCCTTCGAACGCCTGGAAGTCTTCTGCCATCACCGCACCATTGCGACCCGGGAAATGGAGAGCCTGATTTACACCGAAGGGCTTGATGGACGTAACACTGAGCATTCGATGCACGCCCTCCCCAAAGAAGAGAAGTGGGGATACCTGCAGGAAGATCGCAGCTTCATCGATTCAATTATTAAAGGAACACCGCCGCCGGTAACTGCGCTCGATGGTTTCAAATCGGTGGAGTTGGTTGATGCCTGTTACCGTTCGGTGCGCAGCGGGGAAGCGGTGCGGTTCTAACGCAAAGTTTGGATTCGTTTTGTCAGAACCGCCTGCGGTAGCAGGCGGTTTAAGTTTGGGAAGGCTCCTGATGAAAGATAAACCGCCCGCTACCGCAGGCGGTTCTGACAGTTACGTCGTGGTCGCGGAGGCAGCCTCCTCATCAGTCTTCTTTCCCGGCTGCGGCACGATGCGCAGATAAGGCTTCACCGTCTTCCAACCTCCGGGAAACTTCTCTCTGGCCGCTTCATCCGAAACTGACGGCACAATGATCACGTCGTCGCCATCTTTCCAATTCACCGGCGTGGCCACGCTGTATTTCGCGGTCAATTGCAGCGAGTCAATCACGCGCAGCACTTCGGCAAAGTTGCGGCCAGTGCTGGCCGGATAGGTGATCATCAACTTCACCTTTTTGTCCGGGCCTATAATGTAAACGGAGCGAACTGTGAAGATGTCGCTGATTTCGGGATGGATCATGTCGTAAAGCTCCGCGACTTTTTTGTCGGGATCGGCAATCACCGGAAAGTTCAGGGCGGTCCCCTGCGTCTCGCGGATGTCCTCAGCCCAGCGCTTGTGCGAGTCTGCGGCATCGACGCTGAGGCCAATGACCTTCACGCCGCGCTGATCGAATTCGGGCTTCAGGCGCGCGCATTCACCGAGTTCGGTGGTGCAAACAGGTGTGAAATCTTTGGGATGGGAAAACAGAACTGCCCAGCTATCACCAATCCATTCGTGAAAGTTAATCGGACCTTCAGTGGTCTCGGCGGTAAAATCCGGCGCGATGTCTCCTAAGCGTAAAGCCATAACGTTATTCCTTTCGCGTAGAAAAGATTAGGCAAAGTTACCTCTTGAAGCGAGGGTTCTGAGCGACTGATTAAGAAAGTGATTCTAACTGCGCAGGGTTTTTACCTCCAAAGCAGGGGACAAGTCAATGCAACGGGCGCGCAGGGTAGCGTCCTAATTTTGCGATTGCTTATTTCCTCTCGCCCTCCCTCTGGGAGGGTAGGGGAGGGCTTGCGGCGCCCGTTTCATCAAACACAAATACGCGCGGCCTCGATGGCCGCGCGCCTACTGCGCTAGGGTCATGCGGTACAAATGCAGAATCACCCGGCCCCTTAATCATTACTCGCGGCTTGACGTCCCACAACTTTCAGAACTGCGCGCGGCCATCGAGGCCGCGCGGTCAGTGAGTAGTCCCATCCGACTCGTCGCAGGCCCTCCCCTGCCCCTCCCAAGGGGAGAGGAATAAAAAGACAAATGAACCGAGATTAGGACACTACTGGTGCGCAGAGCGCGGCAGTAGGCTGACCATCAGGGAGCGCTCAGGTTGGGCGATTGGAGCCCTCCCTCACGGTCAGGCTACTGCCCCTTCGTGCGCCTGAATCGGATAGTAGGCGCTGTGCTAGACTCAATCATCCGTGGAAACTAAACCGTTTCAGTTGCGACCAGAGCAGGCCGCCGCGGCCCAGGTGATTGACCGCCACGTGTCAGTTACGGCCGGGCCCGGCGCCGGAAAGACCGCCGTGTTGGTGGAGCGCTACCTGCACATCCTCCGCACTCGCGACATCTCCATCGATCAGATCGTAGCCATCACTTTCACAAACCGGGCCGCGAATGAAATGCGCAGCCGGCTGCGCAAGAAGTTGGACCAGCTGTTGCGGGCCACTGAGGGCGACGAACGCCGCAGATGGTTGCGGCACAAACGCACGTTGGACGGCGCGGTGATTACGACGATTCATGGATTCTGCTCGCAACTGCTGCGTGAATTTCCGGTCGAGGCCAACGTCGATCCTCAGTTTGTGCTGTTGGATCAGCATCAATCCGCGATGCTCCTGGAGGCTTCAGTGGAAGCGGCGCTGACGGAGTTTATCAATACCGGAGAAGAGTGGATTACGCGTATGACTGTCGCGATGGGACGGGGCCAGTTGGCCCAGGCCCTTGGTGAAGTGCATCGCGCTTGCCGGGATCTCGGGCTCTCGCTGGAAGACGTGGCCCGGCAGACAAACCTTAGTCACGCAAACATCGACGACTATCAGGCGGGGCTCGACGAGTTAGACCAGGCGATGGCGGAACTGCTGGCCATGCCACGTTCGACCCCCAGTGTGGTTTCAAAGCTGGCCCAGGCCGATGCGCAATGGCCGGCCCTGCGATCTCGTTTGCAAAACCTTCCCGGTCCGGAATCGATGGCCGAGTATCTCAACCTCATCGAAGAGATTCGCGGCATACGCCCGACCGCCAGAGGAACCATTGGCGAGCGCGTAAAAATACTCGATCAGTTGATCTGGGAGAAGCCCTTCAAAGGCCGGGTGCCCCAGATATGCTTCGACTTCTTTGCCAAACATTATGCCGTCGCGTTTATTGACGTTCTGCGTAGCATTGCGCGGCGTTTGGAAGCAGAGAAAGCCCGGCTCGCAGCGCTGGACTTCGATGATCTGCAGGTGCGGGTGCTGAAGCTGTTGCAGGATCGGCCCGACGCGGTAGCCAGGATTGCCGAGCGCTTTAAGTTCTTCCTGGTAGATGAATTCCAGGACACCAATCGCCTGCAACGTGATTTGATGACCACGCTGGCGCTGACCCAGGCGCAGCGGGCGAACCTCTTCATTGTCGGCGATCGCAAGCAGTCGGTTTACGGTTTCCGTGGCGCCGACGTTAGCGTTTTCGGTGAGATGACTGCGGCCCTGGAAGCGGCCGGGGGAACGGCCAAACCGCTGCACCTCAACTTCCGCAGCCAACCGCCGGTGATCAACTTTTTTAACTTTCTTTTTGAAAGAATCTTTCAGGCATCAGGTGAGTACGAGCCTGACGACTTACCTCAACTCGGGTTTGTGCAGCATGAGCGGAGCCAGGCTGAGCGGCTGCCGCAGGATCCACCGCCGTTGGTAGAGTTGCTCGCCGACTTTGCCCCTCCCGAGCAGGATGAGGTAAGGGCCCAACCACCGCGAGAGCGGGATGCACAGCAGTTGGCGCGGCGGATCAACCAGCTGGTTCGCGGCGACGATGGGCAAGAAATCGAAAGCAGCGGGGAGAAAGACAACGCGACGCACCCCCAGGCGAAGCGTTTTGAGTTTCGCGATATTGCGTTGCTGTTTCGGGCCATGACCGACGTGCCGGCTTATGAATCAGCTTTTCGCCGCGCGGGAATTCCTTCGTTGACCGTGCAGGGGAAAGGCTTTTACGAGCGGCCGGAGATTAGCGATCTGATTCAGTTGCTGCGTTTCCTGGACAACCGCACCGATGAGTTGGCACTGGCGGCAGTCCTTCGTTCGCCATTATGCGGCGCCTCAGATAATGCGTTGCTGGCTTTGCGTTGCGCCGATCCGGTTGCCGGCACCCCTGAGCGCGGACGTTTGCAAAGGAAGCGGGGAGTGCGCAAGTTGTTTTACGCCTTGCGGCATCACGAGCTGATCGATTTCATTGATCAGACAGAGCGTCCGGTACTGGATCGAGCAGCGGCCCTGCTGACTGAGCTACTCCAGCGCCGCAACCGCTATCCGATTGCTGAGATTTTGCGTTTCGCGGTAGCAGAGGCGGAGTTCCTGCCGATCATCGCCGCCAATTTTGACGGCGCGCAACGATTGGCAAATGTGGAAAAGCTTTTCCGCCTGGCGGAGAGTTTTGAAAAGTCGGGGACGCATTTGATCCGCGACTTTGTCCGCTACGTTGAAGACTTCGAAAAGGTCGGCGGCCGCGAGGGTGAAGGCCAGATTGACGAATCAGCGAACGCCGTGCGCCTGATGACGATTCATCAGGCGAAGGGCTTGGAGTTTCCAGTCGTCATCCTTCCCGATTTGCACCGCGAGTTGCGCGGGCGCGAAGCCGGGTATGTGCTGGACCCGCATCGCGGCTTCTCATTGCAGATTCCTGACGGGCGCGGGTTTCGCGTAATGGGCCGGACCTTGCAGCGACTAATGGACCGCGCCCGGATGCGAGATGAATTTGAGAGTATGCGGCTGCTTTATGTGGCCGCGACGCGGGCGCAGGATCGTCTAATCCTGTCCGGGGCGGCGAAGGACCAGGAAACTCTCTGTCGCACACGGAACAACTGGCTGGCGTGGATCTGGCAGGCGCTGGGGCTCGATGATCAGTCCCGAAGCAGCGTGCTGAATCTGGACGACGACGCGCAGATCGATCTGCGTATCAACAGCGGAAGCCCGACGGTGAGGGAGGGCTCCCTGGTGCCTGATGCTTCACCGGTACCTGATACTAGCGGAGCCTTCGCTGACGGTCCGGCCGCTGAACTGTTTCCGTTGCTGCCGCCGATCCAGCTTGGGGCCCACGCAGTTCATCGCTTCAGCGTGACGCAGTTACTCAATTTTCAGCGATGTCCCCGCCAATATTACTTCGATCGAGTACTGCACAGTCCGGCGCCGGATCACCTCGGGGTCTGGAATGATGCCGAAGCGCCGGAACCTCCGGCCAACTTAACCGCCACTTTGAAAGGCGCCGTGATTCACCGCTTCTGTGAAACCTATGCCCAGGGCGAGGATTTGCGAGGGCGTTTGCAGGAGAGTCTTGAGCATGTGGTGGAACAACGTCACGCTGAGCTGGCGGACCGCCTGCGAGAGATCGACCGCGGCGAGGCGCTTAAAGACCTTTTGCCGCTGGCTGAGCACTACCTCGCGAGCGCGGTGTTTGAGCGCGTGGAAGCAGCGCGCGCTGCAAGTGATGCGGCAGGCGCAGCCTTGGAAAATATTGCTGGAGTTAGCGACGGCTTGATGCTGGGTGCGGGAGAGGGCGGCAGACGGTTTCCGCATCACGAGGGCGGTCTTTGGAGTGAATTGAGTTTTCGTTTGCGCCGGCCCAGGGGGATTCTTACGGGCACGATCGATAAGCTCCTGATCTCAAAGCAGAGTAATACATCAGGCCAGGACCTCTATGACATTGAGATCATCGACTTCAAAACGAATCGATTTCGCAACCGGGATCGCTCCGCCGCGGTCAGATCAATCGCGGGTTCTCGCGCTGATTTGAATAAGCCAGAGATCAATCGTGACGCGGTTACCGTTCCACCGACACTTCAGGATTCAACGGGGACGGCGACCCAGGCATCATTCAGTTTTGATGCTCCCGAGATCGCCGGCGGCATGGTCAAAGAAGTCCTGACGCCGACACTGGAGGATGAGGTTCAGGTTGCAGCCGCGGATTATCAATTGCAAATGCAGGCCTATGCCCTGGCGGTACGCGAGCTGCTGCCCTTCGTCACTGCGGAGAATGCGCGGCTGCAGGTGACGCTGCATTTTCTTGATCCTAATGTCGAAGCGCATTTGCCGGCAGATTTGCTGCGGGCTGAAGCTTGCGCCGGGGCAATAGACGACGCGATGCAGGGACTAAGTTTGGCACTGGAACCGGAACATTTTCCGGTGCGCCCGACGGGGCACTGTCGCATGTGCAACTTCCTGGATATCTGCGCCCCGGGCCGCGAATTCGTGCGGGCGAGTAGTAGGCCATAAGCCAGCATTGCGCTGACAGGTGTAGGCTCGGATAGAAGCTGTAAAAAGAACTTTTCCTGCCAGCCGCGTTCACGCGGCTTGCCCGCTAAGGGTTACTAGACCGGCCGTTTGACGGCCGGTTAACCTTGACGGAGTGAACCGACCAGCCCGTTTTAACGGGCTTAACTTGTGAAGGCTTTAGCCCGCAAGTCGAAAAGCACGCTGAAGCGCGCTAAGCAATGTTTTCCGCAGGCGACCCAGCGCTAAAAGCGCTGGGCTAGTAACCCTTCGGGAAAGCCGTCTGAAGATGGCTCAAGAAGGTGTTTAGCTTTGCAGCCACCGCCGAGCTAGACCTTTTTAAGTTGCTGCTCGATCCAATCCCGAATCAGCCGCTTCAGCTCATCCAGACTCTCGTCAAAGAAATGGCCGGCGCCCGGAATAACGTCTAACTGGATCTGCGAGCCTTCACCGGCTTTTTCCTTTAACTCGTCAACGAAAAGGCGCAACTGCTCGACATCACCGAATTCGTCGTGCTCGCCATGCACGAACAGAATCGGCTTGCGACACTCTTTCAGGAAACTAAAATCATATTTGCCCAGTGGCGTACCGATGCTGATCAGTGTTTTGACACGAGGATCGCGAATTCCAACCTGCATTCCAACCAAAGCCCCAAAAGAAAACCCGGCCAGCGTGATTGGCTGGTGGGGATAGTGCTCGGCAAGATAATCCAGGCCCCGGCGCGCATCATCCTGTTCGCCACGTCCCTCGTCATGGGTGCTGGTGCTCTGACCCACACCACGAAAATTCATGCGCAGAGTTGTCACGCCGGCGTCATTCAATGCCGCCGCGGCGCGAAACACCACCTTGTTATGCATGGTGCCGCCGCCCAGTGGGTGCGGATGAAGCACGATAGCGACACCGCGAGGATCGCCCTTTGGCTCTTTCAGGATCGCTTCCAGCCGTCCGTGGGGCGCGTTTATGAAAAGATTTCCAGCCGGGTACATTGTTTCGGCAGCCTACCGCATTGAGGGCGCCGCTGTCATTGGGGCGGGAATCACCGCACTGAAGGGCGGTGCTAATGAGAATTTCGGTTGGAAGCAATCCAACCCTGAATACCCCTCCGTATATTGGTTGGATTTAGCAAAACATCAATTACGAAAAGGAAGAGGGAAAGACAAATGAAAAAGACATTCGCCATGCTGCTGCTCGCAGCCGCGTCATTGGCAATCACGGCCTCAGCGGCATTCGGCCAGAACTCCATGTCGGGACATGCCTCGATGTCGGGTGGCAATCCCATGGTTGGCGGGGCGGCCATGTATCGCACCAAAGACATTGTGGATAACGCCGTTAATTCGGCAGATCACACCACGTTGGTCGCCGCCGTCAAGGCTGCTGACCTCGTGAACACACTGAAAAGCAAGGGACCGTTTACCGTTTTTGCGCCGACAAATGACGCCTTCGACAAACTGCCCGCCGGCACCGTTGGCACGTTGGTGATGCCGGAAAACAAAGCCATGCTCACCCGGATTCTGACTTACCACGTGGTGGCAGGCCGGCTCGATTCCAAGGCCATAGCAAAGCTAATCAAAAAAGGCCGAGGTCAGGCCCAGCTGAAGACCGTCAGCGGCGGCACGCTCACCGCTTACATGAGTGGCAGCGACCTGATGCTGCGCGACGAAAAAGGCGGAACTTCGCGCGTCACGATCGCCAACGTGTATCAATCCAACGGAGTGATTCACGTGGTCGATACTGTGCTGATGCCTAACTAAGGCACAGTCGCAGCAACCTTCTAGTGCGGGAAAGGCACTTTCGGCAAATGCCTGGAGTGCCTTTCGTGTCCGACTAAGCAGTGCACGATTCACCAACCACACGAATCTCACGAACTGACACCAATCAACACTTGTCTCAGACGCTCTTAGTGGTTTGTCTTGAACGCTGTGGAACTTTTGTTCCGGCTTGCCTTAAAAGCATGAAACGAAGGTTCGACGCGTAGCGACGAAGTGACCTTAGCCCGGCCTTTCAAGGGCGGGAAAACGAACTTCTTAGCCCCGCGTCGACGATGGAATTGCGTGCGGCGAAGGTTGTTTGTGGGTGATCCCACCGTCGCTGACGCGACGATAGACTTTTTCGAATTGTAAACCGTGGCTTGAAAGCCACGGCCAAACTCAACTCGACGCTACGCGCCGAGAACCGATAACAAGCGCTGACTTTGAAGCAAACCTGCGAGCCCGGCCTTACATTTGCCCGTAGTAAACGCGGGTATCGTATTCTACAACCACGCGTTCCTGCTGTTGATGCGCATCAAAAACGCCGTGCAAAGCATCGAGCATTTCGGCGCAACCCGCTTGGCCTTCGGCGGGAACATAGGACGAGGAGAGCAAACGTCCTTTTAAGCCATCGAAATCAAAAATCTGTAAGTTCTCGAACGATTCGTGTTTGAAATGGCCAGGTGCAAAGAAGGCCGCGATACTCTCGTAAACGTTTTCGTGTCGCACTTCCTGATAATCGGTCCCGTACGTCAGCAAGAGTTCCTCGTAGTCTCGCAGAAACGGCGTCGAGCCCGTTCGCCGTTCGTTCCACAATAATATCGTCCAGCCGCCGGGCTTCAGGATGCGCGCAAACTCCGCGCGCGCCCGGTCGCGATCAAACCAATGGAAGGCCTGGGCGGCGGTCACTAAATCAACACAGGAGTCAGCGAGTGAGGTGTGCTCCGCGGATCCGGCAATGCTGGTGAACTTTGGGTAGCTTGCAAGGATACGTTCGCCGGCGGCTCGCATCTCCGCGTTTGGTTCTACGCCGATCACTTCATTGCCGTGCTTCAGGAAGAGCTCGCTGAGAATTCCTGTCCCGGATCCGATATCAGCCACCACGTCGCCCGGCGTGAGCCCGCATTCCGGGGTTAGTAGTTCGAGAACGCGCGCGGGGTATCCGGGACGATACTTAATGTAATCGTCCACGCGATTAGAAAATCGTGATTGGCGATCCATACCGGTTTACCCAGGCAACAAGGCGCTATACGTGAGCACGATCGGTCCCGGGACCGTTTTTTAGCCGGATTAGGACCGCGACAAAAAAGATCAGAAGAGAAAGTGTGAAGACCAAGGCGTCCAGTAGGGTCACCACCCTGCTTAGTTGGAACGTCGTGGCGCCAAACGGACGATAGGCAAACAGGAATTGCTGGAAGAGAGTGAAAAACAGATGCAAGGCGGTGCCAATAATGGCGATCACAGTCGCAAGCTTCAGATACATACTTTATTTGGTCTCCAGTCCTTCGTGTTTTCGGGCTTAGTGAGAAGCGGTTCTACTGCAATTCTGCAGCACAGTCAAAGCGCAAGGCGGGGCAGCAATTCGGTAGGACAAACTAATGGGCCAGTTTGAAGGTGGGACTCAAGCTCTTAACTGGGACCGCGGACGTCCCGCCCGCAAACGCGCCGCCAGGCGCGAAGTTTCACTGCTAGCCAGCTGGGTCTGAAACGTTGTCGCTACGCTCATAGCACGCGGGACGCCCGCGATCCCAGGGAAGAGGGTGAAACAACTCCTAGGTGAAGGGCTTAGCTGCGTAACTCAGGCGATCGGACGGCTACGATCGTGGCACAACCGAACCGCCAACTGTTTTTCCTGGTAGGCCGTAGTACTTGAGAAACAAACGGAAAACAAGCAGCAGCGCCAGCAGAAACGCGAATGTCAGCGGCAGGCGGGTGTCGGACTTCACCAGCATCCAGTAATGCAAGGCGCCGGCGATTCCGGATATGTAGATCACCTTATGTAGCAGGTTCCACCGCTTTCCTCCCAACCGCTTGACCATTTTGTTGGTGGAAGTAATTGCCAGCGGGATCATCAGAAAGAAAGCGGTCATGCCCACCGCCAGAAAAGGACGAGCGACGACGTCCCGGACCGCACTCTTCAAATTGAAGAAACGATCGAACCAAACGTAGGTCGTCAGGTGCAGCAAGCCATAAAAGAACGCGAAAAGGCCCAGCATGCGGCGAAACTTGATTAGCCAGTTAACGCCGAACAGCTTGCGCACCGGGGTAATTGCGAGCGTGATTAACAAAAATACCAGCGTGAGCATTCCTGTCGTCCGCGTCACCACTTCCAACGGGTTCGCCCCGGCCCGATGGTGGTAAACGTCCCACAACAACAAGGTCAGCGGTACCAGGCTGTTGATAAATAGAACCTGCTTTGCGAAGCGTACGTCTTGCATATCAGTTGTAGGGGTGGCACTCCGTGGCCACCCCCCTTCGTTTCCCAAGTGAGATTTTAAGGAACTAACCGAAGGGGGTGGCCACGGAGTGCCACCCCTACCATCAGAAATTCCTTCTCAAATCCATCCCGGCATAAAGCTGCGCCACCTGATCCGCGTAACCATTGAACATTAGTGTTGGCCGCGTTCCGTATTCACCGATGCGCCGCTCGCTGGCCTGGCTCCAGCGTGGGTGATTCACTTCCGGATTAACATTTGAGTAAAACCCGTACTCCGAAGGACCCGCCAGGTTCCAGGTAGTAGGCGGTTCGGAATCCACCAGTTTGATCTTTACGATTGATTTGATTCCTTTGAATCCATACTTCCAAGGCACTACTAGCCGCAACGGCGCGCCGTCCTGCGGCGGCATGGTCTGGCCATACAGCCCACTGGCAAGAATCGTTAGCGGATGCAGCGCCTCATCCAGGCGCAAACCTTCGACATATGGCCAGTCCAGTCCGCTGCTTGCCGGATACGGCATGCGCTTGGGATCGTACAGAGTCTCGAACGCGATATACCGAGCGGTGGATAGCGGCTCGACCTGTTTTAGTAAAGTCGCTAACGAAAATCCCACCCAGGGAATCACCATCGACCATCCTTCAACACAGCGGTGCCGGTAAATGCGTTCTTCCGGCGGAGCGATCTTCAGCAATTCGTCGATATCAAAGACTTTTGGCTTGTTCACAAGCCCTTCTACCGAAACTGTCCACGGTCGGCTCACGAAACCGCGAGCTAGAGGCGCCACTTGGCGCTTATCGGAATCGAACTCGTAGAAGTTGTTGTAATTCGTAATGTCGGCAAATGACGTGAGCTTTTCGTTGACGGTAAACCCGCTGTTTGCAGCATCAGTGGGCGCCGTCGTAATGACATCAGCAATTTTAGCGCGTTGCTCGACAACGGCGGGGGGTGGATTGAGCTGGCGATACAGAAATCCCGTCGCTAGCGTCGTTCCAGCCACGGCCGCGGCCCGGATGAAGGTGCGCCGGTTCAGATAGACTTCCTGATCGGTGATCTCGCTCGACTTAATATCTTTCGGTTTCTTAATCAGCATGCCTGGTCAATCTTTGATGATTCGCATAGAAGGTACGGCTGCCAACACGTTTTGGTTTGTTTCCGAAATCAGGAATCCGCACGAATATCGATAGCTATGCCAGTCCGTCCCGAAGTCTGACTCAAGCTCTTTACTGGGAGCGCGGGCGTCCCGCCCGCAAACGCGCTGCCAAGAGCGAAGTTTCAGTCCCAGCGTGACGCCATGCCAACTTTGCGGGCGGGACGCCCGCGCTCCCAGTGAAGAGCTTGAGTGGGGAACTGTGACGACCTGGTGCCCCTCAATGCCAGCCCTCCTGAGCTTTCTTTCTTGAGTCCTGCAGCTTTGAAAGATTAGTATCCCACGGTCTTTTTCCTTCATGAAGCGCCCGGAGGCCTGAACTCAATGGATGATGCCGGCCAATCAACGCATTCCGACGACGTTGCGACGACCGAAGTGCGCCATCACGCGGACGTGCGCGCAAAGTTGATTCGCTGGGCGATCATCCTTTTTGTTGGTTTCGCCATTGCGCTCGCGCCAGTGCCCGCTGGTATCACGGTGCAATCGTGGCGATTGCTGGCGATTTTTGCCGCCACGATTGTTGGATCTATTCTGCGGCCAATACCGGGTGGCGCCATGGTGCTGCTGGGCGTGTCCACCCTCGCAATTACCGGAGCACTGCCGATCAGGGAAGCGTTGGGTGGCTACGCAGACCCAATCGTTTGGCTGGTGTTGGCCGCGTTTTTTATTTCGCGGGCAATGATCAAGACGGGATTGGGAAGGCGCATTGCATTTCTCTTCATTCGCACCATTGGTCATCACTCGCTCGGCCTGGGTTACGCGCTCATCGCCACCGATTTCGTTCTGGCGAGCATTATCCCTTCTACGGGCGCGCGCTCTGGCGGGGTAGTGTTCCCCATAGCCAAGAGCCTGTCGGAGGCTTACGAGTCAAAGCCGGGCCTAACAGCCGGACGTCTGGGTGCGTTCCTGATGGTGCTCTGCTATCAGTGCGACGTAATTATTTGCGCGACCTTCATCACCGGACAAGCGTCGAATGTTTTGATCGCAAAGTTTGCCCAGCAAACGGCGGGAATCCAGTTGACGTACCTCAGTTGGCTGTTGGGTGCGATTGTGCCGGCGCTGATTTCCCTCGTAGTTGTGCCCCAGTTGCTCTACCGAGTTTTCCCGCCGGAGATAAAGAAAACCCCAGCTGCCGCGGAGTTTGCGCGAAACGAATTGCGGCGTATGGGACGAATGAAGCGGGAGGAGAAGATCCTGCTGGCGGTGTTTGTCGTGGTCGCGGTGATGTGGATGATTCGAGGCCTGGCTGGCCTGGTTCCGGCGGTGGGCTCTGTGATTCCTTCAGGCCGGTTCATTGCGTTTCTGACCTATGTTTCGAGTCTCGATTATGCGATTCCGCCGTTGATTGGCGTTTGCGCGCTGCTGCTAACCGGGGTCCTGACCTGGGATGACGCCCTCAGTGAAAAACCGGCTTGGGACGTTTTCATCTGGTACGGCGGATTGGTTCGCATGGCGGAAGCATTGGGTGAGACAGGCATCACCAAGCGTTTTGCGGAAACGGCGGCTGGACTGACGGCGGGTTGGGCATGGTGGCTGGCGCTGGGCGGCTTACTGCTAATCTACTTTTACGCACATTACGGCTTCGCCAGCATTACAGCGCATGCATCGGCGATGTTCACACCTTTCCTGGTTGTGATTATCGCAGCGGGGGCGCCGCCGTACCTCGCGGTTTTGTCGCTTGCTTACTTTTCAAACCTCGACGCTTCACTAACGCACTACGGAACGACGCCGGCGCCGATCTATTTTGGCGCCGGTTACGTCAGCCAACGGCGTTGGTGGCTGTTAGGCCTGTTGGTATCGGTGCCGAATATTTTGATCTGGACGATCTTCGGTTTTGGCTGGTGGAAAATATTAGGATGGTGGTAGGCCATCGCACCACACCTGTGCTGTTTAGAGCCGGGCTATCGCCCGCCCCGTCCGGAACAATACGGCGCGCAGGAGCCCGCCGCTAGACATCGAGAAGGATGAATGACGAGGAATAATTCCCAAGACTCGAAACGCGATGCCGCCGCAGTTAAACTTTTCCTAACGGAAGAGAAGGAAAATCTGGCTGCCAGAGCAGTACGCGAGGTGGAAAACAAATTGGCTACGGTATTGAAAAACCCTAAATTGTCTGCCTCAAAGCGTTAATACGAGCGGCCGGCATGATGCGATGGTGCGATATTTCGGAGGAACTCATGATGGCAGGGTATTCCGGAACTCCTTTGATAAAAAAGCTGGGCATAAAAGAAAACTTCCGAATTGCCCTGGTCGGCGCGCCTCCTGACTTCGTCAACCTTCTCGATCCGTTGCCGGAAACCGTTTCGATCAATGCCCGAACGCGACAGCCGCTCGATTTTGTGTTGCTCTTTGCCGAACAGGAAGGGAAATTACGCCGTAACTTTTCACGTTACGCTGCTAAGCTCCAACCCGCCGGTATGATCTGGGTGGCATGGCCGAAGAAAAGCTCAGGCGTGGCCACGGATCTTGCATTTAACAACGTGCAAGCGCTCGGTCTGGCGGCGGGATTGGTTGATGTGAAAATCTGCGCCGTAGATGAAGTATGGTCAGGCTTGAAATTTGTTTTTCGCCTAAAGGATCGTCACGGTCAGAACCGCCTGCCGTAGCGGGCGGTTGATCTTACGGTGCTCAACCGCACGCCTACTCCAGCGCTTCACACATTTTCCCAATCATTCGAAAGGTTCATCATGGTTATGTTCGTGAGCGCTCTTACTCAATTGTTTTTTCTTGTGCCTGATGGTCCATGCGAAACAACTAATAGTTGGACCAGTCGCAAGCTCATCGCACCTATTGCGCGCAACAGAGGGCGAACGGTTTCTGGTAAATCGCGAAGCGCCCTTATTTGCTAGTTCATTTGGTAAACGAAAACGGGCATCATGCGAGTGAATGCAAACAAGTGCGACGGCATCGACAAAGTTAGTGATCAAATATCTTCTCTGCAAGCAAGCGGTTGCGCCAGGTAACAAAATATTTTGTGTTCGCGATGACGAAAATTTGATCGCAAATTCATGTTGGACCATCAAACGGCGAGAAAGCAGTTGCAAAAAAGTTTCGCGTAACTATAATCCCGATCCCTTGTTGTCAAAGGTCAGTTTCGAGCGGATCGAATACGCGAAGATTGTTTACCCTCGTAGAGGCGCTATCATAAAAATCTCGCTACGAAACTTCCTGAGACGGAATCGAGTTTTATCCGCCCGCACCCGTATACCTCGTTGAGAGCGGTGCCAGCAGCAAGGGGTAGACGACCAGTCGCTTCCCGAATTGAAGTGCGGTTATCTAAGGCGATCGCTCCGATCATTCTGAGCAGATTCGCCAAACTCAACACAAGTGAGCGTATTGCGAAGTAGGGCCACCTGGTGCGCCCTCTGTGGAAGTGTCTTTGCTCAAAGTGGCCGCCCCCAATTGGCCGTTTTGTGAAACGGAGTGTGAGATGGAAGCCTATGCAGTTGCCGTAGAATTGAAAAAATGCCCGCGCTGCGATGAATCCTTGCCTTTGTCAGATTTTGGCGTCTGCCGCGCCAGAAAGGACGGCCTCAACCTCTACTGTAAGCAGTGTATTCGCAAGCGAATCGCCCAGAGTCGCCAAACGATGCGCGAATATAAGACGGCGCGAACTCGCAGCGGGGTGAATCTGCTGGGGAGGCGGACTGCGGGTGAAAAGGAATCGCCGGCCGAGTTTTCGCCGCTTTACGTGGCCAGGATGTTGAAGAAACTAACGCCGGCTGAACGCGTGCGCGAGGCCATCCGCGGCGGCGCCCGCACGCAGAAACAGATTGCGCAGGAAACCAAGCTGGCAAAAGACGAAATCGGCGACGCCCTCGCGAATCTGCTGCTCTGGACGCGTGAGATCCGAACCCGAATGGTGAATAACACGAGAATGTATTTCATTAACGAGGTCGAAGGAGAGCGACCAATGTTGAGAGAAGTGCGCAATCCCCAGCCAATGCTGCCGTTTGGCCCTGATCCGGAACAGGAACCGTCGTTTAGCTCGCTGCGTGTGCTGATGCCCGGGAACCCTGTGCCCAAGCGCGTTCCTAAGGTTGGCGCCTGGATCGCGGCCTAGTGCTGATCACGCAACGCTCGATGGAGCAGTTTGCGCGTCAATTCTTAAAGGCTTCGATAACTTCGTCGGCGTGGCCTTCGGGTTTTACTTTGCTGAAGATCTTCTTGATGCGGCCCTTTTCATCGATGAGAAAGGTCATGCGGTGCAGGCCCATGTAGGTACGCCCCATGAACTTTTTCTCGCCGTACGTTCCATAAGCCTCAGAAACCACGCGCTCAGTGTCGCTCAGCAGGGTAAAGGGCAGGTCATATTTGGCCGCGAACTTCTTGTGTTTAGCTTCTGTATCGAGCGAGACACCTAAAACCTTGATTCCCTGGCGTGTTAGCTTGCTATAAGAATCACGAAATGAGCATGCCTCTTTGGTGCAACCCGGTGTGTCGTCCTTGGGATAAAAATAGAGTACGACCTTCTGGCCGCGCAGATCTGAAAGCTTGACGATCTTGCCGTCGGCGTCAGGGACTTTGAAGTCGGGGGCTTTATCTCCCTCTTTAAGCATGGTGTTGACCTTTCACAAAGAATTGTCGATGAGAGCGCGCGACATCTTAACGGCCCCAGCCGTTGACAGCAACCGAACGCAAACTAAAGTTTGCACTCTAAACACCTGTGGAAAACGAACTGTCAACATGCGTTTCAGGCGTTTAGAGTACAAGCTTCAGCTTGCTTCTTCGTGAATCTCTCGCGGTGGAGCAGATGGCAAATAAGCTGAATTACTGGATGGTCAAGCAGGAGCCGGAAGCGTATTCCTGGGACGACCTGGTGCGCGACGGCAAAACCGATTGGACTGGGGTCAGAAACTTTCAGGCCCGAAATAACCTGCGCCAGATGAAGGCCGGCGATCGCGTGCTCTTTTATCACTCGGGCACGGGAAAAGCGGTGGTCGGAATTGCCGAGGTTGCCAAGGCAGCGTATCCTGACCCCACCGCCGACGACCCGCAGTGGGTAGCAGTGGACATCAAGCCGGTCAAACCACTCGCGGAGCCAGTTCCGCTGGCGGCGATTCGCTACCACGATGAGCTGGGCAGTTTGCCGCTGATTCGGCAGTCCCAATTGTCGGTAATGCCGTTGACTAAGGAAGAATTCGAAGTGATTGTCGCCATCGGCAACGGAAAAACGAAAAAGTCGAGGAAGAAATAATGCTCACGCAACTGAATTACGCAATGGTGATCGTCTCTGACATGACCCGTTCCGTTGGGTTTTATCGCGACACCCTGGGAGTTCCACTAAAGTTTGAATCGCCGGAATGGACGGAGTTCAATACCGGCACGACTACCCTGGCGCTGCATGGCGGCGGTGTTCCGCAACAACATTCCGGGCCCTCGAGTGGCGGGAAGGCCGCTGGCTCCTGCTCCATCGGCTTCAATGTCCCGGATTTGGATCAGACCTATGAAGAATTGAAGGCCAAAGGCGTCAGGTTCGTCATGCCACCAACCGCCCAGCCGGAGAATGGAATCAAACTGGCCGTGGCGCTCGACCCCGATGGCTTGGGGATTTCGTTTGCGGAATTCTTAAAGAAGTAAAACGCGTCGGTTTCGATTCGTTTTAGTTTGTGAGATTTCGTCTGGTTTCGTGGCTCGGGCGCTATCGCAGCCGGTTCGGATTCAACGCTGAAAGCGTTGGCTAATTCCAGCCCAGGGTTTGCTTTGAAACCCTGGGGCAAAGAAGCTCTAACAAGAATCGTCGCAACTCTGAAGGAGTTGCGACGGCTTTTGTCGGTGACGCAACCCCTCCAGGGTTGCTATCTCGATATTGAAACGCCCGTTTCCCAGGGTTGCCCAAATCGCAACCCTGGGCTCAAATTGGCGAACGCTTTCAGCGTTAACCTCAGACTGTATCACTACGTCCCGTCCTGCGTTTTCCACCAATCCCGTGCCTGAATGATAAGATGACCTCCTAGCTCGGCAAACTCGCCGTGGCCGGCATTTAGTGCCGGTTGCGAGCCAACGAAGGGAGAGAATCAAGATGCGTCTGACCGAAATGGTCGCGTGCTCCGGTTGAGCGGCTAAGCTTGACCCCAGCATCCTCGCTCAAGTTTTGAGCGGGCTACCAAAACAGCCGAACGATCCAAATCTCCTGGTTGGCTTCGAAAATGCCGACGACGCCGGAGTGTATCGACTGCGCGACGATCT
>JAWVFI010000045.1:0-5520 GCA_033856235.1 Blastocatellia bacterium | reverse complement strand
ATTCTCGGTTCAAAAGGACTGCCAATCGCGCAACAGGGACACGGAACCTCAGTGATGACGGTATTACCGGCGCCGTCCTGCATCACGATGTGATAGTCGACATCGTCCTCTTTCTTGTAGTTTATTAGGGTTCCATGAATCACCCAGACAGTCTTCTCATACGGCGCCACGCGAGTGGGCGGCGGTGAGGGACTAGGCGCAGCCCAACCCCGCATGTCCGCGACGGTGACGGGCGTGGCGCTATTCAGGTTGACCTGATTGGCTTCGGCATCGGTTCCCACCTTGATGGACCAACGCTCGGCGCCGCAGGTTGGACTGGCGACAGACACGGCAATCCCTGCAAAAGCTATTCGAGCCTGCGCGTCAGTGACGGTCACGGGAATGTTCTTGACTCCGGTAGGTGTGACCGGGTCGACTGTGGCCAAAAACGAATAGACATTATTGCCGGCAACGGTGTCTCCGTGCGTTCCGTCGTCATAGAACTGCTGACTGGCCGATCCACCCATGGTGCTTAGATCGCCGCTTACTGAGACCCCCGTGCTGGGCGGGCTGGTAGCCGTCGTCACCGTCACCATCAACAGGACGCCCTGCCCGGGATCAACCGACGTGGGATTGGATGTACCCACGGCGCCGAGCTGGGTGGGATCACCGCCGCAAGTATTTATCGGCGAACTGCTATTCCTGGGGATTGGACCACCGGCAGTTTCGAAATCGTTGAAGTTGTGATCGGTATCTGTGCACCCGCCATTCTTGCGAATGGCTGCCTGGGTATTGCTTATGACGGCCGCCGGTGTAGTTTCCGCGCAATTAGCAGCACCATACCCCACAAAATCCACGATGCCGTTGGCGGCAAAGCTTGGACACGTGCCGCTCAAGACAGTCGTATTGTTGACTAGCGCGACCTTGCCGGCCGTTGACCCGACCGCAATATTACCCGTCACGTCTGCCGGGGGAAGATCTGTGGTTGGGTTGCCGGTGGTGCCGGCGGTTTCCTTGATCAGGAAGTAATGGCCGGGCTGAATAATTCCGGAGAGATTGGTGGTCAGAGGTGATCCATCAAGCGGAGATGTCGCTTGAAAGGTAGCTGTGGCCCCGGCGAACTGGACTGACCATCCAGATAGATTTACAGGCGACGAGCCCCGGTTGTAGAGTTCGATAAAGTCGTTCTTGAATGTCGAGCCGCTGTTCCCGCCGCCGCCATAAACCTGGCTGATGACCACTGAGGATGAGCCAACGCCTTCGTCGTTAAGAATTGTGCCTACTGCTTGGCCGTCGATGACCGCGGCGCCCACGACGTTAGAAATGTTTACAAAGAAAGTTTGATTAGGCTCCAGCGTCGTGTCGCCATTAACCTGCACCGTGAAACTTCGGGAAGATGATCCCGCCGGAATAGTCAGGCCGGTGGCATGAAATCCGATGTAGTCGTTGTCCGCAGTGGTGGCGGTATCGTCAACCGTGTCCACGTCGAAGGTAACACCCGCGGCCTGCTCCGGGGCCAAGAGGGTCACAGTAAACGTGAATGGAGTGGTGCTGCTGTTCCCTTCCGCCTGCGCCAAGTCGCTGATGAACACCGCAGGTGTTGCCGTCGGAGTTGGTGTTGGGGTTGGCGTCGGAGATGGAGTGGGTGTTGGCGTTG
Source organism: Blastocatellia bacterium (assembly GCA_033856235.1). Taxonomy (GTDB): domain Bacteria; phylum Acidobacteriota; class Blastocatellia; order Pyrinomonadales; family Pyrinomonadaceae; genus DASXRU01. The sequence continues at coordinate 3,884 of JAWVFI010000045.1, read as the reverse complement.
GCGTGGGTGTCGGTGAACCCGAGGGCGTAGGCGTAGGCGTCGCCACCGGGGCTGTGAAGGTCTGACCCGTGTTAGGCGCGTTCTGTGTATTCGCGAGCGACGTGGCATTCCAGGTGAACTCTCCGTAGCTGCCGCCAGTGCCCTGCAACTGCAGTGAAGTTCCGGCGGCGTTAGAACCGCTCTGTGAAACGCCGATGTCGGTACAGGTCACCCCATTCGCCAGGCCGCCGACGCCCACGAACGTACCTTCGTAGCAAAGAAATTGAACCAGCGTGTTCGTAGAAGTGTTGATGAGAGCGATGCCGTCGGGTGAGCCGTTCTGAATCCCGTTCGAGGGGTAGGAAACCGAAACGGTTCCGTATCCACCCTGCTGGTCCGTGGTGGTGCCGGTTAAGGCGTCGGTATCGTAGACCGCGCCTCCACTCCCGTTGTAGAGCACGATGGAATAGTTCGCCATGTTCGTGCCCGCGGGCGCGGCAACCTCGACGAACTCGCCGGCGTCAGTGCTGACGATGTCGTAAAGAATCTCGTTGATAAAGACTGGGGAGGTAGGGTTCGCGAATAGGGGTTGGTTCCCTTTGCCGTCAGAGGCTTTTGCGAAACTGCCATTAACAACAAGGTTTCTGACGGAGCCCTGGGTCAGGGCAAGCACGCCAATCACCAGGACCAGAAGCGTTAGCAGTTTGAAGCGACCTAAAAAGAGCTTTTGACGTGATGACATGGGAAGCGAACCTCTTGGGTAATGACAACGTTAATGATCAGCGTGACGCATAGAAGCGCGGAAAGAATTGACTCCGAACACGTGAGCTCCGGCAGGGGGCGCGAAGAGCTGCACCTAAGAAGCCGAACTGCCACCGAATGAGTGTCAACTCACCAAATCTTCATTTCGGAAGGCAAAAAGACTCGGGCGCAATGCAAGGTCGATATCGATGTCGGATCGCCGTCGGAGTCACCTCGTTGACGCAGCGCTCCCAAGACAACGCAATCTCAATTTGCACGCGGCTTGCGGCGCATTATATGCGATGCAAAAACTTTTGCATAGACAACGGGGCTGGGCTGGAGGCGGGAATCAGGAAATCAGGCTCAGAAGTCGGAGGTTAGGAGGGACGTGCGCTGATTCGCGAATGTGGAGAGGGATTTGGGATTGGTATAGGCGGGTTGCTAATTGTAAATCCGATAGAAATGAAGTCCGCGGATTACGGCTGCAGGGGCGACATTTGGAGTGCGGTGGCAGAGCGGAGCGGCGACCCCGCTTTGGAGCGAAAGATCAGAATTAGCCGCAGATTAACGCGATATCTCGGATCCGAATTATTTCTAATTTCAGATCCGTATCGATCCGCGCAAATCTGCGGCTAATTCTCCTGTGGCTGATCCAAAGCGCCGTCGCCGCTACACTCTGGCGGCGCACTCCATAGTTAGTCACCGCATTCGGCGTTGCTGTGGCTGACTACGGAACTGAACCGCTGCTGGTATTCAGTCGAAGTGATGAATGAACAGACCATGCCGCGGTAGTTTCCGACATCCCCGTGGTCCAGCACATTCAGCCAGAATGTATAGCCTTCGGGCTCCGGATTGCGCCGCAGGTAACCGAAGTACTCAGTCAGCACAAAGGCCGCGTTGTACTCCGCATCCTTCAACACTGCGTCATCTGCCAGCGCCCGCAAGACCAGACTGCGACTCTGACTCAGGTTCGCCCCGGAGTTGTACTGGTTCACCAACTCGCCCCGCCGGCTGCCCAGATCCAACTGCGACGACTGCTGCACGTTCTGCAACAAAGCATCGACAAAGGATTCGGCCGTGGTGTTCCCTTCGTACTTCTGCACAAACTCAGCGCGGGTCACAAAGCCATCGGCAAACGCGGCCTTCTGCGCTGCCAGGCTCGGGCCGCCGATTACCTGCTTCCGATCCACCACGTACTCGGAAAACACCGGCTTCCGTCCCAGACTTCCCTTGTACATGTCGTAGATGTACGAACCGGTGGCCTGGAACTCTTCGGCCATGAAGAAGGACGCCGCCACGTCGCGGCGACGCTGGTCAACGCAGGTGGAATCCCCACCACAGTGCAGGATCTCGTCGCTCCAGTAATTGAAGCCCCCTTCATCCGGCTCGCGGCCGAGGACGTCCAGATACTGCTGCCGCACGAAATACTCCGGCGTATCCAGCGGATTGAGATTGTCGCCCGTGGAGGAACCAGTAAAGGCCGCGTCGGTGTGATTGCCGACCAGGCTGAACGAGCGGTTCGCTGGCCCGAACGAATAGTTCGCCCGCGAAGGCGTCACCGTGTAGAAACCATTCGTCTCCACGTTGTCGAACTGGTAATAGCCTTTGGCGTTGGTGATCGTCTTCCGGTTCTGTCCGCCGTTCAGCCGCACCACCGCACCGGCAACCGGCGCGCCGTTGTTATCGGTAATCGTGCCACTGACCAAACCGCTCGTGGCTGTTGGAGCCGCTAGATTGAATGACATCAGAAGTGGATCGTGATCTGAGGCGCGGTAGGGAGTTGCCGCATAGCGATCATCGGGCTTGCTGGTGGTCGTATAGTCGATGATCTGCGGTTCATCGGAATCAATATGCCAGATGGTGGCCCCGAGGGCCTTGGCTGCGAGACCGCTGGTGGCAAATGCGTGATCCAGCTGTCCCGCCTCACCGCTGAACGTAAACGTGTACTTGCTGCTCGCGGATACATACTGACCTATTAGATCGGTAAAACCACCTGCGCGAAATACGTCAATCGGATCCTCTTCAGCATAGGAATTGAAATCTCCTATCGTGAGCACATCGGGAACTCCTAGCGCGATGTTATTTGCGAACGCAGCCACTAACGCCGATTGATTGCGGCGACGATCGTTGAAGCAGGCCTGGCCATCGCCGAGATCCGCATCGCCACCGGTGCCGGGACAACTCTTTGAGCGTGCGTGATGGACGATGACCGCAAATCCTCTGCCAGTGGTAGTCAGTATGAACTTCTGCGCCACCGGGTCGCGGCTGTAATCGCCCACTGGCGCGGCGGTATCGCTGAAACTACTGCCGATCAGCGACACGGTAGAAGTGCGATAAATCATGCCGTTCTTGATGTCCGGATCAGTGCCGTTCAAGGTCGCGAGATCGGCGACCGATGCATAAGTCCCAACTGTGCCGAGCGCAGTCAGAGCTGAAGCCAGGTCGGCGGCGGCGACGTTGCCACCAGCTTTCTGCAGCTCAATTAGCCCAATCACATCGGCATTGAGGCCTTCGAGGGCCTTGACGATCTTCGCTCTTTGGCGCGTCAACTCCGTCGCATTCGCTGCGCCTCTTCCTGTGCCCGTCGTGGTGAAATAGTTCTCGACGTTAAAGGAGGCGATCCGCAAATTGCTCCCGCCAACCATCGCCGGCGCCGCCGGGCGCGGATTGCCTTGCGTAAATGTGATCGTGGGCGCGGGCTCAAGACGATAAGTACCGAACCCGTAATTCATCACGCCGGTGGGGTTTCCGGGAGATACCCCCGCGACATAGTCGCCGCGACGCAAGGTAGCGTTAGTGCCGCTACCGATTAGAAAAGGAATCGGCGTCAGCGTGTTGGTCCCGCTGGAGGCGGATTTATTTGAACCGTCATCAATAATCAGCCGGCTGCGATTATTTAAACTCTGCTGCGTGGTCACCGCCGGCACGTTGCTACTCCCCGAAGTCGTAGTGCCCGAAGCGGGGTTGTCGTTGGGATCGACGGTATTAGTCGGGATTAGTAGTGGCGACGTAACTGAGACTCCAACTTCCCCGAAGGTCCCCAGCGCATCAACGTCCGTGGCGTACAGGTTCTGGGCAAATGAAACCAGCATCCCCTCGAAGGGTTCAAGATCCACTGCCGCGGAAGTAGTAACGGGTAGAGTGACCGCGACGGCTGAAGGCAG
>JAWVFI010000044.1:0-27514 GCA_033856235.1 Blastocatellia bacterium | reverse complement strand
CAGCTTTTGGAGTGCGCCGGCAGAGCGAAGCGGCGACGGCGCTTTGGATCACTCGGACGACCAGCAGCCTGAGACGATCCAAAGCGGTGTCGCCGCTTCGCTCTGGCACCGCACTCCAAAATTAGATCGAGTCCAGCAAACGAACAGTTTGCGCTACGAACCGACCAGATTGTCCAAGCTGACGCCGCAGGTTAAGAAGGTGCTCTTACAAGAATTCAAGCAACGCAAATGGATCAAGTTCCGGTCAGGCGGCGGAGTTCGGCAAGAGATTCACTAGAAACGGCACGGAAGACGCGTGCATCACAACCGGGAGGAAGTTTCTTCACGGTCACCGCATCGCAGATCACAAACGCGCATGAGCGCAGTCCTCTTTGCCACCCACGCTCGCGCGCGTCACGAAACTCCAGGGCGTCAACATCCAGCCCTGCCGCCACCAGGATGGTGCGGGCCCATTTCAGGAATTCCGGCCAGCGCGAAACGATTCCCACCAAAGCATCCGCGGGCGGATGCTTTTGGCCCTTCATGGCTTCGGGCAGGGAACTGGAATGCAGGAGCACAGGTTCAATTCCCGGGGGCAAGATCTCGCGTACCGGTCGGGCCTGCGAGTACATTGCGGCGATGACAGCGCCTTCCAGATTCTGTTGGATGTCTTCTTTCAGATCAGCACCGCTGACCGGGAGGCGTATCGCATCGCGAATCTCGGCAACCAGGATCTCGCGTAACTCAGGATCGGGCTCAATCACCACCACACGGTCGGGAGGCTGCACCTCCAGCAAGTGCTTGAGGCGCGTTTGAATCTCTTCGACTGTGAATCCCTTCTCGCGCGCCGTCTTCAAAAATGAGGCCGCCAGATGATCCAGTTCCAGCGGGCCATCGAGTTTTGGATCGGCGGCAAGCTCGCTGACGTACACACCACTGCCTTGGCGAAACTTTACCCAGCCACGCCGGGCGAGTTCGCGATAAGCAGCGCTCACGGTGTTGGAATGGATCTCGAAACGACGCGCCAGGTCACGCGTGCTGGGAAGGCGCTGACCAGCGGGTAGATCGCGGCTGACTATGCCGAGCTTGATCTGCCGCACTAGTTGCTCGCGCAGAGGGACTTCACTACTCTTTGAAAGCCAGAGCCGCATGGGAAATTTCGGATTTGGGATTTCGGATTGCGGATCGGAAACGGATTCTTTTGAAAGATTTCCCTGAGTCCTTGATTCCAAAATCCGAATTTCGCAATCCGAAATCGCACTTACTTCTTCGGCCCTTCCTTGAATGCAGGTCGCGTGGCGGCGCCGCGGCCTCCTTCGCCGCCGCGACTGCCACCTTTTCCGGCGCCGCCTTTGCTGCCGCCTTTCGAACCTGCTTTCGAGGCCCGTTTCTTGCCCTTGCCCCCTGTACTACTGTCTCCGCCGCCGGCGTTGCCTCCCGTCTTGGCGCCGCCTTTCACGCCTGTACGGCGGCCGCCTTTCATCTCCTTGTAATTCGAAGCGTCCTCCGGGCCTTCAGATTTCTTGGGCCGAGTTGAACCGCCAAACGCGAGGCCGGTGGTGCGACCCATCGCGGTTCCTCCCTGTCCGGCATCTTTGGATTTCTCGTTCTTCTTACTTTCCTTAGCCACTTGTGTCCCTCCTGCTTGAAACAAATCGGCGAACCCGTGCGCAATCGCGCCACTGGGCCCAGTGCAAAACTCGTTTGTAACTTTGCGAGGAGAATATCATAAGAGGGGATGGCGCTGGCTACCGTGTAGCACCTAATTGGTTCTTGTAACGCAAACTTTAGTTTGCGACCCGCGTGGAATGCCACTCCTGCAACGCAAACTTAAGTTTGCGTTACAAATTAGGGCAGTTCTGGCTACCGGGCTTGCGTTAAGGAACCTCTCTTAATACGATGCCATGGGAAAACTAAATGGATCAACTTTCTTCATCGCTGACCGTTCTGTCGGCAATGATCACCCCCGCGGTTTTGATCTCAGCCAGCGGTACGATGATCCTGTCCACATCCACGCGCTTGGGGCGAGTGGTGGATCGAGTGCGCTCTCTTTCAGATCGCCTGGAGGAGATTTCGCGAGACCATCCCGCGAAAACCGAGTTTTTGGAAGAACGGCGCGCCATGCTTTACGATCAACTCGACAAATTGACCAGCCGTTCGCGCTTGCTACAGCGGGGCATGACAAGTTTCTACGTGGCAGTCGCCGTCTTTGTGGCCACGAGTGTAGCGATCGGCGTGGTGGCGGTCACCGGCACGCGGTACACATGGATCCCGGTGGTGATGGGACTGGTGGGCGCGTCCCTTTTGTTCTACGGCAGCATGTTGCTGATCTTCGAAGCGCGCCTGGCGTTGAGCACGACGCACGCGGAAATGGATTTCCTCTGGGGCATCACCAAGCGCTACATGCCACCGGAACTTTTGAAAGAACACAAACCGCACTTTGTACATTTTAGAAAACACGAGTGAGAGAACAGAGGTCAGAGATCATGTGTCAGGGGCGAGCGTCAACTAAACCAACTTGCAGTGAGGAAGGGCGGCTTGCCCCCGCTTGGATCCATTGAGCTACACCATGGATGGAACTAAACAACTAGAAACCAAGGCAGGTCTAAGCGAGCCTCGATATCTTCACCTGCTCCAAACCGGCGAGTTGCAATTACGTGTCGAGGCTCTGGAAAACCTTCTGGCCCGTTGCACAGTTTGCCCGCGCGATTGCTTCAACAACCGTCTGAAAAATGAAATCGCCGCCTGCTATTCAGGCCGCCTTCCGATTGTCTCCAGTTACACCGCGCACTTTGGCGAAGAGCCCGCCCTGGTCGGCACGCACGGCGCGGGGAATATTTTTTTCGGTAACTGCAATCTGCGTTGTGTCTATTGCCAGAACTATCAAATCTCGCAAACGCACAAGGAACAGCTGAAAAACGAAGTTACCCACGAACGCTTGGCAGAAATGATGCTGGAGCTGCAGGCGCGCGGGTGCCACAACATCAACTTCGTCTCGCCCACGCATTTCGCCCCGCAGATGGCGCGCGCCATCCTGGTCGCGGCTGAACAGGGTTTGCGCCTCCCGATCGTTTACAACACCAACGCTTACGACTCCGTGGAAGTATTGCGCCTGCTGGAAGGCATTGTTGACGTCTATCTGCCGGATTTGAAATACGCGGAAAATGAAGCCGGCTATTTGTACTCGAAAGTGAAGAGCTACAAAGACTGCGCCCGCGCAGCCATTGCTGAGATGCACCGGCAGATGTGCGACGCGCCGGTTTTTGACGACAGCGGTTTACTCAAACGCGGCCTGATCATCCGGCTGCTGGTCCTGCCCAACGATATCGCCGGCGTGCGCGAATCGCTGCAATGGATCAAGCAAGAACTGGGACCGCGGGTTGCGATCTCCTTGATGGCCCAGTATTACGCGACCAATCAGGCGGCCACCAACGATCGCTACGTGCTGCTGTCGCGGCGAATCAGCGAGTCGGAATGGATGCGCGCCGCGGCATTGCTGGAGGAGTTTGGGATGGAGGAAGGCTGGATGCAGGAGTACGACGGCGCCGCACATTACTACCGTCCGGACTTTAGTGATAGCGAGAAACCCTTCCGCGATATTCGCGACTATCAATAAACACCGGTGCACCATAAAGCTCTTCGTGGAAACCAGGCGTAGAGAGTTCAAGCTTTAGCTTGTCTTTTTTTGGGACTGGCAGACTAAAGTTTGGACTCTGAACACCTGTTGCGGCAGTGCCAATCTTCAGTCAAACTCGCCGATGCGAATCGCGGCCGCAATCTCTTCAATATCGTTTGACAGTGCGCGGTCCTCGGTAAGTCTCGGCACGTGGCGCCGCAGAATTTCATAACCGCGCCGGACCCCCACACCCGGCAACAACGGCGCACGATACTCCAAGCCTTCAGCCGCAGCCAGCAGTTCAATTGCGATCACGTATTCTGAGTTCTCCACAATAGTCCGCAGCTTGGTAGCTGCGGTCATGCCCATCGAGACGTGATCTTCCTTGCCACCAGACGTGGGCAGGTTATCGACGCTGGCCGGGTGCGCGAGGATCTTCATTTCGTTCAGCAACGCCACCGCGGTGACCTGCGCAATCATGTAGCCGGAGGAGGTGCCGGGATCGGTTGTCAGGAAAGGCGGCAAGCCTTCGTTGAGATCGGGATTGATCAGACGTTCGGTCCGGCGTTCGCTGATGCTTGCCAGATCGGTCAGTGCGATTGCCGCATAATCGAGCACCATCGCGATGGGCGCGCCATGAAAGTTTCCTCCCGACAGCACTTCGTCGGTTTCGGCAAAGACAATCGGGTTGTCGGTGACGCTGCCGGTTTCAGTTTCGACTACTCTTTGCGCATGGCTGAGCGCATCGCGCACGGCGCCGTGCACCTGGGGCATGCAACGCAGACTGTAGGCATCCTGCACGCGCGGATCGTCCCGGATATGCGATTCGCGAATCTGGCTACCACGCAGCAGTTCGCGCAAGTGTGCCGCGGCTTCGATTTGTCCGGTGTGCGGGCGAACGTCATGCAGACGTTCGTCGAAAGGGACGGGCGTCCCTCGCAATGCTTCCAGGGTCATAGCGCCAGCAATATCTGCCAGCTGCGCCAGCCTGTTAGCGCGGTGCAGCGCGAGCCCACCGACGGCGGACATTGCCTGCGTGCCATTCAAAAGCGCCAGGCCTTCTTTGGCTTCAAGCTGTATCGGCTGAATTCCCGCGCGCTGCATAGCGGCGGCGCCGGACATTCGTTCACCGCGATAAAAAGCTTCCCCCTCGCCGATGACTACCAGGGCCAGATGAGCGAGCGGCGCTAAGTCACCACTGGCGCCGACTGATCCCTTCTCAGGAATTACCGGCGTGACGCCGTGCTCGAGCATGGCGACCAGGGTGTCCACTACCTCCGGGCGGGCGCCACTGAAGCCACGCGCCAGGACGTTGGCTCGCAACAGAACCATAGCGCGGGCCTCGGCTTCGGACAGTGGCGCACCAACCCCACAAGCGGTGCTGCGCACCAGATTCAGTTGTAGTTGTCTGAGATCCGAGGGAGGGACATGAACATCAGAGAGGCGGCCAAAGCCTGTGTTTACGCCGTAAACGATGCGGCCTTCGGCGAGAATCTTCTCCACCACCGCGCGCGACTGGGCGACTCGTTCGCGAGCCGCGGATGAAAGCGTGATCTGCTCGTTGCCGGAAGCAACGCGGGCAATGAGTTCTAAGGACAGTCTTTGGCCGTCTAATTCCATGGAGTCAGCAGTAAGCAGTGAGCAGTGAGCAGTGAGCAGTGAGCAGTGACAGTAAGCGCCTCGCGTTCTTACTGCTTACCGCTCACTCCTCACTGCTCACTGCCTACTGGTCCTATCCGGTGTTTCGGTGAAATCGATCTTCTTAAACTCGCCGGTGGCGGTGCCGCCGCTGGTGCGGACGCGATGTCGCGCGCGCTTCGTGCGGCGCACCGTTCGCCGGCTGGTATCTGCAGCAGCTTTGGTCCAACTAGTGACGCGCTGTAATGGGTGCAGCGACAACTCATGTCGCGGTAGCACTTCGCCGGTGGCCTCGCGCAGCTTGATGGTACCGATGGCAAAAATCAGGACCGCGGCATTGAACAGAAATCCGAGAATGAAAACGATCCACCCGGGGATAATGCCTACCTTCGCTCGCTCGATAAAAATGTCAAAACTGTAGGCCGGGTCAGGATGCAGATAGACTTTCAAGTTCCAGGCCAAAGCCAGCAGCACAAAAATCCATAAGTAGTTACGGCGCAAACGCCGGCCCACTGCTTCCCATTCGCTGATCGTAAAGTGGGGAGTGATCAAATCGGATGCCAAATGCGCCGCCCATTCTTCATCCGCCGGCAAACTTTCCGGCGCCAGGAGCTGCGCGAAGTATCCGGTCTCCATGACGCGGACGCGGCTGGACCAGATTTCGTAATAGCGATAACGCCGCGCCTCCATCACCAGGAAGATGGCCACCAGAATGGAATTGATTGGAATCACAAAGTGTGTATTAGTAGGGGAGCCGAACGCAAATGAAAGCGTGGCGCCCGCCGTCAGCACAGCCCAGTTGGTAGTGGTGTCCAGCCGGTTGCGCCAGGTGTTGGAACGCTGCACTTCGCCGCGATAGAAATGGACCATCGCGGTGTTGAACTCCGAGGGCGCAAAGCGGCGCATGATCGCCAGCGGCGATTGCGGGACGTGTCGTTCGACATTAGGTTCCGTTGGAGAGGGCGGCGCCGGACGCAGTCTGGTCCCCGCCGGTTCGCCGGACAAGGGTCCGCTTCCTCTTTGCCTGGGGTCTCGATTCGTGGCCATACGGATGCGAAATTCTGAAAATAGAACGACTGGCGGGTTGCCGCGCAACGAGCCAGATAATAGCACGCACAAACTCTGAACGCCTGATTTTCACGCGGAGTTTTCAAAAAAGGCGCTTGCTTGACACCCTCATACCGCGTCCCTATAGTTCAACTCTGTGTTGTTTGACACTCAACTTTCTAACGTGTCGCCGGAAGTACAACAACAGTTGGATGAACGCTGGATGCGTGAAGCACTGGCTGCCGCGCGCGAAGCCGAACGGGCCGGTGAAGTGCCAATCGGGGCCTGCGTTGTTGCTGGATCAGAATTACTTGCGGTGGCCGGAAATCTGACGCGCACTGACTGTGATCCCACTGCGCACGCCGAGATGGTCGCCTTGCGCCAGGCGGCGCGAGCGTTGGGGAACTATCGCCTGACGGAGACGATCGTTTACTCCACCATCGAGCCTTGCGCCATGTGCGCCGGCGCTTTGATTCAGGCCCGGGTGGGACGTTTGGTGTACGGCGCGCGCGATGAAAAAGCAGGAGCGGTGGAATCGCATTTTCAGATCTGCGACGCCGGCATGTTGAATCATCGCATTGAGGTGACGGCGGGAGTTTTGGAAGCGGAGTGTCGGACCTTGATGCAGAAGTTTTTTAGAGAGAGAAGATAAGCGCCAGACCAGCAGCGCGGTACAGGTTTACGGAGAGGTCGCATAGTGGCTTAGTGCACCGGTCTCGAAAACCGGAGTGGGGGAAACTCCACCGTGGGTTCAAATCCCACCCTCTCCGCCAGGAAAATGGAGACTAGAGGCTAGGGACTAGAGACTAGGAATAACTAGCCTCTAGCCCCTCGTCTCTAGCCTCTGGTTCGGAGAGGTGCAAGAGTGGTTGAATTGGCAGCACTGGAAATGCTGTGAGCGGGAAACCGTTCCGTGGGTTCGAATCCCACCCTCTCCGCCATACAATTTCGGATTGCAGAATTCGGAACGCGGATTTGATGAATGATTAGCCGATCTGGATACAAATGGCAGGCATGGGCGCTGGTTGCGATCCTTTTCCTAACGGCGAGCGCTGCCGCTCAGGGGCGACGTCGGAGCCGACAGGTCGCCATCTGTGGCAACCCGCAAATTCCCTGCAAGACCAGTGTGACCTTTAAGCCCTATGATTTGCCTTTTCGTGTGCCTGAGACAGCGGTGATCTACGACCCCGAACCCTTCTACGCGATCGTATTGAAAAGCGTGCCGGTCAAGGATGATGACTGCGAGGTGTTCATTTCGGAGAGTGACCGGCTTGCGGCACAAGGCCTTTGGCCCGACCACAAGGTTTTCACCGATAGGTGTTACGATATAGAAAATCTGTTCTACACCAACGTGAATACCAAGCGACGGTTCATGGGCGCATATGCCGGCAGAACGTTGGCGGAGGCGAAGCGTTTCCTGGAGACAGTCAAAGCAACGGGTAAGTATCCCGGAGCCAACCTGCGAAAGATGCGCACCGCCTTTAACGGCACCTAAAACCTCGGACAGACCACCCCTATCTGTCCTTCAGCACCAGAGAAGGGGACTGTAAGCATGGACGACAAATTAGCCAATGAAGAGGCCCGACGCTCGGTACAACACGAGTCGGTAAAGGCGCAAGTCGAAGGCGAAGTGCAGGCCGAGATTGCTGATCAGGCACAGGTCGCGCCACCCGCGGAATCACAGCGGATCGAGCAGGTTGCCGGTGACTTTCGCGCCAGAGCCGTTGACGAAGTAATCGACACCGAGCGGGAAGTCCAGCGCGGCCGTGGCGCGGCCCGGATTTCCCAGATCATAGACTACATTTTCTTCGTGCTTTACGCGCTGTTGGGAATGCGTTTCCTGCTTGCCCTGCTGGCGGCGCGCAGCAGCGCCGGCTTCGTGCAGTTCATAGTTGCCGTCACCAATCCGTTCTACCTTCCTTTCAAAGGGATCGTCGCTAGCCCCAGCACGGATCAGGGGCACACGTTGATGATGCCGATCATCATCGCGATAATCGCGTATCTCTTGCTGCACCTCGCGATCAACGGGCTGCTGCGGATGCTGGCGCATCGCAAGACCGCGATTTAAGTGGGACAAGCATTTTTGCCTGTCCAGTGGTGTGAGAAAGCTGTCCTGGTAGTGTTTGAAAAATAGTGAGGGACAGGCAGGAATGCCTGTCCTACTTGAGTTATCAGATCCCGGGCTCCGCACAACGCTTGCCTTGCGAACCCCGCCAGGCCGGGAACGGAGCAACGGTAGCAACGGCGGCGTGTGTTGCGGGTAAGTCCGGGGTCTGGCCAAATTGAAACAGGAAGTCCGACAAACTTCAGTTTGTCGTTCCCCGTCATGAATTGTTTCGAGAGACAGCGACAAACCGAAGTTTGTCGGACCTTAAGCACGGAGGAGCCGAAATGAAGAGAATTATCAGTGTCGCCGCATTTACGGCCATCGCTCTCTCGATTCTTGGGACAAATGCTTTCGGCCAGTCGCGCACGCGCGAGGATGTGCTCAACGAGATCGCATCTAAGCGAGCGGAGCTACAGGTGCTGGAAGACCAATTCCTGGCGCCGGCCAAAGAAGACCGCGCCGCCTACGCTGAATTTCTGCGCCAGCCCGACACGGGATTGATTCGCCTGGTGCCGCGCGACGTTTACGAGAGTGATGTGTACAAGAAGAACCGGAAGACACTGACCATCCGGGGCGGCGGGGCCTATTATTCATTCACTCACTTGACGCACGAGTACGGCTATGGCAATGACATTGGCCTCGATCATGGCATCTTATCCGTGGGCTTTGCCGGAGCTGATTACGGAATACTGACGGATCTGGGGGACGTCCCACTGGAAGAGATTGTTCTGGAACACCCGAGCGTTAGTTTCATTGCTGAGTACAGCGTCCCGACCGCGGAACCTCAAGCCCGATTGGAATATCGCAGATTTTTGACCGGAACCACGATCGACAACGCCCTGTACAAGTCGACGCTTCCGGCTGTACCTGGCAGGACCTATCTGCTGCGTTCGATCGGTTATGACGTCTCGGATGTCATTGTGGCCATGCGCCTGGTTCGTAAGGACGATGACGGCAGCGTAATCATCGCCTGGAAACTGCTAAAGAAATATCCGAAGCCGCAATTAGCGCGGGGTGAAACCAAACCGTAGTCTCAGGCCTAACATTGAGCAAAAGAACGACGGTCCGGTGCCTGCACCCGGGCCGTTTTTCTTTTTTGTTTTATACCGGCTGGGCTCGTTGCGAGCATGACCTTCCTCTGGTAAAGTCTTTGGCAAATCTGGAAATAAAAGGCTCAAGCACCGCGTTAGATTTCATGACCTATCAAGTCATTGCCCGCAAATGGCGGCCGCAGACTTTTGCCGACGTCACCGGCCAGGAAGCCATTACGCAAACGCTGCGGAACGCGATTGCTCATGGTCGTCTCCATCACGCCTACCTCTTCTCCGGCGCTCGCGGCGTAGGCAAGACCACCACCGCGCGTTTGCTGGCAAAGGCGCTGAACTGTCATAAAGCGACAGGCCCGACGCCCGAACCGTGCGCCATCGACGATCCGACCGCCTGCCCATCGTGCCGCGAAATTGCTGCCGGGGGCTCAATCGACGTGCAGGAGATCGACGCGGCTTCCAATACCGACGTGGGTAATATTCGCGATGCCATCATCGGCACCGTCGCCTTCGCTCCGGCCCGCGATCGGTACAAGGTTTTCATCATCGATGAAGTCCACATGCTCTCGGGACATTCGTTCAATGCCCTCCTGAAAACGATCGAAGAGCCGCCGCCCCGGGTCGTCTTTATCATGGCGACTACCAGCCGGCATAAAGTTCCTGAAACAATCCTTTCGCGCTGCCAGCTTTTCGAATTTCGCACCATCGCCACGGCAAAAATCGCGGATCGCCTGCGGTACATTGCGGACGCCGAGGGCCTGAAGATTCCCGACGAAGCGATTCGCGAGATCGCCCGCGCCGGTGAAGGCTCCATGCGCGATGCGCAATCCGCGTTTGATCAGGTGATCAGTTTTGCCGGCAATGAGATCAAGACTGAGGACGTGGAGAAGGCCCTCGGAATTGCGGGAGCGGAAATACTGGCGCGCGTGGTAAGCGGAATCGCCGCCAACAATTCTGCCGAAGCCCTGGCCGTAGTCGATGAGATAGTCATGCGCGGCCACGACCTGCGCAACTTTTGCCGCGATCTACTTGCTTACTTTCGCGACCTGATGGTGGTGAAGGTGTCCGGCGACGCCCGCTTGCTGGAAACTTCAGTAGCCAGCGCCGGCGAGTTGCAACGTCATGCCGAGCTATTTTCCGAATCCGATCTGGTGCGTTTCTTTAACTCGCTCGCGGAAACTGAAACCAACCTCAAAGAAGCGGCGCATCCGCGCTATCAGGTTGAAGTCGGCCTGGTGAAGCTAATGGAGATGCGGCGGCTGGCTCCGCTAACTGAGCTAGTCGCCCGCGTCGCGGCTTTGGAAGAAAGTTTGCGCACCGGAAAGCCTGTAAGCGCAAAGACCTCACCAGAAGGCGGCCCGGGCAGTCCTAATCCAAATGCCAGTGGAAAACAGACCACAAGTTCCAGCCGATCAGCGGGGGGCGGTGGTCGAGCGATGGCAGAAGAAGCGCGGGCAGTGAAAGCGTCCGTGCCACATTCTTCCGGAACAGCGGCAGCGGCGCCGGCACTGGAACGCGAGACGATGAAGGATGTAGCGCCTGGCGCCACGGCATTTCAGCCCCCCGCTGCGACAGAACCAGAAACCGGAGCCTTTGCGGCTGCGAGTTCCAAACCAACTGCCGATCTTTCCCCGGTAGATCAGATTCGCGCTGGGCTTGAGGCAAAAAGGCGGATGCGTTTGTTGGCTGCCCTCGATGGCGCCCTTAGTGTTTCCTTTGCCGGTGATGAGCTGTGCGCTGAGTTTGCTCCTGAGGCAAAGCATTTCCGAGACACGTTTGATAAAGCGAATAGCAAAATGCTACAGGACCTTTGCCGCGAAGTTTTGGGCCGGGACATCAGTTTGCGTTTTGTGATCAAGAGTGCGGATGCTGGCGCGACTTTAAGCTCGGAGGATGAAGCACGTCGAGAGCAGCAGCAGCTGCGACAGACGGCCGAGCAACATCCGGCCGTGCAACAGGTCCTGCGCACGTTTCGCGGGGAAATCGTCGACGTAAAAAGACTGCGCAGCGAGTAGAGAGATAGGTAGGTTTGAGAAGAGTAAGAACGATTTTCCATTTCTCATTTTCCATATCTCATCTGTCATCGGATTAAGAAAAGGCATCGTCGGTCCTGGGAATGTCCGACGACAGGGAAGTGTCCGACGATGACAAATGAGAAATGGAAAATGATATATGGAAAATGGTTTTAGCCCCCTGCGCGACTCAAAACCCTCAACGACTGAAACTTCTCCGAAACAATCCCCTAAACTTCGGCGTATAGCCTCGCAGCGGAGGTTCAGTTAATGCGCGATCCCTACATTGCCGGCGTGCTCAGTTTTTTGATTCCCGGCATCGGCCAGATCTATAACGGCCGCATTGTTATCGGAGTTATCTGGCTCTTTATCACCGGCGTTTCCTGGATTGGCTCAGCGGGCACGCTGGGCTGGATTTTACATATTCTCTCCGCCTACTTCGCCTATCGCTACGCCAAAAACCATCCCATCCGGGTCTGAAGATCTTAACCTCCGCTACCGACGTATAGAGTACAAGCTTTAGCTTGCGTCTAAATATCAGTACTGCTGAGTGCCGCGAAGCAAACTAAAGTTTGTACTCTGAACACCTGTTGGGCTCGATGTGACTAGTCTGGTATTCTCCTCCACCATCCAGCGTGATATCCTTGTCACGAACCTGCTGACAATTCATGAATGCGATGCCAGAACAAAGCGAGAGTCTGGGTGATTCTCACACTGTCCTTTCGGATGCCCTTGAGCGAGCCGAGCGCGAACACTTCGTGCGGCGTATCTGGGCAAAAGACGCCTCGCTCTGGAAATCAACCGGATCAGATAAAAAAATAATTAACAATTCGCTCGGCTGGCTCACCGTCCCGCATTACACCGCCGAGCGAATTGATGAGATGGAAACTTTCGTCGGCGAAGTGCGCGCCGCCGGTTTCACGCACTTGATGTTGCTGGGAATGGGCGGTTCCAGTCTCTGTCCGGAGGTGTTTCGCCGCACGTTTGGCCAAACCGAAGGCTTTCCTGAATTACTGGTGCTGGACACCACCGATCCCGACACCATCAGCAACTTTGAATCGCGCATCGATCTTGCCACGACGCTATTCATCGTCTCTTCGAAGTCAGGAAGCACGATCGAGCCGCTTTCCTTTTACAAATATTTTTACGATCGCGTCCGATCAATCAAAGGAGATCAGGCGGGCGAGAACTTTATCGCGATCACCGACCCAGGAACTCTGATGGAACGAACGGCGCGCGAAGCAAACTTTCGCCGCATCTTTCTGAATCCCGCCGACATTGGCGGCCGATACTCCGCGCTTTCCTACTTTGGCACAGTGCCCGCGGCACTGATGGGTTGCGATGTGCGCGAGATGTTGCAGCGGACGTTGCGCGCCGTCGACGGGTCGGGGGCGGCAGCCGCCGCGGAAACAAACGCGGCCCTGCGGCTTGGGTGTGCGCTGGGCGCGTTGGCCGTGCAGGGCCGGGACAAACTGACCCTGATGACAAGTTCGCAAATTTCATCGCTCGGTCTCTGGATTGAGCAACTGGTGGCCGAGAGCACCGGCAAGGAAGGAAAGGGAATTGTTCCGATTGCCGGCGAGCCGCTGGGCCAGCCTGACCTTTACGGGAGCGATCGAGTTTTTGTCGCCATCAGCGTGGGGGAGTTGGGAAGCGACGACAGTGACCGGCTGAAGGCTTTGGAGGCCGCCGGTCATCCAGTTATCCGGCGAGTCTTAAACGATCCACTCGATCTGGGAGCGGAATTCTTCGTTTGGGAATTTGCGACTGCGGTTGCCGGGGCTCTTCTGGAGATCAATCCCTTCGATCAACCGAATGTGCAAGAGAGCAAAGACAATACAAACAGCTTGCTCGAGGAGTTCAAAAAGAACGGCAAGTTGCCGGAGCAGGAACTACTTGCCGACGATCAAGGGTTGCGGATTTTCGGTACTCAACCTCGCGGCTCGAGCGCGAGTGAAATCATCAAACAGCATCTATCCGCGGTGAGGCCGGGTGACTATGTCGCTCTACTCGCCTACATGCAGGAAACGTCTGCCCATGAAGAACTCCTGCAGTCGATTCGCACCGGTTTGCGGGACCGGCTTCGTGTGGCCACGACCACCGGTTATGGCCCGCGCTTTTTGCATTCGACCGGACAGTTGCACAAGGGCGGCCCCGATAGCGGCGTCTTCATCCAACTAACCTGCGACGCGCAAACTGATCTCGCAATTCCACGCGAGCCCTACACGTTCGCCACCCTCAGGCAGGCGCAAGCTCTCGGCGATTTTTCGTCCCTCGCGAAACACGGCCGGCGCGCTATCCGCGTTCACCTGGGAAGTGATGTTGATGCGGGTCTAAAGAAGCTGTTGGAAAAGGTGTAGGGGCGGCCCTCCGTGGCCGCCCCCTTCGATTGCTTATTGGGGGAGATCCAAAGCGCGTCGCCGCTTCGCTCTGCCGGCGCACTCCATAGCGGCCTTTCCAGACCTCCCATAAATCCTCGCCCGGTGATAAAAAGGCCGCGCATCAAATTCTGCTACGGAGGTAACCTCGATGATTTTTGAGAATTCCGGGTTATGTATGTTGCACCTTTGTCCTCGGCTTCATCCTTTTCATAACAGTACCAGCCAGCGCACAAGACGACCGTGCCCCTGACCGCGAAGCGATTCGCGCGCACATCGACAGCATTTTCCAGGCCTTCATCAAGAAGACGCCGCCGCGTTGCGCGCGACGCACGCCGACAACTGGCTCGGCTACCTGGAAGGTTCGCGCGAAATGATCAATCGGCGGCTATATGGAAGGGAACGATGTCGATCCGAAAAGTCCGTACGGCATGAAGAGCTACAAGATGGCCGGCGATCGCGCAACACTTGAGAAACTAATCCCGGAAGAGACAATCGCGATCGAAGCCGGCGAATCCACGCCCTACAATAGATCAGTAAACTCGCCGACTGTGAGGCCCGTCTCACGAATGATGCTTCTCAAAGTTCCTTTCGCTACTTCTTTGTGATCGGGGACGACGATGCGGCGATGAGGGTAGTTTGGCTGTCGGAGAATGATGTGGCTGGCCTCTTTGACGATCATGTTCGTAGCCGGCCTTCCGTAGCGCCTTGACTACGTCACGGCCGGAGACAGCAGGCAAGACACTCACGCGCCAACCTCGACGAGTTCTTCTGTAATTGGCGGCGGAACTGGATCGTTGTGAGCGTCCAGGCTTTCGAGGTAAAGCGAGATTGCTTCTTTGATGTTTGCGGTAGCTTCCGCCCTGGTTTGGCCCTGCGAGATGCAACCGGGAAGGGATGGAACCTCGGCCACAAATACTCCATCCTCGTCCTGTTCAATTAACACGCGGTATTTCATGGTTCACTTCCGATTGCATTCTCAGCATGTTTCTTATAAATGGCAAGGCTTCGTTGAATGCTACCCGCTATGTTGGCGCACTCCCTAAAAGTCACTTCTTAAATTTCTTTGCGCCTGGCGTCTTGGGTCGATCTTTCGAGTGGATAAACGCTTCCAGGTCCCAGGCTTCCTGATCGGTCAACTCACCGCCGGCCATCAGGGGCATGTTCCAACGCACGAACGCCGCCAGGAACGAGGGGTCGGAGAACATGCCGGCGGCCTGGTTAAATGAGTGAGGTCCCCAAAGCGCCGGGCGAAAGTAAGTGTTGCTCTCATATCGTCCCTGGCCGTCCAGGCCGTGACAGACTGCGCATTTTTGAATGAACACTTGTTGGCCAGCGGCCGGATTACCGGTTGCGCAGGAGAGCTGCGGGTATCCGTGCAGCACGGTGTTGCACAAGCGCAGGTGCTTTGACTGTTCATCCAGCCATTCCATGTAGATGAGAAAAGCTTCCATGTCGTGATTGGTGTCGCAGTTTCCTTTGTCGCCTTTGCTCGCGGGCGTGCATAGCGCGTTACCGTTGAGACTGTTGGTGAAGCAGTGATTGATGCGCGATTGCAGCTGAGGCTTCGTCGGATATTCGGCTTTCAGATTGATCCACCACGCCGCGTCGGAGTTTCCGCCAGCGGACAAATGACAACTGGCACAGTGTAGTTTCGCTGTTGGCACAAAGGTGGGCAGCAATTCATACGTTTGCGTGGCGAGAACGTAGCCACGCATGATCTTCGTCCAGTGCAGACGCTCCCACATAGTCCGAGGCTTTGCCGGAGGCGGAATAACTTTGCAGTTTGATTGCTGCGGCTGGGCGTTGTTGAGCGTGAAGCTGAAATCGGACGAAACGAAGTTGTTAGCATTGACTGTGCGCGCGGTCGAATGGCAACCCATGCAAGTTGAGGTCGGTTGTACGAACGATTCCATCGTCGTGTTGCCGAGGGCGAGCGGTCGCACAGTGAAAACGGTTTCGGGCGTGTCGCTCGCCTGCGGTACCGGCCACTGGGTGTTGATGAGTTCGTAGTTTTCAAAAACCGAGCCCACCCCGGCCAACGCCTTTTTCACGTCGTCGTTGAGCCGGCGCACGTTATCTACCGCCTGCGTTTTGTCGCCACAATTAGGTTCGACTGCGGGAATCGGAATTGCCCGCGTCATCTGATTCGGCGTGCCGCGCGGCGTTTGCTTGTTCACCGGGCACGTGGGGCAGGATGGATTATTGAATGACAACGATCCGTTGGCGGCGAACCCCGGTACGTTGTTGACCTGTTCAAAAGTGGACCAGACCCACTGGGGCGCGAACGGCGTCTTCTGCGTAATGTGAAGACCGACCAGGCCCATCCGCTGCCGGTGACAGTTCACCATGCGTCCCAGTTTGTCTTTGTCGCAGACGCAGGCCGTGACGGTGTGAAAAAGTTTCTCTTCGGCGGGCGACACTTCGCGCCAGGCGGCTTTGATCAGGATGGCGCCGTTGGGGAAGTTCACCGAATTAGCGAGTGCCTGGACGCCGGCGTTGTAAAGCCTGTTCTCCACGACGTAATCAAAAAGCACTTTGTTAAGCCGTATCTCGTAACGAACGAGCTTGCCTTTCTGATCGGTAAGCGTGGACGGCAGCGTGCCGTCGGCGGCTGCGGCTTGCATCGTTGCGTCCACTACGTCGTCGATCTTCTGCGTGCGAAAGAAAACTTTATCGGCGCCGGCGCCGCACGCTCCCGGGACGGGCTCGTGATCGTTCCAGGATTTCGGCTGGCGGCCGTCTTTCAAATAGACTTCGTATTCTTCCTTCCACGTTTCCCAGACTCGCGGCCCGGGATCAGTAATCTTTTTATTGGTGTCGGGCTCACCGCGCATGTCAGCGCGCGCGGGCCAGTTGAGCGCGAAAAACTCCTGCCAGGAAAAGATATCGGCGGAACGCTGCAGCGTGTTGAAGTTCAGTAAAGCCTTCATCGGCGAAGGCGAAGCCGATGGCACCATGTCCGGAGGTAGGTAGCAACTGAGTTGCAGGTCCGGTATGGGGCCGCAGGTTTTACCCGTCAAAGGAATGTGCGCGGCCGGATTGAAACACTTCGCGGGCGCTGCGCCTTTTGATGCGGATGGCGGCGACGTTTCGTTCGCTGTCGTCGTGCGCAACCCCACGGCGAGAACGACGGAGACGATTAGTAAGCCGGCGGCGGAAAGGGGCCAGGGGGATCGCACGAACATGAGAGTTGCTCCTGCAAGAGGTAAGGCTCGGATGGAACATTGTGCATGCTACCTATGAGAAAGGATCTCGTAAAGATTTTTTGCTTCTGAAAAACAGTCTCGGCCTAAGAGTCCGCTCGATGATGACGTGAGGTCAGCACTGCTCAGGGATATTCCTGTCTGGGCTTTGCACAAAAAGTGCCTGACGATCTCCGGAGACCTACTTTGATTCGTGTCACTTCATGAATTTCGTGGGATTTCGTGAACTGTGTGCTGGAGAATCGCAGTCATACGGTTCACGAAACCACACGGAACCACACGGAACCACGCTAAGAAACACGAAATTGGAGTTTTGGTGCAAAGCTTCCGGCCTGACATAGACGGTCACCCCGGAATTAAATTTTCCGTGCTTTTAGAGCGAAAGATGTTAGGTTGAAAAGCAAGGATGAAGCTAATTCGGGCGGGGCTCTTATCAAACACGAACCCAGGCATAAAGACCCTGCTGGCTCCGCCGCATTTATTGGTTGCGGCGGCGATTTTTCATGTGGCCGTGACCGTCACCATATTTGCGATCGGCCGCAACTCAGTGCTGCCGGGTACTTTCGATCCTAGTGGAATCGCCGGCACTTTCGCTTCTGATGCGCTTGAATTCCGGGCGGAGGCCGGCGCCTTAAGTGAACTTCTCCGCCAGGGTCTGTTTAGCGAGTGGGTCAAGGCGCCTTTTGCATTTCATGTAAAGCTATACTCTATCTCCTTCGCTCTGCTCGGTCCGTGGTTAGACTTTACGATCCTCGCCGCCGAGCCGCTCAATCTACTTTGCTACCTCGCAATTCTCGTACTGGTCTATCAACTGGGCCGCGAAGCATTCGACCCTCGGGCCGGGATGGTTGCCGCTGCCATCGTCGGGCTCTGGCCCTCACTCCTAATTCACACGACGCAAGTCCTGAAGGACCCGCTATTCATCGTCGGGATGCTGGCGTTTGTTTTGGTCAATATGCGTTTGCTACGCCCGGCTCTTTCATGGCGAGCAGCACTGCTGTTGGGGGCCATTGGCGGCTGGCTGGCAATTCCCATTTGGCTTACCCGAGACAATCTGGGCGAGCTAATGATCGCGACTGCGCTGTTGGGAGCAGCGATGCTAATCGCGCAGCAACTTTGGGAAAGACGCTTCCGGACGCCAAGTCTTGCCGGGATGGCTCTGCTTCTGCTGCTGACGATCGGCACTACGCGGGTCGTGCCCAGCTTCAAGAGTCCCTATCCTGAGCGGACTGACTGGCAAACCGGTCAGTCTCTGCCGAAAGCCGTCGGCGATGGATCATTAAGGGTAGAAACAAACCCCACCACAACGCTGGCGGCGAAAGTGGACACAGTGCGGCGCCGTTTTCTACTAATGTACCCAGAGTCCACTTCGAACGTCGATAGCCACGTGCGGTTCAGTACCACTGCTGACTTAATCCGGTACCTGCCGCGCGCGGCGGCGATTGGCTTCTTCGCGCCGTTCCCCAACATGTGGTTCTCCGGTGGCAAGCAGATTGGTTCGGCGGGAAGGCTGCTTAGTGGAATTGAAACTCTGGCGATCTATGCACTGGAAACCCTGGCGCTGCTTGGGCTCTGGCATGGGCGACGTCGATTCTCAGTATGGCTGCTGGCCGCAATCGCGGCGGCGAATCTAACAATACTCGGCCTGGCAGTGATCAATGTCGGCGCCCTGTATCGCCTGCGCTACGCATTCCTCATCCTTATGATTATTATCGCTGGCAAAGGTGTCCCACTCCTCTTTGACCGGTTTATTAAACCCGCGCACGTTTGAAACAAAAAACGTTTGGGAGAGGATTCGAAATCAACGATGGGCGTAAAGCGGCGCTTACGGCATCTCGAAATAGGCGTAGAGGACAGGTCGATATGGCGCCGGTTCAGTCGCAACGCATCAATCACGCTGGTTGGCTCAGGAGTCTCACTCGCGATCAAGCTGGCGCAGACTGTGCTTCTGACCAGGATGTTGAAGATAGAGGATTACGGGCGCGTGCTCATCGTCCTCAACCTGTTTGTCTTTTTCGATTCCTTCTTCGGCCTGCGCGCGAGCGACGTGATGTTTCGCTTTTTCGAGCAGTTCAAAGAGCGGGGGGACACGCGTTCACTCAAAGGCCTCTTAATTCTTTGCCTCGGAGTCAGCCTGGCTTCCGGGCTGCTGGTCTGTGTTGGCGTGCTCACTCTGTCCCCCTGGCTGGCAGATCGCATTTATCAGAGTCCCGGGCTTTCGCCGCTATTCAATATTTACAGTTGCACCGTCCTGGTCTCGGCTTTTAGTGGGGTCTATGAACCCATACTGAGAATCTACGATCGCTTCACGGCCGTGGTCGTGCCGCAGGTCGTCGGAACCCTGGTCACCTTTGCATTACTCTGCGCCTATTTCGCGATGAACCTTGCCGGCGCGGCCGATGGCTACAATATGAAAGCCATCGTCGGGGCATTTGCCATTGGCGGGTTGGTCCAAAGCATTCCGCCGCTGGTCCAGTCGTTAAGGCTCGTGCGGCCCTATTTGTCAGGAGTTGGCATCAGGGAAGCAGCACATGCTTTGGGGGCCTATCGACGCGAGCTGGTTGGTTGTCTGCTGAACAGCAATCTTTCGGGTTACCTCAGGTTCGCCATCAGCCCTGGCGATCTCTTTTTTCTGGGGCTCTTCTCGTCTCCCACCCAAGTGGCCTGGTATGGTTTGGCTAAACAACTGACAGCTCCTCTCTCGCTTTTACAGTCAAATCTACAGACGGCCATCACCCCGGAAATAACTTCGCTGGCGGCGAGGGGGAAACTCGAGCAGCTCAAGCGTCTGATCGGCCGTTATGTGGTGTTGGCTTTCGTCTGTGGCAGCCTGCTGTTGCTGGCTGCCCTCTTGCTGGGCCAACTGCTGTTCCTACGGTTCTTCGAACCTGAGTATCTGCCGGCCTTGTCCGTGTACAACGTGCTGCTAGTAGTTGTCTGGTTATTGTTAAGCTTCCTTGTCTTCCGCCCCCTGGCAATTAGCCTGGACTTGCTGAGATGGCACAACCTGGCCCTGTTGGTAAGCGCCAGTATCGTCTTTTGTTTGATCATCGCCGGTAAACTCACCGCCATGAACATGGCTTATGTTCAGTTAGCCGAGGCGCTGATGCTTCGCGGACTATTCAACTTACTTGTATGGATGCGACTGCGCGCGCTGGCGAGCACCTCAAGGAAAATTTGAGCATGCTGATCCATCATTTTTATCCTCGCACTCCCAATATTGGTGATCACTTTGTTCAAAGAGGCATTGCGGCCATGATCCGGAAGCTTGTGCCGGACGCATCCTTTGAGCTCCTGAATGTCAACAGTAGAGGTGAAGACCGGGGGAACTACGGCTTGACGCGAAACGCTATTGAGCGCGCCAACCGGGAAGCGAACTTGATCATTGTGGGAGGCTCGAATCTGTATGAAGGCAGTTTCCGTTGGCGCTGGGGCGTCCATCTGGAAGCTGATGCGCTGAAGCATCTTCAGGTCCCATTGTTTCTCTTGGGAATTGGCACCGGTTCAGCCCTTGGCTCCCCACTGCATAAGCCTTCACCCCGGGCGAAATGGGAGATCAAATTACTAAACGACTATGCAACGTTTTCCGGCGCCAGGGATGTGCTGACGCTGGAATGGTTGCAGCAGTTGGGTGTTTCAAAAGCAAAACTAATGGGAGATCCGGCGACCTTTATCTTCAATCATCCACGGCAACGGAATAATCAGAAAGGTCATGTCCTGATCACGATGCCTCCCCGCCGCTTCTGGACCGCTAAACTCAACGTCTGGAATGTCCACGTGCGCGGGCGGGCGATGTTCAGAGGCTTGGTTGCCCTCGCGGAGCGACTCCGCGGTAGGGGACATGAGGTGGTAATCGCGTGCAACGACCCAGCGGATTTGCCGCTGGTACGGAGGCTGTTTGCACGTTGGGACTCGGGTCAAGTGGTTTGCCCAGAGTCGCCGGAGGAGTATTTCCTGCTTCTGGCAAAATCGCGCGCAGTGGTCGCCGGGCGCCTGCACACGGCGGTCGTAGCTTTCTCGATGGGTATTCCCTTCGTTCTGATAGACCTCGATCAACGCACGCATGGCTTCGTCCAGACCTATCAACTTCAGCCCTGGACAGTGACCCCGGCTTGGCGCAGCTTTGAGGCGTCCCTTCAGGAACAAACGGACAAACTCTTGAGTGATGAAGCTTCCCGGTCTTGGGAGGGCTTCATTGGTAATCGAGACCAGATGTATGCGCAGGCCATGGGGCAGCTTGAGGACGCGCTAGAGTCGATAAGCACTAAATAGGCTTAGTTCAAAGACCCCATTCCCATCGCCCCATTCCAACCAGAAACACCTCTTATGTTAGACTGCCCAATACACCTGCACTTGTGAATACTTACGAGGGCAAGGATCGAATTTGTGCTCAGTAGCCCCACTGACGCGCAACCGGAATTCTCATCTTCCGGTATTGGATGTTGGACTCAAGAAGGGGATTTATGACTTGGTCACCACTAAGGGGCTTGCGCGCCAAGGTCGATAAACACTTGCCAGGGGACACCGCGAAACACTTGCCACTGCCGGCAAACCGGCCTGCCAGGATCCTGCATATCATCAACGACCTCTCTATCGGAGGTGCAGAGATGATGCTGTATAAGCTGCTTGCGGAAACGGATCGCACACGCTTTCGCCCGGTTGTCATTTCCCTCATGCGCCATGCTGCGCTGCGCCAACGGATTGAGGCGCTGGGAATTGAAGTGCATAGCACGCAGATGCGAGCAGGCATGCCGACGCCCCTGGGCTTATGGCGGCTGGTTCGGCTCATGCGCCGCCTCAATCCCGACCTGATTGTTGGCTGGATGTATCACAGTTGTTTCGCAGCCCACCTGGCTAATCTCTTTTCCTTTAAGCGAGCGCCGATTGTATGGAGCATTCATTACGCGATCAGTTCACTGGAAAGAGAGAAATGGCTAACCGCCGCGACCGTCAGAGTGTGCGCGTTTCTTTCAAATCTCCCCGGGCAAATAATTTTTGTTTCCCAGTCAGCGCAACGGCAACATAAATCGCTCGGCTATCCGACGAAGAAGAGTTGTGTTATTCCGAACGGCATCGACCTGACCGAATTCATGCCGTCGGCCGACGCCCGCTTGTCAGTACGATCAGAGCTGGGACTACCGCAAGGCGCCTTCCTTATCGGGCTGGTGGGTCGTTACCATCCGATGAAGGACCACGCGACCTTCCTTCGCGCTGCCGCTTTGTTGTCAGGACTGCATCCGGATGTCCATTTTCTTTTGATTGGACGAAAAGTTAATCGTGAAAATCGTGAGCTCGGCGAGTCTATTCAGCAGTTGGGGCTCGCACCGCGTACCCATCTGCTGTCAGAACGGCACGACCTGCCGCGCCTGGTGGCGGCCCTTGATGTATTTTCACTTTCTTCCGCCTACGGCGAGAGTTTTCCAAATGTTATTGGCGAAGCAATGGCTTGCGGCGTGCCCTGCGTAGTAACAGATGTCGGTGATGCTGCCTGGATGGTGGAAAGCGCCGGACGAGTGGTACCTACAGATGATCCGAATGCTCTGGCTGAAGCCTGGCGAGAGATGATTTACCTCGGCCCTGAGGCCAGGCAAGCTCTAGGGCAGAGCGGCCGCCTGAGAGTGACGGAGCACTTTACTCTGAAGTCGGTTGCCGCGCGGTACCACGGGTTGTACGAGAACGTGCTGACGAACGAGTTGCCGGAAGAATTTGCCAATAAAGCTCCGGGGACAATCAGCAGCTTGAGCACCACTCTTGAACAAACGGGCGCGCAAACATAGTTATCGGCGCCGTTGGCGCGCGGCACGGCAGACTTCTCCCAGAGGCTTTAAAAGCTTGGCCATGAATCCGACCATCAACACAGCCGCGACGGCCACTGGTATTTGCGATCTCAGATACTTCAATCTGCAACGAGCGCCGTTCGCGCATGTGCTTCAGGATCAATTCATTTCTCCGGAGCATTATCTGAAGTTGCAACAGTCGTTTCCGACCTGCCCGCCGAGCACCGGCCCCACTGGATTTTCTCTCTACTGGGGGGATAAAGATTATCAACGCTTGCTCGACGAACAACCGGCGTGGCGAGCCCTCTTCCAGACTTTTCACAGCCAGAATTTTATTGACTGGTGCCGGCAGCAATTCGCCGAGGTTTGGGACGTTGAGGGTTGTAGGCTCGACCTTTCTGAAGCTCGTTACGTTCCTTATCGTGAGGACCGCATTGATAAGGAGCGGGCCAAACTGCGGATCGTTGAGCATGAACCAAATCAGTTGTGGGTGCGGATGGACATACATCAGGGACAGATGGGGTATGACCGCCCGATCCATCTCGATCACGCACGCCGCCTGATGTCGATGTTGATTTACATGTGTGACCACCGGGAGAATGAAATGGAGGGTGGCGAGCTCTTTCTGCACGACGCTAATCCGCCGCCGGCCTCTCAGGCACCCACCACGCGCATCACGCCGCGGCACAATCTGATGGTGGCATTTCCCTGCACAGCTCGCTCTTATCATTCGGTGTCCGCGATCACTTCAATGGCGGTTCCGCGCAATTACATTCAAGTGCATATTTCAAGTTCAGTAGATATCTGGCCCAGAGAAGTTGTTCCCGGTTGGCGTCGCTCACTCGGATTTTTGCAGCGACGTTTGAAATATGGATGGCCTTCGAGTGCAGCACACGGAGCCAGGGAAAGCGGTCGTTAACGCATCGTTTAGGAGCCCGACTTTAAACGGTCATTTGAAAAGATGTTCCGGCGGGCAAGCCTTACTGACGGGATGCTCTCAACGCGTTGCGCTTTGCCCTTGGCCCTTTGCTCTTCGTTCTGCGACTATTTCACAAATCTTTGCGGCGACGCGGTCGCCGACGAGACGATGTCCCAGCACATTCCAATGCCCCGATCCGTCTTTGCCGTGCAGGATTGCTTTGTTTTGATCGGCATATACCTGCAGATCCGAAGCCAGGTTTAGAACTTCAATTCCTTCACGGTCTCCTAAAGCCTTGATCCGCCGATCGGGATAGAACAGGTCATCGACTGCCAGTTGGCGCATGAAATTCTGGCGAACTTCCGGGTCTGGATAGACTTGAATGCCGTGACTGCCGGTAACAATCAGGAACTGTGCTCCGTGCGCTTTGACCTCATCACGCATCAGCAGGATCAGACCTTCAGTTATCCGCCAGGCCTCCTCCCAGACCGGATCAGTTGGTGGGATGTAAACCTTCGTCCCTAATCCCGGCTCATCAACAAACCCGGCCTGATCTGCGTGTCGTTTCGGCCCGCGGTTTTGCCAGGCCCCACGGGCTTCGTCTATTAAGCCAATCAGTCGCAAATGATCTCGCAGCCAGTCCAGCGTCGTTCCCGGAAACGATTTCTGAAGCCGAAACTTCAATGATTTTTCGTGCTCCCGGAGGAGGGAATTGTCCAGCACCAGCGCGTCGTTCTTATAAACAAAGTACGGCAGAGGGAGACTTTCGTACTGATTGAGCCGAGGTGAATTGTCCTTGATATCATTTCCCGTGGTAACCAGGAGGACAACCATGTCGGGAGAATACTTCCAGACCCGCTGGCGTAGAGTGATCAATTCCCTGGCAGTCGAAAAACCAGAGACACCGAAATTGATTGCCTCTACCTTCCGCCCCTGCAATTCCGGACAGCCCTGTAATCTCTGTTCCGCCAATGCCCAGAAAGCGTTTTCCCAAGGTACCTGTAACGCTTCTGCAAATGAGTCTCCGAGTACCGCGACGCGAAACGAGTCTGGTTGTTTCGCTGGGGAGTGTTCCCGGTCACGCAATCCGTCGCTGTTGATCTTGATATAGGCTTCGCCCTCCTTTCTCCACCACCCTTCCGCGCCAGGTCTAAGGGCATATCCCACATATGCATCGTACTGAGAAAGATTCAGGTATCTATACCCGATGATTCTCAGGGCCACTTCTACCAGCAAAAAACCGATCGCCAAGCCCCCTACTATCGTGAGCAGTTTCAACGCCAACTGCCTTCCGCGATTCCGAGTTTTGATAGGGCTAATCGTCATCGTTTATGCGAGTTATTAAACCACGAGTTTGGGCCACATCCACAGACTACGCAGATACACAGACCTAATACTAAATGTTTGCTTTGTAACCTCATTCGATTAGAATCACACGCGATTCGCTCCCCCTTTAACTTTGGCGTCGAGCCACCACTCTCCGATCTGAAACATGGTGAGAATGAAACATATAATCTGTGCCTTGTCGTTCGCCTTTGCTATCGCCGTCTTTCCCCTGGCATGCCCCGCAGTTGAAGACTGGTCACAGTTTCGCGGGCCTAACGGCAGTGGCGTTTCCGCAACTACCGGTCTGCCCGAGATGTTCGGGCCTGAGAAGAACGTGGTTTGGAAAACGCCTCTTCCACCCGGCCATTCTTCGCCGGTATTGACGCGGAACCACATCTTTCTTACGGCGCACACTAAAGAGAAGGACAACTACAAGCTTCTGGTCATCTGCGTCGACCGGCAGACCGGGAAGTTGCTCTGGCAACGCGAAGTACCGCGCGTGCGGACGGGCCGTTTGCAGCTCGTCAATGGACCAGCATCGCCCAGCCCGGTAACCGACGGCGCGAATGTTTACGTTTTCTTCCAGGAGTTCGGCGTCCTTTCGTATGATGGCGCCGGCAAGGAACGCTGGCGGCTGCCGCTCGGGCCTTTCAATATGTTCTACGGGTTCGGCGCGTCCCGATTCTCGTTGATGACAAGGTGATCCTGCCGGTCGATCAGGACAACCCCAGCTCGTACCTGATCGCAATCGATAAGAACAGCGGACGGGTGCGCTGGAAAGTTGATCGCCCGGTCGTTATCTCCGGCTACTCGACGCCGATCATCTATCAACCAAAGCAGGGCCCGAAGCAGATCGTCGTTCCCGAATCGTTCCAACTTTCTGCTTACTCCGTGGCCGACGGCAAACGAGTGTGGTGGGTCCGCGGCTTGGCCTGCGAGATGAAATCGATTGCCAGTAATGACGGGGAATATCTTTACATCAACGGTTGGGGATTCCCGACGAATCAACCTGGCAGGCAGGTGGGGACGATTGCTTTCGATGAGGCGCTGCCGCGATACGACAAGAATGGCGACCGGCAAATTGCCAAGACAGAAGTTTCCGGTACCGAGGCGATGGACAAGATGTTGCGGGACGCCTTCGAGGCGTTCGACATGGATCGCGACGAGAAACTAAACAGCAGGGATTGGGAAGTTTTCCGCGCCATGATGGCTTCGGAAAATGGGTTGCTGGCCATCAAGCTGGGGGGAGTGGGCGATCAGACTGCGACGGCGATCCGTTGGCGTTATAACAAGCCTGTGCCGCAGGTCCCTTCCACCCTCCTGTACCAGGGCGTCCTGTACATGATTAACGATAGCGGGATTCTGCTCTCGTTCGATCCGGCCACCGGGAACGTCCTCAAGCAGGGACGCCTGCACGGGGCGATCGACAAGTATTTCTCATCTCCGGTTGCGGCCGATGGCAAGGTGTTCCTTATTGGCGAGGGCGGTCAGGTGTCGGTGCTGAAGGCCGGCGGCGAATGGCAAATACTGAAGGTGAATGAATTGGATGACGAAGTCTTCGCGACCCCGGCAATCGCCGATGGGCGGATCTACATTCGGACCCGCGGCGCGCTTTATGCTTTTGGCACGTAGGGACGGTGCGAAGCGCCAAAGCCTCAGAGAATTAGCCGCAGATTTTCGCGGATGACTCAGATAAGAAAGCAAGACGGCTCAGCATTCGGTGATATCAACCAGTTCTGATTTGTGTTATCTGCGTTAATCGGTGGCTGCCGACGGAAGACTAATCAGATTTACAGCGTGTAGTCGAATTCGTAAAGGTGCTTGCCGTCAACGATATTGATAGTCATTTTTCCGGCCAGTCCGCTCAGTTCGCCGGTGCCGGAATCGGGGACGACGGTAATAGTTAGCTGCGGCGTGCCGCGAGTCATGGTGCCGCTATGTTGCAGCGCAAAAGTTCCGCTCTTTCCGTGCAGCGTTCCGTTGACACGCTCCATTGCCACATAACCTGCCGAGCCTTTGACTTCCGTTCCCACCGCCAGCATCTGACCTCTGCTGCTCGCTTCCAGATCACCGTGGAAATGTTTGTCGAGTGACATCCGGCCCACAGTGGGCTCTCCTTCTTTGTCCGAGGCCTGGGGATTCATCTTCACTTCAAATGTGCCGCTCGCATGCGTCGTCACAGGTTTCTCCTTTTGTTCGTTTTTGGCCGGCAAGTTGGCTTGCGGATGAGCGAACGAGTTGAAGGTCAGCAACAAAACTGAGCCGGCAATGATGCCCGCTCCCTTGCGGAACTTGGTTTTCATGATTGCACCTCAAATCAGCTTTTCCGGAACTCTTTCGCGATGCGGCGGGGATTATAGCAGTCGCATCGGAAATGGGTTATAAAACAGACACGAAATCATTCGACAGGTAAGTAACCGGGAGGGCGAAATGGCCGCAGCAGACATCGGCATCGCCGGTGTG